>NZ_AP024745.1:8360833-8999166 GCF_019704555.1 Actinoplanes sp. L3-i22
CGATCTCGGGCAGACCTACGAGATCGAGATGCACGGGCAGCTGCCGCAGTCGGCGATGCACCGCGGGGACCTGGTCCAGGTGCGCACGGAGCCGCAGCGTGACCGTACCCTGCCGGTGAAGCTGATGCAGGTGGTGAACCTGACCACCATGCAGCCGCTCACCCCGCGCATCCCGACCCGCTGGTCGCACCTGGGCCCGGCGATGTTGCTGCAGGCCACCGCGGGGCTGGTCGTGGTCGCGGCGCTGATGTTCGTCCTGTTCCACTGAAAGCGTAGGAACCGCGACGATCGGGTACCGGGGCGTCCATGTTCGACGCACGGTTAACCACCACCCGTAAATGCTGCCCTACCGGGATGAGATCAGGCATCGACAGCGGTAATCATGAGTCCGGGGGGACCGCTGCGACGACGCCCGTTCTCCCTCACCGCTGACGGCTGGAGAAGGTGGTGCCCGGTGGGTGAAAAAGTCGAGAGAACCGAGTTTTCCCGGGAGGACCGGACCCGCTACCGGCAGAAGGTCCGCCGGAGTCTGGACGTGTTCGCGACGATGTTGCGCGAGTCCCGTTTCGACTTCGAGCGGCCGATGACCGGTATGGAGATCGAGCTCAACCTGATCGACGGCAATGCCGACCCGGCGTTCCGCAACGCCGAGGTGCTCGGCGCGATCGCGGACCCGGACTTCCAGACCGAGCTGGGCCAGTTCAACATCGAGATCAACCTGCCGCCCCGGCGGCTCGGCGGGGACGACATCGCCGACCTGGAGAAGAGCCTGCGGGCCAGCCTCAACCACGCCGAGGCCAAGGCCCGGACGGTCGGCGTGCACATGGTGACGGTGGGGATCCTGCCGACGCTGCGCCGCGAGCACCTGACCGGTGAGTCGCTCTCCGCGAATCCCCGGTACGCCCTGCTCAACGAACAGATCTTCGCGGCGCGGGGAGAGGATCTGGACATCCGGATCGACGGGGTGGACCGGCTGGCGGTCACCACCGACACGATCGCGCCCGAGGCCGCGTGCACCAGCACCCAGTTCCACCTGCAGGTCAGTCCGGCGCAGTTCGCGGCGTACTGGAACGCCTCGCAGGTGATCTCCGGGATCCAGGTGGCGCTGGGCGCGAACTCGCCGCTGCTGTTCGGGCGGGAGTTGTGGCGGGAGACCCGGATCCCGCTGTTCGAGCAGGCCACCGACACCCGTTCGGAGGAGATCCGGGCCCAGGGCGTACGTCCGCGGGTCTGGTTCGGGGAACGCTGGATCACCAGCGTCTTCGACCTCTTCGAGGAGAACGTCCGGTACTTCCCGGCGCTGTTGCCGATCTGCGACCAGGACGACCCCGCGGACCTGCTGGAACGCGGCGAGATCCCGGCGCTGAGCGAGCTGCGGCTGCACAACGGGACGGTCTACCGGTGGAACCGGCCGATCTACGACGTGGTGAGCGGCCGACCACATCTGCGGGTGGAGAACCGGGTGATGCCGGCCGGGCCGACGGTCGCCGACACGATGGCGAACGCGGCGTTCTACTACGGCCTCGCGCGGAGCCTGGCGGAGGCCGAGCGGCCGGTCTGGACGCAGCTGAGTTTCCGCGCCGCCGAGGAGAACTTCCACGCCTGTGCCCGGCACGGCATCGAGGCCAGCGTGTTCTGGCCGGGCGTCGGCACGGTGCCGGTGACCGAGCTGGTGCTGCGCCGGCTGCTCCCCCAGGCGGCCGACGGCCTGGACCGGTGGGGCGTCTCGCCGGCCCAGCGGGACCGGCTGCTGGGGATCATCGAGCAGCGCTGCCTGCGCCAGCAGAACGGCTCGTCGTGGCAGGTGGACACGCTGCACGAGCTGGAGAAACAGGGTCTGGACCGGCAGCGGGCGCTGCACGAGATGCTGCGGCGCTACCTGCCGTTGATGCACGAGAACATTCCGGTGCACGAGTGGCCGGTGGGGGCCTGACGGCCGCAAATTCAAGACCCTTTCCCGGTACGGACGGGGCGCTCCCCCGCCGTACCGGGAAATCGGTTTTGATCGTGATTGTCAGCGACCCCGGCGGAACCGCCCCCAGCGCCCCGCCCGCCGCACCGGAAGTTCCGCGGTCAGGTCCGCGTTGAGGCGGATCGGCTCGCGCCGGACCACCGCGCCCGGCGCGCCGAGCGGCAGGCCGTTGCGGGTCAGGACGACCAGGGTCGCGCCGGTCCCGATCATCACGCTGGAGAGCAGCACCATGCCGGTGATCTGCACGCCGGTCACCGGCATCGTCCCGGAGTCCCCGTCGTCGTCACCGCCGCTCGTGCCACCGGTGATCCTGAGGGGCACCGCGACCGTGTTGTCGTCGACGTAGCCGTCCTGGTCGGTCGTGCTGATGGTGACCTGCATCGACCGCGTCCCGTTCCGCGCCCCGCTGCCCACCGCGAGGCTGACCAGCAGGTCGTTGCCGGAGTTGGCGACCGAGTCGGGCGCGTCGCAGATCACCGCGTTCGCGGCGACGTCGGTGGCCGGCACACAGATCGCCTCGACGGTGGTCGCCTGGACGGTCGTGCTGACCTCGCTGCCGACCGCGGCGACCTCGATCTCGGCCTTGCTCACCGTGATCCCGGCCGGCGGCACGACGGTGAACCGCACGTTGTCGGCGGTCTCCGTGCCGCGGTTGCGGTACGGCAGCCGGATCACCGGGCCGGCGCCCGGCTTGGTGGTCACCGTGCCGCCGCGGTACTGCACGTCCAGGTCCACGTCCCAGCGGCCGACGGTCAGGTCGGGCAGCGTCAGGTCGGTGTCGCCGTCGCAGCTCAGCGCGGCGCTGACGGCCTGGTGCAGGCAGCCGCCGGTGAGCGTGGCGCCCGGCGTCGCGCCGGCGTCGACCACCGCCGGGAACAGCAGCTTCGTGGTGGCGCCGGCCGCGATGGTGACCGCGCAGGTGACGACCCGCGCGCTCGCCCCGGCGGTGCAGCCGGCCGGGAGCCTGCCGCGACCGGTGTCGGCCGGCAGCACCACGGTGAACCGGTACGGGTCGGCCTTGTCCGGCCCGGCGTTGTGCAGCGTCACCGGCACGACCGTGGTCTGCGTCCGGGCCGGCTCGGTGACCGACCACGCGCCGGTCGCGACGCTCACCACGGACCCGGTCGCGACCGTCGCGACCAGCTGCCCGGACGCGGTGATCGCGTCGGCGGCGTCGGCCGGGTCGGCCAGCGTGATGCCGGTCGCCCGCCAGACCGTGCTCCTGGTGGCCGTCGCATCGACAGTCACGGCGAGCTCCAGCGCGCGCGGCGTGCCGGCCGCCAGGGTGATCCCGTCGCAGACGATCGCGTCGCCGACCGGGCAGGTGGTGCCGCCCAGGGTCGCCCCGGTCACCTCGATCTCGTCGGGCAGGTCGTCGAGCGGGACGGTCAGGGTGAGGTCGTCGAACGCGGTCGTGGTCCGGATCGTCACGGTCGCGGTGCCGGACTCGCCGGCCGGGACGATCGCGCCGGCCAGGGCGATCGTGCCGTTGTCCCGCAGCGGCTGGTCGACCGTCCACTCGTCGAGCATCACGTCGCCGCTGCCGCAGGTGGCGTCGCCGTCCGGGGAGACGCAGCCGCCGTCGAGGGTGGCGCCCTCCTCGACGTCGCCGTCCACGATCAGCGGCACCGTCCAGGTCACCGACTCGGCCGCGTCGAGGTCATAGGTGCAGGTCAGCACGGTGTCGCCGGTCACCCGGCAGTCCCGGGCGACGGTGCCGGAGAGGTCGCCGACGGTGGTGTGCGGGTGCGCGACCAGGGTGGCGGTGCCGTGGTGGGCGCCGGCCGGGCCGTGGTTGGTGGCGGTCATGGTGACCGTCCGGATCGCGCCGGGCTTGACCGTGCCGCCGCCGGGCGTGGTGACGTCCCAGGTGACCCGGGCGGTGGCGGCGCCGACGGTGAGCAGCGGCCCGCCGCCGGTCGCGGTCTCCCCGCCCGCGGTCACGGTGATCCCGGCCGCCGTCCAGGTGTCGCCCGCGCCGGCCGTACCGCTCACCTGCAGCGGCAGGGTGACCGTGTTGTCGCCGGTCACCAGGCTCACCGGGCCGCAGACCAGGTCGGTGGCCGACGCCGTGCAGGCCGCGCCGCCGGGACCGGTCACCGTGCCGACGACGACGCCGGACGGCAGCGAGCTCAGCGGTACGGTCACGGTCGCGTTCGCCACCGGTCCAAGAGCATTGAGGTGTACGACCGCGGCCCCGCTCCCGCCCGGCACGACCGTCGCCGCCGTCGTGCTGACCGTGACCCGCTCGGCGAGCGGCAGTGCCAGCTGGATCGGGCCGATCGGGACGTCCGCGGCCGTACACGTGCCGCTGGTGTCGGTGTCGACACAGCCGCCGCTGAGCGGGGTGTGCACGTCGGCGCCGGCGGACACCGTGATCGGCAGCGCGAGCTGGGTCCGGGCGTTGCCGTTGACGTCGGTCACGCAGGTCATCGTGGCGCCGGCCGGGCCGAGCGTGCACTTCGCGGCGAGCGTGCCGGTCGGCGTGCCGAACGTGACACCGGCCGGGGCCCGGAACGTGTACCGCACGTTGCGCGCCACCGAGCTGCCGGTGTTCGTCACCGTCGCGGTCATCGTCCCCGAGTCGCCGGGCGCCAGGGTGCCGGTCGCCGGCGGCTCCACGCCGACCGAGAGCACCGTGTCGGGCGCGCCCACGCCGGCCACCTGCACGGTCCGGTCGGTCGCCTGGTTGCCGAGGGTGACCAGCACCGTCGGGCTCCAGGTGTCGCCCGGGTGGGCGCCGTCGTGCACGGCCGCGTTCAGCGTGATCGCCCGGGCGCCGTTCGCCGCGACGTCGACGCCGGTGCAGTTCACCTCGGCGGTCAGGACGGCGCACTGCCCGCCGGCGACCTGGGCCTGGCTGATCGTCATGCCGGCCGGCAGGCCGCCCAGCGGGATGCTGACGGTGAGTCCGGTCCGGGCCCGGGTGGCGTTCACCGTGACGGTCAGCGTGCCGGTACGGCCCGGGACGATCTCCACCGAGGTGGCGGTGATCGGCACGGTGGTGCTGTTCAGCGTCGGGGTCAGGTGGATCGCCGGCAGCGGGGTGTCCGCGCCGGTGCAGCTGTTGTCGTGGTTGGTGTCGACGCAGCCGCCGATCAGGTCGGTGTCCGGGTCGGCGTTGGCCGGGATCCGGACCGGCAGGGTCCACTGCGCCGGGGCCGCGCCGGCCGCCAGGGTGACCTTGCAGTCCAGCTGGTCGTCGCCGACCGTGGCGCAGGCGGTGAGCGCCGGGCCGGTCAGCGGCGTGCCGAAGGTGGCGCCGGCCGGCGCCTTCACCCGGTAGACGACGTCGGTGGCGTTCGACGGGCCCGGGTTGGCCAGGGTCACGGTCACCGGGGCGTCGCTGCCCGGCGCGACCGTGGCCGGCACCAGGACCGCGAAGGTGACCGCCGAGCTCGGCGCGCCGGTCCGCGCCAGCACGCCGCTGACCTGCGAGGTCGCGCCGGTCGAGTTGGTCAGCACGATCGGCTGGCCGGGCGTCCAGGTGGTCCCGGCGGTCATCCCCGGGGCGGCCCGCAGCGTGACGCCGATCAGGTCGGCGGCGCCGGTCGAGGCGGACACGCCGGTGCAGACGATCGTGCCGGTCAGCGTGCAGGACGAGCCGACCGGGCCGGCCGCGCCGACCAGGGTGAGGCCCGGCGGCAGGTCGAGCGGGACGGTGGCGGTGAGGCCGGTCAGCGAGCGGTCGGCGGTCAGGCGTACCTGGCTGGTGCCGGTCGTGCCCGGCACGATGGTGGCCGGGGTCAGGCTCAGCACGGCCTGCGCGCTGAACGGCTTGCCCAGCGTGAACGCCGCGATGGTGGCGTCCCCGCTGCCGCACACGCCGTCGCTGCCCAGGTCGACGCAGCCGCCGCTGCTGATCGTGTCGCCCGGGGTGGCGGTCACCGGCACGTCGATCGGGAGCCGGAACTGGCGGGACTCGACGCCCAGGTCGACCGCGCAGGTGACCAGGGTGGCCGAGGCCCGGACGCAGTAGTCCGAGGCCGGCGTGTCCAGGGTGCCGAAGGTGGTGCCGTCCGGCGCGCGGAACGCGACCTTGGCGTTCAGCTTCGCCGACGGGCCGGGGTTGGTCATCGTCACCCGCAGCACGTTGCTGCCGCCGGGCAGCAGCGCGCCGTTGGCCGGCACGCCCACGGTCACGGTCATCCCGGTGCCGTTGTCCGCGGCGCCGACCGTGGCGATCTGCTCGGCCAGGGTCGCGGTGTCCGAGGTGCCCTGCTTCAGGGCGATCGCCGGGATCCAGGCGTCGCCCGGGTTCGCGAACGGGTCGGCGGCCACGGTCAGGCTGACCGGGGCCGTGCCACCGTTCGCGATGTCCACGTCGGCGCAGGTCACGACGTCACCGCTGATCGTGCACGGGGTGCCGGCGACGGTCGCGGCGGTGATCGACAGGCCGGTCGGGCGGCCGGCCGCGCCGATCGTCAGGGTCAGGTCGTCGCGGACCGCGGTGGCGCTGAGCGTCACCGTCGCGGTGCCGGTGCGGCCCGGGGTGACCGTGGTCGGGGTGCTGGTCGCGGTGAGGACGCCGGTCAGCGGCGTCCGCAGGACCAGCCCGGCCGCCCCGGTCAGGGACGGGTCGGCGGGGTCGCAGCGGCCGTTGCCGTCCAGGTCGACGCAGCCGCCGGTGACCGTGGTCGCGGGCGGCGGGTTCGGCACTACCACCGGCAGCGCCAGGTCGGTGTGCGCGCCGCCGGCCAGCGTGATCAGGCAGCTCAGCGTGGTGGCCGACTGCGGGGTGCAGCCGGCCGGCAGCCCGGTGCCGGCGAACGTGGTGCCGGTCGGGGCGATCACGGTGACCGGGATCGCGGTCGCGGCCCCGCCGCCGGTGTTGGTGACGGTCGCGGTCACCGTCGCGGTGCCGCCCGGGAGCACGGTGTCGGCGTTCGGCGGGGCGACCGTGGCCCCCAGGACGTACGGCAGCGTCCCGGCCACACCGCCCACCCCGCCGCCGCTGACCACCTCGTTCGCGCTGTTCTTCACCTGGATGCCGGTGACCGTCCAGACCTCGCTGGCGGCCGCGCCCGCGGTCAGGGTGACCGGCAGCGAGACGGTCGCGGTGCCGGCCGCGGCGAACGGGACGGTGCAGGTCACCACGCCGCCGGTCGGTCCGGTGCAGCTGCCGCTGTGGCCGGCGTCGAGGGCCGGCCCGGTGATGCTCCAGCCGCCGGGCAGGTTGCCGACCGGGACGGTCACGGTCAGCGGGCTGCCCTGCGGCAGGGACGAGGTGACCTGGATCTGCGCGGTGCCGGTGCCGGACGGGACCACCGCGGCCGGGACCACGCCGACGCTGATCTGCCGGCTGAACGGGGTGGCCACCAGGATCGAGCCGAGCGCCACGTCCGGCGGGATCCGGCAGCCGCCGTCGTTGTCCAGGTCGACGCAGCCGCCGGTGAGCGTGGTGCCCGGGCCGGCGCTCGCGTCGACCGTGACCGGGATCGCCACGGCGCTGCTGCCGCCGGCGATCAGGGTCGCGACGGTGCAGGTCAGCCGGTTGGTGCCGGGGACCGCGACGCACCCGGCGACCGGGCCGAGGGTGGCGCCGGCCGGCGGGACGACCTGGTAGGTCACGGCGGTCGCGTTCGAGGTCCCGCTGTTGGTCACGGTGACGGTCGCGGTGCCGCCCTTGCCCGGCTCGATCGACCCGATCGGGGCGACCGACGCGCCGAGCACCACGTCGGCCGGCCCGACGGTGGCCAGTTTCCGGGTGACGGTGAGGCTGTCGCTGCCCTGGCCCACCACGATGCCGGCCGGGCTCCAGACCGTGCCCGGGGTGGCCACCGCGGCGGCGGACAGGTTCACGGTGACCGGCGTCGACGTGGTGGCGCCGACCGCGACCGCGGTGCACTGGAACGCCGGCCCGGCCGGGTTGCAGGTCGCGCCGGCCGCACTGACCGACGTGACGGTGATCCCGTTCGCCGGGCTGGGCTGCGGGACGAGCACGGTGAGGCCGCTGAGCGCGCCGTTCTCCGCGGTCAGGGTGAGCGTCGCGGCGCCGGTCCGGCCGGGCACCACGGTCGCCGGGGTGCTGCTCACCGAGACGGTCCGGTCGAACGGCACCTTGAGCGTGAGGTCCGGGATCGCCTGGTCGTTCGGGCCGGTGCAGCCGGCCAGCCCGTCCAGGTCCAGGCAGCCGCCGGTGACCGGGCGGAACGGGTCGGCGCCGGCCGGCACGTTGACCGGGAAGGCCAGCGCGCCGGTGCCGGCCAGCGCGGCCAGCGGCAGGCTGCAGGTGGCCACGGTGTTCGCGACGTTCGCGGTGCAGGTGGCCGGCAGGGTGCCGAACGTGGTGCCGGTCGGCGCGCTGACCGTGAACACGGCCGGGGCGGCGGCGGACGGGCCGCTGTTGGTGACCGTCACGGTCACCGTCATCTGGCCGGGCACGACCAGGGTGCCGGCGGCCGGGGAGACCGTGGCCGGGGTCGCGGTGAGCGTGCTGACCGGCGCGCCGACCACGGCGACCGTGCCGTTCGCGGTGGCCCGGCCGGTCTCGCCGACCGCGGCCGCCTGGATGCCGGTGGCCGTCCATGTCCCGGCCACCCCGGTCGGCGCCGACACCACGTGCAGCGTGATCGTGCCCGGGGTGTTCGCGGTCAGCGCGATGCCGCTGCAGGTGACGGTCGCGGTGCCGACGCCGGCGCAGGTGCCGCCGGAGACGGTCGCGGTGGTGATCGACGTGCCGGTGGGCGCGGTGCCGAGCGGGATCGTGACGGACAGGCCGCTCTCCCCGGTCTTCGAGGTGAGCGTGATCGTGGTGTCGTCGGCGCGGCCGGGCACGGTCTGGGCCGCCGTGGTGGCGATGGTCAGGCGCTGCTGCAGCGGCGTGCCGATGACGATGGCCGGGATCGCGGCGTCGGCGGAGGTGCAGGTGGTGCTGCCGTTCAGGTCGACGCAGCCGCCGACGATCGACTTGCCGGGGACCACGTTCGTACCGACCTGCAGCGGCAGGCTGATCGCCAGCGGCCCGGCGCCGGCGGCCAGGGTGATCCGGCAGGTGGCCCGGGCCCCGTCCGGGCTGACCGTGCAGATCGTGCCGGCCGCGAGGGCGGTCAGGTCGCCGAAGGTGGTGCCGGCCGGGGCGTACACGGTGACCGGGGTGCCGACCGCGTCGGACGGGCCGGCGTTGGTCAGGCCCAGGTTCAGCATCAGGGCGCCGCCGGGCATCGCCTGCGGCGCGCTCAGGGCGACGGTGGCGCCGAGGACCGGCTGGGCGGCGGCGACCCGGGCCAGCTCGACGGTCGCGGTCAGCGACTGGGGCGTGGCGGTCGAGACCTGGACGGCCGGGGACCAGCTGCCGCCCGGGGTGGCCGCGGCCGGCGCGGCGACCGTCACCCGGATCGTCGCGGTGTCGCCCAGGTGGGCAGCCAGGCCGGTGCAGTCGTACCGCCCGGTGGCCGGCACGCAGGTGGCGTTCGCCGAGGTGACGTTCGAGACCGAGAGCTGGCCGCTCGGCAGGGCGCCGGTCGGGATGCTCACGGTGACCCCGGAGAGATCGTTGTGGGTCGCGGTGATCTTCAGGGTCGCGGTCGACGACTGCCCGGGTACGACGTCCGCCCGGTCCGCCGCCACGGACACCTGCGAGCTGAACGGCACGCGCAGGCCGAACGCCGGGACGGCCTGGTCCGGGGAGCCGCCGCAGCCGGGGATCCCGTCCACGTCCACGCACCCGCCGGTGACCGGCTGATCCGGGTCGGCGTTCGCGGCGATCCGCAGCGGCACGGTGAGCGTGCCGGTCGCGTTGCCCGGGGCCTGGCCGTTCAGGGTGGTCGTGCAGACCAGCAGCTTTGCCCCGCTGAGTTGGCAGATGCCCGGCGGGGTGCCCTCGAACGTGGTGCCGGCCGGCGCGACCACGTTGAAGGTGGCCGCCGGCGCGTTCGACGGGCCGCTGTTGGTGACGCCGAACGTCATCGAGGTGAGGTCGCCCGGCTCGGCGCTGCCGTCGGCCGGGGCGGTGGCCGACGCGGTCAGGGCGTACGACACGTTCCCGGTGCCGGCCAGCGCGCCGGACGCCGCCGCGGTCTCGTTGCCGGCGGTGATCGTCGCGCCGGTCACCGGCCACACCTTCGGCGGCAGCACCCCGGCGGCCACGGTGACCGGCACCGAGATGTCCTTGGCCACGTTCGCGGTCAGCGCGATGCCGGTGCAGTCGATCGAGCTCGCGCCGGTGACGCAGCTGCCCGGCCCGGGCACGGCCGGCGTGCCCAGCGTGAAGCCGGCGGGCAGCTGGCCGGTCGGGATGCTGATCGCGACGCCGGTCTCGTTCTGGGTGGACTTCAGGCTCAGCTTGCCGGTGCCGGACGCGCCCGGGGTGATGGTGGCCGGGATGAACGTCGCGGCCAGCCGGGCGGACAGCGCGCTGCGCAGCACGATCGTGGGCAGGGCCGGGTCGTTCGGGCCGGCGCAGGAGGTGTCGTTGTCCAGGCTCAGGCAGCCGCCGGTCAGCGGGGTGGCCGGGTTGGCCAGCGCCGAGACGGACAGCGGCAGGGTGAGCGACAGCCCGGCGCCGCCGGCCGGCACGTCCGCGGTGCAGCCGAGCTGGTCCGGGTGCAGGTTCACGGCGGCGCAGAGCTGGCCGGTCGGGGTGCCGGTGATCGAGCCGAACGTGGTGTTCGGCGGGGCGATCACCGTGAACGTGTCCTGCCGGGCGTCGGACGGGCCCTGGTTGTAGACGTTCGCGGTGATCGTCGTGCTCTGGCCGGGGCTGACCGTGCCGTCGGCCGGGCCGGTCGCGGTGACCCCCAGCGTGTGCCGCGGGGCGAGGGTGACCAGGGTGCCGCTCGTGGTGGCGGACGAGTTCCCGGAGGCGGCGGTGATCGGGGTGCCGGCCGCCACGGTCCACGGCGCGGTGATCGACGGGCCGACCGTGACCGGCAGCGACACGGTGATCGTCCGGCCGGCCGCGATGCTGACGTTCTGGCAGGTGATCGTGGTCGCGCCGGCGACACAGGTGCCGCCGCCGGTGGTGCTCACCGGGCCCAGGGCGTACCCGGTGGGCGGCGCCGGGACGGTGATCGTGGTGCCGGCGGCGACCGCCGCGCCCGCGTTGGTGACCTGGACCGTGGCGGTCGCCTGGGCGCCACCGGGGATCGCGGTGGCCGGGGTGATCGCCAGGCCGCCGGCCAGGTTGACGTCCGGGCTGCCGATGGTGAGCAGGCGCCCCTGGCCGGTGACCGGGGTGCCGTTCAGCGGCGCGGTGATCCCGGCCAGGTCCCAGTTGGTGCCGACCGGGGTGTTCGCGGTCGCCGACGTACGGACGTTCACCGTCACGTTGTCACCCCCCGGCACGGTCACCGGGTCGCAGACGATGTTCGACGCGTCGACCGTGCACGGGTTGCCGCCCACGTCCGCGGAGTCCACCGTCACGCCGGCCGGCCGGTTCCCGATCGGGATCGTGATCCGCGCGCTCGCGTCGGACGGCCCGTCGTTGGTGATCCGCACCCCGCCGGTCGCGGTCTTGCCGGCCGGCAGGGTCACCTGGTTCACCGTGACCGAGCCGCTGCCGGTGCTCCGCCCCACCGCGTCGACCAGCGCCGGCGTCGTCGCGTTCGAGATGGTCATCTTGGCCGACGGCGACGCGGCGATCGGAATGCTGGTCGCGGTGATGTCGCCGGCGGCCGGCTTCCAGTCGGTGGTGTTGCTCGCCGCGGACGCCTTCAGCTTCACCGGCAGCGAGACCTTCACGCTGCCGTTGCCGGGGATCGTCACGCCGCTGCAGACCACGTTGCTGGAGTCGGTGGTGCAGGTGCCGCCGCCGGTGACGGTGGGCTGGTCCAGGACGTACTGCGAGCCGGGCAGCGGGATCTTGACAGTGGTGCCCGGGGCGGCCGCGTCGCCGGTGTTGGTGACCGTGACGGCCGGCGTGCCGGACTGCCCCGGGGCGAGTTGCACCTGGTCGACGGCGATCGTGCCGAGCTTGATGGTGCCGGAGCAGACCGACTCGGCGACCACGATGCTGCCGTTGGCGATCACCGCGAGGCCGCCGTTGAGCAGGCTCACGTCGATCGCCCGGAGCGTGTAGTCGAACTGGCCGGTGCCGGTGTTCCAGACCGCGGTGCGCTTGTCGATGGTCACGCTCGCCACCTGCGGGATGTTCAGCCCCAGGTTGATGTCCGGGTTGGCGATCGACTGGCCGCCGACCTTCAGGTTCGCGACGTTGACGGTGGTGGAGATGCCGGTCGCGTTGATGATGCAGGTGGTGGAGACGGCGTCGGCGCCGACGCCGTTCGCGCCGAGCAGGCTCAGGCCGGCGACGCTCGAGTTCGCCCGGCCGCCGCCGCTCGCCGCCGGGCCGGCCATCGAGGTGATCGCGCCGGTGGTCGCGATCGAGGCGAGGCCCAGACCGACGTTGACGCTGGCCACCGTCTGGCTGGCGGTGGTGTTGCTGCCGTCGGACCAGGCCTGGGCGGAGGTCGGCCGGCTGAGGGTGAGCGGCGGTAGCAGCAGGTTGCTCAGCGCACTCACGCTGACGCGCAGCGCCTGCGCGGAGGTGGACAGACTGCCCGCGGCGGAGGCCGAGAACGGGTGGGCGCCGAGCGTGAAGGCCAGGACCACCACCACGATCAGGGCGAAGACTCGTTTACCCAGCACGGGCTGCACAGGAACCACGGAGCCATCTTCAGCGCCCGGGCAGTGAAAAACCTTCACTTCCAGGATGTTCGGACGAATCTGTTCCGTACAGCCTGAGCTGCGGAAACTTGCCCGGGGACAAGCTTGCTCAGGGGCAAGGGTTCGACGACTGTCGGGCTATCGCCACGGTGATGCCATCGATGATCGTCTTGGGCAGCACGAGCACGGCCCCGCCCCCGGCAGCAAGCAACGCGGCCGCCTCAGCCACACTCGGCGTCCCGACCGCAGCCGCGACCCGCCCACTCAAGGCCGCCGCCACCCGCCCGCTCGCGGTCGCCGCCACCGGCCCGCTCGCGGCCACCACCGCCGGCTCGCCCGAGGCCGCCACCGGCCGCCCGCTCGCCGCCGCCCGCTCGCCCGCGGCCGCCGCCCGCTCGCCCGCGGCCGCCGCCGGCTCGCTCGCGGCCGCCGCCAGCTCCGCCGCGGTGAAGGCGGTCAGGCGCCAGCCCGCGGCCCGTGCGAACGCCCGCACCCCGGGCTCGGCGGCCCGCCGGTCCAGAGTGGCCAGCACGCCCACCTCGGCCCGGTCCACACCCGCCGCGGCCAGCGCCGCCGCGACCCCGGCCGCGAACACCGCCGGGCCGGTCCCGGCCCGCGCGCCGACCCCGACGACGATCACCCCGCGGCCGTACCCACCAGCCGCGCCGCCAGTCCACGATGGCCGGCCCAGTGCAGGTGCAGGTAGGACGCATGCACGGTCGCCGACGCGAAGCCCTCCGGATCCCCGCCCCGCCACGCCCAGGCCGCCCCGGACGCCGGCGACAGCAGCACCCCGGACCGCGGATGCACCGTCGTCCGGTGGAACTCGTGCCCGGTGACCCTGGTCCCGGCCGGCGCGAGCGGGCTGTCCGACAGCGCGACCGCGTCCCGGTAGCCGAGGGTCAGCGTCGGGGTCATCGCCGCCTCGGCGTCCAGCACGCCGCACATCGGCGCGCCGTCCAGGCTCCGGCTCAGCCACAGCAGCCCGGCGCACTCGGCCGCGATCGGGAAGCCGGCCGCGGCCAGCTCCCGCACCGACTTGCGCAGCGGCTCGTTCGCGGACAGCTCGGCCGCGTACACCTCGGGGAATCCGCCGCCGACGACCAGCGCGCGGGTGCCCGCCGGCAGCGACTCGTCGCGCAGCGGGTCGACGGTGACCACCTCGGCGCCGGCCCCGGCGAGCAGCTCGGCGGTCTCCGCGTACGCGAAGGAGAACGCCGGACCGCCGGCCAGCGCGACCCGCGGGCGGCCCGGCACCGGGGCCTCCGCCTCGGGGCTCCACGGCGTGGCCGGCAGCGCCGGGGCCGACCGTGCGACCGCGGCCACCGCGTCCAGGTCGACCGAGGCGGCGATCAGGGTGGCGAGCGCGTCCACCGAGGCCAGTGCCTCGGCCCGGCGCTCGGCCGCGGGCACCAGCCCGAGGTGCCGGCTCGGCGCGGCGACCGCGTCGGCCCGGCGCAGCGCGCCCAGCACCGGGGTGCCGACCTCCTCGCAGGCGTCGCGCAGGATCTGCTCGTGCCGGTCCGAGCCGACCCGGTTCAGGATCACCCCGGCCAGCCGGACGGTGCCGAAGCTGCGGAAGCCGTGCACCAGGGCGGCCACCGAACGGCCCTGCGCGGCGGCGTCGACGACCAGGATCACCGGGGCCCGCAGCAGCTCGGCGACCTGCGCGGTGGAGCCGGTCTCGCCGGCCCCGGTCCGCCCGTCGTAGAGGCCCATCACGCCCTCGACGACGGCCAGCTCGGCGCCCTGCGAGCCGTGCGCGAACAGCGGGCCGATCAGCTCCTCGCCGACCAGGACCGGGTCCAGGTTGCGGCCCGGCCGGCCGGCCGCGAGCGCGTGGTAGCCGGGGTCGATGTAGTCCGGCCCGACCTTGAACGGCGCCACCGGCACGCCGCGGCGGGCGAACGCGGCGAGCAGCCCGGTGGCCACCGTGGTCTTGCCGTGCCCGGAGGCGGGCGCCGCGATCACCACCCGCGGGATCGTCACCATTCGATGCCCTGCTGTCCCTTGCGGCCGGCGTCCATCGGGTGCTTGATCTTGGTCATCTCGGTGACCAGGTCGGCGGCCTCGATCAGGTCCGGGTGCGCATCCCGCCCGGTGATCACCACGTGCTGGGTGCCGGGCCGGTTGGTCAGCACCTCGATCACCTCGGCGACGTCCACCCAGCCCCACTTCATCGGGTAGGTGAACTCGTCCAGCACGTAGAACCGGTGGGTCTCGGCGGCCAGGTCCCGCTTGATCTGCGCCCAGCCCTCGGCGGCCTCGGCGGCGTGATCCCTTTCGGTCCCGGCGCGCTGGATCCAGGACCAGCCCTCACCCATCTTGTGCCAGGTGACCGGGGTGCCGTTGACGCCGTCGAGCGCCTTCAGCGCGGTCTCCTCGCCGACCTTCCACTTCTGCGACTTGACGAACTGGAACACCCCGATCGGCCAGCCCGCGCTCCACGCCCGCAGCGCCATCCCGAACGCGGCCGTCGACTTTCCCTTGCCCGGCCCGGTGTGCACGGCGAACACCGCCTGCCGCCGGCGCTGCCGCGTCGTCAGCCCGTCGTCGGGCACGGTCGTCACTTTCCCCTGCGGCATCGAAAAACCCTTTCCCGTACGGCGGTGGCCGCCGCCCCGGCTGCTGCTTCAGCGCGGTGGCGGCGCTGTCCCGCGTGCCCCGGCGTCCGCTGATCGGTCGCGGTCAGCTTCCACCAAAAACCTCAATTCACCGGTACGTCGTGACCATCGCCCGCGCCACACCGCCCGGCCCGCTGTTCCCTTCCGTCCCCGGCCTCGGTGACCACCTTCGGGTCGGCCCCAGGGGCAGAGTCAAGCGGCGATCACGAATTTCCGCGGTCAGGCCGCGCGGCGGTACGCCCGGTCCCCCGGAGCCGCGGCACCCGCGGCCGGGCCGGTCCGCCCGGTCACGCCCGCGGCCGAGCCGGTCTGCGCGGTCGCGCTCGCGGCCGGGCCGGTCTGCGCGGTCGCGCTCGCGGCCGGGCCGGTCCGCGCGGTGGCGGCTTCGAGCTGGTCGAGCGGCATCACGTCGGCCCGCAGCGCGGCGGCCAGCCGACCGGCCAGGCCCAGCCGGATCGGACCGGACTCGCAGTCGACGACCACCGCGGCCACCCCGGACAACGCCGGCGCCAGCAGCAGCGGATCGGGCCCGCTGGTCGCCCGGCCGTCGGTCACCAGCACCAGCAGCGGACGCCGGCGCGGGTCACGGCGCCGCTCGGTGGCGATCGTCCGGGCGGCGGCGCGCAGGCCGGCGGCGAGCGGCGTGCGCCCGCCGGTCCGGAGCGCGGCCAGCCGCATCACCCCGACCTCGTGACTGGAGGTCGGCGGCAGCACCACCTCGGCGTCGGTCCCCCGGAACGTGATCATCCCGATCCGGTCCCGGCGCTGGTACGCGTCCCGCAGCAGGGACAGCACCGCGGTCTTGACCAGGGTCATCCGCTTGCGCGCGGCCATCGACCCGGACGCGTCCACGACGAACAGCACCAGGTTCGCCTCCCGCCCGACGTGGATCGCCTCCCGCAGGTCGCGGGGCTCCACGCCCCACCGGAGCCCGCGGTCCAGCGCGCCCCGGTGCAGCGCGGCCCGCAGGGTGGCCGGCAGGTGCGGGGCGCCGCCGAGCTTGCCGACCGGCTTCCGGGACCCGATCACCCGGCCGCGGCGCGCGTAGGCCGGCGACCGCTTCCCGGTGTGCCCGCCCCCGCCGAGCGCGGAGATCCGCAGGGTGCGGGGGCGGAAGGCGGGGCCGGCGCCGGCCGCGGCCGGCTGCTTCCCGCCCACCGGAGCGGTGTCGTCGGTGTTCGGCGGGGCATCCGTGAGCGGCGGCGTGCCACCGGTCCCGGAGCCGTTCGGCGGAGGATCCCCGGCCGGGCCGCCGCCATCCGGTCCGCGATCGGGGCCGCCGTCCGGGCCGCCGTCGTCAGGCCCGTCCGTGTCCGGGCCGCCGTCGTCGGGCCCGTCCGTGTCCGGGCCGCCGTCGTCGGGGCCCAGGTCCGGGTCCTCGCCGTCGGTGTCCTCCTGCGCCTGGCGCTCCGCTTCGGCGAGCGCCTGGTCCAGCTTCTCCTCGTCGGTGCCCGGCGGGTCCAGCGGGTCGGTGCGCCGGCGGTGCGGCAGCGCGAGCCGGGCGGCGTCCGCCACCTCGGCGGCGGTGACCAGGTCCCGGCCGTGCCAGGCGGCCAGCGCGACCGCGCACCGCGCCACCACGATGTCCGCCCGCATCCCGTCCACGCCGTAGGCCAGGCAGATCCGCGCGATCCGGTCCAGCTCGGCGTCCGGCAGGACGACCGTCGGCAGGATCGCCCGGGCGGCCGCGATCCGCGTCGCGTACTCCCGCTCGTCGGCCGCGAAGCGCTCCGCGAACGCGGCCGGGTCCAGCTCGTAGGCGAGCCGCCGCCGGACCACCTCGGCCCGCAGGCGGGCGTCCCGGGGCGCGGCCACCGTCACCACCAGGCCGAACCGGTCGACCAGCTGCGGGCGGGGCTCGCCCTCCTCCGGGTTCATCGTGCCGACCAGCAGGAACCGGGCCGCGTGCTTGACCGACACCCCGTCCCGCTCGACGTGCGCCCGGCCCATCGCGGCCGCGTCCAGCAGCAGGTCCACCAGGTGGTCGGGGAGCAGGTTGACCTCGTCGACGTAGAGCACCCCGCGATGGGCGGCGGCGAGCAGGCCCGGCTCGTACGCCTTGACCCCGTCGGCGAGCGCCCGCTGGATGTCGAGGGTGCCGACCACCCGGTCCTCGGTGGCGCCGACCGGCAGCTCGACCAGCGTCGCGGGCCGGTACGCCGCCGGGGTGTCGGCGGCGTGCGGCCCGTCGGGGCACTCCGGGTCGGGCGCGGCCGGGTCGCACGCGAACCGGCAGCCGCGCACCACGGTGACCGGAGGCAGCAGGCCGGCCAGCGCGCGCACCACGGTGCTCTTGGCGGTGCCCTTCTCCCCGCGGACCAGGACCCCGCCGACCGCCGGGGACACCGAGGTCAGCAATAGGGCGAGGCGCAGGTCGTCGAGGCCGACCACGGCCGAGAACGGGTACGGAGTCGTCACAGGGTGTTCCCTCCCGGCGGGTGTCCACGCCCGCGCGTCGGCTGTCACGAGCGGCCGGAGTCTCCTGACTCCCGGATCGCCGTTCCCCGCTCGCCTTCCGGCCCGGACGGGCCGTGGCGGGCTGCCGCCGCAGCGGATCGCTCCCCGGTCACAGTGGCGGGACCGTCCCGGACTCGCACCGGGTTCCTCCGCGACCGCTCGGCGATCACTCTTTCCTACCGCCGGTCCGCCCGTCAAACAGCGACCAGGCAGATCACACGCCCGCCGCGCCCGGCAACCCCGCCTGCCACCTCAGCCGCAGCCGACAGTGTCGGCCCGGCCCGCGCGCCGCTCGCGCTCCCCGGCTGGCACTCACGGTCCTTCCCGGCCCTCGAAACAGCCCTCAGCGCCGGCCTGCACCGCGGGACGCGGCTGGGCGGTGACCCGGCAACCGGGTCGCGTGGGTTCTTTTGAACCGTGACCACCCACGGACGTCGCCCTTGCGGGTCTCGTGTTCTGGGCGCCCCGCGCCCTTGCGAGACCCGGAAGGGTCCCCGCGGGAGCGACGATCCGGACCCCGGCGGACCGAGGCAAAAATGAACTTGATCTTGAAGTAGGTCCTGCTCGAAGAGCAGCCGCACCGTCCACCCTGGGCGATCGGGGACGCGAAAACGCCCCACCGGATTTCCGGTGGGGCGCGTTTTCAAAAGTCTTTCCGCCAGTGCCGGCGCCGAACTCCGCCTCTTGAGTCCGGGCCGTGTCGTTCAGTTCTTTCCCAGAATTGCCGTGGAACTTCTCAGCGCTGCGACATCGGAACGAAGTCGCGGACCGGCGCGCCGGTGTAGATCTGCCGCGGGCGACCGATCTTGTTCGCCGGGTCGTGCATCATCTCGCGGTACTGAGCGATCCAGCCCGGAAGACGCCCGATGGCGAACAGCACCGTGAACATCTTCGTCGGGAAGCCCATGGCCTTGTAGATCAGGCCGGTGTAGAAGTCGACGTTCGGGTACAGCTTGCGGGAGACGAAGTAGTCGTCGTGGAGCGCGATCTCCTCGAGCTTGAACGCGATCTCCAGCAGCGGGTCCGGGTTGTCCAGGGTCGACAGCATCTCCTGGGCGGCCTTCTTGACGATGGCGGCGCGCGGGTCGTAGTTCTTGTAGACCCGGTGGCCGAAGCCCATCAACTTGACGCCCTTCTCCTTGTTCTTCACTCGCGTGACGAAGGAGTTGACGTCGCCGCCGTCCTTGCGGATCTGCTCGAGCATCTCGAGCACCGCCGCGTTGGCGCCGCCGTGCAACGGGCCGGAGAGGGCGTTGATGCCGGCCGAGACCGAGGCGAACAGGTTCGCCTGGGCCGAGCCGACCATCCGGACGCTCGACGTGGAGCAGTTCTGCTCGTGGTCGGCGTGCAGCACGAACAGCATGTCGAGGATCTTCGCGACCTTCGGGTCGACGTCGTAGTTGACGGTCGGCAGGCCGAAGGTGAGGCGCAGGAAGTTCTCGACGTAGTCGAGCGAGTTGTCCGGGTACGGCAGCGGGTGACCGATCGACTTCTTGTACGCGTACGCCGCGATCGTCGGAAGTTTCGCCATCAGCCGGATTGCGGAGATATCGACCTGCTCGTCGTCCAGCGGGTCGAGCGCGTCCTGGTAGAAGGTGGACAGCGCGGTGACCGCCGAGGAGAGCACCGCCATCGGGTGCGCGTCACGCGGGAAACCGGAGAAGAAGGTCCGCATCTCCTCCTGGAGGAGCGTGTGCACACGGATCTTGTCGCCGAAGTCGCGCAGCTGAGCCTCGGTCGGGAGCTCGCCGTTCATCAGGAGGTACGAGACCTCCAGGAACGACGACTTCCCGGCCAGCTGCTCGATCGGGTATCCGCGGTAGCGGAGAATTCCGGCGTCACCGTCGATGTAGGTGATCGCCGAGGTGGTCGATGCGGTGTTGACGAAACCGACGTCGAGTGTGACGAAACCGGTCTCCTTCAGCAGAGCACTGACGTCGATGCCGCCCGGCCCGTCGACGGCGTCGGTGACGCCCATCGACAATTGGCCACCGGGGTGGTCGAGCTTGACATCCGTCATGTATTTCCCTCACTTCACCGGCAGATGTCCCAAAGATTTTGCCGTTCACCGTAAACCCTCAACCTGAATGGGTCATCAGGTGGCCACCCGGTGAGGCATTGGTCACCAGTCCCTATGGACCGTTGCGCCATAGATAATGATCGGTATATTGCGAGAACGTTACGGGGAGCGGAGGTCGGACCGATGCAGATCCCGAATCGGCCGCCCGTGGTGGTCGGCGTCAACAAGACCGCGGCCGGTCTGGCCGCCGTGCGCCTCGGCGCGCGCGAGGCGGTCTCCCGAGGCACTTCACTGTTCGTGGTGCACGCCTTCACCTGGAACGCGGCGGGGGACCGCCAGGTCGCCTCACGCGTCGTCGAGGAGGCGGTCACCACCGCCCAGCGTTCCACACCCGGCGTCGATGTGCGCGGTCAACTCGTGGATGGATCACCCGGATCGGTGCTGCGCCGGTACAGCCGGACCGCCACGATCCTGGTCGTCGGCGCGCGGCCGGGCGGGTCGGCGCTGCTGGAGGTGGTGACCCAGGCCTGGTGCCCGGTGATCGTGACGCACGGTCCGCGGCCGCCGGCCGGCCGGGTGCTGGCCGCGGTGGACGGTTCCGGGCCGTCCGTCCTGGCGCTCCGGTTCGCCGCCGAGATGGCCCGCCGCCGGGGGCGCCGGCTGGACGTGGCGTACGCGACCGGCGAGAGCGAGGGCGGCGAGAGCGCCGGGGCCCGGGTGCTCGACGAGGTGATCGCCGCGGTGCCGGACCTGCCGCCGCTGCGCCGCCGGCTGCTGACCGGGACACCGGCCGCCGCCCTGGAACGCGCGTCCCGGCGCTCCGCGCTGCTCGTGCTCGGGCCGCGCGGGACCGGTGGCGCCGCCCGGTTCGGGTCGGTGGCCTACGAGATGCTCCGGCACAGCGGCTGCCCGACCGCCTTCGTCCACGGCCGCCGCGAGCCGGCCGCCCGCAAGGGCCGGGAGAATCGTGGGCCGGCCACGCACAAAGGTGGCGGGAAGTCGGAACCCGGCCACTCGACCACCCGCGCGTTGCTACGGTGAGCAAAAGCTAAGTCTTAGGGCAAAACGGGAGGAATGCCCGGTGCGCTCCGTGCTCCCGCCCGCCATCGCCCGCCGCCAATGGCAGATCATGGCCGCCTTCGGGGTCGTCGTGACCGCGGTCTACACCGCCTACTCGTCGACCGGCCTCGCCTCCGGAAGCCTGGTCCTGCTCGGTGTGCTGACCGTGGTGGCCTGCTTCCTCGGTCCCCGTCGCTGGGGCGCCGAGCCACCTGCTGCGTGGCTGATGATGGCCCTGGCCGCGCTGCTGTTCCTGGTCGGGCTGCTGATCCGGCCGACCGTCACCAACCTGGCGATGCCGCTGCCGCTGCTCGCCGACGTGGCCACGTTCAGCGGCTACCTGCTGCTCGGCGGCTTCCTGTTCATGCTGTTGCGGGCCCGGCAGAGCCTGGAGAAGCACGCCGTGCTGGACGGGCTGATCGTCTGCCTGGCCGCCGGGGTGACCAGCACGCTGCTGCTCGCCGCGCCGGCCGCGGCGATCTCCGGGCGGCCCGCGCTGCTCTCCATCATCCAGAGCAGCTATCCGCTCTTCGACGTGATGCTCGCGCTGCTCGTGATCAACCTGGCCTTCACCACCAAGACCTGGCCGGTCAGCATGGTCGCGCTGCTGGTGATGATGGTCGGACTGTTCCTCGGGGACACCGCGTACGCGATCGTCGGCGTGAACGGCCAGATCTACGCGTCCCCGCTGCTCAACCTGCCGTACGTGCCGGCGTACACGGCGCTGGGCGTGGCCGCGCTGCATCCGTCCGTGGTGGAGATGAGCCGGGCCGATCGGCTGCCCGTGCAGGCCTGGTCCTGGCAGCGCCTGGCGGTGCTGGTGCCGGCCCTGTTCCTGCCGTTCGGCCTGCTCCTGACGACCGGTACCAGCGCCGCCTCGCACCGGCTGCTGATCGCGGTCGCCGGCGCCCTGATGGTGGTGCTGCTGCTGTTCCGGGCGATCTCCGCGGTGCAGGGCCAGGTCGCCGCGCAGCTGCACTCCGAGCACCAGGCCACCCACGACCCGCTCACCTCGCTGCCGAACCGGCAGTCGATGTCCAGTGAGATCGAGCGGCTGGTCACCACCGTCGACCCGCACGGGCCGGACCGGGTCTGGGTGTACATGCTCGACCTGGACGGCTTCAAGTGGGTCAACGACTCGTGGGGGCACGACACCGGCGACCAGCTGGTGATCGAGGTCGGCCGGCGGCTGCGCGCCGCGGTGCCGGAGTCGGTGCCGGTGGCCCGGGTCGGCGGCGACGAGTTCCTGCTCGCCTTCGTCGGCGACAAGGCCGGCGCGCTGCGCCTGGTCGACGACGTCCGCGGCTGTTTCGCCCGGCCGCTGCCGGTGCGCGACACCGAGGTGGTGATCAGCGCGTCGATCGGGATCGCGCACTCCAGCGGCGACGCGATGCGCTCCGCGGTGACCGCCGAGGCGCTGATGCGCGACGCCGACACCGCGATGTACCGCGCCAAGGGCGAGGGCCCGGGCCGGTCCACGATCTTCGACACCACCATGCACGAGCAGGTGCGCGAGCGGATCGAGCTGGAGGTGGCGCTGCGGCAGGCGCTGGCGAACAACCAGCTGTACGTGGTCTACCAGCCGATCGTGCGGCTGGAGACCGGGATGCCGGTGGGCGCCGAGGCACTGGTCCGCTGGGAGCACCCGGAGCGCGGCTCGATCCCGCCGATGCTGTTCATCCCGATCGCCGAGGACGCCGGGCTGATCTCCGAGATCGGCACGTTCGTCCGGACCGAGGCGCTGCGCCAGCTCGGCGTCTGGCGCTCGCAGGGGGTCGTCTCGGAGAGCTTCTACCTGTCGATCAACGTGTCGCCGCGCCAGCTGAGCGAGGCGGAGCTGCCACTGGTGCTCTCCGGCGAGCTGTTCCGGTTCGGCGTGCCGGCCCAGTGCGTGGCGCTGGAGATGACCGAGTCGGTGATGGTGGACGGCTCCAGCGTCACCGCCCGGGTGCTGCACGAGCTGCGTCAGCTCGGCGTGAAGCTGCTGGTCGACGACTTCGGTACGGGCTTCTCCGCGCTCGGCTACCTGCGCCAGTTCCCGGTCACCGGCGTCAAGATCGACCGCTCGTTCGTGACCGGGCTCGGCAAGAACGACCAGGACGACGAGATCGTCCGGGCGGTCGTCGCGATGAGCCACGCGCTGGGCCTGAGCGTGATCGCCGAGGGGGTGGAGACCCCGTTGCAGCGGGAGGCGCTCTACCACTTCGGCGTGGTCAACGGGCAGGGCTGGCTGTGGGGCCGCGGGGTGATCGCGGCCGAGTTCGCCGAGACCTGGCACCTGACCGCGGCGCTGCCCGAGGTGCCGCTGCCGGTCGCCGCGGTCACCAGCAGCGGCCGCCACCGCCGGGATTAGGGGAACTCGTAGAGCCAGAACGACTGGGCGTCCATCCGGGTCGGCACGGCCTTGCCGGCGACCCGGCTCAGGATCACCCCGATCAGCCGGGGCAGCTGGTGCCGGTCCTCGTTGTAGGTGCAGATGTCCACGAACACCTTGCCGTCGACCGCGCCGATCGGCTGGTACAGCGTGCGCAGCAGCTCGACGAAGACCCCGGCGCCGCGCGAGCCGCGGGCCGCGCCGACGAACAGCACGTAGAAGATCCGCCGCTGGGCGTACAGCTCGGGCCAGTGGTGCGCGAAGTAGTCCGGCGAGATCAGCGAGACCGCGCTCAGCTCGGTGGTCATCGCGGCCAGCCCGACGACGTCGCCCGCGGCGTCGCGCGCCACGTACTTGTCCGCCCGCGGGTCGGCCATCAGCTCGTCGAACTCGACCTGGTGCAGCACGTGCCGGTTCACCGCGAGGATCGCCAGCTCGGAAAAGGCGTCGCGGTAGAAGCCCCAGGCCGGGTCGAGCAGCTCGGCCGGCAGCACCGGCATGACGTCCACGCGCATGACTGGCCCCCGTGAAGTTGTCCCGCTTCCCGACAAACCTCTCAGTCCCCCTGGTGCCGCGCGGGCAACTCCGGCATTATTCGCTCACGGATTTGCCCGGGTGATCCCGATCACCAGGTGGGAGGCGTGATGTCGGAACTGTTCGGCGCCGAGGGCCACGCCCTCTGGCTCACCGCCGTGCTGCTGGCCCTGGTCGCCGGTCTCGGCGTGGCGCTGGTCGCGGCGACCCGCGGTGGGCTGCCACCGCGCCGATAATGGGTGGATGCGCTTCGCCACCTGGAACGTCAACTCGGTCAAGGCCCGGCTCCCCCGCCTGCTCGACTGGCTGGAGAGCGCCGCTCCCGACGTGGTCTGCCTCCAGGAGACCAAGGTCGCCGCGGACGGCTTCCCGTCCGCCGAGGTCGCCGAGCTGGGCTACGAGACCGCGGAATACGGTCAGGGCCGCTGGAACGGTGTCGCGATCCTGTCCCGGGTCGGGATCGCCGAGGTCCGCCGCGGCTTCCCCGGCGAGCCCGGCTATCCGGACCCCGAGGCCCGCGCCGTCTCCGCGGTCTGCGACAAGATCAAATTCATGTCGGTGTACGTGCCCAACGGCCGGACCCCGGACGACCCGCACTACACCTACAAACTGGAGTGGCTGCGCGCCCTGCGCCTGACGCTCGCCACGGATCTGGCCGCCGGTCCCCTGGTGGTGGCCGGTGACTTCAACGTCGCGCCGACCGACGCGGACGTCTGGGACCCGGCGGTCTTCGCCGGCTCGACCCACGTCACGCCCCCGGAACGCGAGGCGATCGCCGCGCTGCGCGACCTCGGCCTCACCGACGTGCCGGCCCGGGCGATGAAGGGCGACCACCCGTTCACCTATTGGGATTACCGGGCGGGCATGTTCCACCAGAACAAGGGCATGCGCATCGATCACGTCTACACCAGCGCGGACCTGGCCGCCGCGGTGACGGATGCCGTGGTGGATCGCGAGGCGCGCAAGGGCAAGGGCCCGTCCGACCACGCGCCGGTGATCGTCGATCTGAAGCGCTGACCGGGTTCCGCGGGCCCGCGTACCGCCCGGTTCGCCGGACGACCCCGTAGGCTGAGGGACGTTCTGCACGACTCGGCGGGGAGACGGGAGGGACGATGACTTCGCGGACACCGCGGGTGACGACGGTCCCGGTGGCCACGCCGCTGCTGCTGCGGGCCACGTTCGACGCGGCGACCGAGGCGGTGCTGCTCTGCTCGGCCGCCGACGACACCATCCTGCTGGCCAATCCGGCGGCCTGTGCGCTCGTGCCCGGCCTGCGGCCCGGCGATCCGCTGACCGCGGCGCCGCTGCCCGAGCTGGCCGCCGCCGTGACCGAGGGCGCCGATTCCTTCCGGTCCGAGCACCACCGCCGCTTTCTGTACGGGCACCGCCGCGACCTGGACAACGCCCACTACGCCTGGTTCCTCCGCGACCACACCGACGAACGGGACCGGACCGCCGCCCTGGAGGCCGAGCGGTCCCGGGCCGCGTTCCTGGCCGACGCCGGCCGCCGGCTCTCCGCCTCGCTGAACCCGCGCCGGGTCCGCCGCACCACGGTCGAGCTCGCCGTCGAGCACCTGGCCGACGCGGCCGTGGTGATCCTCCCGCCGGACCGGCGCCGGAACTGCGCCTGGAGCAGTGCGCCCGGCCACCCGGTCGAGGAGGGCCTGTTCGGCGAGGAGACGCTCGGCGACGTGCCCGGCCTGCGCGAGGTGATCGACGGCTTCCCGCCGATCCCGAGCCGCTGGCTGGACGCGTCGCAGGTGCCCGGCTGGCTGTTCCCGGCCGACCTCGGCCCGATCGGCGCGCTGCTGGTCACGCCGCTGCCGGGCAACGCCGAGCCGGCCGGCGCGCTGATCCTGGCCCGGACCGGCGCCGACGCCGTCTTCAGCCCGGCGGACGAGGCGCTCGCCCGGGTGTTCGCCGCCCGGGCCGGCGCGGCCCTCTCCGCCGCCGCGCTCTACCAGGAGCAGGTCGAGACCGCCGCGGTGCTGCAGGCCGACCTGCTGCCGCCGGCGCTGCCCCCGACCGAGGGCTTCGAGCTGGCCGGGACGTACCAGGCGGCCCGCGAGACGATGCTGATCGGCGGCGACTTCTACGAGGTCTTCGGCCCGACCGCGACCAGCGAGGACACCGTGATCGCGCTCGGCGACGTGTGCGGCACCGGGCCGGAGGCGGCCGTCCTGACCGGCAAGGTCCGCCAGACGCTGCGCGC
Organism: Actinoplanes sp. L3-i22; assembly: GCF_019704555.1. Taxonomy (NCBI): domain Bacteria; kingdom Bacillati; phylum Actinomycetota; class Actinomycetes; order Micromonosporales; family Micromonosporaceae; genus Actinoplanes; species Actinoplanes sp. L3-i22. The sequence goes on from NZ_AP024745.1 coordinate 8,386,691, forward strand.
GCTGCGCCTGGTCGGCGCCGATCCGGAGACCATGCTGCGGGTGCTCAACCAGGCGCTGACCGAGTCCGCCCGGCGCCAGCGGTTCGTCACCCTGGTGGTCGGCGCGGTCACCCGGGCCGACCACGGCCGGGTCCGGCTCGAGCTGGCCGCCGGCGGCCACCCGCCGCCCCTGGTGCTGCGCACCGACGGGACCGTCGAGGAGGTGCCGACCAGCGGGACGCTGATCGGCGTCATGCCGCACACGTCGATCCACCCGGCCACCGCCGAGCTCGCCCCCGGCGAGTTGTGCCTGCTCTACAGCGACGGGCTGACCGAGGCCCGGGGTGGCCCGACCGGTGTCGAGCAGTTCGGTGAGGCCCGGCTGCACCGCGCGCTCGCCGACTGCGCGGGCCTGCCCGGCGCGGTCACCCTGGAGCGCCTGCGCCAGCTCGTCTCCGACTGGGTGCACGGCGGCACCACCGACGACATCGCGATGCTGGCGGTCCGCGCGCACCCCCGGCCGCCGCTGAGCCTGCGCGGCGGCGGCGCGAACCAGTCGCCGTACCTGACCGCCGCCCGGCACGGTGACCGGCGGGTGCGCCCACGCGCATGATGGGTACTACACACACATGACCACGTCGGCCGCCTCCCGCGCCCTGTCCGACCCCGATCTCTCGGCGGAGTACCTCCACCTGATCGGGGACGGTGACGAGCACGCCGCCACCGAGCTGGCCGTGACGCTGCTCGAGGACGGTGTCCCCGCGCAACGGATCATGGTCGACCTGATCGGCGGCACGCAGGGCCGGGTCGGTGAGCTGTGGGCGGCCAACGAGTGGTCGGTGGCCCGCGAGCACGCCGCCACCGCGGTCAGCGAGCGGGTGCTGGCCGCGGTCGCCGCCCGCGTCCCGGTCCGCCCGCACCGCGGCCGGGTCGCCCTGGCCTGCGTGGACGGCGAGTGGCACGGCCTGCCGGCGCGGATCCTGGGCGAGCTGTTCCGGATCGACGGGTGGCGGGTCGACTTCCTCGGCGCCAGCGTGCCCGGGCCGCACCTGATCACCCACCTGCACCAGACCGGGCCGGACGCGGTCGCGCTGAGCTGCATGATCCCGACCCGGCTGCCGCGGGCGCACGCCGCGATCACGGCCTGCCGGGCAGCCGGCGTCCCGGTGATCGCCGGCGGCCGCGGGTTCGGGCCGGGCGGCCGCTGGGCGGAACGTCTCGGCGCCGACGCCTGGGCCGGCACCGCCGAGGAGGCGATCACCCGCCTGGCGACCGACTGGCCGCCGGCCCCGGCCCCGGAGTTCCCGGCGGACTTCCTGGGCGACGAGGAGTACACGCACCTGGTGCGCTCCCGCCCGCAGCTGATCGAGACCGCGATGCGGCGGCTGGCCGAGGCGTACCCACCGGTCGACGAGTACGACGAGCAGCAGCTCGAGGCGACGATGGAGGACTTCGGCCACATCGCGGACTTCCTGGCCGCGTCGCTCTACATCGACGAGCCGCAGATCTTCCTGGACTTCACCGCCTGGACCGCCGCGGTGCTGGCCGCCCGCGACGTCCCGGCCGCGGCCCTGCGCGCCGGCCTGCACCTGATCCGCGGCCAGCTGATCGACTTCCCCAAGGCCACCGCCACCCTCGACCAGGCCCTGGCGGGCGTCAAACCATAAGACCGAAAACCCGATTGCGACGTACGGCCGGAGCCCCGCCCACCCCGGCCCGGAAGCGCCGAACGGCGGCCACCCCGGCTGGATGGCCGCCGTCCGTGCCGGTCGGATCGCTCAGCTGCGACGGAACGCGTAGCTCCGCCCACCGCCCGCGGACGCCGCCCGGCCCGCACGGGCCCGGTCGGACCGGGCGCGGGCGGCCTGCCGGCTGTCCTGGGCGCCGTGGTGCGCGGCCGCCGCGGTGTCGTCGTCCGGCTGCTCGTGCCCGCCTGCGCGGCGGGCCGGACCGGACAGGGCCGCGGCGATGTCCTTGCGGGCCAGGTCGTCGAGGTTCGGGTGAATCTTGAAGGGTTCTACAGGCATGCCGGTACCTCCGATGAAGCCGGTTCGGATGGGGAGCCGGTGATCGGTGCTGCACACAGGAGAAGGCCGCGAAGCAAGCCGGAAAGGCCGTGCTGGACCCGTCGCCGCGGCTCGGCCGGTGGACCGATGACCAGCGCGAAGGAGCGATCCACGAAAGCGCCCCGCGGGGACCGGTGCGGTCCGGCGGCGGGGGGTCGGGGATGCCCGGGTACGGATCACAGCATGGGCCGAACCTATGACCCGGAGCCGGGGGCGCGCCACCGATTTATTCGCGGGCTGACGGCCGTACCGTCGCAATCGTGGCGGACCGGAAGAGGGCCGCCGCCGGGCCGGAACAGCGCACCGTGCCCAGGGAATGACGGCGCGGGCCGGCCGTGATCGGCCGGCCCGCGAAGAAAGCGGAGAGCGAACCGGTCAGCCGAGCTGGATGTACACGTCGTCGAGCTGGCCGTGGTACATGTCGCTGGAGGCGCCGAAGTTCGGGCCGCCGATGCGCAGCGGCATGGTGTTGTCCACCGAGAGGGTGGCCGGGATGGTCGCCTTCTTGCCGGCGACGCCGTCGACCGAGATGCCCAGGGCGGTGGCCGAGCGCTCGCAGACGATCTTGTGCCAGGCGCCGTCGGCGATCGGCTTGGCGGACGTCGCGGTGAAGGTCTCCGCGGTGCCCTTGCCGGTCATCGCGCACTGCGCGCGGCCGGTCTTGCCGGTGAGCTGCAGCTTCCAGGCGCTGTCCGTGCCGGCCAGGCCCTTCTGCATGATGTTGGCCTTGCCCTTCATCTGGGCCGCCGCGACGCGGACGGTGGCCGCCCAGCGGAAGTTGCGGACGCCCGGGTTCAGGTCGGGAGAGTTCGGCGCCTCGAGGATCGCGCGGGCGCACGGCGTGGTGGCCGCGCAGGCGACCGGGAAGGCGGCGTAGCGGCCGGCGCCCTCGGTGGTGATCGCCACGGTGCCGCTGTCCGCGCCGCGCACGGTCAGGCTGGAGCCCTTGCCGGACAGGTCGGAGATCTTGCCGGCGGTCGCACCGCCGTCGAAGTTGTAGCGCGCCACCAGGGCCGGCGGCGGGTTTTCCGTGGTGGCAGCCGGTGCGGCGGCCGCGGGGGCGGCCATCGCCGGAACCGTCAGGAGCGCCAGTGCGGAGAGTTTGAACAGCCTCATGTCCTGAAGATGCCTGATAATGCCGGTTTAGGGGGTAATAAACCCGACTAAGTAGATCGTACGAGTCAGAGAAGTTCCGCCGCCTCGGCGATCAGGCACACCGCGACCAGGCGCAGCAGCGGCCACCCGGCGGCGCTCCAGCCGGCCACGGTGGTCGGCGCGAAGCCCGGCTCGGGCAGCGGGCGGCGCATCCGGACGGCCGCGGCGGCGATGCTGCGGGCGTACGCCGCGAGCCCCTCCGCGTCGACCGCCCGGCCGGCGCCGAGCAGCGCCTCCCGGACCGCCGCGGCGTGCTGGTCGACGGTGGCCAGCAGGCCCGGCTCGGCGAACGCGGCCGCGAGCCCGTCCACGCCGACCCGGGCCATCATCTCGTCGAGGAACAGGTCGGCGGGAACGGCGGCGGCGGTGGCGATGGCGGCGAAGGCGGTGCTCTCGTTCGTCATGCCGAGAACCCTAGGAGGCCGGGCGGGGTCACGACAGGGGCGTAACCCAACAGCACCGCACGCGCACCGAACCGCACCCGGCGTTTACATCGGCAGGGCGTCCATCGCCTTGAAGATCCGTTTGTCCGATACCGAGTAGGCGGTGCCGAGTGCCTGGGCGAAGAAGTTGACCCGCAGTTCCTCGATCATCCAGCGGATCTCGCGCAGCCCCTCGGAGGCCGGCCCGCCGACCGGCGCCTCCGCCTTGAGCTCGCGATACTCCGTCTCGATCTCGTGGATCTGGGTGGTCAGCTGGCGGTCCCGGCCGACGCTGCCGCCGAGCCGGTCCATCCGGTAGGCGATGCCCTTGAGGTAGCGCGGCAGGTGGTGCAGCTGCCGCCAGCCGGTCTCGGTGACGAAGCCCGGATAGACCAGCGCCTTGAGCTGCTGTCGGATGTCGGCCATCGCGTGCAGCAGCGCCGGGTCCCGGGTGGTCTTGATCCGCTGCTCCACGTCGTACGCCGTGGCCAGCACCGCCTGGACCTGGGTGACGACGTTGGCGACCGCGTCGACCAGGTCCTCCCGGACGGTGTCGCGCAGCGAGGCGAACTCGACCGACGACCAGACCGGTCCCCCGGCGTCGGCGACGAGCTTGTCGACCGCCGCGCCGGCGCAGTCGTCGAGCAGGTCCGCGATCGACCGGTACGGGTTCGACCGGGACAGCTCCAGCTTGGCCCGGTTGTCCAGCCGGCCCTGCAGGAACCGGGCCGCCGGCGGCAGCGTGAGCAGCAGCAACCGCCGGGTGCCGGCCCGCATGGCGACGCGCTGCTCGGCCTCGGTCTCGAACACCTTGACGCCGATGCTGGCGCCCTCGTCGACCAGGGCCGGCCAGACGTTCACGTCGTAGCCGCCGCGGCGCTGCACGACCCGGTGCGGGATCGCCCCGAAGTCGTTGGTGGTGATCCCGGTGCGCTCCAGCGAGCCGGCCGCCCGCGAGATGGTGGCCTGCACCTTCGGCGCCAGCTGGCGGCGCAGCACCTCCAGGTCACGGCCCTCGGCGACCACCTCGCCGGCCTCGCTGACGATCCGGAAGTTCATCCGCAGGTGGTCCGGCACCTGGTCGGGCCGCCACGCGTCGCGCGGCACCACCGTGCCGGTCAGCCGGCGCAGCTCGGCGCCGATCGCGTCGGGCAGCGGGCCGCGGCGCGGCGGCACCCGGTCGAGGACCGCGCCGGCCCAGTCCGGGACCGGGACGAAGCTGGTCCGCAGCGCCTTCGGCAGCGCCCGGATCAGGGCGATCACCACGTCCTTGCGGAAGCCGGGGACCGACCAGCCGAAGTCCTCCGCGTCCACCTTGTTGATCAGGTCGAGCGGGATCCGGACGGTGACGCCGTCGGCGTGCGAGTTCGGCTCGAACTCGTACAGCAGCGGCAGTTTGATGCCGGCCGACAGCCAGGCGTCCGGGAAATTGTTCGGGTCGACCGTGTCCCGGCCGGCGTTGACGACGTCCTCCCGGGTGAACGTGAGCAGTTCCGGATCGTCCCGGTGCGCTTTCTTCCACCAGCCGTCGAAATGGCGGGAGGAGACCACGTCCGCCGGAATGCGGGCGTCGTAGAGGCCGTAGACCACCTCGTCGTCGACGACGATGTCCCGGCGCCGCGCGCGATTCTCGATCTCGGTCATCTGGCGCAGCAGCCGGCGATTGCTGTCGAAGAACTTGTGGTGGGTCTCCCAGTCCCCCTCGACCAGCGCGTGCCGGATGAACAGCTCGCGGGCGACCACCGGGTCGATCCGGCCGTACTGCACACGCCGGCGCGGGACGATCGGCAGGCCGTACAGCATGACCTTCTCGAAGGCCATCACCGCGCCCATCTTCCGATCCCAGTGCGGCTCGCTATAACTGCTCTTGACCAGGTGCGGAGCGAGTTTCTCGGCCCATTCCGGCTCGATCCGGGCGTTCACCCGGGCCCAGAGCCGGCTGGTCTCGACCAGCTCCGCCGACATCATCCATTTCGGCTGCCGCTTGAACAGCACCGAGCCGGGGAAGACCGCGAACTTCGCGCCCCGGGCGCCCAGGTATTCGCGCTTCTCCGGGTCCTTGAAACCGATGTGACTGAGCAGACCCGCGAGCAGGGCGGTATGCACCGGCTGCGGCGCGACTCCGGCGTCCCAGTCCTCTTTCAAATTCAGATCGAGGGTACGGACCACCGACCGCAACTGCGTGTAGATGTCCTGCCATTCCCGGACCCGCAGGTAGTTCAGGAATTCCGCGCGACAGAGCCGGCGGAACTGGTTCCCGGACAGTTCCTGCTGTTTCTCCCGCAGATAGCGCCACAGGTTCAGGTACGTGAAGAAGTCCGATTCCTTGTCCACGAACCGGGAGTGCTTCTCGTCGGCCTGCTGCTGCTTCTCGGTCGGCCGCTCGCGCGGGTCCTGGATCGAGAGGGCGGCCGCGATCACCATCACCTCGGCGACGCACTCCTGCTTGTCCGCCTCGATCACCATCCGGGCCAGCCGCGGGTCGACCGGGAGCTGCGCGAGCTGGCGGCCCATCGGGGTGAGCTTGCCGGCGGTCAGGGCGCCGAGCTCCTCGAGGAGCTTGATGCCGTCGGTGACGTTCCGCTTGTCCGGCGGGTCGATGAACGGGAACTTGCCGAGATCGCCGAGGCCCAGGTTGGTCATCTGCAGGATGACCGAGGCCAGGTTGGTGCGCAGGATCTCCGGCTCGGTGAACTCCGGGCGGCCGGCGAAGTCCTCCTCCGAGTAGAGCCGGATGCAGATGCCGTCCGACGTCCGGCCGCAGCGGCCCATCCGCTGGTTCGCGCTGGCCTGGGAGACCGCCTCGATCGGCAGCCGCTGCACCTTGAGGCGGTGCGAGTACCGGCTCATCCGGGCGGTGCCGGGGTCGATCACGTAGCGGATGCCGGGCACCGTCAGCGACGTCTCGGCGACGTTGGTGGCCAGCACGATCCGCCGGCCGGTGTGCCGCTCGAACACCTTGTGCTGCTCGGCGGCGGACAGCCGGCCGTAGAGCGGGACGATCTCGGTGTTGCGCAGGTTCCGCTTCTCCAGCACGTCCGCGGTGTCCCGGATGTCCCGCTCGCCGGAGAGGAAGACCAGGATGTCGCCGTCGCGCGGCAGCTCGTCGACCGCGGCCGAGATGCCCTCGGTCTGATCGATCGGCTCCTCGCGGATCTCGTCGTCGTCCAGGACCGCCGTGGTGACCAGCGGGCGGTAGCGGACCTCGACCGGGAACGTCCGGCCGGACACCTCGATCACCGGCGCCGGCTTGCCGTTCGCGTCGGCGAAGTGCTCGGCGAACCGCTGGGTCTCGATCGTCGCCGAGGTGATGATCAGCTTCAGGTCGGGCCGCCGGGGCAGCAGGTCGCGCAGGTAGCCGAGGATGAAGTCGATGTTGAGGCTGCGCTCGTGCGCCTCGTCGATGATCAGCGTGTCGTAGCGGCGCAGCATCCGGTCGGTCTGGATCTCGGCCAGCAGGATGCCGTCGGTCATCACCTTGACCAGCGTGTCGTCGCCGGACTGGTCGGTGAACCGGACCTTGTAGCCGACCGTGGTGCCGAGCGGCCGGTCCAGCTCCTCGGCGATCCGCTCGGCGACCGTGCGGGCGGCGATCCGGCGCGGCTGGGTGTGCCCGATCTGGCCGCGCACGCCGCGCCCCAGCTCGAGGCAGATCTTCGGGATCTGGGTGGTCTTGCCGGAGCCGGTCTCGCCGGCCACGACCACGACCTGGTGGTCGCGGATCGCGGCGGCGATGTCGTCCTTGCGGGCGCTGACCGGCAGGGCCGGCGGGTAGGCGATCGGGGGCACGCCGGCGGCCCGGCTCTCCCGGCGCTGCTCGGCGGCCACCACCTCGGTGACGATCTCGGCGAGGGCGGCGCTCTTCGCGTCGTCGTCGCGGATCCGTCTGGTGCCTTCGAGGCGGCGTCCGAGCCGGTGCTCGTCACGGGGAAGAAGCTGGGAGATCCGGCTGCGGAGCTCTGAAGAAGGCGATGTCGACATGGCGCGGACAAGAATAGGCGGATCCGGCCGGAACCGCCTGGTGATTAACGCCGCTCCCGGCCGGTCACTCGTGCGGCGGGTTGTCGATCAGCCACTGGTCGATCGTGTCGTCCTTGACCGCGGCGAACATCTCGGTGGCGGCCGCCATGTCCAGTTGCACGGCGGAGCCGGCCGGGGTCTTCAGGTTCGCCGAGGTGTACGGCACGGTCGCGTACCCGATGTTGCGCGGCCGGATGTCCCGCACCGCGAAGACCAGGTCCCGCAGGTCCAGGTTCTCGTCGACGGTCAGCGAGTCGGCCGCGATGCCGAGCAGCGTGTCCAGCTCCAGCGGCTTGTAGAGCAGGTTCTTGTCGGCCACCTTCTTGATCACCGACTGGACCACGAGCTGCTGGTTCTTGATCCGGCCGAAGTCGCCGCCGGGCACGTTGTAGCGCTGCCGCATGAACTCCTCGGCGATGTCGCCGTCCATGTCGTGGCAGCCCTGCTTCCACTCCCGGGTCGAGAACGTGGACTTGACGTCGTACGGCACGCAGACGTTCACGCCGTCGACCGCGTCGACCAGGTCCCGGATGCTGGCGAAGTTGGCGATCATGGCGCCGTCCAGCGGGATGCCGGTCAGTTTCCGCACCGTGGTGGCGGTGAGCGCGGCTCCCCCGTACGCGAAAGCGGCGTTGATCTTGTTCTTGCCGCCCTTCCAGGGTCCGCCGGCGGGCACCTCGACATAGCTGTCGCGCGGGATCGAGATGATCGTGGCCTTGTCCCGGCTACGGGCGATGTGCACCAGCATGATGGTGTCCGAGCGCTCGCCGATCGGGCTCTTCTCCCCCGGCTCGACGGCCCGCGAGTCGGAACCGAGCAGCAGCAGGTTCAGCGGGCCGGACGCCCAGTTCTGCTTGCTCTGCTCGGCCTCCCCGGGCGCGGCCGAGGGCAGCAGCGACGCCCGGTCCACCTTGTCGGTGTACCGGTTCACCAGGTAGTAGCCGCCACCGGCCACACCGGACGACACGACCAGCACCAGCGCCCCGAGCATGATCAGGGCCTTCTGCCAGCCCGACCGCCGCCCGAACCAGCCACGCCGCTTCGGCGCCTCCTCGGCGGTGGCCGGCAGGATCCCGGGGTCGGCGTCCGGATCTTGTTCTGCATTCACCCGGCTCACTGTGCCGAACGGCCAAGTTGGACAGATCAACCGAACGGATCAAACTCGGCGGCCGGGATGGACCGTGACCACCCCGTGTCCTCTTGACGGGGTGAATCGATATCCCGGATGACGGGATACCGATAACCGAATCGAGGTCGAGGGTGATCGTTGTCGCAGAGGACCACGACGACATCCGGTACGTGCTGAAGCGTTCCCTGGAACGCGCCGGTCATCGGGTGGTGGTCGCCGCCGACGGGGCCACCGCGCTGGCCGCGATCAAGGAGCATCGGCCGGACCTGGTGGTCACGGACGTCGACATGCCGCAGATGACCGGTCTCGATCTGTGCCGGGCGATCCGGGCCGACGACGATCTGCGGCACATCCCGATCGTGGTGGCCAGCGGGTCGCTGATGCCCGGGGACCGGCAGGCCAGCGACGCGGGCGCGTCGGCGACGCTGCTCAAACCGTTCCTGCCGGCCCAGCTGCTGGCCCTGGTCGCCGCCCTCCTCCCGCAAGGCGTCGAGGACGTCGTCAAGTAACCACCGCTAATCCTGGTGCTGGTGATCCGGCACCGGGGCGCGCAGGCGGGCGGCCGCCGGGTCGTGGGAAGACGGCTCGGCGGCCGGGAGCGCGGACAGCCCGGGCAACCGGCTGTCCATGATCGCGGCCCGCTCGGCGAGCGCCCGGTCCAGCGCGGCGCGCACCTTCGCGTCGTCCTCTTCCACGGGTTCGGTCGGGATGTGCCTCATGTCGAGCTCCTCCTGGTTAGCGGCGACCGGCAGGGTGAAGTGGAACCGGGTGCCCCCGCCGGGGTTGTCCTCGACACCGATCTCGCCGCCGTGCCGCTCCACGACGCGGCGGCAGATGGCCAGGCCGAGCCCGGTGCCGTCGTACCCGGCCGAGCCCGGTGCCCGGTGGAACGAGTCGAAGACCCGGGGCTTGTCCGGGTCCGGGATGCCGATGCCGGCGTCGGCCACCACGATCCGCACCCAGCCCGGCGCGGCGTCGGCGGCGGTGACGTCGGCGTACGGCGCGGCGCCCGGCCGCACGTACTTGAAGGCGTTGCCGATCAGGTTGTCCAGCACGTGCCGGAGCATCGCCGGGTCGGCGCGGACCCCGGGCAGCGGGCCGACCGTCCACGACGGCCGCGGCCCCCCGGTGCTGCGCAGGCTCGCGGCCCGCTCCTGCAGCGCCTCCCGGACCAGCGGCTCCAGCGGCAGGTCGGCGAGGCTCAGCGCGGCGTCCCGGGCGGTGCTGTACGCCAGCAGCGTCTCGATCAGCGCGTCCATCCGGTCCACGGCCCGCATGATCCGCAGCAGCGAGCTCCGCACCTCGGCCGCGTCGCCGGGGTCGTCCAGGGCCAGCTCGCAGTGCCCCCGCACGATCGCCAGCGGTGACTTCAGGTCGTGCGCCACCACGCCCGCGAAGATCGCCAGGTCCTTCTCGTACTGCCGCAGGTCGGTGATGTCCCGGAAGACCGCGACCGCGCCGCGCAGCCCGGCGCTCGGGTCCAGCGGTCGCGCGTCGACCCCGAGCAGCACCCCGTCCGGCCGGTTGGCGTTGCGGATGAGCACCTCACCGGTCACGTCCGGCTCGCCGCGCATGGCCCGGATCAGCGGCATCTCGTCGACCGGCATCGGCGTGCTCCCGTCGGCCCGGAACGCCCCGTAGTGCTCCTGCCAGGCCCCCGGGTCGTCGTTGGACTCGGTGACCCCCATCAGCCGCTTGGCCGCCGGGTTCTCCAGCAGCACCCGGCCGGAGCCGTCCACGACGCTGACCCCGTCCCCGATCGTCGTCATGATCGCGCCGAGCAGCCCGGCCTGCCGGCGGCTCTCCGCCTCGGCGCCGCGCAGCTCGGCGGTGGCCTGCTCGACCCGTTCGCGGGCCCGGGTGCGGCCGGTGGCCAGCACGTAGACCAGCCAGGCCAGGATGCCGGTGAGGATCAGGCCGCCGGCCAGGACGGTGACCGGCAGGTGCCCGCCGGCCCCCGGGAGGCGGCCCGAGTCGGCGCGCAGGCCCAGCTCCCAGACGTGGTCGGCGACCGGCAGCGTCATCGACCGGGTCAGGTCCGGGTCGCCGGGCACCGGCTGCCGGGCGACCCGGGCGCGGCTGCCGTCGCTGTTGACCGCGACCAGGGTGCCGTCCAGCTGGCCCTGGCTGACCGTGGCCAGTACGCCGGAGAGGAAGTCGCCGCCGCGCAGGCCGAGGACCAGCCAGCCGCGGAAGACCGGATCGTTGGCGCGGGTCCGGACCGGGGCGGCGAAGACGAACGACTGCTGGCGCTCGGCGGCCGGCACCTTGCGGTCGCGGAGCAGGACGTACGTGTCGGACACCGTGCTGCCGCCGATCTGCCGCGCGGTCCGCAGCGCGTCGGCGGGCTGCGCCACCCCGCTCAGGTCGGTGCCGGCCGAGCCGGTGGCGGTGTCGTGCTCGTTCAGGATCCGGCTGAAGACCGGGAAGTAGTGCTCACTCGCGCCCGCCCGCGGGTGCAGGGTCAGCCCGCTCGCGCCGGCCGCCCGCCAGCGCTCCTGGGCGGCGGGCACGTCCGCGGTGGTGACCGGGACGACGTAGGCGATCGCCACCACCCCGAGCAGCCCGGCGCTGTCCAGCGGCGCGCTGGCCTGGTCGAAGTCGTCCCAGGTGACGGTCTCGTCGGTGGCCAGCCCGGCGGCGACGGCCTCCAGCAGGTCGCGGTACCGGTCGGTCTCGGCGTGCACCGCGGACAGCGCCATCTCGGCGCGCTGGTCCATCACCCGGCGGGTGTTCTCCCGCTGGGCGGCGCGCAGGCCGGCCACGGTGAGCAGGGTGGCGAGCAGGCCGCAGAGCACGACGGCGGCCGCCAGCGCCGGGCCGGTGTACCGGCTCCGAACAGGTCCCGCCGCCGACCGTCCCCCCACCATAAAGAGCGTAAGCCGCAAAACGCCCCCATCGACCGGCATTCGGCCAATGGGGGCGGGCGGTTGCTATTTCCAGGTGTCGTAGGCGTACAGGTTGTACGCGGTCATGATCCCGGTCACCTTGGTGTAGTAGTTCGGGTCGGTGGCGTACCCGGCCTTCCACACCTGCCAGATGAAGTTGTTCGCGTCCCTGGTGTAGGCGAACGCCGGCGTGTACCGCTTGTTGACCTTCAGGAAGTTCCCGTGGTCGCGGAACGAGTGGGCCATCGTGGCGTACGTCCGGAACGCGTCCGACATCGGGAAGCAGTTCCCGGCCTTGTCGCACTCGGTCGTCGCGTAGACGTGACAGCCGTTGGCGAGCGTCCCGTACGCGCCGTTCTGGCACTTGATCCCGAAGAAGTTCCGATCGGCCGCGGCCAGCCCGCTCCGGCCCCAGCCGGACTCCAGGATGGCCTGGGCGATCGTCACCGACGGCGGGACGCCGTACTGCCGCCAGCCGAGCTGGGCGCCGGCCACCGCGGCCGCGATGAACTGGGCCTGGGTCATGCTGGGCGTGGCCGGCGCGGTGGCCGAGGACGGCGCGCACGGCTTCAGGGCGGCGGAGACGACGTAGGCGTGCGCGAGGTACCGCCCGTCGGTCAGCTGGTCCCACAGGTTCGTGGTCCGGACCGTCCCGCGGACGCTGGACCCCGGCACGGAGCAGACCAGCTGCACCGCGCCGCCGTTCGCGACCTTGCGCACCGGCACGCCGCTGGCCGACGGCGTGGTCCGCACGTTCACCGGTCCGTCCGCGGTCTTCACCCGGCCGGCGACGTACGCCGGAGTGGTCTCGGTCTTGGGTTTGGGTTTGGTCTTGACCTTCTCGGCGACCGGCGCGGCGCCGCACGCGGGCGCCTTCCCGACCGTGGTCAGGTACGAGTCGGACACGTAGTACCCGCTGGACAGCTTGTCCCAGACGGCCGTCGTGCGCAGCTTGCCGCGCACGCTCTGCCCGGTCACCGTGCACGCCACGGTAACCTTCTGCCCGTCGTGCAGGGTTCCCTTGATCTCGGCCGCGAGCGACGGCCTGGCACGGACCTTGAGCTGGCTGTTGACGTCGACGACGGCGGTCACCCCGGCCGCCTGGGCGGCCGACGGGGCTACGCCCAGCCCGGCCCCGGCGGCAAGCACCAGCAGCGTGCCGGTGAGCAGTCGTCGGGAGCTGTGCCTCATGTAAACGTCCCCTTCGTTCCGGTCGGCATCGGTACGAAGATCCACGCCGCCCGGTGCGCGGGCGGAACGCAAACGGGAGCACGTGGGTTGCCAGGCATCAAAAGTCGCGGGACTGGGAAAGGGCGTGTCCACATCAGGAGCAACGGACAAGATCAGGGAGAGGCGATGACGGCGGTCACCACACGTCGCGTACGGCCCCGCGAGAAATCCACAACCGGCGGATGGCACGCGATATCTCCGCTGGTCATCGCGCTGCTGGCGGCCGGGGCAGCGTTCCTCGTCTATCGAATCTTCATTCGTACGGGGCTCGGCCAGACGATAGATAGCGTCTCGATGCGCGGCGGTGATATAAACCACCCGCAGGTCAACGAGGTGCTCAGCCGTACGCTCAACGCCACCCAGCTGGTCGTGCTCGGCATCGTCTGCCTGATCGCCGTCGTCGTCGGCATCCTGCGCCGGCGCTTCGACCTGTCGGTCGGCGCGGCCCTGCTGGTGATCTCCGTGAACGTCGCGGTGCAGCAGCTCAAGTCCCACCTGGACCGGCCCGACCTGGACGGCACGTCGATGCCGAACTCGTTCCCCAGCGGGCACACCGCGGCCGCCGCGTCGGTCGCGTTCGTGCTGATCCTGGCGTTCCCGCGGGCCATGCGCGGCGCGATGGGCCTGCTCGGCGCCGCCTACGTGGCGATCGTCGCGGTCGCCACCGTCTGGGCCGAGTGGCACCGCCCCAGCGACACCGTCGCGGCGCTGCTGATCGTGCTGGCCCTGGGCTCGCTGATCATGTGGGTGATCCGGCTGCGCCGCTCCGGCCCGCGCGCCTCGATCACCCCGGCCCGGTTCGCCACGCTGCCGCTCGCCCTGGTCGGCACCATCTGCACCGCGGCTTGCCTGTTCGGCCTGGCTTCGGTAGCGATGTCCGAGCGCGTCATGCCGGATCTGGTCTCCGGCCGGTTCGCGTTCCTGACCGGTGTGGCGGGGATCATGGCCGCCGTCGCCGGAACGTTCTATTTCTGGGTGCGGATCACCGCTGGTGACCCGTTGCCCGAACAGGGAGGCAAAACCCGATGACCACCCCCGACGACCAGTCCACCCCCGCCCCGGTGCCGCCGGTGCCGCCGGTCGACGACCCGGCCGCGGCCGCGCCGCAGGCCACCGGCACCGTTCCGCCCGGCCCGGCCGGCGTCCCCCAGCTTCCGGCGCAGACTCTCGGCGACCCGAAGCACGCCGGCCCCACCGTCGTGGTCGGCAGCTACCCCGAGTACGCCCTGGCCCAGCAGGCCGTCGACTACCTCTCCGACAACAAGTTCCCGGTCGAACGCACCTCGATCATCGGCACCGACCTGCGCCTGGTCGAGACGGTCCTGGGCCGCCTCACCACGGCCCGGGCGGCGGCGGCCGGCGCGGCCAGCGGCGCCTGGTTCGGCCTGTTCATCGGCGTGCTGTTCGGCCTGTTCAGCGACTCGAACTGGTTCGCGGTCATCCTGACCACGGTCCTGGTCGGCGCGGTCTGGGGCGCGGTCTTCGGCGCCATCGCGCACGCCGCGACCGGCGGCCGCCGCGACTTCACGTCCCGCAGTTCGCTGCAGGCCGCGCAGTATGCGGTGCTGGCCGACGCCGAGGTCGCCGACGAGGCCAAGACCCTGCTGATCCGCCTCAACTGGCAGGCCAGCGGCGCCCAGTAGCCCGCCGACCGCGCCGAGACGCCCGGAAACGACGCCGGGCCACGCTGCCGCTCATCGCGGTGCCGCGGTCCGGCGTCGTCGTTCCCGAAGATCAAATTCTTTTTTGCCTACGCTGCGGCCAATAACTGATCGTCGCTCCCGCGGGGACCCTTCCGGGCCTCGCAGGGCGCTGGCGCGCCCAGAACGCGAGACCCTCCAGGGCGACGTCCGCGGGTGGTCCCGGTTTAAAAGGACCAGAAGATCAGAGCTGGGCGTCGAGCTGGTTGCGGAGCTTGGCGAGGGCCTTGGTCAGCAGCCGGGAGACGTGCATCTGGGAGATCCCGATCTGGTCGGCGATCTGCGACTGCGTCAGGTTCCCGTAGAACCGCAGGGTCAGGATCCGCTGCTCACGCTCGTCCAGCGTGGCCAGCGCCGGCCCCAGGGCCACCCGGGTCTCGGCCAGTTCGTACTCGTGGTCCTCGCCGCCGAGCGTGTCACCCAGCTCGGTCGAGCCGTCGGCGCTGATCGGCGTGGAGAGCGACGTCGCGTTGTAGGCGCGGGCGCCTTCCAGGCCCTCCAGCACCTCCTCCTCGCTGATCCCGAGGTGCCCGGCGATGTCCGGCACCGTCGGCGACCGGCCCAGCTTGTGGGTCAGCGTGCTGTTCGCCTCGGTGATCGCCAGCCGCAGCTCCTGCAGCCGGCGCGGCACCCGCACGGACCAGGTCCGGTCCCGGAAGTGCCGCTTGATCTCGCCGATGATGGTCGGGATCGCGTAGCCGGCGAAGTCGACACCGCGCTCGGGGTCGAACTTGTCGACCGCCTTGATCAGGCCGACCGTCGCGGTCTGGACCAGGTCGTCGGTCGGCTCGCCGCGGCCGGAGTAACGGTTGGCGAGGTGGCGGGCGAGAGGCAGCCAGGCCTCGATCGCACGGTCCCGGATCCGGGTCCGGTCCCGGCCCGGGGTCATCACCGCCATCGCGTCGAGCAGTTCGGTCGCGGTGGTCTCGGGTGCGCTATGAACCTCGATCACTGTCATGGGTGGTCCTCCATCAGCGGGCAGAGAGCCGTGCCCGCACGCGGCGACCGTTCTGTAAAGCTGTCCTGACAAGCCACGCTAGCCGACAAGACTAGCTCTGACTAGCCGAAAGTATGAGTGACTCTACGTGAATGCGGGAACTACGGACTGAATTCACTCGTGGGAGCGCGGAGGATTCGGCGTGGAGCCTTCGTGGTAAACAGCACGGGCGAGTGACCAGCGGGAAGACGGGAAGACACGGATGACCATCCTCGGCATCGACATCGGCGGCTCGGGCGTCAAGGGAGCGCCGGTCGACACGGTGCTCGGCGAGTTGCTCGAAGAACGTTTCCGGGTGCCCACCCCACAGCCCGCCGACGTGGAGCGCGTCGTGGACGCGGTCGCCGAGGTGGCGGCCAAGTTCGACGGGTACGACAGCGTCGGCGTCACGTTCCCGGGCGTGGTCGTCGACGGCGTGACCCGGACCGCGGCGAACGTCCACAAGTCCTGGATCGACGCGCCGGCGGCGCAGCTGTTCACCGAGCGGCTGGGCAAGCCGGTCACGGTGCTCAACGACGCCGACGCGGCGGGCGCGGCCGAGGTGGCGTTCGGCGCCGGCCGCGACCAGTCCGGTCTGATCATGATGGTGACCCTGGGCACCGGCATCGGCACGGCGCTGTTCCTGGACGGCGTGCTGCTGCCCAACACCGAGCTCGGCCACCTGGAGATCGACGGCAAGGACGCGGAGCTGATCGCGGCCGACCGGATCCGCGAGGCCGAGGACATGAGCTGGGAGAAGTACGCCGGCCGGGTGACCAAGTACCTGCGGCACGTCGAGATGCTGCTCTCCCCGCGGCTGTTCATCATCGGCGGCGGGGTGAGCAAGAAGGCCGACAAGTACTTCCCGCTGCTGGAGATCCACACGCCGGTGGTGGCGGCCACGCTGCTGAACAACGCCGGCATCATCGGCGCCGCGGTCTCCGCCGGGCAGGCCGGCTCCGGGCACGGCCGGCCGCACCCGGGCGCGATCCCGGTCGACGCCGGCCGCCCCGGTGACCCGGCCGCGGCCGAGGCGCACACCGTGAACGCCGAGGAGGCGCACTGATGGCCCGCACGATCGCCACGAACACCCGGGCGAGCCGGGACGAGCTGGTCGCGTTCCTGCGCCCGCGGCACCACGCGATCCTGATGACGGTCCGCAAGGACGGGACCCCGCAGTCGTCGCCGAACACGTGTGGCGTCGACGCCGAGGGCCGGATCGTGATCTCCAGCTATCCGGAGCGGGCCAAGGTCGCGAACATCCGGCGCAACCCGCGGGTGACGCTCTGCGTGCTCTCCGACGAGTGGAACGGCCCGTGGGTCCAGGTCGACGGCACCGCCGAGGTGATCGACCTGCCGGACGCGGTCGAGCCGCTGGTGGAGTACTTCCGCTGCATCTCCGGCGAGCACTCGAACTGGGACGAGTACCGGCAGGCCATGCGTGACCAGGGCAAGTGCCTGATCCGCGTGACCGTCGACGCCTGGGGCCCGATCGCCACCGGCGGCTTCCCGGCCCGCCTCGCCGAGGACTAGAGAAGCCAAAAAAGGCCATACGGCCGGCACCCCCCAGGAGGTAAAGGGGTGCCGGCCGTACGGTTTCCCTACCCTCTTCGCAGGGGGTCAGGTGCGCTGTCCGGCGGGCGTCGGGGGACGCCCCAGCACACCGGAACGAAGAGGGCTCAACAAGTCATCAGGCGGTGCGGTCCCCGCCGAGCTGGGCGAGGCCCTCGGAGCCGGCGACCTCCGCGTCCAGCAGGTACAGGAGCGTGTCGCGGTGCATCGCGGCGATCGGCTCCAGCAGGTCGGGGTGGCGCAGCAGCGTGGCGGCCTCCCGGTCCCGGACGTCCGGCTGCAACAGCCGGCGGAACTCGCTGGGCAGCCCACCGGTGCGGCGAGCGTGCGGCCGAGGCCGCGGGTCCGACATCGGCACCGCGGCGATCACCGCGTCCACCCCGCGGCGGGCCAGCATCGGGTCGGCGAGCAGGCACGCGGCCCAGCTGACGACGACCTCGTCGACCCAGGTACGCCAGCCCTCGCCGTCGGCGTACTCGTCCTCGGGCTCGCTGCCGGCCTTCCAGTCCAGCAGCGCGGACCCGCCGGGCCCGGCGATGGCGACCAGCGCGGCGTCGATCTCGGTCGGGTAGCGCAGCCAGGCGGCGACCGTCACGGCCTGCCGGGCCTGCAGCTCGGAGAGCGTGTGCGCGACCGTGTTCGACTCCCCACCGGGGTACGCCCGGGCCAGCCAGTGGGTGCTGGCGGCGATCACCGGGGACAGTGCGGTCGACGGTCCGGCCACGACGTTCTCCTTACCTCAGGCGCCGGGCCGGTGTTCGGCTGGCGTCGAAGGGATAACTCGGTCGCGCGGGCGGCCCCTTGAGCCAGGTTCCTCGATGGCAACGCACGGCAACCGAGGCACACCCGAGGGCCGGGAGGACACCCGATCGGATGTACGTCGTGATCGCCGTGGCCGTCCGCGCCGCGCCGCGCCGCCCGCACGTCTCGGCCCGGTGCCGTTCTCGCGACATCCGCGGCGGGCGCCGTGACCGGGCGGACCGCGCGTGACCGAGGTGACGGATGGGCCCCCGACGACCCGCACGGGGATCAGGACAGCCACGGTGGCCAGCGCGTTCACCGGGACGGCCGGGTCCGCGGCGACGGCAGCGCGCGACGGGAACCCGATCTTGCTCGCTGGAGCGGTTCCCTCGCTGCGGGTGAGGCGCACTCGGAGCCTGTTGCCGGAAGGTGAACTTGTCGTGTTTTCCAGCAGCGCGCGGCCCCGTACGGATGCGAAGCGGTAGGGGTTCTCCGGTAGGTTTGGCGCATCGGCGATCGGCCGGTTCGCGGAACCCCCAGCGTTTCAGAATCTCCACTCCGGAGAAGTCATAGGACGACCGCGACGGTTTTTTCGGTCGCCGGGTCCTGCTGAGCCCCTCTGACTACGGTGGAGATCATGACCGGTCGCTTCCCCATCGAAGACGTGACACCGGCTGTGTCCGGTGGCCGCTACCCCGCCAAGGCGGTGGTCGGTGAACTCGTACCGGTTTCCGCGGTGTCCTATCGCGAAGGTCATCACGCACTGGGTGTGAACGTGGTATGGCGTGGCCCCGACGGGCTGACGCAGGCGTTCACGCGGATGACCCCCGGCGCGCCGGGCCTCGACCAGTGGCACGCGACGATCCGCCCGGACGAGGTGGGCCGGTGGACGTTCACGGTGGAGGCGTTCGACGATCCGTACCGGACGTGGCGCGACGCCGTGGTGAAGAAGATCGGCGCCGGCCAGGGCGCCGAGGACCTGGCGAACGACCTCGCCGAGGGCGCCGACGTGCTGGAGCTGGCGGTCAAGATCGTGCCGGCCGACCAGGAGGAGCGGGTCCGCGACGCGGCCGCGGCGCTGCGCGATCAGCAGCGGTCGCTGTTCTCCCGGGTCACCCCGGCGCTGGACCTGGAGGAGCTGCTCTGGCACAACCCGGTGCGGCAGCTGGTCACCACCACCCGCTCGTTCGCCGTCTGGGTCGATCGCGAGCGCGCCCTCTACTCGGCGTGGTACGAGTTCTTCCCCCGCTCCGAGGGCGCCGAGATCGGGCCGGACGCCACGCCGATCAGGCACGGCAACTTCCGGACCGCCGCGGAGCGCCTGCCGGCCGTCGCCGAGATGGGCTTCAACGTCGTCTACCTGCCGCCGATCCACCCGATCGGCAAGATCAACCGTAAGGGCCGCAACAACACCCTGGTGGCCCGTCCCGAGGACGTCGGCTCGCCCTGGGCGATCGGCTCGGACGAGGGCGGCCACGACGCGATCCACCCGCAGCTCGGCACGCTGGAGGACTTCGTGTTCTTCCGCGAGCGGGCCGAGGAGCTGGGCATGGAGGTGGCGCTCGACCTCGCGCTGCAGGCCGCGCCGGACCACCCGTGGGTCACCGAGCACCCGGAGTTCTTCACCACGAAGGCCGACGGCACCATCGCGTACGCCGAGAACCCGCCCAAGAAGTACCAGGACATCTACCCGATCAACTGGGACAACGACTACCGCACGCTGCGCGACGAGGTCTACCGCGTGGTGATGCACTGGGTGAACAACGGCGTGCGGATCTTCCGCGTCGACAACCCGCACACCAAGGCGGTCAACTTCTGGCAGTGGCTGATCCCCAAGGTCAAGGAGTCGCACCCGGACGTGCTGTTCCTGGCCGAGGCGTTCACCCGGCCGGCCATGATGAACGGGCTCGGCAAGATCGGCTTCACCCAGTCGTACACGTACTTCACCTGGCGCACCAGCGCCGCCGAGATGCGCGAGTACATGGAGCAGCTGCTCACCTCGCTGGACTGGATGCGGCCGAACTTCTGGCCCAACACGCCGGACATCCTGCACGAGTCGCTGCAGCACGGCGGCCCGGCGATGTTCAAGATCCGCGCGGTGCTGGCCTCGATGCTCACCCCGTCCTGGGGGATGTACTCCGGTTACGAGCTGTTCGAGCACGTGCCCCGGCCGGGCTCGGAGGAGTACCTCGACAACGAGAAGTTCGAGCTCAAGCCCCGGGACTACGCGGCCGCCGAGCGGGCCGGGCGCTCGCTCGCGCCGTACCTGACCAAGCTGAACCGGACCCGCGAGCGGAATCCTGCCCTGCACTGGCTCCGTAACCTGCGATTCCACGAGATCGACAACGGCGCGCTGCTGTGCTTCTCCAAGCGCGACGCCGAGACCGGCAACACCGTGCTGGTCATCGTCTCCTTCGACGCCACGAATGTGCAGTGGGGCAACACCACACTCGACATGCCCGCCCTCGGGCTCGACTGGCACGACCGCTTCACCGTGGTCGACCAGATCTCCGGGGCGACGTACGAGTGGGGGCAGTACAACGCGGTCCGGATCGACCCCTATGTCGAGCCGGCGCACATCTTCATCGTGCAGGCGGGGTAGGGGGAACAACTGTGGAGCTGACTGGCGAGCACGACCCGGCTGAGGGAAGTCACACCGAGGACGGGGTGGTCGAACACCCGGACTCGTCCGACTTCGGTCATGCCCGGGCGCTCCCGGCCGACCGGACCTGGTTCCAGCGTGCGGTCTTCTACGAGGTGCTGGTCCGGGCGTTCTACGACTCCGGGTCGGACGGCGGCGGCGACCTGCGCGGCCTGATCGAGCGGCTGGACTACCTGCAGTGGCTGGGCGTGGACTGCCTCTGGCTGCCGCCGTTCTACGACTCGCCGCTGCGCGACGGTGGCTATGACATCCGGGACTTCTACAAGGTGCTGCCGGAGTTCGGCACGGTCGAGGACTTCGTGGCCCTGCTGGACGCGGCGCACAAGCGCGGCATCCGGGTGATCACCGACCTGGTCATGAACCACACGTCGGACTCGCACCCGTGGTTCCAGGCGTCCCGGCACGAGCCGGACGGGCCGTACGGCGACTTCTACGTCTGGAACGACACCAGCGAGAAGTACCAGGACGCGCGGATCATCTTCGTCGACACCGAGGAGTCGAACTGGACGTTCGACCCGGTGCGACGGCAGTTCTACTGGCACCGGTTCTTCTCCCACCAGCCCGACCTCAACTACGAGAACCCGGCCGTCCAGGAGGCCATGCTCGACGTGCTCCGGTTCTGGCTGGACCTGGGCATCGACGGCTTCCGGCTGGACGCGGTCCCCTACCTCTTCGAGGAGGAGGGCACCAACTGCGAGAACCTGCCGCAGACCCACGCGTTCCTGAAGCACTGCCGCAAGGTGATCGACGACGAGTTCCCCGGCCGGGTGCTGCTGGCCGAGGCGAACCAGTGGCCGGCCGACGTGGTGGAGTACTTCGGCGACGCGAAGTCCGGCGGCGACGAGTGCCACATGGCGTTCCACTTCCCGCTGATGCCGCGCATCTTCATGGCCGTACGCCGGGAATCCCGTTTTCCGATCTCGGAGATCCTGGCCCAGACGCCGGCCATCCCGGAGAACACCCAGTGGGGCATCTTCCTGCGGAACCATGACGAGCTCACGCTCGAGATGGTCACCGACGAAGAGCGCGACTACATGTACTCGGAGTACGCCAAGGACCCGCGGATGAAGGCCAACGTCGGCATCCGCCGCCGGCTGGCCCCGCTGCTGGAGAACGACCGGAACCAGATCGAGCTGTTCACCGCGCTGCTGCTGTCGCTGCCCGGTTCGCCGGTGCTCTACTACGGCGACGAGATCGGGATGGGCGACAACATCTGGCTCGGCGACCGGGACGGCGTGCGCACCCCGATGCAGTGGACGCCGGACCGCAACGCCGGCTTCTCCACCGCCACACCGGGCCGGCTCTACCTGCCGGTCAACCAGGACCCGGTGTACGGCTACCAGGCGGTCAACGTGGAGGCCCAGCGGGACAGCGCGACGTCGCTGCTGAACTGGACCCGGACGATGCTCGCGGTACGCCGGCGACACGAGGCGTTCGCCGTCGGCACGTTCCGTGAGCTGGGCGGCAGCAACCCCTCGGTGCTGGCCTACCTGCGGGAGTACGGCGACGACGTGGTCCTCTGCGTCAACAACCTGTCCCGTTTCCCGCAGCCGATCGAGCTCAACCTGCAGCACTGGAACGGGTACACGCCGGTGGAGCTGACCGGTCACGTCAACTTCCCCCGCGTCGGACAGTTGCCGTACCTTCTGACCCTTCCGGGACACGGCTTCTACTGGTTCCAGTTGTGCGGGTCTGAGGAGAAGCAATGACGCTGCCTTATGCCGAGTGGTTACCGAAACAACGCTGGTACGCCGGGCGCAGCCGGGTGCTCGCGGACGTCAAACAGGCGTCCGCCACCCCGCTCGGCGACGATCTCGAGCTGGTGCTGATCGACGTCTCGTACACCGACGGCAGCTCGGAGCGCTACCAGGTGGTGGTCGCCTGGGGTTCGCTGCCGATCCCGGAGTACAGCGCGGTCGCCACGATCGGCGCCGACGACGAGGGCCGGACCGGCTACGACGCGCTCTACGACGCCGAGGCCGCCCGGTTCCTGCTGGGTCTGATCGACCGGTCCGAACCGGTCGGCGACCTGACCTTCGAGAAGGAGCCGGACGTCGAGCTGCCGCTGGAGAGCTGGCCGCGGGTGTTCGACGCCGAGCAGAGCAACACCAGCGTGATCTTCGAGCAGGACGCGATCCTCAAGCTGTTCCGCCGGGTCACCTGCGGGATCAACCCGGACATCGAGCTGAACCGGGTGCTCGGCCGGGCCGGCAACCCGCACGTGGCCCGGTTGCTCGGCTCGTTCGAGGCGTCCGACAACGGCGGCCAGTGCGCGCTCGGCATGGTCACCGCGTACGCGGCGAACTCGGCCGAGGGCTGGGCGATGGCCACCGCGTCGGCCCGCGACCTGTTCGCCGACGCCGAGTTCCGCGCCGACCAGGCCGGCGGTGACTTCCAGGGCGAGTCCTACCGGCTCGGCGAGGCGGTCGCCTCGGTGCACCTGACCCTGGCCGAGGAGCTCGGCGCCGGCCCGGCGCCGTTCCCGCTCGACGCGGTGCTGGCCCGGCTGCGGACGGCCGCCGACGCGGTGCCCGAGCTGCAGCAGTACGTGCCGGCCATCACCGAGCAGTTCACCGCCCGGACCGGCGAGCAGGTGATCGTCCAGCGGGTGCACGGCGACCTGCACCTCGGGCAGGTGCTACGCACCCCGGAGGCCTGGCTGCTGATCGACTTCGAGGGCGAGCCGGGCCAGCCCCTGGACGAGCGGCGACTGCCCGACTCGCCGCTGCGGGACGTCGCCGGCGTGCTGCGCTCCTACGAGTACGCGGCGTACCAGTTGCTCGTCGACCAGGACGACGACGAGCACCTGGCGGCCCGGGCCCGCGAGTGGGTGGACCGCAACCGGGCGGCGTTCTGCGACGGGTACGCGCACGCCTCCGGCGTGGACCCGCGCGATCAGGGTGCGCTGCTGGCGGCGTACGAACTGGACAAGGCGGTCTACGAGGCCGCCTACGAAGCCCGACACCGCCCCGGCTGGCTGCGGATCCCCCTCCGCTCCATCGCCCGGCTGGTCGGCTGACCCCCTATGTCAGAGGAAGCGAAGATGATCGGGCACACCACCTCCCGCCTGGCCGCCGACGAGCGCGCCATGAACGCCGTGATCGCCGGCGACACGCACGATCCGCACGCCGTCCTCGGGGCGCACCCCGGCGGGGGCCACACCGTCATCCGGACCCTGCGCAAGGGCGCGAAGGCCGTCACCGTCCTGCACGAGGACGAGCGGTACGAGACGACCCTGGTCCACCCGGACGGGATCTTCGCGGCCGAACTGCCCGGGCTGGTCCTGGACTACCGCCTCGACGTGGACGGGACGCAGGTCGACGACCCGTACCGGCATCTGCCCTCCCTGGGCGAGCTGGACCTGCACCTGATCGGCGAGGGCCGGCACGAGAAACTGTGGAAGGTGCTGGGCGCGCAGCCGCGCGGCGCCGGCGTGGCGTTCGCGGTGTGGGCGCCGAGCGCCCGCGGCGTGCAGGTGGTCGGCGACTTCACCGGCTGGGGGCCGTTCGACGGGTGGCCGATGCGGTCGCTCGGCTCCAGCGGGGTGTGGGAGATCTACGTCCCGGCCGCGCACGTCGGCTCCAAGTACAAGTTCAAGATCCTGGGCCGGGACGGGCAGTGGCGCGAGCACGCCGACCCGCTCGCCCAGCACACCGAGATCCCGCCGGCCACCGCCTCGGTGGTCTTCGAGTCGTCCTACGAGTGGCACGACGAGCAGTGGCTGCGCGAGCGGGCCGGCAAGGCCTGGCACCAGGAGCCGACCAGCTGCTACGAGGTGCACCTGGGCTCGTGGCGGCCCGGCCTCTCCTACGTCGAGCTGGCCACCCAGCTGGTCGACTACGTGGTCGAGACCGGCTTCACGCACGTCGAGCTGATGCCGGTGATGGAGCACCCGTTCGGTGGCTCGTGGGGCTACCAGGTCACCGGGTACTTCGCGCCGACCTCCCGGTTCGGGAACCCCGACGAGTTCCGCTACCTGGTCGACAAGCTGCACCAGGCCGGGATCGGCGTGATCCTGGACTGGGTGCCGGCCCACTTCCCGAAGGACGAGTGGGCCCTGGCCCGCTTCGACGGCACCCCGCTCTACGAGCACGGCGACTGGCGGCGCGGCGAGCACCCCGACTGGGGCACCTACGTGTTCGACTTCGGCCGCAAGGAGGTCCGCAACTTCCTGGTCGCCAACGCGCTCTACTGGTGCGAGGAGTTCCACGCGGACGGCCTGCGCGTCGACGCCGTCGCGTCGATGCTCTACCTGGACTACTCCCGCAAGGACGGGGAGTGGACCCCGAACCAGTACGGCGGCCGGGAGAACCTCGACGCGATCAGCTTCCTGCAGGAGATGAACGCGACCGTCTACAAGAACCACCCCGGCGTCGTCACCATCGCCGAGGAGTCCACCGCGTGGCCGGGCGTCACCCGCCCGACCCACCTCGGCGGCCTGGGCTTCGGCTTCAAGTGGAACATGGGCTGGATGAACGACACCCTCTCCTACATGGAGAAGGAGCCGATCTACCGGCAGTGGCACCACCACCAGATGACCTTCGCCACCGTGTACGCGTGGAGCGAGAACTACATCCTGCCGATCAGCCACGACGAGGTGGTGCACGGCAAGGGCTCGCTGACCGGCAAGATGCCCGGCGACCTGTGGCAGAAGCTGGCCAACACCCGGGCGCTGCTCGGCTTCATGTGGGCGTTCACCGGCAAGCAGCTGCTGTTCATGGGCGCCGAGATGGGCGACCTGCGGGAGTGGAGCGAGGAGCGCGGGCTGGACTGGGCGCTGCTCGACGACCCGCAGTTCGGCGGGATCAAGGGCCTGGTCGCCGACCTGAACCGGGTCTACAAGGAGACGCCGGCGATCTGGACGCAGGACACCTCCCCGTCCGGCTTCCGCTGGATCACCAGCGACGACTCGCAGCACAACACGTTCTCGTTCGTCCGGTTCGCGCCGAACGGCGACCCGATGGCGTGCATCGTCAACTTCGCCGCGGTCCCGCACGAGAACTACCGGATCGGCCTGCCCCGCGGCGGCCGCTGGCTGGAGGCGGTCAACACCGACAGCGAGCTCTACGGCGGCTCGGGGGTCGGCAACCTGGGCGCGGTCCAGTCCGACGACATCCCGTGGCACGGCTTCGACCACTCGGCCGCCCTGCGCGTGCCGCCGCTCGGCGCGCTCTGGCTCAAGCTCGAGAAGTGACCGTGTGATCGGCGGGGGACGGGCTCCGGCCCGTCCCCCGCCGCCGTCCAGTGGCGGCGCGCCCGCCCCGACAGCCCGGCCGGCCGGGCAACCGCTGCCGGACGGGGAAGCGCTGCCGGGCGGGGAAGCGCTGCCGGGCGGGGAAGCGCTCGCTCAGCGCGGAAAAGCCGGCGCGACTAGCGGTGGCGGCCGGGCGGGAACAGCTCGCTCAGCCGCGGAAAGCGCCGCCGCATCTCCGCCGCGTCGTCGAAGTCCCACTCGGGATCCACCGGCCCGGGGTCGAACCGCAACGGCCGGCCCCGCTCCCGCAGCAGGTCCCGAAGCTCCTTCACCCCGGTCCGCTCGTGGTAGACCGGACTCGCGACGTAGGCCAGGCTCTCCCACTCCGGCCACTCGTCGTCGGTCCAGTGCCGCGTCGTGCGACCGCCCAGCCGCTGGATCGCCGGCAGCCCGGCCAGCGTGTCCGGATCGGCGGCGGCCGCCTCGAACGCGGCCCGGCCCTGCCCGACCAGCCAGGGCTGGAAATACCAGAACCCGTCGCCCGAGCAGAGCCCGCCACAGATCAGGTAGGCCGCGCCCCACATCAGGTTGGTGTCGACCCGGTCGCGCAGCTCCTGCAGGCGGACCTCGAAATCCTCGATGTCCGCCGGGTCGAGCCCGCGCAGCGCCCCGGCCAGCCGCCCGTCACGATCGCCGGGACCCTCGCGCCCGCTGTCCTCGATCAGCCGCCAGAACCCGTCCATGTCCATGCGACGATCCCATCACGCCGGTACGACAGTTTCCCGGGCCAGCCACTCCGGGGCGAGAATCCCGAACAGCAGGTCGTCGGTCCACTCGCCCTTGATGAAGGTCTGCTGCCGCAGCAGCCCCTCCCGGGTGAACCCGAGCCGCGCCATCAGCGCCGCCGACGGCGTGTTCCGCGCGTCGCACTCGCCCATCACCCGGTGCAGCCCCTGCAGGCGGAACAACCGGTCCAGGACGGCGCTCACGGCCTCGGTCGCAAAACCCTTCCCCTGGTACGGCGTAGCCAGCGTGAACCCGATCTCGGCCTGCTTGTGGTTGTCGTGCAGCCGGACGGCCACGTCCCCGATCAGCTCCCGGGACGCGGTCAGCTCGATCGCGTACTGGAACCAGCCGGGCTGGTCGGGCGAGCCGGCCGCGAAGTTCCGCACCGCGGTCTCGGCCTTCCCGATCGGGAACGGCGCGTCCCAGGACTGGTAGCGCGCCACCGCCGGATCCGACCGGTACGCCGCCAGCGGCACCGCGTCCGCCGCCCGGAACCTCCGCAGGACCAACCGTTCCGTCGCCATCAGCACCCGCCGAGCCTACCCAAGCCTCGGTAGGATCAAAGTATGACCGTCAAACTCAGCATCAGCGTGCCCGACGACGTGGCCGCCTATCTGCAGAGCCGGGGCAACGCCTCCGCCGCGGTGACCGAGGCGGTCCGCCGCGTGCTGCCGGACGCCCGTCGGGCTCGCCAGCGCGCCGCGGCGCACGCGTTCGGCGAGTTCCTCCGCTCCCGCACGCCGGAGCAGGCCGACGCCGCCCGTGACCTGATCGAGAGCAGCAACGACATCGCGCTGCGCGACGCCGAATGGTGAACCGCGGCCAGATCTGGACGCTGCTGCGCGGTGGCGCCCAGCACCGGGTGCTGGTGATCAGCAACGACGAGTACAACGCGGTGGACGAACTCGCGATCTGGGCGCTCGCGGTGGTCCGGGACGTGCCGCACCCGAATCACCTGGCCGTCCGGCTGGAGCCCGGCGATCCGCTGGCGGGCGCCTTCGTCCGGATTCACAGCGTGGTCCAGATCCTCGACCGGACCGCGCTGCGCGACAACCACGGCTACGTCTCGCACCGGACCATGAACGCCGTCGAGCACGCCGTCCGCGAACTCCTCGACCTGCCGTGATCAGACCTCGACCACGTCCGCGATGATCACGGTGACGTTGTCCGGGGCGCCGTTCTCCAGCGTCCGGTTGATCAGCTCGGCCGCGCAGGTCCGCCGGTCCGGGTTGTCCCGCAGCGTCTGGGCGATCACCGCGTCCTCCACGTAGTCGGAGAGGCCGTCGCTGCACAGCAGGTACCGGTCGGCGACCCGGGCCGGGATCATCCGGCCGGCCGGGCGGAACGGGCCGCCCTGCACGGCCTGGGTGACCAGCGCGCGCTGCGGGTGCCGGCGGGCGTCGTCCGGCGTCAGCACGCCCTGGTCGACCAGCGCCTGCACATACGTGTCGTCCCGGGTGAGCTGCTGGAACTCGCCGTCGCGGAGCAGGTAGCAGCGGGAGTCGCCGACGTTGAGGGCGGCCAGCCGGTCCCCGGAGAGCAGCAGCGCGGTCACCGTGGTGCCCATGCCGTCCCGGGCGTCGTCCTCGGCGACCGACTTCTCGATCTGCTTGTTCGCCACCTGGAGCGCCTCGATCAGATCCTGCAGCGGCTCCCCGGTGTCCGGTTTCTGGTCGACGCCGCCGAGCACCTGCACCAGGATGTCGCTCGCCAGCTCACCGGCGGGCAAACCGCCCATGCCGTCCGCGACCACGAAGAGGCGATTTCCGACGAAAACCGAGTCTTCGTTGTTGGACCGGACCAGGCCCTGATCAGTGGCGGCGACCGCCCGGACAGCAAGCGTCATGCAGCAACAATGCCAAAGCCCCGAAGGGTTGTCTCTAGTAAACGTCCCACTCCACGCCGGCCGCGTCCGCCCGGAACGCGTTTCCGCAGGTCGCGACGGGGCACCCGGTCGGGCGGTTCACTCGGGAGCCAGACATCGGCTGGGCGCGTCGCGGGCGCCCTACGGGTGATCATCTACCGCCGGGTGTGCGGGGCGGCGCGACAAGCCGCCGCGGGCTCGGTAACAATCGTCGTCGTGACGACAGCGATCCATCAGCGCATTGCCTCCGAGCTCGGGGTCCGCGAAGGGCAGGTCACCGCCGCGGTCGAGCTGCTCGACGGCGGCGCCACCGTGCCGTTCATCGCCCGCTATCGCAAGGAGATCACCGGCACCCTCGACGACACCCAGCTGCGCACCCTCGAGGAGCGCCTGGGCTACCTGCGGGAGCTGGAGGACCGGCGGGCCGCGGTGCTGGAGTCGATCAGCTCGCAGGGCAAGCTGGACGACGCGTTGAAGCAGCAGATCCTCGAGGCGGACACCAAGGCCCGGCTGGAGGACATCTACCTCCCGTTCAAGCCGAAGCGCCGCACCAAGGCACAGATCGCCCGTGAGGCGGGCCTGGAGCCCCTCGCGGACGGTCTGCTGGGTGACCCCACCGTCGACCCGAAAGCGGCCGCTGAGGCGTTCGTGGACGCCGAGAAGGGCGTCGCGGACGGCCAGGCGGCGCTGGACGGCGCCCGGTCCATCCTGATCGAGCGGTTCGCCGAGGACGCCGACCTGATCGGCGAGCTGCGCGAGCAGATGTGGACGCGGGGCCGGCTGGTCGCGAAGGTGCGCGACGGCAAGCAGACCGACGGGGCGAAGTTCTCCGACTACTTCGACTTCGCCGAGCCGTACGCCAAGCTCCCCTCGCACCGCATCCTGGCGATGCTCCGTGGCGAGAAGGAGGAGGTCCTGGACCTCACCATGGAGCCGCACCCGGAGGAGGACGAGGGCTACTTCGAGGGCCGCATCGCCGGGCGCAACCAGATCACCGACCTGAAGCGTCCCGGCGACAAGTGGCTGGTCGACACGGTCCGCTGGGCCTGGCGCACCCGGATCCTCATCCACCTCGGCGCCGACCTGCGGGTCCGGCTGCGGGAGTCGGCCGAGGACGAGGCGGTCCGCGTCTTCGCGGCGAACCTGCGCGATCTGCTGCTCGCGGCTCCGGCCGGGACTCGCGCCACGATGGGCCTGGACCCCGGTTTCCGTACGGGCGTGAAGGTCGCCGTCGTCGACGCCACCGGCAAGTGCGTCGACACCGCCGTGATCTACCCGCACGTCCCGCAGAACAAGTGGGACGAGTCGATCCACAAGCTGGCCGCGCTCGCCTCCAAGCACAACGTCGAGCTGATCGCGATCGGCAACGGCACCGCCTCGCGGGAGACCGACAAGCTCGCCACCGAGCTGATCAAGAAGCACCCGGACGCGAAGCTGACCAAGGTGGTCGTCTCCGAGGCCGGCGCGTCGGTCTACTCCGCCTCCGCGTACGCCTCGCAGGAGCTGCCCGGCATGGACGTGTCGCTGCGCGGCGCGGTCTCCATCGCCCGCCGCCTGCAGGACCCGCTGGCCGAGCTGGTCAAGATCGACCCGAAGTCGATCGGCGTCGGGCAGTACCAGCACGACCTGTCCGAGGTGAAGCTGGCCCGCTCGCTCGACGCGGTCGTCGAGGACTGTGTGAACGGCGTCGGCGTGGACGTCAACACCGCCTCCGCGCCGCTGCTCACCCGGGTCTCCGGGATCACCGCCGGCCTGGCCGAGAACATCGTGCTGCACCGCGACCAGAACGGCCCGTTCAAGAACCGCAACGAGATCAAGAAGGTCGCCCGGCTCGGCCCGAAGGCGTTCGAGCAGTGCGCCGGCTTCCTCCGGATCCGCGAGGGCGAGGACCCGCTGGACTTCTCCAGCGTGCACCCCGAGTCGTACCCGCTGGTCCGGACGATCGCCGCGGCGGCCGGCTCGGACGTCAAGACGATGATCGGCAACAGCCCGCTGCTCAAGGGCATCCGGCCGGACCGGTTCGTCACCGACACGGTCGGCCTGCCGACCATCACCGACATCCTCAAGGAGCTGGAGAAGCCGGGCCGGGACCCGCGGCCGGCGTTCACCACCGCCACCTTCGCCGAGGGCGTCGAGAAGATCGCCGACCTCAAGCCCGGCATGGTCCTGGAGGGCCAGGTCACCAACGTGGCCGCGTTCGGCGCGTTCGTCGACATCGGCGTCCACCAGGACGGCCTGGTGCACGTCTCGGCGCTGTCCGAGAAGTTCGTCCAGGACCCGCGCGAGGTGGTCAAGTCCGGCGACGTGGTGAAGGTCCGCGTGCTGGAGGTCGACCCGGTCCGCAAGCGGATCTCGCTGACCATGCGCCTCTCCGACGAGCCGAACCGGAACCGCCCGCCGCGCGAGGACCGCGCCCCGGGCGCCCCGGCGGGCCAGGGCGGCGGCCAGGGTGGTCAGCGCGGCGGTCAGGGTGGCGGTCAGGGCGGCCAGCGCGGCGGTCAAGGCGGTGGCCAGGGCGGTCAGCGCGGCGGCCAGCGCGGTGGTGGTGGCCAGGGCGGCGGCGGTCAGCGCGGCGGCCAGCCCCGGCAGGGCGGCGGCGGCCAGGGCGGTCAGCGCGGCGGCAGCAGTGGCGGTGGCAACTTCGGCAACGACGCGATGGCCGACGCCCTACGCCGGGCCGGCCTCGCCAAGGACTGAGGACGGGGAGCCCGCGCTGTCGTGGACGGCGCGGGCTCCGTACGTCAATCCCAGATTTTGATGTCGCTGAAAGCGACCTCGAACGGCCCGGTCCGGGCCGGCGTGGCCAGGTCGTTGCTGACCCCGAGCACGACCCGCCCGCGGGCCAGCTCCGGCTCGGTCAGCGGGAACGTCCCGGCGGACTGCCCGTCCTGGAGCACCTCGACCGAGTCGCCCCGGACCCGCACCCCGATCCGGACCGGCTTGCCGTAGAGCGCGATCGGCCGGCTCAGCACCAGAGTGTTCTTCAGAACGATGTCGCTGTCGGTGTGCACGCTCAGGTACGCGTGCTTCTCGCACACCCGCAGCTGGTAGCCGCCCGGCTTCCCGGCGAACGCCTTGTCGTCGAAGTGGAACCAGATCGCGGCGCAGCTGTACTCGGTGTCCAGGCGCACGCCGACCTCGGCGGTCATGTCGGTCACCGCGTCACGCGGGCCCCGGCACCGGTACGTCCCCGCGGTCTCCCGCCGGGCGACCAGCACCCCGCCGGCGAACGCGCAGCTCGCCTGGGCGTCCGACTGCGCGGTCGCCTGCCAGAGCCCGGCCGAGGCCAGCCGGTCGGTGAGCCGGGGCGCCGCGGCCGACGTCGTGGCCGACTCCGGGGTGGCCGGCGCGCCGCCGTCCGCCGCCGTGCCCCCGTGGTTGAACCGGTCCCGCAGCAGGTAGCCGATCATCCCGACGCCGGCCGCGATGACCAGCACGGTGACCGCGGCGAGCAGGGCCGGCAGCACCCGGCGGCGGGGGCGCCCGGCCGGCCGCGCGCCGAGCAGCGTGGTGTCCCGGACCGCCTCGATCGGCACCGTGACGATCGAGTTCTCGTTGTAGCCGACCAGGCCGGGCGGAATGTCCAGGGCGGAGGCCGGGGCGAGCGCGGCGGCCGCCACCCGGGTCGACGGGCCGGTGTCCGAGGGCAGCGCGAACCCGGTCACCGCCTGGGCCTCGGCCGCGGCGGCGCGCAGGTCGGGCTGGTCGGCCAGGGCGGCCGCGACGGCCACCGGCCGCTCCCCGGAGATCAGCAGGTCGAGCAGCTCCCGGGCGCTCGGCCGGTTCGCCGGATCCTTCTCCAGGGCGTGCGCGACCAGGTCCCGCAGCGGCTGGGAGAGCCCGTCGAGGCGGGGCGGCTTGGTCAGGATGCGGGCCGCGGTCGCGGTCGGCGAGTCGGCGTAGAACGGGGTCTTGCCGGTCCCCGCGTACGTCACCACGCCGCCCCAGGCGAACACGTCGGCGGCCGGCGTGACCTCCGGGGCGTCGTCGGTGTCGAACCGCTCCGGCGCCATGTAGGCCACCGTGCCGACCATCTGGTCCGGGCGGGTGTTGCCGCTGGTCGCCGACATCGCCCGGGCGATCCCGAAGTCGATCACCTTGGGGCTGCCCGGCGCGAGCAGCACGTTGCGCGGCTTGAGATCGCGGTGGATCACGCCGGCGCCGTGGATCGCGGTCAGCGCGGTGGCCACCCCGATCGCCACGCTGTGCAGGTTCGCCGAGGTCAGCGGGCCGCGCTCCTCGACCACCTCGGCCAGGGTCGGGCCGTCGACGTACTCCACCACCAGATACGGCTGCTCGTGGTCCGGGTCGGCGTCGAGCACCTCGGCGGTGCAGAACGGCGGCACCTGCCGGACCCGTTCCACCTCGCTGCGGAACCGCCGGCGGAACTCGTCGTCGTGCGCCAGATCGACCCGCACCACTTTGACCGCGACCAGGATCGTGCTGTTCCGCTTGCGGCCCAGGTAGACCGTGCCCATGCCGCCCTCACCGAGCCGGCCGAGCACCTCGTAGTCGCCGAGCTCGCGCGGATCGTGGGGACGCAACGGTTGCGTCCGTTCGCCCGGCACCGTGCTGTCGACCATGTTCTTCCTGCCCCCCAGGTTCCCGCTCGCAGCACTGTATAGGGCAGGTTCGACATCAAGTTGCCCCGGTGTCATGGACAACCGTTCCTATCCAGCGCGCCCATGAGTACGTCTTGGGTGCTGGGCCTGTCCCGAACGGTGTTGGACAGGCTGGTTGCCCGCTTTCGCTGGCCCGGCGGCTGTACCGATCGTGTCGGTGCAGCCGGTCGGGCCGGGCGGGGTCCCTCGCGCTCAAGGTGGGCTGTGGCCGGGGCTGGGCGAGGCCGCACTCCATCACTGCGGTGGGGTGCGGGCGTTCCAGTCCGTCGCCGGGCAGCGTGCCCTTGCGCGCGCCGTCCGATCACGAGCGATGCCGCCTCGTGCCGGGAGGTCTTGTGATGTGGGGTGCTGGTCGGCCGTTGCCAATGCTCCGCTCCCCACTTCGAGGTGTACGCCGGATCGACCGCCACGATCGTCACCCCGGCCAGGTCGGCCTGGGCGATCAGCCGGGCGCGGAGTCGGGCGGCCGGGAACCGGGAGACCAGCCTGCGGAACCGTTTGTTACGGCCGAACCGCTCACGACCTCTACTGTCCGTGAAGTCGAGGTTCTCGATCGCGATCGTGGTCACGCCCTGCTGCCGGGCCCAGTGCAGCAGCCGCGTGGTGGCATGCCGGATCTGCCCGTCACGGTGGTCGGCGTTCTCGGACAGGTCGTAGCCGAACCGGCGCGGCGCCCCGACCGGATTCCCGTGCGTGTCGAGGCGCCAGGCGGCGTAGTGGTCATCGTTGGTGTCGACGCCGATCACCGTGCCGGCGACCGCGGCCGCAAGGCTGGGCTGCACGGTCGGGGCGAGCTGCCACGCGGCGGTCAGATACCAGCGGTCCCGGCCGGGATCGTGGCGGATCGTGTACGCCACCGCGAGGTTCGCGTTTACTCGGTCCCGCCAGTCGGCGCCGCGATGAGCGAAAGCGGCCGGGATGGCCAGCACATAGCGGCTGCGGGGCGCATTGGCCAGATGCGCCAGCCGGGCCGGGAGTCTGATGCTGACCTGACCGTCCGGGGTGACCCGAATCGTCTCGTTGCCGAACCGCTTGCCGGACTCTCCGTCAGCGGTGAGGAACATTCGTGCGTCGGCCCACCGCTGCCGCCACTGGTCGAGGGTGAGTCCGGCCTGGTCGAGGTGATGGCGGGCGGTCACGAGGCGCCGGGCTTTCCGGAACCATTCCTGCCGGCTGGCATACCCGGCCGGCGGCCGTTTCCGGGTCTCGGGTGCTCGGGTGGGACGGCCCAGCGGCAGGCCCAGCCGAGTATCGATCGCGGCGATCCCGGCCGCCAGGTCGGCCAGATGCGCCGTTTGCGCCCGGCGGGCGAGGGCCCATTGGGCGTTGGTGGCTTTGGTGATCGCGCCCGCCCACCGCGCCGACGACTCGCCGGTCAACTCCCGCTTGCGGCGTGCCCAGTCCTGGCTGCTGTGACCGGTCCCGCCCGCGCACCGGGCCGCCAGATCCCGGGCAGCGAGGGTCCCGAGGAACACCCCGACCTCACGCATCACCTGCTGCTCACCAGCAGAGAGCCGCAACCTCGTGCGGACAGCCACACCGGACGGACCCGCCGCCACGAACGGCGGCGCCAACGACCGCAACACCGACACCCCGAAAACGCTAGCGCGTACTCACGGGTGCACCTGAACAGCACAAGGCACTGAACCGTGGTGCTGCGCATACCCAGAGATCGGGTCATACCCTGAGATCCGGGTCCGGGTGGGATCCGGGCGTTGCCGGATGGAAAGTGTCGTAGCCGGGTAGCAAGCTTGAGGCATCACCTCCTCACCGGGGAGGGCAACCAAGGAAAGTGAGCGACCCGCCATGAACGCCGTGCACGACACGATGGCCCGCCAAGGTCTGGTCCGCCCGCGTGACGGCCGCATGCTCGGTGGCGTCTGCGCGGGCCTGGGGCGCCGATTCGGGCTCGACCCGTGGATCGCCCGCCTGCTCTTCGTCCTGATCCTCTTCATCATCCCGGGCAGCCAGATCCTGATCTACCCGGTCCTCTGGGTCCTGATGCCGTCCGAGGCGACCGACTACAGCCCGCACACGCCGCCGACCACCTGGTGACCCCGCCCGGCCCGGCCCTTCCTGGGAGTCGCTCATGACCGTCGTCGGCACGCTCATCGTCGAGGGGCCCGCGCGGTCACTCACCACCCTCGCCCGGGCCGTCCCGATCACCGTGGACGGCGCGGTCAAGGGGCAGGTCCGGGCCGGGAGACGACTCGCGCTGGCGCTCGCGCCGGGCACGCACTCGGTGCGGGCCGGCGGGGGCACGCCGCTGCCGGTCCGGCTCGGGCCGGGCCTGACCACCCGGGTCCGGGTCGAGCGCGACGGCGCCGGCAAGCTGCACCTCACGGAGATCAACCCCGATTGAGGGGTACGGCCGCGGGTCAGCCCACCAGCTTCTTCAGGGCGCCCGTGAGCTGCAGGTCGTCGAGGTAGCTCCGGGTCACCATCGTCCCGGCGGCGTCGAGCAGGACGTAGGTGCTCTGCTCGACGATGGTGAACTTGGTCCAGATCCTGAGTTTCGGATCGTTCAGGTGGGTCACCGCGCCCACCTTCATGTCCGACACGAACTCGTGCATCGCCTTGACCGTGCCCATCCCGGCGACGCCCAGGAACGTGAGCCGGTCGCCGTACTCCTCGTGGAAGTCGCCGACCGACTGGGCCTGCCCGGCGCACGTCGCGCACCACGGGGCCCAGAACCAGAGCACGGCCGGCTTCCCGGCGAGCTGGGCGGCGTCGTAGGGGGCGCCGTCCAACGTCGTACCGGTGAATCGCAAGGCATCCGGGAGTGGCGCGCCGGAGCCGGACCCGGCAGTGACCGGGGCCGAGGTCGCCGCGGGCGGCGCGGCGCAGCCGGCGGCGAGCATCGCCAGCGGCAGGGTCAGCAGGGCACGACGGGTGGTCATGGGCACCTCGAGGGTGAGGGCCGGCGGCCCGGGCGGGCCGCCGGCGGCGACGAACTCAGTGCGCGGACGCGGCCGGGTCGATCAGGCGCAGGGCGAGCGCCGGGCAGACGTTGACCGCCTTGCGCGCGCCGTCCTCGAGCCACGGCGGCAGCGGCGTCTGCGGGAACGCCGGGAAGCCGTTGTGGTCCAGCCGGATGATCTCCGGGGCGACCGCCGAGCAGAGCCCGTGCCCGTCGCACCGCGACCAGTCCAGGGCCAGCTTCCTGGCCCCCTTCTCGGCGGTGTACGGCAGCGGCAGGATGCCCTTGGTCTGCTTGCCGCAGCCCTCGCCGTTGGCGTGCGCCTCGACGTCCTTCTGGAACACCTCGAGCGCGGAGAGCGCGAACCGCGACGTGCCGTCCGGGTGGCTGCACGCGCCCCGGCCCTTGACCAGGCCGGCCGCCTGGCGGACCTGCTCCAGGGCGGATCCGCCGAGCGACACCAGGGTGACCGCCCGGGCCAGGTCCGGCAGGCCGAGCCGGCACGGGCCGCACTGGCCCGCCGACTCGCCGGCCAGGTACTGCACGACCTGGGCGACCTCGCCGAGCGCGCACGTCTTGGAGCCGATCGGGATCAGCATGCCGGCGCCGAGCGTGCCACCGACCTTGGCGAAGCCCTTACGGGAGATCGTCACGGTCTTCGCCTGCTCGGCGGTGATCCACTTGCCGTGGTAGCCGCCGACCAGCAGGCCCGGGCCGATGTCCGCGCCGCACATGGTGAGCACGTCCATCAGCGGGGTGCCGCTGGGCGCCTCGACCACCGCGGGGGCGCTGGACGCGCCGCCGACGGTGAGCATGACGGTGCCCGGCTCCTCCGGGATGCCGACCGAGTTGTACTCCCACGGGCCGAGCCGGGCCGCGATCGCCAGCTGCGAGTACGTCTCGGCGTTGGAGAGCAGGGTGGGCAGCCCCATCACGCCGTTGTCGCTGGACCGGACCTTGCGGCCGGGCGGGATGTGCGCCTCGCCGTTGATCCCGCGGACCAGCGCGCCGCCCTCACCGGAGATGAACCGGTGCGGGACCGTGACGATCCGGGTCGGGCACGGCATCTTCCGCTCGGCGAGCGCCGCCATCAGCGAGTTCTGCCCGATGCCGTCGTCCGCGACGCCGATCACGATCTCCTCGGCGTCCAGGGCGGCGGCGGCCAGCGCCGCGCCGTCCAGGATCAGGTGCGGCCCGCGGGTCAGGATCGCCTTGTCCTTCCAGGACGGCGGCTCCCCCTCGGTGGCGTTCACCACGATCACCGGGGGCAGGTCCTGACGCTTGCACGAGTCGATCACGGCGCGGACCTTGCGGGCGAACGGGAAGCCCGCGCCGCCGCGTCCGCGCAGCTCGATCCGGTCGGTGAGCCCGATCAGCTCACCGGAGGACAGGGCCGCGAACCCGCCGTGCACCTCCTGGTGCGCCTGCAGGTCGAGGCGGCCGTACTCGTCGTAGCCCGCGGTGATCCGCGGGACGCCGATCGACGTGACCGGCGGAACCTGTGCGGTGCTCAACTCCGGTCACCGCGCAACTGCGAGAAGTACGAGTCGTCGTCGTCCCGGGCCCGGCCCCGGCCCACCGGCGCGTCGCCCCGGCCCGGGTCGGCGGCCGGCCGGCGACGCCGGGTCCCGGTGTCGACCAGCGACTCCTCGTCCTCGGCCAGGTCGACGAACTGGCTGCGGCTGTGCCGGCCGTCGTCGGCGCGGCGGCGGCCACCGCTGCGCGGCTCGTCGTCGTCCTCGAAACGCGGGGCGCGCTGACGCGGGACGTCCTCGTAGCGGGGCTCGTCGTCGGCGCGGCGGCGGCCCGCCGGGGCGGGGGCGCCACGGGGACGTTCGTCCTCGTAGTAGTCCTCCTCGGCGTACCGGCGCATGCGGGTCTGGGTGTCCTCCATCCGCATCCGGGTCTGCGTGTCGTCCATCCGCATCCGCGTCCCGGTCTCCTCGGGGCGCATCCGCGTGCCGGTGTCGTCCGGGCGCAGCCGGGTGCCGGTGTCCTCGGGACGCAGCCGGGTACCGGTGTCCTCCATCGAGGTGCGGGACCGGCGGGCGCGCGGCTCCTCCTCGTCGTCGGCGAAACGGCGGCCACGTGGGCGCGGGCCGTCGTCGTAGTACTCGTCCTGGCGACGCGGGCGCGGGGCGGGCTCCTCGTACCGGTCGTCGTCGAAGTCACGCCGCGACACCGCCCGGGTCGGCTCGTCGAAGCGGTCGTCGTCGGCGGCGCGGCGCTGGCGCGGGGCGGGCGCCTCGAGCTCACGCATGTCGCGCCGGTCGGCGATCGGCTCCTGGGCCATCGGGGCCACGGCCGGGCTGACCGGGGCCGCGGGCGGCGCGGCCGGGGCCGCGGCGGGCACCCAGCTGTTCACCGCCGGAGCGGCCTGGACCAGGTCGCCACCCGGCTGCTCGCGGTCGCGGCCGCCACCCCACCGGTTGCGCGGGGCGCTGGAGGTGGGCACCACGCCGGTGCTGGCGGACGGCTTGGGGGCGCCGATCCCGGCGGCGGACGAGAAGTCCTTGCGCCGGTTCAGGCTGACCGAGAGCCGCACGGCCAGGCCGATGAGCACCATCAGCACGCAGACCACGTAGCTGACGATGACCCAGGTCGCCGCGGCGCGGCCGGCGCTGAGACCGTGGACCAGGGCGGTCGGCCAGATCAGGTACGAGATCGAGTGGATCGCGCGCCACATCCACGGCTTGCCGCGGCCGATGAACCGGGCCCGCATCAGGCCGGTCCAGGTGACCAGCACCATGATGTAGCCGGAGAGCTGGCCGAGGCCGATGTACAGCGTGTTGGTCGGCGTGATGAACGGGATGAAGATGTCGATCACACGGATGTGAGATTCGACGGTCTTGGTCCAGAGGTGGAACGCCAGCGCGGACATCGCCATCACGCCGGTGGTCCGGTGGGTGGACTGGAGCAGCACCCTCTGCCGGATGGTGAGGACCAGGCGGTCGGTGGAGACCAGGCCGACCATGATGGTGATCGAGAGTGACACAAGGGTGAGGACACCCATGTAGTACTCCGAGTACATGAAGAAGTAGACGTATCCGACGCGACCGGGGCCGGTCATCATCGCGACCGCCCAGACTGCCGCCAGGACGCTTACCACCAGCAGGATGACCGCGCCTGTGGGCACGGAGCCCTTACCGGTGGAGCCGATGTCGACCGCGACCCTACTCGCGGCGCCTTCTTTGTTCTTCGACCGGGCCATTAACTCCTCGTTTTCCGCAACGGTCACGTCCCGTGGGCGGTGGGACGCCGGCGCTCGTGGGGAACGCCCCGTGCTCAAGTTGTTCCGGACCCGTCCGTGGCGTCGCTTTCCCCTGCATTGCCCCGGCCGCGTCCTCCCCGGATTACGTGCCGGGCGGGGCTTCGGTTGAACGCGTGCGAAATTTCTGGGCGACTCTTTTTAGTGATCGCCTCGCTACTTTTCGCACATGCCGTGTGACCTGCGGGAATGACGATTTTCCAGGGTTCTTAAGCAAGAAATAAGGTGCGCCGGGGAGTGACCGCCACCACCCGGTGAACCATTCGGGCCGACCCGGCGAACTTACTGGTGAAGGGGACGTCCGAGAAGGGGGATCGACGTGCGGCATCTCACCGCGCTGCTCTGGGCCACGCTCGCCGGGGCCGCACTGGGCGCCGGCGGCCTGACCGCGCCGGCCGACGCCGACGTGCCGGGGTTCAGCGTGCGCCTGACCACGCCCGCCACATTCCAGGCCGGCGGCACTACGAAGACGATCACCGCGGTGGCCTCGTCGGACCAGACGCGGTGCCGGAAGGTGCGCTGGACGCTGGTGGTGACCGGCGGCAAGGTGCCACTGAACCAGATCCGGGTGACCCGCGTCGAGAACAACCGCGAGTTCGCCACCCAGGTCAGCACGTCCGGCAACACCGCCACGATCATCGACGACCAGGTCGACCCGGGCACGCTCTGCCGCGGCCGCACGGTCACCGGCCAGTGGCTGGTCGGCTTCACCGGCCGGGACGGCGGCGAGGTCCGCTTCGAGGCGCAGGCCGACGACGCGCAGAACACCCGGCTCACCTCGATCAGCAGCACCACCGAGGTGACCACCAAGGTCGCCACCGCCTCACCCGCGCCCACGCCGACGAAGACCACCAAGGCGCCCACGGCGTCGGCGTCGCCCACCGAGGACGACCCGATCGAGGAGGTCACCGAGCCGACCCAGCCGGCCAACCGGACGACCAGCGCGTCGGCCCTGGTGCCCGCGTCCACCGACCAGAGCAACCTGCTCGGCCCGGGGCTGATCGTCGGCGGCGTGTTCTTCTTCCTCGGCCTGATCCTGCTACTGCGTCTGCGCTCCCGGACGAAGGAGGCGCGCCGCCAGTCCCAGACCTTGCCGACCGGTTTCTACACGATGCCGTAATCCGTCCGGTTATTCCCATATCTCCCGGGTGATTTGCCCACTAAACGGGGCTTTGGGGTCTACGGTGCCTTTACCGTGATCCACATCGTCACCGTCCACCCGGGAAGGCCTTCGTGACTCGTACCGCCAAAATCGCGGGCGCGGTCGGCGCACTAGCCCTCGCCGCCGTCGCCGTGCCCGCCGGCGTCTCCTTCGCCGGCACCGACCGGACGTCCGCCGCACCCGCGCCGGACACCCGGCCGGCCACCACCCAGGAAGAGAGTTTCCTGGGTGGCGTGCCCCAGGTCCCGGCCGCGCTGCAGCCGCCCGCCGGCAACGAGCTGCACGCGGTGCTCAAGGCCCGCGGCGTCCAGGTCTACGAATGCAAGCGCGGCACGTGGCAGCCGCTCGAACCGGCCGCGTCGCTGACCGGCGTGACCATGAGCCCGGTCAAGAAGGTCACCGCCGTCCACTTCCGCGGCCCGGCCTGGGTCTCCGACCAGGACGGCTCGATGGTCCAGGGCATCGACCCGATCACCACGCCGGCCCCGGACCCCGCGAACGTCCCGCAGGTCCTCTACAAGGCCACGGCCAACCGCGGCGGCGGCCTGTTCGGCGCGGTCACCTACATCCAGCGCATCGACCCGCACGGCGGCGCCGCCCCCTCGACAAGCTGCGGCGGCAACGACCCGGTGGCGGTCCCCTACCGAGCCGTGTACCGATTTTTCACGAAAAAATAGCCCAGACCTTAAAGATCTTCATTGCCTCGGCTGCGGCCAATAACTGATCGTCGCTCCCGCGGGGACCCTTCCGGGCCTCGCAAGGGCGCGGGGCGCCCAGAACACGAGACCCGCAAGGGCGATGTCCGAGGGTGGTTGCGGTCTAAAACCCGGCACCCCGGATCAGGTGACAGTCAGGACTATGGCGGTGGCGTTGTCCTGACCGCCGGCCGACAGGGTGGCTTCGAGCAGGGCGTTCACCGCGGCGGTCGGGGAGCCTGCGGCAAGGAGCCCGGTGAGGGACTCGTAGTCCAGCTGGCCCGAAACGCCGTCGGTGCACAGGAGCAGACGGTCCCCGGGGTGCAGCGGGACGTCGAGAACGTCCGGCGGCGGCTCGTCCGGGTGCCCGGCGTAGCGGGTCAACCGGTAACCGTCGGCGTGCGCCCGGGGGTCGGTGGCGGCATACCAGCCGTGGATCAGACCCAGCCAGGCGATCGTGTGATCGACGGTGAGGAGTTCCAGGAGGCCGCCCCGCAGGCGATACGCCCGGGAGTCGCCGAGCTGCACGATCCGGACAGCGGGTTCGGACTCCGGCAGGTCGGCCGGCACCTCGGCAGGTTCGGGCGCCGGCGGGTCGGCCCGCACGTCGGCAGGCGGGACCGGGCCGCGACCGGAAGCCCGGGAACCGTCGAGAGCCGCGGAACGGCCGGGGCCGTCCGGGGGGACTCCGATCAGGGCGGTGAGGGTGCAGCCGGTGAGGTCGTGCAGGGTGCGGGCTTTACGCCGTACGGCGGAATGCACTTGGGCGACAGCGGCCCGCAGCGCGGACGGGGATGGACCACCGCATTCCCTCGCGAAGGTGTCGACCGCGATGCGGCCGGCGGCCGCGCTGCCCTCCCCCGCGCCCATCCCGTCGGCGACGATCGCGAGCGGCCGATCCGGGTCGAGATGCAGCACGTCGTAGTTCCGGTCGTACCGATCCCCGGTCACGCTCCCGGCCGCCGCGCGCACGGACCGCTTCCCGATCCGCCACACGACCCCATCGGAACCGCTCACGCCAGACCCTCCACCCAAATCCGATAAATCCGCACACGCCCCAAGCCCGCGGTCACCGGCCCAGTGAAGCGCCCGGCGGCAAGGCCCGCGCAATCGGGCCGGCCCCGGAACCACCGGCGGCGAGACCCCCGGCAGCAGGTCCCGGACGCACCGCCGGCCGGGCCCCGGCAACGAGCCCAGAAACCGGCGGCGGGACGGGTGGCCGCGCAGGGCCACGGCGGGACGGGGTGGCCGCGCAAAGACCGCGGCGGGACGGGGTGGCCGCGCAGAGGCCGCGGCGGGTCAGGGCTCGCCGACGGTGAGGGTGAGGGTGAGGGTGAGGTGGGCGCGGGCGGCCTCGACCAGCGCCTCCGGCTCGTCCGCATGGAAGCGGATCTGAGTCACCGCCTCCCCCCGGGTCTTGCGGACCGGAACCACCAGCGGCCCCACCAGCCGCACGTCGACGCTGGTCTGACTGGCCATCCCCAGCGACAGCACCCCGTCCTCCACCTGTGTCTGCCCACCCGGCGGCAGCGACCGCCGGCGCACCTCGAGCCCGGCGATCTGATCCCACCGCAGCGGCAGGTCGAGCGTGATGCTGTTGCGGATCCGCAGCCCGGACGGCCCGACGACATGCTGGTGGACGTGCATCGTGGCGAGCAGCCCGACCATCCAGATCAGCCCGTAGACACCGAGCCCGAGCGCCACCCCGCGAACCGCCGCCCACGGCAGGATCAGGTGCAGGATCGGCAGCTCGATCGCGGAGACGACCAGGAACGCGCCGAGGATCAGGTTGACCGCGCGATGGTAGGTGAAGCGTCGCGCCCCGGCCTCGATCGCGACCGGCCGGCGGAAGACCCAGCGGAACAGCGCGGCCCAGAGCCGCAGCTCGTAGCGGATCACCGAGCGGATCACGAGGTCACCCCCGGCTGGTGGACGAGGCCGAGCCCGTGCAGCGTGGCCAGCACGTCGTCGAGGCCGGCGAGCAGCGCGTCGAAGCGCGCGGCCGGCATGTGCGCGAACAGCTGCCGCCCGAACTCCCGCTGCTGGGCGGTGATCCCGGCGAGCAGCTCGGTGCCCCGGGCCGTGCAGGTGACCAGGGCCGCGCGCCGGTCGGTGGGGTGCGCCTCGCGGGTCACCAGGCCGCCGGCGACCAGCCCGTCGACCAGGCCGGTGATCGCCCGCGGGGTCACCTTGAGCGCGTCGGCGAGGGCGCGCTGCGGGCTGGGACCCATCTCGCGCAGCGCCCAGAGCAGCGTCATCCGGGAGACGCTGAGCCCCTGCGCGGCGAGGCTCTTGGTCATGTCGTCGTTGAGCAGCACGACCAGCTCGATGATCCGGTCGAGTCCGGCGGCGTAGCGTTCGTCGTCACCCATATCGTGAAGGTACAACATCATGTAGGGCCTACACAATACTCGGAAAAAGAACCCCCGCCCCGGGCATGAACGGGGCGGGGGTCCGGTCGTGCGGCCGGGCTACAGCGCCGGGTAGGCGTTCGCCATCAGCTGCTGGAACTGGGCGGAGAACCAGGCGCCGGAGATCGGCGCGTTCGGCAGGGCGCCGCTCATGCTGTTGCCGTTGCGGGCGTTACCGGTGTAGGTCGGGTCGCACATCCGGTCGAAGCCCTTGCCCTCGTCGTTCGGGATCAGCGAGGAGGAGCCGTCCGACTCGCCCGGGGGCTTGACCCAGACGTAGGCGTCGATGCCCGCGGCCGGGGCGGCCTTGGGACGCTCGCCGAGGCCGGCGCCGGACTGGTTGCACCAGTTGCCGGCGTGGATCCGGCGG
This sequence comes from Actinoplanes sp. L3-i22, assembly GCF_019704555.1. NCBI lineage: Bacteria > Bacillati > Actinomycetota > Actinomycetes > Micromonosporales > Micromonosporaceae > Actinoplanes > Actinoplanes sp. L3-i22. The sequence continues at coordinate 8,430,523 of NZ_AP024745.1, forward strand.
TCGATGCGGGAGCCGTCGACGTACGTGTTGACGTCGGTCGAGGTGCTCGCCGCGGTGGGCCGGGCCGAGCCGCCCCAGCCGTTGCGGGAGGTGTCGATCAGCATCCCGATGTTGCTGTTGAAGCCGATCGAGACCAGCTTGGTCCGGAACGCCTGGGCGAACGTCAGCTCGTCGGTGTACTGGTTCCAGTCCACCCACTTCGACTGCCGGACGCTCTGGCCACCGACCGTGGTGGTCGGCTGGACCCACGGCTCGGACAGCGCCGAGTAGTTGGCCGTGTTGGTGATGAAGCCGGTGACGTTGTTGACGCTGCCGGACGCCTGGGCGGCCTGGAGCATGATGTCCGCGGTCGGGCTGAAGTTCGAGTCCCAGCCGATCCAGCCGTGGTGCGCGGCGTCGACGTAGTTGTAGGTGTTGCTCAGCGCGCCGAGCTTGTTCAGGGCGTAACCGATGCCCTGCACGTACCCGCCGTTGGCCTTCATCGTGTCGCACATCGCCGTGCCGCCGGCCTGGCCGGAGGTGTTGGTGACGAGGTTCGGCAGCGAGTCGATCTCGACGATGTTGATGATCCGCAGGCTCTTGTACTTCGCGTCGGCCTGGATCGCGGCGATCGGGTCGATGTACTCGGTCTTGTAGCGCGGCAGGTCGTTCGGGCCGAGCTCACCGTTCGAGGCGAGAGCGGCGCAGTCCCGGCCGGGCAGGTTGTAGATCACGAACTGGATGTAGCCGGCGCCCTGCGCGAGAGCCGCGTCCAGGTGCGCCCGGACCCCCATCGCGCCGTTCGAGCTGCTGCTCGTGGTGCCCTCGATCGCGGCGATCCGGTCCAGCCAGACCGCGGTCGGGTTGTTCGAGACGCGGCTGCCGCCGGTCTCGGCGTCGGCCTTCGCCTTCCACTCCGGGTTCACGTAGCCCTTGACGCCGGCGTACGGGTTGTCCACCTTCACGCCCGGGCTCGTCGAGGTCGACGGCGACACGCTGGTGGAGGGCGACACGCTGGTCGACGGGGAGACGCTGGTGGACGGGCTCGACGAGGGCGAGCCGGGCGTCGTGGCGCCGGTGCAGGCGGTCCCGTTCAGCTTGAACGTGGCCGGGGTGGCGTTCGTCCCCGAGTAGTTCGCGTTGAAGCCGAAGTTCGCCGTCCCGTTGGTGGCGAGCGAGGCCGCCCACGACGGGTTCGTCGCGGTCACGTTCTGCCCGGACTGGGTGATCGTGGCGCTCCAGCCTTGCGTGATCGTCTGGTTACCGGCGAAGGCCCAGGTCAGGTTCCAGCCACCGGAGATCGGGTCGCCGAGGTTGGTGACGACGACGTTGCCGGTGAAGCCGGTGGACCACTGGTTCACCGTGTAGTCGACACGACAGCCGGCGGCCGCGCTGGCATCGGTCGACATCGCGACCGCGCCGGCGCCGGCCACGACACTCACGACGGCGGCTGCCGTGAGGGCTCGTGCCCGGGTGGAGATGGATCTCATCAGGACTCCTCGAGGCGTGCGGCGGCGCCAGAGATCAGCGCCTATGGGAGCGGCGGCCGACACATCGGTGGGGATCGTTGGCCGACGCGGACAGCATTACATGGGAGCGCTCCCAGCGCAACGATCCCGAAACAGAAGGGCAATGGGGCGTTCATGGTGCAACAACCGGGTCCCCGGCGGCCATAGGTGTGATGTGACCATGCTGACCGTGACCGACGAGGACATCGGGACTCTCTTCGACCGCCATGCCCGGGCCGTCTACAACCACGCCTTCCGGCTGACCGGCTCGTGGTCCCTCGCCGAGGAGATCGTCCAGGCCACCTTCCTGACCGCCTGGCAGCGCCGGGCCGGCATCCGCCTCGTCGACGGCTCGCCGCTGCCCTGGCTGCTGGTCACCGCCGGCAACCACGCCCGCACCGAGCAGCGCACGCTGGCCCGCTGGCGCCGCCGGCTGCTGCACTCCCCGGTCGCGGACGTCGAGGCCGATCCGGCGGACGACGTGGCCGGGCGCCTCGACGACGAGCGCCGGATGCGGGACCTGCTCGACGCGATGCGGAAACTCCCGCGCGCCGAGCGCGAGGCGGTCGCCCTCTGCCTGTGGTCCGGCGTCGGCTATCCCGAGGCCGCGGCCGTCCTCGGCGTCTCCGAGACCGCCGTGCGCAGCCGGGTCAGCCGGGCGCGCTCCCGATTGAGCCGGCTGCTCGCCACCGCCGTACCGGAAGGAATTCGATGATCGCCAACCTTGAGCCGCCGGCGGAGCGTGACCTGCCGCCCGCTCGCGCCGCGCGAATGCGCGCCACGCTCCTGAGCGCCGCAAAACCGAAGACCCGGCGCTGGGTGCGCCTCGCGGTGGCGGCCTCGCTCACGGCCGCGGTCGCTGTCGCGATTGCCGGGGTACGGCCGCAGCGGCTGCCCACCACGCTCGCGCTCGGCCCGGACCAGCTCTCGTCAACCCTGGAAGCCGTCGTCGACCACTGCCTCGGGCAGCGCTACGACCTGGCCGAGCGGACAGCCGTGGCCGACATCCCGGTGGTCACCGCACGGGACGTCGCGGTCGCCGCCGAGTCGCGGGGCCAGGCGATCGCCCTCTTCGTCACCGACCAGGGCTTCTTCGCCTGCACCCTGGACCAGATCGTCCGCCCGATCATCGGCGTGCGGATCCAGGCCGGGGGCGGCCTCACCGGCGGCGGGTGGAACGGCGGGCGCGACTGGCTGCCCGGCCCGGTGCAGGTCCTGATGAGCGGCGCCGCGGTCCCGGAGACGGGCCCGGCCGAGATGAGCCTGGTCGGGCGGGTCAGCTCCCGGGTCGCCCGGCTGGTCGCCGAGGACGGCACGCACACCGTCGAGGCGCGGCTCGCGAACGGCATGTTCGGCCTGCTCGCGGGCACCGACGAGGTGGCCTACGCGGGGCAGCTGGTCGCCTACGACGCGGGCGGCGCGGAGATCTCCCGGGAGCCGATGTTCCCGCAGGCCACCGACGACCGCTGCTGGACCGGCCCGGACGGCGCGATCCTCTACCCGGATCCGAGCTACCCCGGACCGGCCGGGAGGTGCCTCCCGGCCGAGCCCTGGGGGCACTGACCGCCCTACGGCGTCAGGTGGACGCCGCCGCCACCGCGCTTGGCCTCGTACATCGAGGCGTCGGCGTGCTGCATCAGGACCCCGAAGTCGATCGCGTGCCGCGGGAACAGTGACACCCCGATGCTCGCGCCGATCTGCACCGAGCGGCCGTCGATCTGGAACGGCTCGCGCAGCCGCTCGCAGATCCGCTCGCCGACCCGGACCGCCCCGGCCTCGTCCGGGTTCGCGGTGACCAGCACCGAGAACTCGTCGCCACCGAGCCGGGCGGCCAGGTCCGGCTTGCGGATCAGGCCGTCCAGGCGCTTCGCCACCAACTGCAGCAGCACGTCGCCGGCGTGGTGCCCGATCGTGTCGTTGACCTGCTTGAACCCGTTCAGGTCGAGCAGCAGCAGGCCCAGCCGGGTGCCGGTGGCCATGGCGATCTCGACCGCCTGCTCACCCCGGTCCAGCAGCGCCTTGCGGTTCGGCAGGCCGGTCAGCGAGTCGTGGAACGCCTGCCGGGTCAGCTCCTGCATGTGCTGCCGGTTCGCCTCCCGCATCCGGGCGCTGTCCATGATCAGCGCGCCCTCGGCGGCCAGCTGCTGGGCCAGGATCCGGTCCCGCGCGGTCCACTCCCGGGCGCCCGACGAGTCCCCGCACATCACCATGCCGACCGGTCCGAAACCGGTCATCAACGGCATCGCGATGAACGAGCCCAGCTCCAGCGTCTGCGCCATCCCACCGGGCCGGGTCTTGGCCGTCGCGGTGTTCCCGACCAGCACCGGCTCGCCCGACTCGACCGTGCTGCGCCACACCGGCGACTCGATCGCGGACTTGCCGACCAGGTTCTCCCGCAGCGTGCCGAGCCGTTCGTCGGGGCAGCCGACGCCGTAGACGTACCGGATCCGGCCGTCGTTGTCGATCAGGTGCAGGGCGGCGTGCTCGGTGCGGAACGCCGTGGCGCACGAGTGGGTCAGCAGCTCGGCCGCCTCCTCCACGCTGCCCGCGGTCATCCCCTTCTCGAACAGCTCCTGGATCGTCGAGCTGGTGTGCGCCACGAACTGCCGGGCCTTCTCCGCGAACAGCCCCTGCAGGGTGGTGGCGAAGTGCAGCGCGACCGTCGAGATGGTGTCCTGGCGCAGCTCCGCCAGCAGGTCCCCGGTCAGCAGCAGCACGCCGACGGTCTGGCCGCCGATCCGCAGGCGGATCGCCATCTGCTGGCCGCTGACCACCGGCGGTCCACCGGCCGCGGCCCGGAAGACCTTGCCGGCGACCAGTTGGTCCCGCCGGCCCGGCTCACCGAACTGGGCGGTCGCCCCCATCAGCCCGCTCTCCGAGTCCAGCTCGAAGACGGTCGCCGCGGTCAGCCCGGCGAGCTCCCGCAGGTGCGGAGTCATCAGGTCGAGCACGTGCTGCACCGAAGGGGTGTCCTTGGTCATGAAGCCGACCAGCTCGGCCAACAGCAGAACCTGCCGGTCAGGTTCCGCGCCAGTAACGCCGGCGGCCTCCACCAGAGGTCCGGCTGTGTGCAATCCGCTGCCCACGCTCATGGCCCTATGGTCGGCGTCAACCGGGCGGGGTTGAGCCGGGATGGCCGTGTGCGTGGTCGCAGTTCGGGAGCGACGCGGTTCCCGGATGGCTGAAAACGCCGTATGTCCTGGTCATCGACATGCTGGGCGGTTACCGTCAGGACACCTCGTCAGGGTGACCGGAGGGGACTGTGAACGCGTACCGGAAACTGGTGGCCGTCGCGGCGGTCACCCTCTTCCTCTCGGCCGCCGCGGCCGCCGCCGTGCTGTCCCGCGTCGACCGGACGGCGCCGGCCTACGTCCCGGTCGCCCTGCCACGCACCGGCTTCGGCGCGCGGCCGGAGCCCTGGCCCAGCGCGTCCGGCCCGGCCGCCGAGCTGGAGTTCACCCACCGGGACGACCTGGCCACGCTCGACCTGACCGGGCAGTACGCGGCCGAGCTCGCCGCTGCCGCCGGCGACCACACCGACCCGGCCTCGATCCTCGCCGAGCACCAGCGGCTGCGCCGGGCGCTGGCCAGCGACGAGCACCCGGTCGTCCTCCTCCGGACCACCGACCTGCGGCATCCGGCGAGCGACCCCGGGACGTGGCTGACGGTCGCCCTCGGCGACTTCCCCAGCTCGGCCGCCGTGACCGCCTGGTGCCACTCGGTCCCCACCGCCCACTGCCTCCCCCGCCGCCTCGACCCACCCCGCTGACCCACCCCGCCGCACGCTCCCCTCCCCCGCCGCACCGCGCCCCGTCGCACCGCACCCCGCGCCCCGTCGCACCCGCGCGGCACCGCACCCCGCGCCCCACTGCCGCGCCTCGCCGCACTGCCGCGCCCCGCACCACCCCGCGCCGCGCCGCGCACCGCCGCCCCGCACCGCCCCGCACCACCCCGCACCACCCCGCGCCGCGCACCGCCGCCCCGCCACGCGCCGCGCACCGCCGCCCGCGCCAGCTCCGCACCACGCCGCGCCCCGACCCGGCCCGCGCGGCCCCGGGCCCCGCCGCGCCCGCCCCGCCACACGCCGGCCCGCGCCACCACGCCGCCGCACCGCGCCGCCACGGCCCGGCCCGCGGCGGCGCGGCACACTGTGTTCCGCGTCGCGTCGGGCCGGCCCGCTCATCCGGGATACTGCGTCGATGACGATCGAGGCGCTGATCTTCGACTTCGACGGCCTGCTGATGGACACCGAGAGCACGCTGCTGGACAGCTGGCGCTGGGAGTGGCGGCAGCACGGCCTGGAGCTCGACGAGGCCGGGTTCTTCGCGGAGCACGGCGGGGACGTCAGCGAGCTGCGCTACACCGTGCTGGCCGCCGCCGTCGGGCCGGACTTCGATCGGGCGGCCAGCCACGCCCGCCGCCGCGCCTACCGCGAGCGGGTGCACGCCGGCCTGGCCCTGAACCCCGGCATCGCCGCCTGGCTCGACGAGGCCGGACGCCTCGGCCTGCGGCTCGCGGTGGCCAGCAGCTCCCCGGCCTGGTGGGTGCGGGGCGAGCTGGCCCGGACCGGTGACCTGGCCCGCTTCGAGGTCCTGGCCTACGGCGACGAGGTCGCCGCGCACAAGCCGGACCCGGCGGTCTACCACCTGGCACTGGCCCGCCTCGACCTGAAGTCGGAGCAGGCGGTCGCCTTCGAGGACAGCCCGCACGGCGTCACCGCCGCCCAGTCCGCCGGCCTGCGCTGCGTCGCGATCCCGAACCCGTTCACCCCGGCGACCCGGTACACCCACGCGGACGTCGTGCTGCCGAGCGCCACCACGACAACCCTCAGCGAGGCCCTGACCCGCGCAACCCACGACTTCTAGCCACCCCCACAACCCACGCGACCCGCAGCTTCTGGCCACCCGCGCAGCCCGCACAACCCGCGCAGCCCGCGCAGCCCGCGCAGCCCGCGCAGCCCGCAACTTCTAGCCACCCGCGCGACCTTCTAGCCACCCGCCGAGCCAGCCACCTGCCGAGCCGGGGACGCCCGCCGCCTCGCAAACCCCTCAAATCTCGCCTATCCGGAAAATCCCCCACGGCTCAGGACGCTGGAAGGCGGCGGGCCACGAAGACCCACACGACGCGACGGGCCACGAAGACCCACACGACGCGACGGGCCACGAAGACCCACACGACGCGACGGGCCGCGAAAGCCCACACGACGCGACGGGCCGCGAAAGCCCACACGACGCGACGGGCCGCGAAAGCCCACGCGACACGGGACTCTTAGATTTCCGCGGGACGGGGAATGTAGGCCCGCATGCTCGTCGGAGATCTTTACGCGTTTCAGGGACTGCTGTCCGAGGACGAGGCCGCGACCGTGCACCGGGTCCGCGACTTCCTGGCGGCCGAGGTGACCCCGATCGCCAACGAATACTGGGCCCGGGCCGAGTTCCCGACCCACCTGATCAAGCAGTTCGCCGGCCTCGGCCTGGCCGGCCAGGAACGCTCGTCGCTGCTCAACGGCTGGCTGGCGCTCGAGATGGCGCACGCGGACGCCTCGATGGCGACGTTCTACGGCGTCCACGCCGGGCTCGCGATGGGCAGCATCCAGTCCTGCGGCTCGCCGGAGCAGCGCGAACGCTGGCTGCCCGGGATGACCGCGTTCGATCAGGTCGGCGCGTTCGCGCTGACCGAGCCGACCGGTGGCTCGGACGTGGCCGCCGGGCTGCGCACCACGGCCCGCCGGGACGGTGACACCTGGGTGCTGAACGGGCAGAAGCGCTGGATCGGCAACGCCACCTTCGCCGACCTGATCGTGGTCTGGGCCCGGGACGTCGAGGACGACCAGGTGAAGGGCTTCGTCGTGCCGGGCGGCACGCCCGGCTTCACGGCCACCAAGATCGAGAACAAGATCGCGCTGCGGATCGTGCAGAACGCCGACATCACGCTCACCGACGTGCGCGTGCCCGAGGCGGACCGGCTGCAGAACGCGAACTCGTTCAAGGACACCGCCAAGATCCTGCGCCAGACCCGCAGCGGGGTGGCCTGGGAGGCGGTCGGGGTGATGCTCGCGGCCTACGGGATCGCCCTGAAGTACGCCGGCGAGCGCGAGCAGTTCGGCCGACCGATCGCGAAGTTCCAGCTGGTCCAGGACCTGCTCGTACGGATGCTCGGGAACGTCACCGGCTCGCTCGGGATGTGCGTGCGGCTGGCCCAGTTGCAGGACGCCGGGCAGTACCGGGACGAGCACTCGGCGCTGGCCAAGGCGTACTGCACGACCCGGATGCGCGAGGTCGTCGGCTGGGCCCGGGAGCTGCTCGCCGGCAACGGCATCGTGCTGGACTACGACATCGGTCGCTTCGTGGCCGACGCCGAGGCCCTCTACTCCTACGAGGGAACCCGGGAGATCAACACGCTGATCGTCGGACGCGCGATCACCGGCCACGGCGCCTTCGTGTAGCGGCCGGGGTTTCCGCGGCCACCCGCGGATGAGGAGAGCGGTGAACCCGTACACGGGTTTTGTGGGTTGACCGCAACCACCCACGGACGTCGCCCTGTAGGGTCTCGCGTTCTGGGCGCCCCACGCCCTGCGAGACCCGGAAGGGTCCCCGCGGGAGCGACGATCAGTTATCGGCCGCAGCCGAGGCAATAAAGAACTTGAATTTGATCTTTGTGACGCGTGCCGGACGCGGCGAATGCGATTGCTCACCCTCCGTCGCCTCCCCCTAGACTTCGGCGCATGCTCACCATGCAGGAGGCTCTGACCCGGTTGACGGCGTACTGGACGGAGCACGGCGCTCTGATCGTCCAGCCGATGAACACCGAGGTCGGAGCGGGCACCCTGAACCCGGCCACCTTCCTGCGCGTGCTCGGTCCCGAGCCGTGGCGGGTCGTCTACGTCGAGCCGTCGGTGCGCCCCGACGACTCCCGGTACGGGGAGAACCCGAACCGGTTGCAGACGCACACCCAGCTCCAGGTGATCCTGAAGCCCGACCCGGGCAACCCGCAGGAGCTCTACCTCGGCAGCCTGACCGCGCTCGGGATCGACGTCGCCGCGCACGACGTCCGGTTCGTCGAGGACAACTGGGCCTCCCCCGCGCTCGGCGCCTGGGGTCTGGGCTGGGAGGTGTGGCTGGACGGGTTGGAGATCACCCAGTTCACCTACTTCCAGCAGGCCGGCGGGATCAACCTCGACCCGGTGTCGGTGGAGATCACCTACGGCATCGAGCGGATCATCATGGCGCTGCAGAACAAGCAGCACTTCAAGGAGATCGAGTACGCGCCCGGCGTCAGTTACGGCGAGGTGTTCGGCCAGGCGGAGTACGAGATGTCCCGCTACTACCTCGACGACGCCGACATCGAGGCGAACCGGCGGCTGCTCGACCTCTACGCCGGCGAGGCGCAGCGGATGATCGACGCGGGGCTGCCGGTGCCCGCGCACAGCTTCGTGCTCAAGTGCTCGCAGGCGTTCAACGTGCTCGACTCGCGCGGCGCGGTCTCCACCGCCGAGCGGGCCGCCGAGTTCGGCCGGATGCGCCGGCTCGCCGGTGAGGTCGCCCGGCTGTGGGTGGACCGGCGCGCCGAGCTCTCGCACCCGCTGGGCCTGACCCCGGCGCTCGAGCCGGTCCGGCCGGCGGCCGCCGTGCAGACCGGTGACCGGCCGCGCACGCTGGTCTTCGAGATCGGCACCGAGGAGCTGCCGCCGGCCGAGCTGCGCAGCGCCCGGGAGCAGGTGCTGCGCCTGGTCACCGAGGGGCTGGCCGGGACCCGGCTGGCGCACGGCGCGGTCCGGGTCTTCGGCACGCCGCGGCGGCTGATCGCCGTAGTGCCGGAGGTCGCGGCCCGCGAGGAGGACCACGTGCGGGTCGTCCGCGGGCCGAAGACGCAGGCGCCGGCCAAGGCCGTCGAGGGCTTCGCCCGTGGGCAGGGCGTCGACGTCGCGAGCCTCGCGACCGAGGAGCTCAACGGCGCCGAGCACTACGTCCTGCGCAAGCAGGAGATCGGTCAGCCCGCGCCGCAGGTGCTCGCCGAGGTGCTGGCAAAGGTGGCCGGTGGCCTGCGCGCGGCCAAGAACATGCGGTGGAACGACCCGAAGCTGGCGTTCAGCCGCCCGGTCCGCTGGCTGACCGCGCTCTGGGGTGACGACGTGGTCCCGGTCGCGGTCTCCACCCTGGCCGCCGGCCGGCAGACCCGGCTGCTGCGCACCGCGACCCCGCCGGTGATCGACATCGCGTCGGCCGAGTCGTTCCTGGAGACGCTCGGCGTGAACGGGATCGTCGCCGACCACGAGGACCGCCGCGAGCTGATCGTGGTCGGGGCGCAGGATCTCGTCTACCCCGACGGGACCGTCGACGTGACGGGCGAGGCCGCGCTGATCGACCAGATCACCGACCTGGTGGAGCAGCCGTTGCCGCTGCTCGGCACGTTCGACGAGGGTTACCTGACGCTGCCGGACGCGGTGCTGACCACGGTGATGCGCAAGCACCAGCGGTACCTGCCGGTCCGGGACGCGGACGGCAAGCTGCTGCCGATGTTCGTCACGGTGGCGAACGGGCCGGTCGACGTGGAGCTGGTCCGCACCGGCAACGAGGCGGTGCTGCGGGCCCGGTACGAGGACGCGCGCTTCTTCTACCGCGCCGATCTGGAGACCCCGCTCGAGCGGATGAAGGCCCGGCTGACCCGGCTCACCTTCACCGACAAGCTCGGCTCGATGGCCGACCGGGCCGGGCGGATCGGGGCGCTGGCCCAGACCCTGGGCGAGCGGCTCGGGCTCGGCTCCGCGGTGCTGGCGCGGGCCGCCGAACTGGTCAAGTTCGACCTGGGGTCGCAGCTGGTCACCGAGATGACCAGCCTGGCCGGGGTGATGGCGCGGGATTACGCGCTGCACGCCGGCGAGTCGCGGGCGGTCGCGGAGGCGATCTTCGAGGCGGAGCTGCCGCGCAACACCGGTGACTCGCTGCCGCGCACCGTCCCGGGCGCGCTGCTCTCGCTGGCGGACCGGCTGGACCTGGTGGCCGGGCTCGCCGCGACGGTCGGGCTGCCGACCGGGTCCAGCGACCCGTTCGCCATCCGCCGGGCCGTGCTCGGCCTGCTCGCGGTGCACCGGTCGACGCCCGAGTTCGCCGCGCTGTCGCTGGTGGACGCGCTGGCGCTGGCCACCCAGCCGGTGCCGGTCACCGCGGAGGTGCTCGCGGCGGTCGGCGACTTCCTGGCGAAGCGCCTGGAGCAGGCGCTGACCGAGGAGGGCCAGCCGGTGGACCGGGTGCGGGCGGTGCTGCCGCACTTCGCCCGGCCGTCGGTCGCGGACACCCTGCTGGGGCAGCTCGCGGTCGCGGTGGGCGACGCGGACTTCGCCGCGGTCACCGCGGCGATCCAGCGGGCCCGGCGGATCGTGCCGGAGGGGACCCCGGCGGGTTACGACACCGGCGCGCTCAAGGAGCCGGCCGAGCTGGCGCTGCACGACGCGGTCACCGCGGTCCGCGCGGACCTGGACGGGTCGGTGGACCTGCCGCGCTTCGTCGCCGCGACCGGGCGCCTGGTCGGGCCGGTCAACACGTTCTTCGACGACGTGCTGGTGATGGCCGAGGACCCGGCGATCCGGGCGGCCCGGCTCGGGCTGCTGGTGGCCGTCCGGGACCTGGGCGACGGCCTGCTGGACTGGCCGCAGCTGCGCCTCTGAGCTCCCCCGGCCGGCGCGGCGGACCTTCCCGCCCGCGCCGGCCGGCCCGCTCGCCCCCGCCGACCTGCTCGACCCCGCCGGCCCGCTCGGCGCGGGTGGGCGGTCAGGCCGGGCGGAGCGCATGGAGACCCGGCCGGCCACGGATGATCCACTCGGCGACGACGATGTTGATGATCCAGCCGGCGGCCATCGCCACCGCGCGCCCGCCCATCCCCGGCGTCACCCCGGCGACGGCGAACGGCAGGTGCGTGAAGACCTGCGTGCCCGCGCCCTGGGCCAGCGCATACGCCCGGATCATCCAGGCCCGGTGGCTCGCGATCTCCCGCCGCCGGATCGTCGTCACGGCCAGCACCAGCGACGCGAGCATCCCGCTCCCGACGATCAGGCGGGTGACCTCGACGACCACGCCGTCGACCGGCGGCACGTCGTAGAAGACCGCCATCCACATCCCGCTGACCGCGACCACCACCCCGGCCGCGACCAGGCCCCGGCCGGCAATCCGGTGCCAGCGGCGATGCCGGTTGCGGAAGCCGGGGGCGAACTGGAACGCCCCGGCCACGCAGTACAGCACCGCGGCGATGATGTGCGCGACGACCGGCAGCGGCATGGCGAAGAAGCGCGCGTTCTCCTCGGTGACCGGCGCGCCGGTGGCCAGTTGGCCGAGCCGGATCACCCCGGCGAGCGAGGGCACCAGGCTGAGCGCGATCAGCGCCGCGGGAATCCGCCACCCGCCTCGTCCGGACCGTCGCCGCACCAGCCCCGCATTCGTCGTCATGCGTCGATGGTGCCGCCGGAAAAAGGCTCCGACACCGGTCCAAAGAACGGTCTTGAAACCGTTCTTTCGGCCGGTTACCACCAACCGGCCCAGCGTGCTCAAACCCCGGTCAACACCGACCGACCCGGGCGTGCTCAACCGCCGGTCAGCACCAACCGATACCGGTCACCGCCGGCCGGTCTGATACGCCCACATGGCGATCTCGACCCGGTTCCGCGCCCCGATCTTCCCCATCAGGCTGGCCACATGCGTCTTCACGGTACTGAGGCTGATGAACAGCGCCCCGGCGATCTCGTTGTTCGTCCGCCCCTCCGCCACCGCCTGCAGCACCTCCTCCTCCCGCTCGGTCAGCGGCTCCCCCGGCTGCGGCAACGGCCCACCCGGCCCGCCACGCGCGAACGTCTTCAGCAGCCGCGCGGTCACCGCCGGCGCGATGATCGCGTCCCCCGCGGCCGCCGCCCGCACCGCCTGGCCGAGCAGCTCCGCCCCGGCCTCCTTGAGCAGGAACCCCCGGGCGCCCGCCCGCAACGCCCCGTACACATGCTCGTCCAGGTCGAACGTGGTGATCACGACGACCGCGATCGGGTCGGCGACGCCCGGCCCGGCCAGTTCCCGGGTCGCGGCGATGCCGTCCACCCCCGGCATCCGGATGTCGAGCAGGCAGACGTCCGGGCGCAGGCGACGGGCCAGCTCGACGGCCTGGTGACCGTTCGCCGCCTCGCCGATCACCCGGATGCCCGGCTGCGCATTCAAGATCATTACCAATCCGGTACGGACGATCTCCTGATCGTCCGCGACCAGCACGGTCACGGTCACGCCGGCAACACCGCCTCGACGTGCCAGCCGCGTTCCGGGCCGGGCCCGGCGGTACACGTGCCGCCGAGCAGCTCGGCGCGCTCACGCATGCCGTTCACGCCGTACCCCGCAAGCTTTTTGGACCGCAGCGGACCCGGCGCCGAACCGTCGTCGGTGACCACCAGCCTGATCTGGTCTTTTTCGGCCATCACCCGGACCAGGATGTGGGTCGCGCCGCGCGCGTGACGCCGCGCGTTGGTGACCGCCTCCTGGGCGATCCGGAAGATCGCCGCACCCGCCGCCGGAGCGACCGCGCCCAGGTCATCACCGATCTCGATGGCGACCGCCGGCCCGGCCCCGGCGGACAGACCGGCCAGGTCGGCGAGGCGTGGCGCGTCCGGCTCGTCGGTGCGCAGCGCGCGGATGACCGTGCGCATCTCGGTCAGCGCCTCCTTCGCCTCGCTCTCGATCAGGCGCAGCGCGTCGGCCGCCGCGTCCGGATCCGCACCGGAGGTGGCCAGGCCCGCCTGCGCCCGGATCGCCATCGCGGAGACGTGGTGCGCGACCGTGTCGTGCAGGTCACGGGCCAGCCGCTCGCGCTCCCGGAGCCGGACCTGCTCCAGCTCACGGGTCCGCGCGCCGGTACGGAACCGGACCGCCGCACCGAGCGCGAGCACGGCGACCAGCAGAACCGCCCCGCCCGCCGAGTCGCTCGCGGGCTCCTGGCCCAGGGCGAGCGCCAGCGCCTGCTTGCCGAGGATCACCGCCAGCCCGATCGCCGCCTCGGGGCCGGAGCCCCAGCGGAACAGCGCGTAGATCAGCAACAGCAGGTAGACCAGGGAATACTCCTCCGGCTTGACCCCGCCGGTGAGGAGTGGGGCGAGCAGCGTGGCGCCGAACGCGAGGGTGACCGCTTGACCCCGCCGGTGAGGAGTGGGGCGAGCAGCGTGGCGCCGAACGCGAGGGTGACCGCGAGCAGCGGGCGGCTGCGCCGGATCAGCAGGACCGGGGCCAGCCCGACGGCGAGCACCACGGCGACCGCGCCACCCGGCTGATCCGGGCGCAGGGCGCCCTCGACCGCGGCCGTGGCGGCGCAGACGGCGACCAGGAGCCAGTCGAGCCGGGACGGACCGGAGGCGCCAGGAGGACGCGGTTCAGCGAGGAGCGAACGCAGCGGGCCGGGCACGCCCCGATCGTACGGCCGCCCCGGTTTTTGTCGGACCCTCGCTCTAGCTTGTCCGCATGTCCGAACTGACATGGTCATCGATCCTGGAGCGGGCCGACCATCCGGCCGCGCTCGCCGAGCTGCTGCTCGCCGCGGGCGAGCCGGCCCGGCTGGCGTTCGGGCCCACGCTGACCGCCCGGCTCCGGGCCATGCGCCCGGACGACTTCTGGGGTCCGGTCCACCTCGGCCCGGCCGTCGCGCTGACCGCGATCGCCTGCCTGCCCACCGCGGCCAAGGTCGCCACGGTGCTCGGCCGGGCCGACGTGCTGGACTGGCCGGGCGTGCCGGCCGTCCCGTTCGTCGACATCGCCCGGGCCCGGCAGCTGCCCTGGCTCGGCGACCTGGGCCTGCGCCTGGCCCGGCGGATCGGGCCGGCCGGGCCGCTCGTGCCGGAGTGGCGGCTCGTCGCCGAGCTGCTGCGCGAGAGCGGGACCCCGCCACCGGTCACCGTCGGGGTGGTCCGGGGCTGGCTGCGCCACCTGCACCGGCGGCGCGACGCCTCGCCGCCGGCCCTGGCCGGTCACCTGCGCGACGATCCGTGGCTGGACATTCTGCTCCCCGCGGTCTTCGACCTCGACGGCGTCGGCAGGGAGCTCGCCCCGGCCTTCGCCCCGGCGGTCGCGCAGCTGGTGGCGGAGCAGCGGCTGGATCGCGCGACGATCCTCGCCGCCACGGTCGACCGGCTGGCGCGCGGCGACCGGCCGGCCTTCCTGCGGGCGTTCGTGCTGCTCCACGACGAGTTGCGGCCGTCGGCCGAGGAGGCGGCCGGGCACGCGGCGGACTATGCGCGGATGCTGAGCGACGGCCCCTCCGCGGTGGCCGGCCTGGCCCAGCGGGTGCTGCGCGAGGTGGACGCCGCCGGGCTGCTCGACCGGCCGGTGCTGCTGGCGGCCAGTGCGGAGGTGCTGGTCCGCCCGGCGAAGGCGCTCGCCCTGGCCCAGCTCGCCTGGCTGCGGAAGGTGGCCGCCCGCGAGCCGGCCGACGCCGACGCGATCGCGGCGGCGATGGCGGCCGGGTTCGGGCATCCCGCGCTGGACGTTCAGGACCGGGCGCTGCAGGGCATCGGTGACCTCGCGCCGCGGCTCGCCGGCCCCACCCGGTCCGCGATCCTGGCCGCGGCCGGGGCACTGCCCGGCGGGCTCCCGGCCCGGGCGGCGGCGCTCCTGGGCTCCGGCCCTGGAGAGACCGCCGTGCCGGACCGGCTGGCGCCCACCCCGAGACCTGCCGAGCCGACGCCGATGCCACCGCCGATCGCGAGCCCGGCCGAGCTGGTCGAGGAGATCATGGCGCTGCTCCACGAGGAGACCGCGGTCGGCTGGGAGCGGGTGCTGGCCGCGGTGGTCACCTTCGGCGCGACGATCGACCGCGAAGCACTGGCCCCGGTGCTGCCCCGGCTGCCCGGCGGCTTCGGCTGGTCCCGGATGATCTTCCTGGCCGAGGCGATCCGGGCGATCCTGGACGGCGCCGAGGCCCCGATGGCGGCCCGGGTCCGCTGGGCGGCGCTCTACGACGGCACCGACGACTCCCTCCTGCACAACCCGGACGACCTGCTGAAACTCCGGATCGCCGAGGCCGCCGAGCGCTGGTCCGCGACGCCGGTCCCGGTCCTGCTGGCCACCCCGTCCCGGGTCGACGGCAGCCTGGACGCGGCGGTGCTGGCCGACCGGCTGGAGCGGGCCGAGGCGGAGGGCTGGGAGCCGTGGCCCCTCGACTACGAGCAGGCGCTGCTGCGGGTGGTGATCGACCGGTCGGTGCTGCCCCGGGCCGGGCGGCTGACGTCGTCGCGGGGCCGCCAGTTCGCCGCCTGGCTGGCCACCGGTGGCCTGCCCGATCCGGTCAGCGTCCGGTTCGAGCAGCGCGGCCTGGCCGTCCACCGGGTGGTGGCGAGCCTCGACCCGGCCCGGGCGGACGGGCCGGGCCTGGTCCTGGAGGGCGCGCTGACCAGGCTGTCCCCGTCTCCCCGGCCGCAGTGGGGCAGCAGCGGCGACTACTCGAACGACGTGCTGGTGATGGCGATGCCGCACCACCGGGAGGTGACCGCCGCCTGGGCGCTGCCCGACCTGGCCGCGCTCGCCGACCAGGACGCCCGGGACGCCTCGCTGCTGCCGATGCTGGCCGAGGCGGGTGGCCCGGTCGGCCCGGCGATGGCGCTGGCCGTGGTCTACGGCCTGGCCGCCCGGTTCGACGTGGACCGGGTCGCGGCGGTCGACGCGTTCCTGACCCTGGCCGGGCGGCCGGAGCCGTTCGCCGCGGCGGTCGGCGCCGAGCTCGGGGCGCTGGGCCGGGACAATGTGATCAAGCTGCTCCGGGTCGCGCCCGCGCTGGCCGACGCCGAGCGGGCCGGCGCGAGCCACGCGGTCTGGGCGGTGCTCGCCACCGCCCTGCCGATCCTGCTGCCGGCCGCGCCGCGCGGGCTGGCCGACCTGCTGGAGGTCGCCACCCGGGCCGCCACCGCCGTCGGCGCCCGGGCCGAGCTGCCGGGGCTGGCCGCCGTCGCCGACCGCACCGGCGGCGCGCGGGTGATCCGCGAGGCCCGCCGCCTGCGCGACGTGCTGAGGTCACGATGAGCTGTCGAGAGCGACCATTGGCCGGGCGTTCTCGGACACGCCACGAGATCGTCGCTTGGGCGACGAATACGTCACCTGGACTGCGTTTCGGTGATTCCGGCAACCAGGGCCGGACCCAGGACTCCGTGGAGGAAATCGTGGCAGATCGCCGTCAGGTGCTGCGCTTCGGCGCGGTGGCCGCCGCAGCGCCGGCGCTGGGTGGGGCCGTGGCGTCCCCGGCGTTCGCCGACGCCGGGAAGCACAGGCCCGTGACGACGCTGGTCGTCGGGCACCGGGGCGCCTCGGGTTACCGTCCCGAGCACACCCTGGCGTCGTACGAGCTGGCCGCCCGGATGGGCGCCGACTACATGGAGCCCGACCTGGTCAGCACGAAGGACGGCGTCCTGGTCTGCCGGCACGAGCCGGAGATCGGCGGCACCACGAACGTCGCGTCGCACCCGGAGTTCGCCGACCGCAAGCGCACGGTCGTCCTCGACGGCGTCACCGTGACCGGCTGGTGGACGCAGGACTTCACGCTCGCCGAGCTGAAGACGCTGCGCGCGGTCGAGCGCATCCCGGGCACCCGTCAGCACAACACGCTGTTCGACGGCCGGTTCGAGGTGCCGACCTTCCAGGAGCTGCTGGACCTGCGCAAGCGCCTGGTCAAGGAGCTGGGCCGGGACATCGGCGTCTTCCCGGAGACCAAGCACCCGACGTTCTTCCGCAACCTCGGGCTCGAGCTGGAGACCCCGCTGGTCAAGATCCTGCGCCGCAACAGCCTGGACCACCGCGGCGCGAAGGTCTTCATCCAGTCGTTCGAGGCGAAGAACCTGAAGACCCTCGCCGACCACTACCGGGTCGAGGTCCCGCTGGTCTTCCTGAGCAGCGCGGCCGGCACGCCGTTCAACGACACCCGCACCTACGCGGACTACCTGACCCCGGCCGGCCTCAAGGAGCTGTCGGAGTTCATCGGCGGCATCGGCCCGGACAAGAGCCAGATCATCCCGCGCAACGCGGACGGCACCCTGGCCACCCCGACCAGCCTGGTCAAGGACGCGCACCGGGTCGGCGTCAAGGTCATCCCGTACACGTTCCGCGCGGAGAACACGTTCCTCCCCACCGAGCTGAAGGTCGGCACCGACCCGAACGGCTACGGCAAGGCGATCGACGAGCAGATCACCTTCCTGCGCACCGGCATCGACGGCCTCTTCACCGACCAGTCCGACATCGGCGTCCTGGCCCGCAGTCTGGTCTGACCTGCCCCGGGATCCCACGGGATCCGACATGGAGACGGCCCGGCGGTTCGCCGCCGGGCCGTTGCACGAGCAAAATCAAGATCAAGATCCGATTTGGGTACGGCCGGAGCCGCCGAACTCAGCAGCCGCCTACTTGGGGACGATCGTCGGGTAGACGTGCTCGAAGCTGAGCTTGTTCCCGAACCCGGATGCCACGATGAACGTGAGCCCGAGCACCACCCCCGCCACCACGACCGCGAAGAGCAGGTAGCCGAGCGCCGTGCCGAGCGGCCGCCTGGTCCCCGCGGTGACGCCGGTGGTGTTCACCGACGCCTCCCCGGCACCCCAGGCCAGCGACCGGATGCCGAGGGCGAACAGCACCGGCAGCCCGGCCCCGAGCACGAGCCCGGCGAGCAGCACCCGCCACGCGCCGTCCAGTGCGAATCCGAAGTTGTGCATCGTCGTCCCCGCTCAGTTCGCCGCGGCCACGCGGGCCGGGTCGGTCGCCACTGATTCCGCCGCGGCGGTGTCCACGCCGTGCCCCGCCGCCGGCCGCTCCGGCCCGGCCGCACGGCTGTCCGGGTCGGCCGCGAGGCTGTCCTCCGGGTCGGCCGCGGGCTCGGTGAGCAGGCCGGCCGGGTCCGACACCGGCGTCCCGGCGTCCCACTCGTCGTTGACGTTCTCCGCGGAGACGTGCTGCCGGCGCGAGCGCAGCCACATCGCCACCGAAGCGGCGATCAGCAGCAGGAACACCGCGATGGCACCGGCCAGCCCGCCGATCAGGTGACCGATCCACCACATCACGGCGCCGATCAGGCCGGCCGCCGGCAGCGTGATCAGCCACGCGGCGACCATCCGCCCGGCGACCGCCCAGCGGACCGTCGCACCGGGCCGGCCGAGACCGGAGCCGAGCACCGAGCCGGTGGCGACGTGCGTGGTGGAGAGCGCGAAGCCGAGCTGGCTGGAGGCCAGGATCACCGCGGCCGCGCCGGACTGCGCGGCGGTGCCCTGCGGCGGGCTGATGTCGGTGAGGCCCTTGCCCAGCGTGCGGATGATCCGCCAGCCGCCCAGGTAGGTGCCGAGCGCGATGGCCAGCGCACAGGCGACCTTGACCCAGAACGGGATGTTCTTGGTGTCGCTCCAGTCGCCGCTGGCGATCAGCGCGAGCGTGATGACGCCCATCGTCTTCTGCGCGTCGTTGGTGCCGTGCGCGAGCGAGACCAGCGAGGCCGAGCCGATCTGGCCCCACTTGAAGCCGCGCTCGGTGAACCGGGCCGCGATCCCGTTGGTGATCTTGAAGATCAGCCAGGTGCCGGCCGCGGCGACCAGGGCGGCGATCACCGGCGACAGCACCGCGGGCAGCAGCACCTTGCCGACCACGCCGTCGAGCTTCGACCCGTCGCCGTTCCAGTTGACGCCGGCCCAGCCGAGCCCGGCCACGGTCGCGCCGATCAGGCCGCCGAAGAGCGCGTGCGAGGAGCTGGACGGCAGCCCGACCAGCCAGGTCAGCAGATTCCAGACGATCCCGCCGACCAGACCGGCCAGGATGATCAACAGGAGTCCGGACCCGCCGTGGGCGAGCAGTTCGGCCCTGGGCGCGCCGGACTTGTCCTGGATCTTCACGACCGCGTTCGTGACGGTGAGGGCGACCTCGACCGAGAGGAAGGCGCCGATCAGGTTGAGCACCCCGGAGAGGGCTACGGCGGTCTTGGGCCGTAGGGCTTTGGTGGCGATGGAGGTGGCCATCGCGTTCGCCGTGTCGTGGAACCCGTTGGTGAAGTCGAAGGCGAGTGCCGTCATGACCACCAGCGCGAGGATCACGGATGTTTCAGTCACGGGCTGATCGTGAAGGGTCGGACCGCTCCACGGCCAGAGAGCGAACGCAACATGTATAAGATTCCGCTCTCGTTAACCTCACGTTTCCTAAAGTGCACTTCTGCGTAGTTGCCTGACTACTCGGAGCATCTGTCAACATCGGAATCGTGAACTTTGGCGTACATCGGAGCTGTGATCGACGTCATGGCACGGGTCAATCCCGGTGGAGCCTGCGGGCCACCCCGGCGGCCGCCGTCGTCGCGAAGAGCAGCCCCGCACCGATCAGGACGTAGGCGATCCACGCCGTCCAGCCGCGCGGCAGGTAGGCCGACTGCTGCCCCAGGTCGACGACGGGAAGCAGCAGGTCAGCGGCGTAGGCCAGGGCGTGGAACTCGGGCGCCTTGGGCGCCTCGGCCGCCCGCGGCGGGACCGCGCCGAAGACCGCCCAGCCGAGCCCGAGCAGCGCGAGCAGCCAGGCGCCGGCCCGCCGCGGCCGGTAGCCGTAACCGACCGTGAGATCCTGCAGCCAGCCCCAGACGCGGCCGGTCCGGGGCAGCGACTCCCGGCGGCGCCGCTCCCCGGCCAGCCGCACCACCCGGGCGTCGTCGTCCCGCCCGGCGGCCTGATACATCGCGGCCAGCCGGCCGTAGACCTGGGGCCGGTAGCCGCCCGGGTCCAGCCGCAGCCAGCGCAGCCGGTCCTCGACCGGCACCGACCCGGCGATCATCTCGTAGGCGAAGCCGTCCAGGCTCAGCTCGGCCGGCCAGGTCTCCGGGGCGTCGCGGAGCAGGCCGATCCGGGCGTACCGGAGATCGGCCAGCCCCGGAACCGGCCCGCCGAACTCGAAGAGCGCCTCGGCGGTGACCAGGTTCCGCAGGTCGAGGCACTCGCCGGAGCGCGGCTCGGTGAGGATCGTGCCGCGCATCGACAGGACACTGCCGACCACCGCGTTGCTGAGCCGGATGCCACCGGCGACCCGGGTCCCGGAGAAGTCGAGGACCGCACCCACCCGGACGCCCTGCGCCTGGACCGCCCATCCGCCGGGGCTGTCCAGCACGGCGTCCTTCAACCGGACCGACCCGGTGATGTCCGCGCCGCCGAGCAACAGGTCACCGTGGCACTCGAAGCCCTTCTTGGCCAGGATCGACCGGGTCACCGTCAGGTGGGTGGCGTCGAGCGCGATCGGGCCGCCGCTCAACCGGGCCCCGTCCAGCTGCAGGACACCCTCGACCCGGGCGCCGACCAGCGAGATCGGGCCGGTGACCACGGTCTCGGAGAGATCCATGCTGTTCTCGACGACGATCCCCTGGGCTTCCAGGCCCGGGAACTCGCTGCCGTGCAGGGTGAATCGGCGCAGCCGGGCGCCGTAGACGACGATCGGCTCCTCGATCCGGGAGTCACATATGGTCACCGGCACGCTGATGTCGGCGTAGGTGAGCCGCAGCGAACCGGTGACCACCGCGCCGGCGATCCGCAGGGCCGGCAGGTGACCGGGCTCGGCCGGCCGGGCGCCGAGAACCAGCGCGCGCAGCACCTCGGCGCGGACCCGCCGGTCCGGCCGCCCGGCGAGATCGACCCGCTCCCCGACCGTGAACGCCTCCCAGATCAGACGTTCGGTACCGGTCAGATCACTGAGGTCCATGTCGGACAACGTAGCGGCATCTGTCACTGGGAGGCACCGGGCAGTGCCCCCCAGTGACAGACGCGGGACGGTCAGGTGGTCGGGGTGAGGACGACCGTGGCGGAGCCGGTCTGGGGCGGGGTGCCGGTGTCCGTGTAGGACGCGACGAAGACCGCGGTCAGGTTGTCCGCGCCGGCGTGGCCGGCGTCGACGAACGTGGTGATCGAGCCGGTGCAGCCCGACGACGTCGACAGCGGGTGACCGTGCTGGTCGTGCCCGAGGATGTACGTCACGGTCACCCGCGCGCAGTCCACCGGGGCGTCGTCGGCGACGGTCACCTCGTAGGTCACCGTCTGCCCGAACGAGAACGGCTGCCCGGCCACCGGCGTGACGAACGTGACCTGCGGCGCGGCCGTCCCGACCGGCAGGATCACCTCGGCGGACGCCGACCGGCCGGTGCTGTCGGTGACCTTCAGGGTCGGCCGGTAGTTCCCGTTGGCCACGAACGTGAAGACCGGGTTCGGGTCGGTCGAGTCCACCCGCCCGTCCGCGTCGAGGTCCCACGCGTAGGTCAGCGCGTCGCCGTCCGGATCCACCGTCCCGGCGCTGGAGAACCGCACCATCAGCGGCGCCTGCCCGTTGCCCGGGTTCGCGCTGGCCCGCGGGATCGGGGTGCGGTTCCCGCGGACGTAGTCGATCCGGGCGAGCTGGGCGTCCGGGTTCTCGCTGAAGTACCCGTCGCCGTACTCCAGGACGTAGAGCGCGCCGTCCGGGCCGAACTCCAGGTCCATCGGGTTGTCGAAGACGATCTCCGGCAGCACCGGGTCGATCCGGGTCACCTGGTTGCGCCGGTCCAGGTGGAACGCCTTGACGTAGTCGCGGGTCCACTCGGCGAACAGCGGCAGCCCGTCGAACGACGCCGGCCACTTGACCCGCGACCGGGAGCGGGCGTCGTAGTCGTACGCCGGCCCGCCCATCGGCCCGATGCCGCCGGTGCCCAGCTCGGGCCAGGCGGAGCTGGCGCCGTACGAATAAATGATCTGAGCCGTCGCCACCGGCGGCAGATCGCGGAGGCCGGTGTTGTGCGGCGAGTCGTTCTTCGGATGGCGGCAGTCGAACGGCGCGCCGGAGACCCCGGTGGCGAAGTCGTAGTCCACGTAGGGCAGGTCCGGCGACACGCAGTACGGCCAGCCGTAGTTCGCCGGCTTGTCGATCGCCATCCAGCGGCCCTGCCCGGCCGGCCCGCGCAGCGGATCGGCGGCCTGCGCGTCCGGCGAGTAGTCGGCCAGCAGAACCATGTCGGTCTGCGGGTCCAGGGTGAACCGGAACGGGTTCCGCAGGCCCATCGCGTAGATCTCCGGCCGAGTCTTCGGCGTGCCGGGCCGGAACAGGTTGCCACGCGGGACGGTGTAGCCGCCGTCCCGGCCGACCCGGATGCGCAGCAGCTTGCCGCGCAGGTCGTTGGTGTTGCCGGCGGTCCGCTGGGAGTCGAAGGCCGGGTTGCGGTTCGCCCGCTCGTCGAGCGGCGCGTAGCCGCTGGAGAAGAACGGGTTGGTGTCGTCGCCGGTGGACAGGAAGAGGTTGCCGGCCCGGTCGAAGTCGATCTTGCCGCCGACATGGCAGCACATGCCCCGATCGGTGGCCACCTCGATGATCTTCTGTTCGGTCGCCAGCCGCAGGGTGTTGCCGCTCAGCTTGAACCGGGACAGCCGCATCACGCCCTTGAACGGCGCGAAGTCGGCGGCGGTCCCCTCGGCGGGCGCGTCACCCTCGTTGACGGCCGGCGTCGCCGGGTCGTCGACCGGCGTGTTCAGCACCGGCGAGTAGTAGAGGTAGACCCATTTGTTGTGCTCGAAGTCGGGGTCGATCGCGACGCCCTGCACGCCCTCCTCGTCGTGCAGGTAGACCGGGATCTTGGCGGCCAGCACGTTGCGGCCGGTCGACGGCTCGTGGATGCGTACCTCGCCGGAGCGGGCGGTGTGCAGCACGCGGCGGTCGGGCAGCACGGCGAGCGCGATCGGCTCGCCCGGGAAGTCGTCGAGGGTGACCTTCTGGAAGTCGGACGAGGGCGGCAACTCGTGACCCGGATGGGCCACGGCCACGGCCGGGGTGGCCAGCACGACCACTCCGGCGACAGTGCACAACTTTTTCCCGAAAGACGACATCAAAACCTCAGACCTGCGAGGTACGTGTACCCGCGCCGAGCCGTGACCAGGGCATCCGCCGGCGTCCGCGGGGGCGTCCCGGCGTCGTCCCGCTCCACGATGTACTCGATCAGGCCGGCCTCGCGGGACCGCTGGAAGATCCGCCCGAAGTCGATCAGGCCGTCGCCCGGGTCGGCGAAGCTGCCGCCCACGTTCAGGTCCTTGACGTGCACCTGCTTGATCCGGCCGCGGTGCTCGGCGATCAGATCGACCGGGTCGTGCGCGCCGCGGAACGCCCAGAACAGGTCCACCTCCAGGTGCACCAGCCGCGGGTCGGTGTCATGGGTGAGGATGTCGAACCCGGTCCGGTCGGTCCCGTCCTGCCGGAGGAACTCGGCCTGGTGGTTGTGGTAGCCGAAGTCGAGCCCGGCCCGGCGGGCCAGCTCCCCGGCCCGGTTCAGGTCGCGGGCGAAGGCCCGGTAGACGGCGGCGTCCCGGATCGGGCCGGTCGCGCCCTGCCCGAAGAACGGGTGGACGATGAACTTGTTGCCGACGATCGCGGCGTCCTCGAGCGCGCGCTGCCAGGTGGCGGCGTCGAACGGCTGCGGGATGCCGACGTGGCCGGAGGTGGCGCGCAGACCGGCCGCGTCCAGGGCGGCCCGGAACTGGGCGGCGGTGCGGCCGACGAAGCCGGCGTGCTCCACCCGGGTGTAGCCGATCGCGGCGAGCTCGGCGAGGCTGGCCTCCAGGTTGAGCGCCAGCTGGTCGCGCAGCGTGTAGAGCTGGACGCTGATCTGGTCGGTGGGCACCCGGTGCAGAGCACCCCCGCCGTGGGCGGTGGCGGCGGTTGGAGCGGCGATCGTGGTGGCGGCGCCGGCCGCGGCGGCGGCACCGAGAAGTTGGCGGCGGCTGAGTGACGGCTTCATTGCGGCCCCCTCTATCGATAAATCGACATGCGTGGGCGACGTTACCGAGAGGTTTCGTTCCGAGTGAAGCCAAGTTTCTTCAGAACAAGCGAAAGTTCGCGAGCCGACGACAAAACATCAGCGCCCGGCGAGTCGCCGGGCGCTGATCAGAAAACGACAGGTCAGGCGATGCGCGACTCGGCGTCGGCGGTCGCGATCGCGTCGATCAGGATGGCCAGACCCTCGCGGGCCTCGTCCTCGGTCAGGGTCAGCGGCGGGCCCAGGCGCAGCACGTTGCCGTACAGGCCGCCCTTGCCGACCAGCAGGCCGTGCTCGCGGCAGAGGTCGAAGACCCGGACGGTGGACGCCGGGTCCGGCTCGGTGGTGCCCGGGCGGACGAACTCCAGCCCGATCATCAGGCCGCGGCCACGGACCTCGGCCAGAATGCCGTACGAAAGCTCTCGCAGTCCCTGGAGCAGCAGCGACCCGGTCCGTTGCGCATTGCCCTGGAGATCGTGCGACAGCACGTAGTCGAGGACCGCGTTGCCGGCGGCGGCGCTGACCGGGTTGCCACCGAAGGTGGAGAAGCTGATCGCCGGGACCGCGTTCATCACCTCGGCGCGGCCGACCACCCCGCCGAGCGCGAACCCGTTCCCGATCCCCTTGGCGAAGGTGATCAGATCCGGCGTCACGCCGTGCGCCTGGTAGCCCCAGAAGTGGTCGCCGGTGCGGCCCCAGCCGGTCTGGACCTCGTCGGCGATCAGCAGGATGCCGTGCTCGGCGAGGACCTTCCGGTACGCCCCGAGCAGCCCGTCCGGCCCGGCCACGAACCCGCCGACGCCCTGGATCGGCTCGGCGATCAGCCCGGCCACGTCCCCGGCGGTGACCGTGGCGAGCACCTCGCGCAGGTCGTCGACGGCCGCGTCGAGCAGATCGTCGTCGGACATCCCGGCCATCCGGCCGCGCAGCCGGTCGGAGGAGGCGAGCCAGTGCACCGAGAGCGGGCTGAGCGAGCTCGACGACCAGCTGCGGTGCCCGGTGACGGCCATGGTGGCGAACGTCCGGCCGTGGTAGCTGTTCTTGATCGCCAGGATCTGGTTGGAGCGGCGCGCGTTCGTGGCGAACAGCAGCGCGGACTCGTTGGCCTCGGTGCCGGAGTTGGTGAAGAAGACCCGCGCGTCCGGGATCCCGGACAGCCGGGCGATCTTCTCGGCCAGCTCGACCTGCTGCCGGATCAGGTACAGCGTCGAGGTGTGCGCGACGCCGGTGTCGAGCTGGCGGCGGACCGCGTCACTGATCTCGGCGATGTCGTAGCCGACCATGGTGGTCAGCACACCGCCGAAGAAGTCCAGGTAGGTACGGCCGGTCGCGTCGGTGACCCGGCGGCCGGAGCCGGCGACGATCTCCAGCGCGTCGTCGCCGTAGTACACCGGCATCCAGGCCGGCAGGACAGCGCGATGACGATCCAGCAGGGACATCATTTCTCCTCACACTAACGCCAGCCGTGGGGGTGGCCACGGCCTCGTGAACCGCTGCCGCGGCTGGTCGCGAAGGCGGCCGAGGCGAGCACCTCGGCCAGTTCCGGGTAGCCGTCGGCGACCAGTCCGGCGGTCAGCCGCAGATGGTCGCCGCCGAGCGGGGTGACGCAGAACGGCGCGCCGGGGGCCGCCCCGATGCCGTGCGCGGCCAGTGCCACCATCGCGCTCTGCTGATCGGGAACGGACATCCACAGGTTGATCCCGTCGGCCGCGGACGCCGTCACCCCGTGCTCGCCGAGCGCCTCCAGCAACGCCGAGCGCCGTGCCGCGTACGCCGTGCGGGCCGCGGCGACCCGGGCCACCACCCTGGCGTCGGTCAGCAGGTCCAGCAGTACGCCCTGCAGGAGCCGGCTCGACCAGCCGGGCCCGAGCAGCCGCCGCTCCATCAGCTGGTCGA
This sequence comes from Actinoplanes sp. L3-i22, assembly GCF_019704555.1. Lineage (NCBI taxonomy): Bacteria > Bacillati > Actinomycetota > Actinomycetes > Micromonosporales > Micromonosporaceae > Actinoplanes > Actinoplanes sp. L3-i22. The sequence goes on from NZ_AP024745.1 coordinate 8,456,670, forward strand.
CGACCGCGGCCGGGCCGCCGATCGCGGCCAGCCGCAGGTCCGGCCCGTGCGACTTGGAGAAGCTGGCCACGTGCACGACCCGCCCGGGCAGGTAGGTGCCGAGGCTGATCGGCGGCGCGGTGGCGATGTCGCCGGCGTGGTCGTCCTCGACGACCAGCACGTTCGGCGCGCCGCGCAGGACCCGGGCGAGCGCGGCGGCGCGCTGCGCGGTCATGCTGACGCCGGTCGGGTTCTGCGCCCGGGGCTGCAGGAACAGCGCGGCCGGCCGGCGCTCGGCGATCAGCTCGCGGAGCACGCCGGGGTCGAGGCCGGCGCCGTCGAGCGGGACCCCGATCGCGGTGGCGCCGACCGTCTGGAGCAGGTCGAGCAGGGGCGGGAAGGCCGGGTTCTCGACGAGCACGTGGTCGCCGTAGCGCAGGATCACCCCGGCCAGCCGGTCCAGCGCGTCCATCGCGCCGTCCACCACGGTCAGGCGCTCCGGCGGGAACGGCCAGCGCTCCCGGAGCACCGACTCCAGCTCGGGCAGGACCGGCTCGTCGAGGTAGCTGCCGGCCCAGCGGCCGTCCCCGATCCGGCGCAGCGCGTCGCTCAGATCGGGGAGCAGCGCCGGGTCCGGCACGCCGGTGGAGAGGTCCCGCGCGAGGGCGAACGGGGGCCGGCTCAGGCGGGTGAACCGGGGCGGGGCGGGGCCGGCGACGTACGACCCGGACCGCCCCCGGGTCCGGATCGCGCCGGCCAGGGTCAGGTTCCGCCACGCCTCGCTGACCGTGGTCGGGCTGACCCCGAGCGACCCGGCGACCTCGCGCACGGTGGGCAGCCGCTCGCCGGCCGGCAATCGACCGGCGGTGATCAAACGGCTCACGGCCGCGGCAATACCCCGGGCGCTGCGGTCCTCGACCGCCCCGGTGATCAGCGGAAGCAAATTACCTCTCCGAAACAATCGGTTACATATCAGCAATTGTTCGCCTCAATGTGTGTCGTTAAGGTCCTACGGCATCAAGCGCTGTCAAGCAAGCCCTAGCGCTGGGGATACTGCAGGGAGTAGACACACGATCACAGGCGCTTTTGTGGCGCACTGCGCGTGCCAAAGATCGAATGAGAGGGGCCGCCATGACGACCGGAGTCGTCCGCGCCGCCCTCGTCCAGACCACTTGGACGGGCGACAAGGAATCGATGATCAAGGCGCACGAGGATTATGCCCGTGACGCCGCCGCCCAGGGTGCGAAGGTCATCTGCTTCCAGGAGCTGTTCTACGGGCCGTACTTCTGCCAGGTGCAGGACGCGGCCTTCTACGAGTACGCCGAGTCCGTCCCCGGCCCGACGACCGAGCGCTTCCAGGCACTCGCCGCCGAGCTGGGCATGGTGATGGTCCTGCCGATGTACGAGAAGGAGCAGGAGGGCGTCCTCTACAACACGGCCGCGGTCGTGGACGCCGACGGCACGTACCTCGGCAAGTACCGCAAGAACCACATTCCCCAGGTCAAGGGCTTCTGGGAGAAGTTCTACTTCCGCCCCGGCAACCTCGGCTACCCGGTCTTCGACACCGCGGTCGGCCGGGTCGGCGTGTACATCTGCTACGACCGGCACTTCCCGGAGGGCTGGCGGGCGCTGGGCCTGAACGGCGCGCAGATCGTCTTCAACCCGTCGGCGACCAGCCGCGGCCTGTCGTCGTACCTGTGGCAGCTGGAGCAGCCGGCCAGCGCGGTGGCGAACGAGTACTTCATCGGCGCGATCAACCGGGTCGGCGTCGAGGAGCTCGGCGAGAACGACTTCTACGGGCAGACGTACTTCGTCGACCCGGAGGGCAAGTTCGTGGGCGAGGTCGGTGACACCCACAACCCCGAGCTGATCGTCCGTGACCTGGACCTGAGCCTGCTCAAGACGGTCCGCGAGCGCTGGCAGTTCTACCGCGACCGCCGGCCGGACAGCTACAACGGGCTGGTGCAACCATGACCATTCTGATCAAGGGCGGGACGGTGGTCGGCCCGACCGGGGCGTCGCTCGCGGACGTGCTGGTCGACGGCGAGACGATCGTCGCGCTCTACGCGCCCGGCCAGGCGCCGGAGGGTCCGGAGATCATCGACGCGACCGGGAAGTACGTGATCCCGGGCGCGATCGACGCGCACACCCACATGCAGATGCCGTTCGGCGGCACCGAGGCCAGCGACACGTTCGACACCGGCACCAAGGCCGCGGCGATCGGCGGGACGACCACGATCATCGACTTCGCCATTCAGCGGTACGGCGAGGTGGTGCAGGACGGGCTGGCCGCGTGGCACGGCAAGACCGCCGACCAGTGCCACATCGACTACGGCTTCCACATGATCGTCGGTGGGGTCGATGACGAGTCGCTCAAGGCCATGGACCAGCTCGTGGCGAGCGAGGGGATCACCAGCTTCAAGCTGTTCATGGCGTACCCCGGCGTCTTCTACTCGGACGACGGGCAGATCCTGCGCGCGATGCAGAAGGCGCGCGACAACGGCGCCCTGATCATGATGCACGCCGAGAACGGGCCGGCCATCGACGTCCTGGTCAAGCAGGCCCTCGAACGCGGCGAGACGGACCCGGTGTTCCACGGCCTGACCCGGCCGCAGGAGCTGGAGGCGGAGGCGACCAGCCGGGCGATCTGGCTGGCCAGCGTCGCCGCGGACTGCCCGCTCTACATCGTGCACCTGTCCGCGTCGAAGGCCCTGGAGCAGGTCCGCAACGCCCGCGACCTGGGCCGCAACGTGTTCGCCGAGACCTGCCCGCAGTACCTGTACCTGACCCTGGAGGACCAGCTCGGCGCGCCCGGCTTCGACGGCGCCAAGTGGGTCTGCTCCACCCCGCTGCGCAGCGGGAAGGAGAGCCACCGCGCCGACCTGTGGCAGGGCCTGCGGACCAACGACCTGTCCGTGGTGTCGACCGACCACTGCCCGTTCTGCATGAAGGACCAGAAGGAGATGGGCATCGGCGACTTCTCCAAGATCCCGAACGGCATCGGCAGCGTCGAGCACCGCGTCGACCTGCTCTACCAGGGCGTGGTCGACGGGAAGCTGTCGCTGGCCCGCTGGGTGGAGACGATCGCGACGACGCCGGCCCGGATGTTCGGCATGTATCCGAAGAAGGGCATCATCGCGCCCGGCTCGGACGCCGACATCGTGCTCTACGACCCGAACGGGCGCACCCGGATCAGCGTCGAGACGCACCACATGAACATGGACTACTCCGCCTGGGAGGGCTGGGAGATCGACGGGAAGGTCGACACGGTCCTGTCCCGCGGCGAGGTGATCTCCCGCAACGGCGAGTACACCGGGCGTCCCGGCCGCGGGAAGTACGTCCCGCGCGGTCTCTCCGACTACCTGCTCTGAGGGGGCGCACATGGACATCGGTGTGGTGATGCAGAACGACCCGCCCGCGCTCGCGCTGGTCGAGTGGGCGAAGAAGGCCGAGGCGGCCGGGTTCAGCCACTTCTGGACGTTCGACTCGCACGTGCTGTGGCAGGAGCCGTACGTCGTCTACTCGGCGATCCTGGCCGCGACCGAGCGGATCGTGGTCGGGCCGATGGTGACCAACCCGGGCACCCGGGACTGGACGGTCACCGCCTCGACCTTCGCGACCCTCAACGAGATGTACGGCAACCGGACCGTCTGCGGGATCGGCCGGGGCGACTCGGCGCTGCGGGTCCTCGGGCTCACCCCGCAGACCCTCGGCCAGCTGCGCGAGAGCGTGCAGGTGATCAAGGGACTGGGCAACGGCGCGAAGGTGCACGTCCGCGGCAACGAGATCCAGCTCGCCTGGGCCGCGGCAAGTCGTCTCGAGGTGTGGGTCGCGGCGTACGGACCGAAGGCTCTTGCCCTGACCGGCGAGGTGGGTGACGGCTACATCCTGCAGCTCGCCGACCCGGACATCGCGGAATGGATGATCACCGCGGTCCGGGCGGCGGCCCGGAAAGCCGGCCGCGACCCGGAAGCGATCAAGTTCTGCGTCGCGGCGCCGGCCTACGTCGGCGACGACCTGACCCACGCGCGGGACCAGACCCGCTGGTTCGGCGGGATGGTCGGCAACCACGTGGCCGACATCGTGGCCCGCTACGGCGAGAGCGGCGCGGTGCCGCAGGCGCTGACCGACTACATCAAGGCGCGGCAGAGCTACGACTACGCCGAGCACGGGCGGGCCGGCAACAGCCACACCACGTTCGTGCCGGACGAGATCGTCGACCGGTTCTGCATCCTGGGGCCGGTCGCGAACCACGTCAAACGGCTCGAGGAGCTGAAGGCGCTGGGCGTCGACCAGTTCGCGGTCTACCTGCAGCACGACGGAAAAGAGGAGACCCTCGCCGCGTACGGCGAGCAGATCATCCCGGCGTTCGGATGAGGCGCGCGCTCGCGATCCTGGCCGGGCTCGTCGTCGCGGCGGCGCTGTGGGAGGGCTACAAGGCGGTCGGCAACCCGGACGGGACGGTGCTCTTCGGGGTACGGATCCTGCCGCGCGCCGACGACCTGTCCATGCCGCACCTGTGGACCATCCTGCAGCGCCTGAGCCGTCCGGAACTGGCCGGCGGCGACCCGGTGTGGCAGGTGGTGCTGCGCGCGTGCCTGTTCACGCTCGGGATCACCGCGGCCGGGTTCCTGGCCGGGGCGCTGGTCGGGCTGCTGCTGGCGGTGGCCATGCAACGGTTCCGGATCGTCGAGCGCGGGCTTCTGCCGTACGTCATCCTCTCCCAGACCGTGCCGCTGGTGGCGCTCGCGCCACTGGTGGCCGGCTGGGGCGGGAGCATCATGCCGCCCTGGGCCACGGTCGCCGTGATCGCGGCGTACCTGGCCTTCTTCCCGGTCGCGGTCGGCATGCTGCGCGGGCTGCAGTCGCCGTCCGCGAGCGGCGAGGAGCTGATGCGCAGCTATGCCGCCGGGTGGTGGCGGACGCTGGTGAAACTCCGGTTCCCGGCGGCGCTGCCCTACCTGTTCCCGGCGCTGCGCCTGGCCGGGGCGGCGGCCGTGGTCGGCGCGGTGGTCGGCGAGATCTCCACCGGCACCCGCGGCGGGATCGGCCGGCTGATCATCGAGTACTCCCGGGAGGCCACCTCGGATCCCGCCAAGGTCTACACCGCGATGCTCGGGGCGGCGCTGCTCGGCCTGCTCGTCGCGGGCGCCGTCGGTCTGCTGGAGGTGCCGCTGATGCGCCACCGCCGCCATGTGGAGGTGGTCACGCTTTGAGCGCGGTCGAGATCGAGAAGGTCAACAAGATCTTCAATCAAGGACGACCCGATGAGGTACGGGCGTTGTCCGATGTCGACCTCACCGTCGGCGACGGGGAGTTCGTGTCGCTGATCGGGCCGTCCGGCTGCGGCAAGAGCACGCTGCTGCGGCTGATCGCCGACCTGATCCCGGCGTCGACCGGCACCGTGACGGTCGCCGGGAAGCCGGCCGGGCAGGCGCGGCGCGAACAGGCCTACGGACTCGCCTTCCAGCAGGCCGGCCTGTTCGAGTGGCGCACCGTCCGGAAGAACGTGGAGCTCCCGCTGGAGTTGCGCGGCGTCAAGAAGGCCGAGCGCCGGGCCCGCGCCGAGGAGATGCTCGCGCTGGTCGGCCTCACCGAGTTCGGCGGGCACTACCCCGGCCAGCTCTCCGGCGGCATGCAGCAGCGCGTGGCGATCGCCCGCGCCCTGGCCGTGCAGCCCCCGCTGCTGCTGATGGACGAGCCGTTCGGCGCGCTCGACGAGATGACCCGGGAACGGCTGCAGTCCGAGCTGCTGTCGATCTGCGCCAAGACCGGGACCAGCACGGTCTTCGTCACCCACTCGATCTCCGAGGCGGTGTTCCTCTCCGACCGGGTGGTGGTGATGTCCGCGCGCCCCGGCCGGATCACCGCGTCGATCGGCGTCGAGCTCCCGTCCCGGGACGACGCCGGCCGCCAGTCCCCCGCGTTCTTCGAGAAGATCACCGAGGTACGGCAGGCGCTGCGCGGGGTACCCGTCGCATGAGCGAGCTTGCGAGCGAATCATCGAACTCAGCCTTCAACTCATGGCGGCGCCGGAGCGCAGCGGAGGTGACGCCATGAGACGAATTCTCCCCCCGATCGTCTTCGGTGTGCTGGCCCTCGCCGTCTGGGAGCTGTTCGTCAAGCTCGGGCGGGTCGCCCCGTTCATCCTGCCGGCCCCCTCCGCGATCTGGGCGCAGCTGGTCGAACAGCGGACCAACGTCTGGAACGCGGCCCTGGCCAGCGGCGCGAACGCGCTCACCGGCCTGATCGCCGGCACCCTGGTCGCGATCCTGGCGGCGCTCGCCGCCAGCCGGTTCCGGGCGCTCGGCGAGATCTCGGTGCCGTTCGCGGCCCTGTTCAACGCGCTGCCGATCATCGCGCTCGCCCCGATCCTCAACAACATGTTCGAGTCGACCAGCAGCATCCCGCGCCGCCTCGTCACCGCGATCGTGGTGTTCTTCCCGGTCTTCCTGAACACCCTGCGCGGACTGCGGGAGATCAACCCCACCCATCAAGAGCTCATGCGGACGTACGCCGCGAGCGGCTGGACCTTCGCGGTCAAGGTGCGGCTGCCCGGAGCGTTGTCCCACCTGTTCACCGGGCTGCGGCAGGCGTCGTCGCTGGCCGTGATCGCGGCGGTGGTGGCCGAGTACTTCGGCGGGTTGCAGGACGGGCTCGGCGCGCGGATCACGTCGGCGGCGGCCTTCACGGCGTACCCAAGAGCCTGGGCCTTTGTGGTTGGGGCTTGTCTTCTGGGTCTGACTTTCTACCTGGCCACCCTCCTTCTGGAACGGCTGGCCATGCCCTGGAAACAACGTTTGATCAGCTAGTCAGGAGTCCGCATTGAAGATCTCCCGGATAATTCTCGCCTCCGTTCTCGCCCTCGCCGCCTGCGGCACCGCTGACACCCCCAGCACCCCCGCCCCCGGCGCGAGCGGCGCCCTGACCCCGATCAAGCTCCAGCTGCAGTGGTTCTTCCAGGCCCAGTTCGCCGGCTACATCGCCGCCGTCGACCAGGGCTTCTACAAGGAGCAGGGCCTCGACGTGCAGCTGCTCGAAGGCGGCGTCGACATCGTGCCGCAGACCGTGCTCGCGCAGGGCAAGGCCGACTACGCGGTGGCCTGGGTGCCGAAGGCGCTCGCGTCCCGCGAACAGGGCGCCGGGATCACCGACGTCGGGCAGATCTTCGCGCGGTCCGGCACGTACCAGGTCGCCTGGAAGGACAGCGGCATCAAGACCGCCGCCGACCTGAAGGGCAAGAAGGTCGGCAACTGGGGCTTCGGCAACGAGTTCGAGCTGTTCGCCGGCATGACCAAGGCCGGGATCGACCCCGGCAAGGACGTCACCCTGGTCCAGCAGCAGTTCGACATGCAGGCGCTGCTGAAGCGGGAGATCGACGCCGCCCAGGCGATGAGCTACAACGAGTACGCCCAGCTCCTGGAGGCGAAGAACCCGAAGACCGGCAAGCTCTACACGGCCGACGACTTCTCCGTCATCGACTGGAAGACCGAAGGGTCGTCGATGCTCCAGGACGCCGTCTGGGCCAACACCGAGAAGCTCAACGACCCGGCGTACCAGCAGCAGACCGTCAAGTTCCTGACCGCCACGATCAAGGGCTGGGCGTTCTGCCGGGACAACGCCGAGAAGTGCCGTGACCTGGTCGTCGCCAAGGGCTCCAAGCTCGGCAAGAGCCACCAGCTGTGGCAGATGAACGAGGTCAACAAGCTGGTCTGGCCGTCCACCGGCGGGATCGGCGTGATCGACGAGGCGGCCTGGAAGCAGACCGTCGACATCTCGCAGACCACCAAGAACCAGACCGGCGACACCGTCCTGAAGAAGGCGCCGGAGGGGCTCGCCTACACCAACGACTACATCAAGCAGGCCGTCGACCAGGCCAAGGCGGCCGGCGTCGACGTCAACGGCGCCGGATTCCAGCCGGCCACCGTCACCCTCACCGAGGGCGGCGCCTGACCTTCGTCGCTGTCCCCTTCCGGGCCACCCGGAGTCGGCGTGTTCGCACGCCGGCTCCGGGTTTTACGCCAGCTCCATCACGTACGACTCGCCCTCGCGCCGGAACCCGAGCCGGTCGTAGTACGGCGCGCGCATCCCCGGCGGCGTGATCACCGTGTGGCACCCGCGCTCGGCGAAGAAACGGCTCTGCCGGAAGACGAACTCGCCCGGGGTGAAATCCCGGTACCGCTGCGTCACGTAGTCCAGCTCGACCTGCGCCACCCCGTCGCCACGGCCGCGGAACACCACCACGCCGACCACCTCGTCACCGTTCATCACCAGGAACGCGGCCGCGCCGTCCGCGACCGAGGCCGCGCTGAACCCCGGATTGAACCGGGCGATGTCGTCATGATGCAGCCGCAACGTGTACGCCAGGAACTCGTCGTCGGCGCGGACCTCGACCACCTGGTACGCCTTCTCGTCGTGCCGGGTGCGCAGCATCTGCCACAGATACCAGATGTTGATCACCGTGAGCACCACGTTCAGGCCGACCATCGGCCAGACACCGAGCGCAGCGTTGAAGCCGATCAGCACCAGGCAGCCGGCCAGGTTCAGGGCGCGCAGGCGGAGCAGGCGGGCCTGCAGCAGAGACCACACGAGCAGCGCCGACCCGGCCCACCCGACAACATCAAGCATCGTCACCCGGTGAGCCTAGGGGTCGTGTTTCCGGCACGTTACGCCGCCGTCACCTGAAGCCCCAGAGGCCCCGGTCGCCTTCTCGTGCCGCGGACCCCGCTGCACAGACACTCCCCACCCACCACCGGGGGCTGACCGCCACCGCCATTATCGCCGGGTCCGCCAAGATCACGTTGGGTGCCTGTGGACAACCGCTTGGTGTGGACAACTTGCGCCGGCGGCATTCCGGCCTCCCGCCCGCAAACAAGCTGGTCAGGCCCACCGGCGACCCCGGCGAGCGCGGCGCGCGGTGTAGGGCGACGCGGGCAGAGCGGCGGCACGGGCAGAGCGGCGGCACGGGGCCGAAGCGAGCGGCGTAGGGCGGGGCGGCGGCGTAGGGCGGGGCGGCGGCGTAGGCGGGCAGTGCAGAGCAGGGCCGCGCGGGCGATCCGGCGCCGGGCGGCTCGGGGGCGGCGCCGGGACGCGCAGGGCGGGGCCGCGCGGCGCCCGAGGCGGCGCCGAACGCGGATGGCGCCGCGCGGGGGCTGGGCCGCGCGGGGACGGGTTAGATCGGGATCAGGCGGGCTGCCAGGGCGACGGTGGTCAAGTCGCCGTTGCGGAGTTTCAGGGCGGCGTCGGCTTCGCCCAGGCCCTCCAGGCGGACCGCGGAGGCGTCGATCAGGGACTCCTCGCCCTCCAGGAGGCGGCGGGCGATGCGGGCCTGGGCCGGGCTGAGTTCCGCGTAGGCGCAGCGGTCCAAGGCGGTGACGGTCTGCTGGTCGAGTTCGCCGGCCATGGCGCGTTCGGTGACGACCTTCAGCAGCCAGCTCGGCCACCACGCGTACTTTCCGATCACCTGGCCGGACTGCAGTGCCATGCTCGGGTCCTGGCCGGCCGCCAGCAGCTTCACCGCGAGGTTCGTGTCGAAGCGTTCCAGGCGCAGGGCGCCGACGAAGCAGCGCAGGATCGCCTGGGTCTTCACGAAGCCCTCGGCCTCGTGCCCGGCGTCCCCGACCTTGCCCTCCAGCAGGTGGATCAGGGCGCGCACCTCACGCAGCTCGAAGCCGTCGTGGGACCGCTCCTCCAGCCGGTCGACGGTGGCGATCAACCGCTCGACGCCCTTGGTCGCCCGGTCCGCCAGCTCCTCGCTGGCCGGCTTGTTCCGGTGCCGGATCATCACGTCCAGCCCGATCTCCGCCTCCCGGCGCAGCAGCGGCGAGGCGATCTTCGGAACGATCTCGTAGCCCAGACTCTCGGTGAGGATGGCGAGATCGAACTTTTCGGAGGCCTGCTGGAACTGACCCCACCACGATGCCGGGTGCCGCTGCTGTCGAATCACGCAACCAAGAGTTACCCACCTGCTACCCAACAGCAAGTGATTCCGCCATCACCCAGCGTGCTTACGCTCACTCGCGGCATCGGTCAGACCGGCCGGGTTCAACATCCCGGCCTTGACGACGGTCCTGCTCAACGGACGGGTGAGGGCGGCCAGCCGAAGGCAACCCGCCTCGCCGAGAACCCGGTACGCCGGCTCGGCCAGCCGGTCGGTGGTGGCCTCCAGATCCTCCCGTACCCTGCGGCCCTCCTCGGAGAGTTCGTCACCGGGCGTCATCAGGCCGCGTTCGCGCAGCCCCGCGGTGGCCGCCGCCCACTGCGCCCGGCTCCAGCCCCGGGTGACCTGCAGGAACCGGCCGTCGATCGCGCCGGTGGCGACGTGCAGGACGATCGCCTCCAGGCCGCTGATCCCGGCCGTGACCAGGGCGGCGATGTGCCCGTCGCCGCGGAACTCGCGCAGCAGCGTCTGGGCGTGGAAGAGCCGCAGGTGCGGCGCCTCCGGCCAGGGCAGCGTGGTGTGCGCGGCGAACAGCGGGCGGCCGTGCGGCATGGTGGCCGCGTCCAGCGCCGCGGCGTGCGCCAGCTCGGCCGCCTCGGCGACCTCCTTGCAGGCCAGGACCTCGGCGCCGAGGGCCCGGGAGAGCGCGGCGTCGGCGATCTCCAGGCGGGCGGCGATCATCTGCTCCGGGGTGACGGTGCCCCACGCGGCGGGGAGCGCGTCGGCGACCATCGCCGGGTTGAAGTTGTAGAACGTGGCCGTGATCAGGGCCGGGCCGGCCTGGCCGAACGCGGCGCCGCGGGCGGCGAAGTAGCCGGTCATCGGGTCCAGGCCGGCCCGGGCGTAGACCTCGGACGACTCCGGGACCAGGTAGACCAGGGCGTGCAGCGGCTCGGTCACCCGCCAGGCCAGACGGGAGGGGCTCTCGGTCACGGCTGCCACGGCTGCTCCTCGGGTCCGGCGAAGACGGTCACGGCTCCCATGGCAGCTCCTCGGCTTCGACGACGACGGGCGCGGCGCCGGAGTGTTCCGGTGCGGGCCGTTCGGACACCGTATGCCACTTGCCGGAGCGGCGGGCCGCCTCCCTGGTCACCATGTGCACCGGCAGGGGCGGGGGCGCGAACGGGCCGGGGCCCCAGCGGACCCAGATCGCCACCCGGCCGGCGGCGGCCTCGGCGAGCAGCTTGTCGACCGTGCGCTGGCGGTCGGTGCGGTCCACCTCGATCGCGATCGGGGCGGCGCCGGCCGGGCGGGCACAGGCGACGTCGAGCACCGAGTTGCCGCGCAGTGGGGGCGGGAGCGGGAAGACGCTGGGGGCGCGGCGGTAGACCCGCCACTGCTGAGCGACCGCCCACTCCTCGATCGCGTCGACGATCCGGGTGGTGGCCTCGGCCTCGGTCAGGTCCGCGAACGAGAGTCGCTCCAGCCAGGTGCCGAGCGAGCCCGCCGTGCTTGTGCCGTCGTCCGCGGTGTCCATCGCCGCTACCTTATCGGGGCTTTCCGCCCCGGTTCGCGGACCGTTCCGGGTTTTGCCCACCCGCGCAGCCTCAGGGCCGTTCCGGGTTTTGGGGTAAACCGTGCCCACCCGCGGACGTCGCCCTGGAGGGTCTCGCGTTCTGGGCGCCCCGCGCCCTGCGAGGCCCGGAAGGGTCCCCGCGGGAGCGACGATCTGTACCCCGGCGGACCGAGGCAATAAAAGATCTTGAAGGTTTTAGGCGGCGGCTCGGAGGGAGCGCTGTTCGGCGGCGAGGCGGGTGGTGAGGTCGGCGGCGCTGACCGGGCGGCCGAGGTGATAGCCCTGGCCCACGGTGTAGCCGAGTTTGAGCAGGCGGTCGGCCTGTTCCTGGTTCTCGATGCCCTCGGCGACGGTGTCCAGGCCGAGCGCGTCGGCGAGCTGGATCACCGCGCGGGCGACGGCCTGGCGGGCGTTCGCGGCGGCGCTGCCGGGCTCGTCCAGCTCGATGTTGTCGACGAACGACTTGTCCAGCTTGACCACCGCGGCCGGGAACGCGCGCAGCAGGCTCAGCGACGACTCACCGGTGCCGAAGTCGTCGAGCGCCAGCCGGACCCCCATGTCGTGCAGTTCGTGCAGCACGCGCAGCACCTGGTGGCCGCGGAGCACGGCGGACTCGGTCAGCTCCAGCACCAGCCGGGACGCGGGCAGTCCGCTGTCGGCGAGCGCGGCGCGGACGTCGGCGACGAAGTCCGGGTCGTGCAGCTGGCGGACCGAGACGTTCGGGGCGGCCTTCTCCAGGACGTCCGGGCCGAACTCGGCCATCCACGCGGCGGCCTGGCGGCACGTCTCGCGCAGCACCCAGCGGCCCAGCGGCACGATCAGGCCGGTGCGCTCGGCGGCCGGGATGAAGTCGATCGGCGACACCATGCCGCGCTCCGGGTGGAACCAGCGGACCAGCGCCTCGACGCCGACCACCCGGCCGGTGCGCAGGTGCACGATCGGCTGGTAGACCAGCTTGAACTCGCCGGCGTCGAGGGCCCGGCGCAGGTCGCCGCCGAGCTGGGCGTGCGCCTGGGCGGGCTTCTCCATGCCGGCCGCGTAGCGCACCCAGTTGGCCTTGCCGCGCTGCTTGGCGGTGAACATCGCGGCGTCCGCGTCGCGCAGCAGGTGGCTGGCCGGGGTGCCGGCCGGGGCCGACGCGATGCCGGCGCTGGCGTGCACCAGCAGCCGGTGGTCGCTGATCGGGGCGGCGATCGCGGCCATCACCCGCTCGGCCACCGCACGGTCGTGGCCGGGCGTGGTGACCAGGACCGCGAACTCGTCGCCGGCCAGCCGGGCGGGCTCGCCGTCGGCGCCGGCGGCGGAGCGCAGCGTCTCGGCGAACGCGATCAGCAGCTCGTCGCCGACGTCGTGGCCGAGCGAGTCGTTGACCGTGTTGAAGTCGTCCAGGTCGACCAGGAGCACGGTCGCCGGGCCGTCGGCCAGGACGGTCTCCAGGCGCCGCTTGAACAGGACCCGGTTGCCGAGGCCGGTCAGGGCGTCGTGGGTGGCGTCGTACTGCAGGCGGGCCTCGGAGGCCTCGCGCTCGCGCAGCAGCCGGATGTTGTCCCGGTTCACCAGGAACTGCCGGCCCAGGACCAGCGCGGTGACGGCGGCCGTGAGACCGACCACCAGCCGGCCCTCCCAGAACCCGTCGCGCACCGCCGGCCGGAAGAGCACGTCGGCGAGCGGGACGTCGACCGCGAGCACGGCCAGGTACGGCAGCCACACGTTGCCGCGGCGGCGCGACGGGCGCCCGGCGGCCCGGCGCTGCCGGTACGCGGCCACCGCCATCAGCAGCGGCACCAGGGGCAGGCACAGCGTCTGCCCGGGCAGGATCCCGTTGTAGCCGAACTTGCCGTCCAGCAGCGCGACTCCGGCGACGGCCAGGCCCACCGACGCGGCCGTACGGACCGCGCCCCGGTCCACCGGGCCGCCGACGATGTACGAGACCTTGGTGATCGCGCCGGCCGCGAACGCGAACCCCAGGATCATGATGGCCAGGCCGCCCGGGGTCCAGTCGTCGTCCGAGGTCACCAGCGGGAGCAGGCCGAAGTGCCAGAGCACGGCGGCACAGCCGATGAAGGCGATCGAGCGGTCCAGCCACTGCCGCGTCCGCTCGTGCCGGTTGGTCACGCCGACCGGCACCCGGGCGACCGCCCAGATGGCGGCGAGCAGACCGGAGGCGGCACACGCGGCGCCGGCCAGCGGCATGTCCGGCAGCACCGGCTCGGAGAGCACGGCCGCCCCGGCGAGCAGCCCGAACCCGGCGGTCACCAGGACGGCGCCGATCTCGAGCCCGCGCCAGAACCGGCGGCCGACCGGCTCCAGCGGCGTCTCACGGCGCAACGCGCGCAGCGCGAGAGCGGCGACGGCGGAGGCGATCGGCATGAACAGGTAGCCGACGAAGACCGGGCCGAAGCCGGTCACCGTCCACATCACGTACCAGAGCGTGCTCACCAGGGCGAGCGCCCCGATGAGCAGCACATGACGCCCGGGCCGAGTCACGATGCGAACTCCCTGGAGCGCTGTTTGTCGGCGTACATCCGCAGGTCGGCGAGGTGCAGAAGGTTGTCGGGCTGGTCCGCGCGGCCGGCCGCGACACCGATGCTGGCGCCGACCGCGAGGCGCTGCCCGCCGATCTCGGTGGGCCGGGCCAGCGCCGAGCGTAGCCGCTCGGCGATCTCTCCGGCCTCCCCGGCGCCGGATCCGACCAGCACCGCGAACTCGTCGCCACCCAGCCGGGCGGGCAGGTCCGCGGCGCCGGTGGCGGCCAGCAGCTGCTCGGCGACGTGCCGCAGGACGGCATCCCCGGTGGCGTGCCCGTACGTGTCGTTGATCTGCTTGAAACCGTTCAGGTCGACCAGGAGCACGGTGACCTCGGCGGCGCCCGCCGAGCGGACCCGGTCGGTGAACTGCCGGCGGTTGGCCAGCCCGGTGAGCGCGTCGTGCCCGGCCTGGAAGCGCAGCCGCTCGCGCAGCTCCCGCTCCTCGGTCATGTCCCGGGCGTTCATCACCACGCCGCCGATGCCGCGCTCCTCGACCAGGTTGACGGCGACCACGGACAGCCAGCGCCAGGACTCGTCCTCGTGCATCGCGCGCAGCTCGAACGCCGCCTTGGCGCCCGGCGTCGCGAAGACCCGGTCCATCTCGGCGGTGATCCGGTCGACGTCGCCGGGGTGGATCAGGTCGTAGATGTTGCGGTTCAGGTACTCGTCGAGGGTGCCGCCGATGACCCGCTCGACCGCCGGGTTCATGTACTGCACGACGCCGTCGGTGCCGACGATCGCGGTGATGTCCGAGGCGTGCCGCAGCAGCGCCTCCTGCCGGTGCTCCCGGCGGCGGATCTCGGCGAGGCTCTCGTCGATCTGGTCCAGCAGCGTGTTGTTCTCGGCCAGCGCGACCATCTGCCGCGCGACCACCAGCGCCACGTTGAGCAGCAGGCCGAACAGGGCGCCCCAGGCGGGGACCCCGAGGCCCTCGGTGACCAGCACGGTGACCAGCGCGGCCACGCACATCACGGTGCCCAGGTAGGGCAGCGAGCTGTAGCGCCGGCGGGCGGCCGGGCGGCGGTCGCGGGTGCCCCGGCGGGCGCGCAGCGCCATCGTCTGCAGGCGGGGCCCGGTCAGCGCGAGCAGGCACGGAACCAGGATGAGCAGCGCCGGCCCGGTTACCCCGTGCAGGCTGGCGGTAGGCAGCAGGGCGTTGCCGATCGCCTGCACGGCGCAGGAGGCGATGATCGGGACGGCGGCCGGCAGCGCGATCGGGCTGTTGCCGCTCAGGCCCAGTTTCACCGTGAAGAAGCCGCCGATCAGCAGCAGGCCGCAGCCGAACGAGGCGGCGGCGTACCCGGCGGCGCCGGCGTGCACCACGCTCGGGCCGGTCAGCAGGCACCACACCGCGACGCCGGCGGCGGTGTAGATGATCGCCGCGTCCAGCGCCATCCGGTTCCGGGTGCTACGGGCCCAGAGGCCGCTCGTCGGGTGCAGCGCACCGGCGCCGCAGACCAGGAGCACGCCGCACAGCCCGAGCACGCTCTGCGCCGGGTGCAGCACGAACTCGGTGGTGCCGGGCCGGGCCAGCACCCAGCCGAGCTGCGTGAGGTCGCCGGCCGCGAAGACCAGGCCGGCCGCGGACATCACCCGCCAGAACCGGACGCTCGCCGCGGGCAGCCCGGGAACCCGGCTGACCTGCCAGGACAGGACGAACAGGCCCAGATCGCTGAGCGGGGCGACGATCCAGCACAGAACCAGCTGGAAGCGGTCACTGCCCAGGTCGAGGGCGTAGACGCCGCAGATCGCCAGCGCCACGAGGACGAGCGGAGCCAGAACCCGGTCACGCCAGGTCATCCGCACCTCCCCGCCGTAGCCGTTCCGCCGCCCGTCCGAGCATTGTTCGGCGCGGGGATCCACGCGTTTAGGGTTTCCGCGTCCGCCCTTGAAGAGAACTTCGCCTCACCGTCACCACCGGCCCCTTAGATTCATGTATCTGAATCTCTAAACAAAGGGGACAGTCGATGCGACGAAGCGGTGCGATCATCGCCGGGATGCTGCTGGCGACGGCGGCGGCCACTCCCGCGCGAGCCGCGGTGAGCAACGCCGACCTGGCGCTGCGCTGGGCGCCGATCCACTACCAGGACGTGGACCAGACCGGCGACCACGCACTGGGCGGCAAGTCCGACTACATCACCCGCTACGACTTCGACGGGGACCTGATCGGGCGGAACAACTGGGACAACGCGGGCAAGGAGGTGACCGCGTACGCGTACTACTCGGTCGTCGAGACCAGCAGCCACTGGTACGTGACGTACTTCTTCTTCCACCCGCGGGACTGGGTCGACCACCCGTTCTTCGAGACCGAACACGAGAACGACGGCGAGGGGCTGCTCGAGGTCATCGAGAAGGACGGCACCGACTACGGCAAGCTGCGGGCGGCGGTGACCGTGGCGCACAGCGACTTCTACTCGTACACGCCGGCCGGCAGCACCTGGACCAACGGCGGCGAGACGATCGACGGGACGCTGCAGACCCAGGTCAACCCGCACGACGGGCTGGCGCACCCGGTCACCGCGCAGGAGGCCAAGGGGCACGGGCTCAAGGCGTACCCGCAGTACAACATCGTCGGCGACGGCATCGTCTACTACCCGTCGACGGTGGCCGAGGCGCCGTCGAACGCCGACGACCGGGACGTGCAGTACAAGCTGGTCGACATCTTCGCCGCCGGTGGGATGTGGGCGCAGCGGGCCGACACCAACCTGTTCGCGTCGCTCGGCACGTTCGCCGGGGACACCACCGGCGGCTGCGGCACCGGCACGTTCGGCTGCGGCACCAACTCGGCGAACGCGCCGTGGGGCTGGGACGACGGCAACGACGTGCCGGCCCGCGGGGAACTCGCGACCGACCCGGCGAAGCTGTCCGCGGCGTACTTCACGGTGCCCGGCACGCTGTCGCGGACCTACACCAGCAATGGGTACGCCGTCGCGGCCGCCGCCCTGCGCAAGGCGGCCGAGACCCTGCCCCGGACGATCGACTAATCGGTACGACTCCGGGGCGACCCGCTCGAAAAGGGCGAATCGCCCCGGAGGACGGCCCCGGTTGACATGCGGGGCCGGACTGGGCGAATGTTCCGGCATGCACGATGTCTGGCCGGCGCCCGGTGCCCTTCTGGTATCGCGGTACCGCCTCGTCACGTTGCTCGAGACCGGCGGCATGGCGCAGGTCTGGCGAGCCACCGACGAACTGCTCGACCGCCCGGTCGCGGTCAAGTTGCCGGCCGGCGACATCCGCGCCGCCCACCTGGCCTGGCGGGAGGCGCGCCTCGCCGCGCGCCTCTCGCACCCCGGGATCGCGGCCGTGCACGACTACCGGGAGGCGGTCCGCCCGGACGGCTCGGTCGTCCCGTTCGTGGTGATGGAGCTGCTCGCCGGGGAGACCGTGGCGGCCCGGCTCTGCGACGGGCCGCTGCCCTGGCCGGCCGCCGCCGCGGTGGGCGCCGCGGTCGCCGGGGCGCTCGCCGCCGCGCACGCCGCCGGGGTGGTGCACCGCGACATCAAGCCGGGCAACGTGATGCTCTGCAAGGGCGGCGTGAAGCTGCTCGACTTCGGGATCAGCGCCGGGGTCGGGGAACCGGACGACGACGACACCGGGGCGACGTTCGGGACACCGGCGTACGCGGCGCCGGAACGCCTCGACGGCAAGCCCGCCGAGCCGGCCACCGACCTGTACGGGCTCGGCGTGCTCCTGTTCGAGATGGTCGCCGGGGAGCCGCCGTACAGCGTGGACACCTGGGAGGAGCTGGCGATCGCCCAGCAGGCCGGCCCGACGCCGCTGCCGGCCGGGCTGCCGCTGCCGCTCGCCGACCTGATCCACCGCTGCCTGGACGACGATCCGGAGCGGCGCCCGTCCGCGGCCGAGGCGTGGAAGGTGCTCGCCGAGCTCGCGCCGTCCGAGGATCACAAGGCGCCGACCGTGCCGCTGCCGGGGGCGCGGCCGACCGGGCACGCGCCGGTGCCGGCCGCCGGGCCGAACGGGCGGGCCACCCGGGGGCGGAAGGTGGCCGTCGGGGCGGCGCTGGGGGCTACCGCGATCGCGTTCCTGGCGCTGGTCCACGTGGTGACGCAGTCCGGGGACGATCTGGCGCAGCCGCCGGTGGTGCCGCCGGTCGTCGTGCCGTCGGCAGCGGCCACACCGACGTCCGCGGCACCGGCGACCACGGCGGCCACGCCGTCCGCGACGCCGACCAGCGCGCCGACCCTGGAGAAGACGCTGACCCTGGACGCGGCGCTGCAGCGGGTGCAGGATGCCGTGGAAAAAGGCGAGAAATCAGGAAAAATTCGGTCGGATGTGGCGCAGGACTTCCGGAACATTCTCGGGCAGCTGGCCACCGCGGACGATCCGGACGTGCAGGGCGGGGTCGAGCAGCTGCGCAAGAAGGTCCGCCAGCGCCTGAGCGAGGGCGGCCTGACCGCCGACCAGGCCACGATCCTGCAGAGCCGCCTGACCGACCTGAGCAAAGCGGGCGCCTAAGCGCTCCCCCGCAGGATCAGCCGGGTCGGCAGGACCGTCTCGTGCTCGACCGGCTCGTCCCCGTCCAGCTTCGCCAGCAGCAGCCGGACCATCTCCTGCCCCATCTGCTCGATCGGCTGGTAGACGCTGGTCAGCGGCGGATCGGTGTGCCGAGCCACCACCGAGTCGTCGAACCCGACCACCGCCACGTCCTCCGGCACCCGGCGCCCGGAGCGCCGCAGCACCCGCAGCGCCCCGGCGGCCATCATGTCGGACGCCGCGAACACCGCGTCGATCTGCGGATAGTTGGTCAGCAGCCACTCCATCGCCATCGCGCCGCTGATCTCGCCGAAGTCGCCGGTCGCGGCCGGCCCGTCCCCGACCACGTCGCGATAGCCCTGGTAGCGCGCGATGCCGGGAGCCATGTCCATCGGCCCGGTGATCGTCGCGATGCAGCGCCGCCCCTGCTCCTGCAGGTAGGTGACCGCGGCCCGGGCCCCGCCCCGGTTGTCCGCGTCGACCAGGCTGGACGGCCCCGGGTGCGCCGGGCGCCCGGCCCGGACGGTCGGCACGCCGCGCTCCTCGAGGATCATCGGCAGCGGGTCGTCGCCGTGCAGCGAGAGCAGCAGCGCGCCGTCCACGTGCTGGCGGGTCAGGTACCCCTCCAGCTGGCGGCGTTCCTCGGGGGCCTGGGCGATCATCAGGACCATCTGCAGGTTCCGCGCGACCAGCACGGAGGAGACCGACTGGACGATCCGGCCGAAGAACGGCTCGGCGAAGAAGCGCTCCCCGGACTCGAAGACGACCAGGGCGATCGAATCGGTCCGCTGCGTGACGAGCGCACGCGCGGCCCGGTTGGGCACGTAGCCGAGCTCGTCGATCGCGTCCTGCACCATCTTGCGGGCCTTCGGACTGACCTGGGCCGAGCCGTTCACCACCCGGGAGACCGTGCCCCGGCCGACGCCGGCCCGGGCCGCGACCTCTTCCAAGGTCGGCCGCCCGGCCGAGCGGTTGCTGTGGTCCCTCATCGCCAGCCGTCCTTTCCACGTCACCGGCTTGAGACAAGGTACAACCGCTTCGACGCCGGGCCAGTGATTCTAGTGGTCAGTTTTCGGACCGCGGGAGCGCTCTCGGGGGTAACGCTGGCCGAATCCTTGCGGTAGCGGTCCGGACCGCCACTTCCGGGTACCGCATTCCGCCCGGCACAGTGGTGATATGCGGGGACATACGGTGGCAACGCTTCTCCTGCCGGGGGCCGCTCCCCTGGACGTGGGCATCCCGGCGCAGATCTTCGCGCCGCGGCACGGCCTGAACTACCGGACGATCCCGTGCGCGACCCGGGCCGGCCAGGTCCCGGGCCGCGACGGGCTGGGCTTCCACGTCGAGGCGGGGCTGGAGGCGTTCGAGGTGGCCGACACGATCATCGTGCCCGGCTTCCAGAACCCGACCGGCCCGATCGACCAGCGGGTGCTCGAGGCGCTGCGCGACGCGGCGTTCCGCGGCACCCGGATCGTGTCGATCTGCGGGGGCGCGTTCGCGCTGGCCGCGGCCGGCCTGCTGGACGGGCTGCGGGCGACCACGCACTGGCAGCTGGCGCCCCGGCTGGCCCGGGACTACCCGAAGGTGACCGTGGACGGGCGGGTGCTCTTCGTCGACGAGGGGCAGATCCTGACGTCGGCCGGGGTGGCCGCCGGCATCGACGTCTGCCTGCACCTGGTCCGGCGCGACCACGGGGTGCAGGCGTCGAACGCGATCGCCCGGATCATCGTGGCCGCGCCGTACCGCAGCGGCGGCCAGTCCCAGTACGTCCCGCGCAGCATCCCGGAGCCGCTCGGCGACGTCTTCGCCGCGACCCGGGAGTGGGCCCTGGCGCACCTGGAGGAGCCGCTGACCGTCACCACGATGGCCCGGCACGCGGGGGTGTCGGAGCGCACGTTCGGCCGGCGGTTCGTCGAGGACACCGGGTACACGCCGATGCAGTGGGTGCTGCGGGCCCGCGTCGACCTGGCCCGGGAGATGCTGGAGCGCACCGATCTCGGGATCGAGCAGATCGCCGCCCGGGTCGGCGTGGGCACCGGGGCGAACCTGCGGATGCACTTCCAGCGGATCCTGAGCACGCCGCCGAGCGAGTACCGCAAGACGTTTGGCGGCAAAGTTGCGTAGCCTGGCGCTCCGCCCCCTGCCACCGCGGTGAACGAAACAGCAGGCTGGAGGCATGACAACACGAGTCGCCATCAACGGGTTCGGCCGCATCGGCCGCAATGTCCTGCGCGCCGCCGCCGGCAGTGACGTCGAGATCGTCGCGATCAACGACCTGACCGATGCCGGCACCCTGGCCCATCTGCTGCGCTACGACAGCGTGCTGGGCCGGTTCGCCGGGACGGTCGAGGCGCACGAGGACCACCTGATCGTGGACGGCCGCCGGATCGAGGTCACCGCCGTCCGGACGCCGGCCGACCTGCCCTGGAAGGACCTGGGCGTCGACGTCGCGCTGGAATCGACCGGCCGGTTCACCGCGGCCGCCGACGCCCGCGCCCACCTGACCGCCGGCGCGCGGAAGGTGCTGGTCAGCGCGCCGTCCAAGGGCGCCGACATCACCATCGCCTACGGCCTCAACCACGGTGACTACGACCCGGCCGCGCACGACGTGGTCTCGAACGCGTCCTGCACCACGAACGGCCTGGCCCCGATCGCGTCGGTGCTCGACGACCTGGCGACGATCGAGACCGGCTCGATGACCACGATCCACGCCTACACCCAGGAGCAGAACCTGCAGGACGGCCCGCACCGCGACCTGCGCCGGGCCCGGGCCGCCGCGCTGAACATCGCGCCGACCACGACCGGCGCGGCGACCGCGATCGGCCTGGTCCTGCCGCGCCTGGTCGGCAAGCTGAGCGGGTACGCGGTGCGGGTCCCGGTCCCGGTCGGCTCGCTGGTCGAGCTGAACGCGGTCGTCGAGCGGCCGGTCACCGCCGCGGAGATCAACAGCGCGTTCGAGGCCGCCGCCGCCGGCCCGCTGCGCGGCGTCCTGGAGTTCTCGGCCGACCCGCTGGTCTCCACGGACATCACCGGCAACCCCGCGTCGTCCATCTTCGACTCGCTGCTGACCAGCGCGAACGGCCGCCTGGTCAAGGTCGTCGCCTGGTATGACAACGAGTGGGGCTTCGCCAACCGGGTGGTCGGCACGCTGGCCCTGCTCGGTCGCTGAGCGTCCGCAAACTTCACGATCAAAAGACGATTTCCGCCGTACGACATCGATCACGCCCGTGGCGCCGCCACGCTGCGCCTCCGCTGTCTCTATGCTGTGCGGATGGCGGTCACCCTGGCAGATGTCGCCCGGCTGGCCGGGGTCTCCCCCGCCACCGTCTCGCGCGTGATCAACGACAGCGCCAAGAAGGTCGCGCCGGAGCTCCGGGAGCGCGTGCAGGCCGCCGTCGCCCAGTTGCACTACGTGCCGAACGCGCACGCGCAGAACGTCGCCCGCCCGCGCAAGTCCGCGGTCGGCGTGATCGTGCACGACGTGTCCGATCCGTACTTCGCCGAGATCACCCGTGGCCTGCAACGGCAGGCGGCGGCGCACGACCGGCTCCTGGTGATCTGCAACAGCTACCGGGAGCCGGAGCGGGAGCTGGCCTACGTCGCGCTGCTGCGCGCCCAGCAGGTGCACGCGCTGATCCTGGCCGGCTCCGGCTACCACGACGACGAGTTCACCGCCCGGCTCAACGGGGAGCTGAACGCGTACGAGCAGGGCGGCGGCCGGGTCGCCGTGATCGGCCGGCACGAGCTGGTCGGCAGCGCGGTGCTCCCGGCGAACGAGGCCGGGGCGTACGCGCTGGGCTGTCGCGTCCTCGGCCTCGGCCACCGCCGGGTCGGCGTGATCGCCGGCCCGCGCACCCTGACCACCACCACCGACCGGCTCTCCGGCATCCGGCGGGCCGCCGCCGAGCTGGACGTCCCGCTGCCGCCGGAACGCATCGTGCACGCCGACTTCACCCGGGACGGCGGCGCCGCCGCGGCGGCCGAGCTGCTCGCCGCCGCACCGGAGCTGACCGCGATCCTGGCCCTGAACGACTCGATGGCGGTCGGCACGCTCGCCACCCTGCGCGCGCGGGGCATCGCGGTGCCCGGCCAGATCTCGGTGACCGGCTTCGACGACATGCCGATCGCCCGGGACATGACGCCGACGCTGACCACGGTCCGGCTGCCGCTGGTCGGGATGGGCGAGCGGGCGATGGCCCTGGCCCTCGGCGACGACGCGGGGCCGCTCTCCGAGCCGGCCGCCGCCGACATCATCTGGCGCGACAGCTGCGCCGAACCTGCCTGACCTGCCGGACGGCGAACCGGGCGCGACGCGGGTACATTGCCCGGGTGACCGACGTGGACCGGGTTCGTGAGGAGGCGCCGGCGGCCGCTGGGCGGGCGGTCTTCTGGACGCTGGGCGCGGTGCTCATCGCGTACCTAATCGGCAGTTTCGGGATTTTGATCTTGTCTGCTATTCAGGCCGGGGACGCGGGCGCGATCCTGCATCCCGGGCTCGAACGGCTCGGCGACCCGAAGGACGCGCTGCCCGGCCCGGACGCGGTGTGGAACCCGCTGGTCTGGGTCTTCGGGATCTGCCGGCTGATCGCCTGGTTCGTCTCCCCGCTCGGGATCGCCATG
Source organism: Actinoplanes sp. L3-i22 (assembly GCF_019704555.1). Taxonomy (NCBI): domain Bacteria; kingdom Bacillati; phylum Actinomycetota; class Actinomycetes; order Micromonosporales; family Micromonosporaceae; genus Actinoplanes; species Actinoplanes sp. L3-i22. The sequence continues at coordinate 8,479,747 of NZ_AP024745.1, forward strand.
CTGCTCATCGGCGCGGCCACGCTCCCACACACCTGGCGGCGCGGCGACCGGCGGGCCTTCGCCGGGATCGCCGTCCTCACCGCGATCTGGCTGGCGCTGGTGCTGCTCGCGGCCTCGCCCTACGGCCACGACCTGCTGCGCTGGCTGCTGGACTGACGACGAAAGCGGCCCCGGATGCATTTTCCAGGACCGCTTTCGAGGTACGGACGGATCAGGCCGGCGTGCTCTCCGCGGCCTGGTCCTCGATGATCGCCTTGATCCGGTCGGCCCGCGCCGGACTCTTCACCCCGGTCATCGCGGTGACCCGGTAGCGGGTCAGCTTCCCGTTGGTCCGCAGGTGCTCGTAGAGCTGCGGCCCGAACTGCTCGAGGATCTCCTCGTCGCTCGGTCCACGGCCCCCCTGCGGCCGGGGCAGCAGGTGCTGCCACGGCTGCTCGCCGCTGGTCGGCTGACCACCGAGCGCGGAGACGTAGTCGTTGACGAACTCGCGGACGGTCTCGTCGTCCAGACGCGGCACGCTCGGCTTGAGCATCGTCGCCAGCTCGCGCGGATCCACCTCCTCGCCGCCCTCCATCTCCTCGACGAGAGCGGCCCGCAGGTCCTCGATCTCCTGCATCCAGGCGGCCGAGCCGACGGTCACGGTCACCGGGTCCGGCAGCAGGTCACGCCACGGGTAGGCGGCGTCGCCCGGCTCGCCGTTCATCTCCCGCACGTAGTCGTTGACGAACGAGCGGACCACGCCCTCGCCGAGGTCCCCGACCCGCGGGGCCAGGTTCTTGACCAGCTCGGCCATCCGCGGATAGGTCATCTCGGACAGGTTGTCCGGGGTGATCTCGGCGGCGACCAGGCGGGCCAGGCGCTCGACGGCCAGGCGCCACCACGGGGAGCCGACGATGTTGACCGCGCGCTGGGCGCCGGTCGGGGTGCTCGCCCAGGACGGCATCGCCGCCTGGCCGTTGGTGCCGTTGGTGCCGGTCCCGTTGGTGCCGTTGGCGTGGTGCGCGCCGTTCGACCCGTTCGACCCGTTGGTGCCGTTGGCCGGAGTCGGGATCTGCGGGACCGGGTTGGTGGTGACGAACGGCCGGGGCGCCGGGATCGAGCCGAGGACCGCGGGAACCGCGCCGGGCGGCGTGGCCTCCTCCGCCGGGCGACGCTGGTTCGGGACCTCGGCGGCGGCCGGGGCCGGCATGCCGAGCAGCTCCTCCGGGGTGACCGCGGCGGCCAGCCGCTCGCCGAGCGACGAGCCCGGCGCGACGACCGGCGTCTCCGCGGTCGAGTTCACCCAGGCGGCGAGCTGCGCCACGGTCGGCGACACCGGCACACCCGCGGCCGGGGCGGCCGCGGTGGCCGGCGGCACGAACTGGATCGGCTGGACCGGCTGCGCGGGCCGGGTCGTCGCACCGTTCGGCACGGCCGGCTCGGCGGCCGCGGCCTCGATGGCCGGCGCGACCGGCCGGGCCGCGGCCAGCACGGCCGGCACGCTGCCCGGGACGAGCAGGTCCATCACCCGCTGGATCCGGGCCAACTGCTCGACCACGTCGTCCACCACCGGCTCGCCGGCGGTCCGCGCGTCCTTCAGCAGCCGGCTGCGCCACCACGACTTCGGCCAGCGGCCCGAGCTCACCCGGTGGTGGTTCACCACCATGCGACGCATCTGGCGCTCGTTCGCCATCCGCTCCAGGTCCGGGTCGTCGTCCGGGATCAGCCAGCCCCAGCGCTCGGCGAGACGCCGCGGGCTGTACGCGAACCGGCCGCGACGGACGCGCTGCCCGGCCGCGGTCAGCGCGGCCCACCACATCAGGAAGATCACGCAGGGCACGGCGAGACGCAGCAGCTTCTCGGTGCCGGTGACCGCGTTGCTGGCGACGATGATGCCGGAGACCGCGGCGATCAGGGCGGCGATCCAGAGCATCGGCCCGGGGTGACCGGGCGTGACGATCTTGCCGTCCTCGTCGTACACCGAGGTGTTGCGGTACTGCTCGGCGGCGAGCGAGGTGGCGGTCAGGAAGCAGATCTCGAAGACCGCGAAGACCAGCACCGCGAACACCTTCGGCAGGTGCAGCTGTTCGGTCGCGATCACCCACATGCCCTCGGCGTTGAGCAGCAGCGCGAGGTTCATGCTGAACGACAGCGCGATCGGGCGCAGCGGCTTGCCCGATCGCTTCGCCCAGATCCCGAAGCTGATCAGGAGGAGGACGCCGAGCAGACCGCCGGCCAGCGACGCTATCGCGGCGTAGTCCGTCCAGAAGTTGGCGATCTGTTCGTTCAACTGCTTCATGCGGGGAGGCCCTTCATAGGAACCGGAAGGTACGCGTCGAGTGCGGCCGCGATGAGCGCGGACCGGTTACCGGTGGTGTGCCGGCCGGCCAGTCCGTCGATCACGGCCAGGTTCTCCGGGTTCGGCCGGATCGACACCTGCACCCGGTCCTCCCGGTGCTGGCGGCGGCCGGAACGCTGGGCCACGAAAAGGCCGTCCTCGGGCATCGGGGTGCCGGTGAGTTCGGCCAGCCGGGGGTGCGTGTCGTTCAGCGCGTCGAACACGATCTGGGTGTGCGATCGGCCGGTCGCGACCGCGTGCGCCCGGAGCCGGGACCGCAGGCTGACCGCGAGATAGACGATCACGCTGCTGCCGGTGATCGTGCGTGCGCTGCCTGGCACCGCGGGCCCTCCTCGTCGTCGGGGCATTCTTGCGAACGCGGATTTCTATCACGTATCCGGGGTCGCACGCGAAATGCCACGCGGCTGCGGTGCTATCCGATCGCTATCCGTATGCTCCCGCGCCATCGGCCATGATCGGATCTTCTGTCACCCTCCGCGCGCTGCGATTCATCCCCGTGCACTGTGCTCGGTTGCCGCGGCCGTGCAGAATTTCCGGTGTGCGGGTGTACATGGCCGAAGGAGTACGCGAGACGGTCGTCGGGCTCCGGGCGCCGGCCTCCTCGGTGCCCTGCGACGAGCTCGCGATGGGCTCGATCGTCGTGCTGCGCCCCCGCCCCGAGATGCACGGCCAGCTCCGGGTCTCCTTCGACGTCCCGCGCACCGCGGGCTGGCGCCTGTTCGGCCGCTCCCCGTCCGACTACCGTTTCGTCGTCCACGAGGACGACCGCGTCGACCTGCGCCGCGCCGTCGACGCCGCGATCCTCACGATGGACCGCTGGCCGGCCCTGAGCGGCCACGTCGGCCTGGCCGACCCGAGCCCACGGCTGGCCCAGGCGATCTGGGAACTCGCCGACCTGCTGATGTCCCGCGACCGGGTGCGGCTCACCTGGGAGCAGCTGATCGAGGTCGACCCGGACGTCCCGCGCACCAGCCCGATCCGCGCCGAGCTGGCCGCCCGCGCCGACCAGGCCCGCGCCCACCTCAAGGACCTGGACACCGAGACCGCGACCCGGATCACCCACCTGACCCGCCTGGCCGACGAGACCGACTCCTTCGTACGGCGGGAGCGCGCCCTCGCCAACGCCCGCGCGGCCCTGCGCAACTCGGACTACCTGCTCGGCACCCCGACCCCACCCGCGAACACCGAAGCCCAGGACCTGGCCGACCACACCTCCGCAGTCCTCACCGCCTACCGCGAGCTCACCACTTAGCCCGGCCGCCCGGCCAGCAGTGCCGGCACCCCACAGCGCTCCTCGATCCACTGACGCGTCACCGGACAGATCCACCCCGCGACCCGCAGCGCGGTCTCCTGAACCTCGGCCAGCGGCCGATTGAACATCGGCTCGTGGTGAGCCGCTGCGCCGACCACGCGCTCAGTTCGTCGTGCAACGCGTTGCGAAGCCGCACCTCGACATGCCCGAGCGTGGTGCCGAGGGCGGCCGAGACCTCGGCGTTCCACTGATACAACGACATCGCCGTGGCCAGATCACCGCCGCACGCGCGGCGGTAGACTTCTCGACGAAGACCCCGGTCCGCCTCTGCCCCTCGCGGGTATCGCCGCCGGGGTTCTGCTTTTCCGGGATCTCGGTCGTGCCGTGAAATCCGCCCTTCCGGTCTCGCCCAACGCAAAAGGGGCCCCGAAGGGCCCCTTCCACAGACGCGTGTTACTTGACGACCTTGCAGGTGGAGAGGCCTTCCGCGTTCAGGTTCGGCTTCGCGGCGGTGCGACCGATCGCGGTCTCCATCCGGTTGATCGTCGCGAACCGCTTGTCCTTCAGCGGGCCGAGGATCGCGTTCTGCACGAAGTTCACGCCGCCCTGGCCGAGGCTGCTGACCAGGCGCTTGTTCGCCTCGTCGATCTGGGTCTGGAGCAGGGCCAGGTTGCGGTCGATCTCGGCCTGCGCGGACGCCGGGATCGCCACGTTGATGGTCACGTCCGGGCAGCTGATCGTGCCGGCCGCGGCAGCGGCGGCGGACGCGGCGACGGCCGGGTCCTGCGCCTGGACCGCGGTGTTCTCCGGCGCCGGGTTACCGCCGCCGTTCGCGTTCAGCGTGCAGGTGGAGAGGCCCTCGGCGTTCAGGTCCGGCTTCGCGGCGGCGCGACCGATCGCGGTCTCCATCCGGTTGATCGTCGCGAACCGCTTGTCCTTCAGCGGGCCGAGGATCGCGTTCTGGATGAAGTTGGCGCCACCCTCGCCCTGGCTGGTGACCAGGCGCTTGTTGGCCTCCTGGATCTGGGTGTTGAGCAGTGCCAGGTTCCGCTCGATCTCGGCCTGCGCCGAGGCCGGCACGGCCGGGAGCGTGTCACTCACGTTCGGGCAGTTCACGGTCGGCACGCCGGTCGCGGCACCGGCCGCGGCCGAGGTGGCGCCGGCGGCGGGGGCGTCGGCCACCGCGGTCGGCTCGGGCGCCGCGTTGCCGCCGCCGTTCTGGTTCAGGCCACAGGTCGCGAGCGAGTCGACCGGCAGGTTCGGCTTGGCCGCGGTCCGGCCGATCGAGATCGCGATCCGGTCGATCGTGGACGCGCGCTTGTCCTTCAGCGGGCCGAGGATCGCGTTCTGGATGAAGTTGGCGCCACCCTCGCCCTGGCTGGTGGCCAGGCGCTTGTTGGCCTCCTGGATCTGGGTGTTCAGCAGGGCCAGGTTCCGCTCCACCTCGGCCTTGGCCGTGGCGGGGATCGCCGGCAGTTGCGGCGCGACCTGCGGGCAGTTCACCGTCGGTGCGGCCGCGGAGGTGGCCGCGTTCGCCACTCCGAGTCCGACACCGACCAGGGCCACCGCGACGCCCGCGATGCCGGCTACCCGCCAGCGCCGGACGTTGGATCCTCCCGCGTTACTCCGGTAGCGCTTCATTGTGTTGCCTTCCTGTTCGATCGCGTCTCACCACGTCCTTACGGGAACGCTCCCAAGGCGGATCGATCTAAAGAAAAACTTAAGAAACAAGGGGTCGCGCGCTTAAGGTGCCACTTATCAGGCTTACCCGGGTGACCACCATTGACCTGCCAAAACCCCGCCGCGGGGCGCGCTCCGGAGATCATCTTGCAGGTTTCTTTCCTACCAAAAACCTTTTCCGGTACGGCGCCACAACCCCACAACCGCACACCCCTCGCCCGCTGTCTCCTCCGCGACGCCCAGCCGGTGCCGGGCCGCCCATGCGCCGCCGGCCGAGCCCCGGCTCACCCACCGCGGTCCCGCGGTTCCCGCGTTCTTCCCCCGCGCCCCCGGATGTGGCCGCGGTCACCGAAAGTTACGTACCGACCGTGACTCTGTGTCAGACTCGTCGACCATGAATCTGCCTGCCGAGGTCCGCGCGATCGTCCGCACCCGTCTCGCCCCGGAGACCGCGAACGCCTACCTGGACATGGCCCGCCCCTCGCTCGGCTACACGCCGGCCGACGAGGGCTGGAGCGCGTTCGGCGGCGACCCGTCGGTGGCGGCCTTCGCCTGGCCGGCCTACCAGGGCACGCCGATGCTGATGCTGGCCCAGATCGACTGCACCGAGGCCGCGGAGCTGCTCGGCGACGCCTGGCCGTTCTCCGCCGAGGGCCGGCTGCTGTTCTTCCACGACGAGGACTTCACCGCCCCGTACGCCGGAACCGACGGTGACGACGGCTGCCGGGTCCTGCACGTGGCCAACGCCCCGGTCGCCCCGCTCCCACCCCGCCGCCGCACGATCCCGCCGCTCCCCCTGCACCCGGTCCCGCTGGCCGCCCTGCCCAGCTGGGAGCACACCGGCACGGCCGTGGACGCCGACACCGTCGAGATGATCGACCTCTGGGAGGACATCTCCCCGCTGCTGCCCGCCCCCCGGCACCGCCTGCTCGGCCACCCGGACAAACAGGGCCCGCACGTGACCGGTCACCGCCCGCTCCTGCAGGTCGAGGCCGAGGAGGGCACCCGGTGGGGCGAGGTGGTCAGCGTCACGTTCTGGATCACCGACCCCGACCTCCGGGCCGGCATCCTCACCAACGTCCGCCGCTCCTACGAAACCGCCTGACCCCACTGTTCACGAACGGTTCGGGTGAGCACTTCCCGTCGAGTTCCAGCCAGGTTCGCGGGCCGTTCAGCTCCACCACCGCGCGCAGCGTGATCATGACGTCCATCCCAGCGCTGCGGCCGCATTGCCGCAGCGTATTTCGGCTGTGCGACGATCAGTCGATCTTGGACTTCATGGGGGACGGGTACATGGGACGGAATTCGCGCCGGTGGGTCGCCACCGCGCTGGGCGTGGCGCTGCTGAGCGGCTGCGGCACGGGCGGGCCGGCGAACGCCGACGGCCCGACCGGCACCTCGACCACGCCGGTCAACGGGCGGTGGAGCGGGATCGGCAAGACCTGCGCCCCGCTGACCGCGCCGGCCTTCGCGGGCGTCAAGGACGGTGTCTTCGACACGCGCCTGGAGACGGACGCGAAGATGCTCTACGCCGCGAGCTGCGTCTACGGCGGCACCGGCCCGACCGCGCGGATCATGGTGAATTACATGATCGACAAGGAGGACGGCGACGAGACGCCGGCCGAGGTGGCCGGGAAGGACCTGGCGGACGCCCGGAAGGACGAGCGGCCGGGGACCGAGCTCAGCGGCGTCGGCGAGGGCGCCGTGGTCGTCGTCGAGAACGGCACCATGCAGGCGACCACCTGGGACCGCAACGCCACGGTCATGGCGATGTTCCCGATGGACCGGGTCAAGACCGACGCCGACCTCGCCAAGCACACCGACGACGTGACCGCGGTCCTGAAGGACCTGCTCACCGTCCTGCGCGGATAGGGCCGGCACCGGCAAAGGCCACGCAGGCGACCGGCCACGCCCGGCGCACGCCGGGCGTGCCCGGCACCGGGAATTGCTCGCGGGATCGCGGACGGGCGGCGCTGGTGCTGCTGTTCCGGTGATCGATCCGTACCGAAGCAAGAATGAAGCCGGAACGGACCGCCCACGCCGCGCGGCAGACAGGCGGTCCGTTCCGATGAAAAGCGTCAGCAGAGACGCCCGGCGCCCGCCGAGGAATTGACGACGGCCGGCACCTGAGCGGTCGGGGTGAGCGACCCGGCGCGCAATGCCGGTGTCCAGCCCGCGTCCGTGCCCAGATCCGGATCGTGCGTGGCGTTGTATTCGTCCAGGAAGTTGACCGCGGTGACCTTGCCGGTGCCGACCCTGGTCAGCGACCCTTTCTCGGTCATCGCGGGGCCGCCCCAGTTGTAGACGACGGCGTCCAGCGGAATGTCGGCGCTACGCAGGAAGAAATTGTTCTCCGCGTAGATCGCCGAATAGACGCCGACCCCCCACGAGTACTGATAGAAGTCCTCGTCGGTCTCGTAGTAGTAATTGTCGTAGACGTCCACCTGACCGAACCGGACCCGCGGCGCCCGCTGCCCGATATTGGCGAACTTGTTGTGGTGCACGGTGACCCGCAGTTTGCCGACATCCGCGCCGACCGTGTTGGTCGAGCCGATCAGCATCGTCTTGTCATGTTCCTGGAAGACGTTGTAGGAGATCGTCACCAGGTCCGACGCCCGGATCACGTCGAGCGCCCCGTCGTGCACCTGATAGGGCCGCCCGTAGTAGATCGGCTGCGCCGAGTCCACATTGTTCCCGTCACTGAACGTGTTGTGGTCGGCCCAGACGTGCGTGCCCCCGGTGAGCGTGATCAGGTCGTAGGCGGAGTTCCAGTTCCCGGCCGCGCCGTCGGTCGGGTCCCAGAGCGGGAAGCAGTCGGCCGCGTCCTCGAGCCGCAGGTTGCGGATGATCACGTTGTCCGCGGTGGAGACCAGCAGGTTGAGCCCGACCAGCCGGGCGTTCGCCAGGCCGAAGATGGTGGTGTTGGACGGCACCTTGAGCTGCACGTCGGCGGCCTGGGTCTTGGCCGACCGGACCCGGGCGTCCTCGAGCGGGCCGGTCGGTTTCGCGGTCACGCCCTGGTAGGCGGCGAGGAACGCGTCGAGCGAGTAGTCCGGATCGGCGTAGGAGGCGCAGTCGCCGTCCGGCCGGAGGGTGCCGGCGACCAGCACGATCCGGGGTGCGGTGTCGGTGGCGGCCAGGGCCGTGGCGAGTTCGTCACGGGTCCGGACGACGTAGACGTGGTCGTCGGCGGCGGCCGATCCGCCGGTGGTGCCGGCACCCCACCCGTCGTTCGCGGGCAGGACCTCCCGGGCGGCGGCCGGCGTCGTGGGTGGGGCGGCGGAGGCGGGGACGGTGGCGACGCCGGCCAGGAGGAGGCCGAACGTCACCGCGAGAGCGGTTCTTCGAGGCATGGATCACTCCAAAAGCGAGGGGGACGGCTCCAGGTGCATCCACACGAAGATCAGCGGCTGATCACTCCGGCTGATCAGGTGGTGGTCCTCACCCGGCTCGAAGAGCACCGCCTCGCCCGCCCGGAACTTCTCGACCTCGGCCCCGTCGACCTCGATCACGCCGCTTCCCTGCACGATCACGAAGATCTCGGGAACGGTGTGCACGTGCCGCCCGGGCTCGTCGTGCGTGCGGAAGTTCGGTTCGGCATAAACCCGGAAACCGCCCTTCTGTACGACGTGACCGGGCAGAACGCTGGTGAACGTCGGTCCGCGGTGGTGGGCTTCGAGCTCAGCGATGCTCAGCTTGCGCACGGGTCACTCCTTTCTGCTCGATGGGCACCCGGTGCGGCGGGACCGCCCAGGGGATGTCACTTTCGGACGGCAGGAGGCCGGTGGCGGCGACCTGCCGGACCAGTTCGTCGACGCCGGGCAGGGTCATGCCGCCGCCGTCGGGGTGCGGGGTGCTCGTGACGATCGGCTCGGGCGGGGGTCCGGCGACGATCGCCTCGGCGACGGCGGTGAAGACCCGGGTCCGTTCCAGCGGCACGACCAGGGGCTCGTCGCTCAGCAGATTGCCGAGAAGCCCGATTCGACCGTAAATTTCGGTAAATATGGCGTCGGCGGCCAATCGGATCCGGTCCGTCGGGTACTCCAGCACCGCTTCCCCGACCCGGATCTCCCCGGCGACGAACACCGCGGACGCCAGCGACACCGCGGCGACCACCCGCCGCCCGTCAGCATCGGTCAGCCGCAGGAACGTACAGTCATCGGTCTGGATCTCCCGGGTCCGGTACCGCTCCAGCTCCATCAGCACCGGCTCGAACCCGTCCGCCACCGCGAGCGCCTGCATCAGCGCGTGCGCGAACGGGTTGACCAGCGCCCCGTCGAACGCCGACTGCTTCCCGGCCCACGGCGCCCGCTGATAGTAGGTGTCCGGCCGCCACCAGGCCCCGGCCGCGGAGACGAGCGGCGCGTCCGCGGGAACGGCCGCGCGGAACGACGTGAGCGCCGCCGACCCGAGCGCCTGGAACCCGACCTGCACCCGGCGCCCGCGAGCCGCCGCCACCAGCTCGGCATGGTCCGCGAGCGTGGTCACCGGCGGCTTCTCCAGCAGCAGATCCGCCCCGGCGGCCAGGCAGTCCAGCGCGATCGGCAGGTGCGTGTGCGGCGGCGTGCAGATGATCACCGCGTCCGGCTGGACCGCCGCGAGCATCGCCCGATGATCGTCGAAGAACGGCACCCCGGGCTCGGGCTCGACCGGACTCCGATCGCAGAACGCCGCGATCGCCAGAACCCCACGACCTTCAAGATCCTTGAGCGTACGGCGATGCGAACGCCCGTGCCCCCCAGCCCCGATCAACGCCACCCTGGGGGTCATTGCGCGGCCGCCGCAACGGTCGCCGCCGCCCCGTGCCGCGCCAGCTCCCCCGACCAGCGGACCAGCTCGGCCCGCAGCCCGGTGTCGCCGGCGAGCTCCGGAGGAAACACCTCGGTCAGCCCGAGCAACGCCCCGACCAGCCCGTCCGGGGTGTCCGGCGCCCCGGCGAGCACCTCCCGGATCCGCCCGGCGAGCGGATCGTCGAGCGACAGCGCCGACCCGTCGTCGGCGTACCCCCGGGCGAACCGCATCCACCCGGCGAGCACCAGCGCCCCCCAGACCGGCACCGCACCGGCCCGGCGCCGGTCGGCGATCGTCCCGAGCAGCCGGTGCGGCAGCTTCTGCGTGCCGTCCATCGCCACCTGGATCGTCCGGTGCCCGAGGTCCCGGTTCGCGAAGCGCTGCAGCGCGGTCTCGCCGTAGTCCCGCACGGTGACCCCGGCCGGCGGCTCGAAGGTGGGCGCGATGTCCTCGGCCAGGAAGCGCCGCAGGACGGTCCCCATCCCGGGCAGCTCCAGCGCCTCGGCGATCATCTCGCAGCCGGCCAGCGCCCCGAGGTACGCGCAGGCCGAGTGCACCGAGTTCAGCGCGCGCAGCTTGAGCGTCTCCCACGGCGCCACGTCGGTGGTCATGATCGCCCCGGCGGCGGCCCAGTCCGGTCGCCCACCCGGGAACCGGTCCTCGATCACCCACTGGTGGAACGGCTCGGCGACCACCGGCACGCGATCCGCGGCGCCCAGCGCGGCCGCCGCCCGCCGCAGGTGGTCCGCGCTGGTGGCGGGCACGATCCGGTCCACCATGGTGGCCGGGAACTCGACGTGGTCCGGCAGCGCCGCCCCGGCCACCTCCAGCGCCTGGGTGACCATCCCCCGGATCCGCGGCCCGTTGCCCTGCAGGTTGTCGCAGCACAGCACGGTCAGCGGCGCCTCGCGCACCAGCAGCGCCCGGGCCAGCAGCGCCGGAATGCTGGTCGGCGGCGCCTGCCCGGTCAGCTGCGCCCGCAGGTCGTCGTCGAGCAGCAGCTTCCCGTCCGGGCCGAGCCGGTACGCCTTCTCGGTCACGGTCAGCGAGACGATCCGGATCCCGGGGTCGGCGATCGCCGCCAGGACGCCGTACGGATCCCCGGCGACATGCCCCAGATCGGACAGGATCCCGACCGCGCGGGCATGGTCCCCGCCCTCGCCGCCGACCGTGAGCACGCTGTACAGCCGGTCCTGCGCGCGCAACTGGTCGAGGACCTCCCGGGAGCGCGGCGCGACCCCGACGATCCCCCAGTCCCCGCCGGACGCCGCGACCGCGTTCTCGGTGTAGACGGCCTGGTGGGCGCGGTGGAACGCACCGAGCCCGAGGTGCAGCACCCCGGGCCGGACGTCGCCGGGGCGCACCGCCGGACGGCTTTCCGGCGCGAGCCCGGGCAGGGCGGCGAGGCCGAGCATCGTGGTCACCGTCATTCCGATCCGTCCAGCCGGAAGACCTTCTTCGGCAGGTGGTACGCCAGGTCGGCGATGGTCTCCGCGGCCTCGTCCAGCGGCAGCCGCTCCTCGGCGACCAGCCGCGCGAGGTATCCGGCGTCGATCCGGCGGGCGACGTCGTGCCGGGCCGGGATCGAGCAGAACGCCCGGGTGTCGTCGACGAACCCGGCGGTGTTGTAGAAGCCGGCGCTCTCGGTCACCGTCTCGCGGAACCGGCGCAGCCCCTCCGGGCTGTCCAGGAACCACCACGGCGCGCCGAGGTAGAGCGCCGGGTAGCCGCCGGCCAGCGGCGCCAGCTCCCGGGTGAACGCGGTCTCGTCGAGCGTGTAGAGCACGATCCGCAGGCGGGGGTCGTCGCCGAACCGGTCCAGCAGCGGGCGCAGCGCCCGGACGTACTCGGTCCCGGACGGGATGTCGCCGCCGACGTCGCGCCCGTGCCGGTCGTACAGCGACCGGTTGTGGTTGCGCACCGAACCCGGGTGCAGCTGCATGACCAGGCCGTCGTCGAGCGACATCGCGGCGAACTCGACGAGCATGTGCGCCCGGAACGTCTCCGCGTCACCGGCGTCGGCGGCGCCGCCGAGGCCCTTGCGGTAGAGCAGCGCCGCGTCGGCCGGCGAGAGGTCGGCGGTGGCCGCGGTCGGGTGGCCGTGGTCGGAGCTGGTCGCGCCGGCCGCGACGAACAGCTCGCGGCGGGCCTTGAGGGCGGCCAGGAATCCGGGGTACGTGCCCACGTCGTGCCCGGTCAGCGCGCCGAGCTCGGCGACCCGGTGGGCCCAGCCGGCCCACTCCATGTCGACCAGGTTGTCCGGCCGGAACGTGGTGATCACCCGCCCGCCCGGGCCGCCCCAGCCGTCGGCGGCGAGTTTCGCGTGCACCGCCAGGTCGTCGATCGGGCTCTCGGTGGTGGCCAGCACCTCGATGTTGAACCGGGTGAACAGCGCCCGCGGCCGGTACTCCGGCTCGGCCAGGCGCGCGGAGATCTCGTCGTAGATCTCGTCGGCGGTCCCGCTGTTGAACGCGGCCGAGATCCCGAACACCTCGGCGAAGACCTTCTCCGTCCAGAGCCGGGACGGCGTGCCGCGGAACAGGTGCCAGTTCGCCGCGAGCAACCGCCAGATGGCCCGCCCGTCCGTCTCCACCTCGCTGCCGTCGACGCTCGGCACGCCCAGCCGGGACGGGGGGATGCCCTGGCTGTTCAGCATCCGGGTGACGTAGTGGTCGGGCACCACGAACAGCCGGGCGGGGTCGGGGAACGGCTCGTCGTTCGCCAGCAGCGCCGGGTCGACGTGACCGTGCGGGCTGATGATCGGCAGGTCACGGGCGTGGGCGTAGAGCTCGCGCGCGATCTGCCGCTGGGTAGCCTCAGCGGGGAAAAGCTGTGTCACCGAATCTCCTCGGGATCTAGGAGGTCTTGCACGCGGACGGCCTGTCCGGTTGCCAGGCTTTCGTTGGCGGCCAGGCCGGTGAGCAGGGCACGGGCGCCGTCCACGGCATTCGCGGTGCGCCCGAGCGGGTCGGCGGGCGCGTCCGGCCGGATCAGGTCGGCGAGCATGCGCACGTCAGCTCCACCGTGCCCCTGCCGGGAGTACCCGTCCACAGTGATCTCACGCGGCGCCGCCCAGAACGGCCGGACCAGGAGTTTCCGCCAGCCCTGCTCGGCGGTGGAGAGCGAGCCGGGCTCGCCCTTCACCCCGGCGGCGGCGGACGGCGCGACGTGGTCGGTCTCGACGACCTCCAGTTCGAGGCGGCCCCGGCTGCCGTTGAACATCACCCGGTAGCCCTCCCAGGGGGCGTACGCGGTGAGGTGGTAGCTCATCGAAGCGCCCTTGGCGTAGCGGACCAGCACCGCCATGTCGTCCTCGATGGTCACGCCGGGCGCGAAGACGTTGCGGTCGCGGTGGTAGCCGTCGTGCTGCTCGGCCTCCAGGTACAGCTCGCGCATCGCCGGCTCGTCGGCCATCCGCAGCGCGAACGGGTCGCCCTCGGCCGCGGCGGCGCCGTGCGCCCGGTCGTAGTCGCGGGCGTATCCGTGCCGCCGGCCCGGCTCGCCGTAGAAGAACAGCCGCCCGGCCGCGAAGACCGTGTCGGGCGCGTCGTCGAGCCACCAGTTGACCAGGTCGAAGTGGTGGCCGGCCTTGTGCACGAGCAGGCCGCCGGAGTTCACCTTCTCGCGGTGCCAGCGGCGGAAGTAGTCGGCCCCGTGCCGCACGTCGAGCAGCCACTCGAAGTGCACCGAGCCGACCTCGCCGATCTGAGCGAGCTCTCGTTTGACCGCCTCGTGCAGCGGGTTGTAGCGGTAGTTGAAGGTAACCCGGACATTTCGCCCGGTGCGACGGGAAGTTTCCAAGATTCGCCGACACGAGGCGACGTCCGTCGTCATCGGCTTCTCGGTCACCGCGTCGCAGCCGGCCTCCATCGCCGCCACCAGGTACCGCTCGTGGTAGCGGTCCACGGTGGTGACCAGCACGACGTCGACGCGCTCGCGTTTGAGCATCTCGGTGAAGTCGGCGGCGGCGTACACGGGAATGTCGAGATTGAAGCGTTTTTTGTAGACCATCGGGCGCGCCGGGTTGGTGTCGGCCAGGGCGACCAGCTGCGCGACGTCGGCGTGGTCGGTGGTGAGCGCCCGGATGAACATCCCGGCCCGGGCGCCGGCCCCCACGAGGGCGTAGCGAATCAAGACGCCTCCTTCGGCAAACGTTTGCAACAGATTAGGGAGCAGATGACGATGCAAGTCAATGCGTGACCCAAACTTGTCCATGATTGCCCCATCTACGTGATGCTCCGGCAACAGAAGGGACATCGAAGGGCGTTGACACGACAGCAACCGTTTGCATTAATGGCTCCACCAGAGAGAGCCGGATCACATTCCGAAAGGGAGGGACCCCGTGGCAGTGACCATCCGGGACGTCGCCAAGGCGTCCGGAGTGCACATCTCCACGGTGTCGCGCACCTTTTCGGCGCCGCACCTGGTCAACCCCGAGACACGCACCAGGGTGCTGGCCACCGCGGAGGAACTGGGCTACCGCCCGAACCGGGCCGCACGGGCTCTCATCACCGGGCGGACCCACAACATCGGCCTGATCGTGGCCGATATCGCCAACCCGTTCTTCCCGCCCATGATCAAGGCGGCCGAGACCCACGCGCGGCGGCGTGACTACCACGTCTTCGTCGCGGACACCGACGAGGACCCGGTCGTCGAGTCCGACCTCGTCCGGGCTCTGGCCAAGCAGGTCGACGGGATTCTGCTCTGCAGTCCCCGGATGAGCGACGACCAGATAGAACAGCTGCGCCGCGAGGTGCCCCTGGTCGTCGTGAACCGCTTGATCGAAGGGCTTCCGGCGGTGGTGATGGACGTCGGCACGGGCGCTCGCTCGGCCGTCCGCCATCTCGTCGACCTGGGCCACCGCCATCTCGTCTACCTGTCCGGTCCGCGCGGGTCGTGGACCAACCGGGAGATCCGCAAAGCCGCCGGGGCTGCCGCCCGGGCCGGCGGCGCGGAACTCACCGTCCTCGGGCCACACGTGCCGGTCTCCCAGGCCGGCGCGGACGCCACCGAGGCGGTGCTCGCCACCGGCGCCACCGCGGTGCTCGCCTACAACGACCTGATGGCCATCGGCCTGCTCCAGGCGTTGCAGGACCGCGGGGTCGCCGTCCCGGAGCAGATCAGCGTCGTCGGTTTCGACGACATCGCGACCAGCGCGCTGGTCCGCCCCACGCTCACCACCGTGGCGAACCCGACCGCGGCCGCCGGGCGCGCCGCCGTCGACATGCTGCTTCAACAGGGCGACGACGGCGCCACCGGACAGGTCAGCCTCCGGACCGATCTGGTCATCCGTAACTCCACCGGGCCCGGGCCGTACGCCCCGGCCGGCGCGACCACCGCTCAGGTCGCCGCATACGCCAAGGAGTGACCCATCCCCATGTCCGCACCCCGAATCTTGTTGCGCGGCCTGATGGCCGCCGCCCTTGTCCTGCCGCTGGCGCTGGCCGGCTGCGGCGGGAACGACGATTCCAGCAGCTCCGGCAAGACCGAGCTCACCTTCTTCTGGTGGGGCGGCGAGGCCCGGGCCAAGCTCACCCAGCAGGCGCTCGACCTCTACACGTCCAAGCACCCGGACGTCACGTTCAAGACCACCTGGCAGGCCAACCAGGGCTACTTCGACAAGCTGGCCACGCTGACCGCCGGTGACGGCGCGCCGGACATCTTCCAGATCGACGACAACTACCTCGCGGAGTACGCGACCCGCAACGTCACCGAGGACCTGACCAAGTACAAGGACTCGGGCAAGCTCGACGTGACGAAGTTCCCGGAGAGCCTCTGGAAGTACGGCGTCGTCGACAACAAGCTGGCCGGCATGGCGATGGGCGAGAACACCCAGGGCCTGGTCTACAACAAGACCAAGATCGAGGCCGCCAAGCAGGCGGCGCCCACGACCGGCATGACCTGGGACGCCTTCATCGCCTGGGCGGTCAAGGCCGGCCCGGCCGCGAAGACCGCCGGCACGATGGACCCGAGCGCCGACTACAAGGCGTTCTGGGTGTGGCTGCGGCAGAACGGCAAGCAGTTCTACAACGGCAACCAGCTCGGCTTCACCAAGGAAGACGTGCAGAAGTGGTTCGAGCTGTGGAAGGGCGCCCGGGACGCGAAGGCCACCCCGACCGCCGACGTGATCCACGAGGGCAACGCCACCGACATCACCAAGCAGCTGGTCGTCACCGGCAAGGCGCTCACCTCCTGGGTGTGGGCCAACCAGATGCCGGACATCCAGAAGAACACCAAGGACACCCTGGGCGTGGTGGCGTACCCGGGTGACCCGTCCGCGCAGTGGGCCCGCGCCTCGATGTACTTCTCGGTCTACCGCGGCAGCAAGCACAAGGACGCCGCGGTCGACGTGCTCAACTTCCTCGCCAACGACCCGGACGCCGGCAAGATCCTCGGCACCGACCGGGGCCTGCCGTCCAACCTGGACATCCGCAAGACGGTCTCGGCGACCACCACCGACCCGGCGATGAAGGCCTCGATCGCCCTGGAGGACGAGCTGGTCAGCAAGTTCGGCCCGGCGCCGAGCGTGCCGCCGAAGGGCCACGCCACGGTCAAGACCGAGCTGATCAAGGCGGCCGAGGCCGCGCAGTTCGGCACCGCCGACCCGGCCAAGGCCGCCGAGCAGTTCTTCACCGCTGCCCAGGCCGCGATCAGCCGGTGAGCGAAGTGGCTGTCGGCACCCGGCCGACGTCGCACCGCCCGCAGTCCGGTCCCGCCGCTGTTCAGCGGCGGGGCCGGTCCGCCCGGGACCGCGGCGACGGTCGTGCCGGATACGTCTTCCTGACCCCCTGGCTGCTCGGACTGATGGCGGTCACCGCCATCCCGATGCTGATGTCGCTGTACCTGAGCTTCACCAACTACGACATCCTCACGCCCTGGTCCGATGTGGAGTGGATCGGGCTGAAGAACTACCAGCGGATGTTCACCGCCGACCCGGCCTACTGGCACGCGGTCAAGGTGACGCTGGTGTTCGCGTTCATCGCCACCCCGCTCAAGCTCGGCTCGGCGCTCGGCGTGGCGCTGCTGCTGAACCGCTCGTTCCGGGGCTCCGGCCTGTTCCGCGGGCTGTTCTACCTGCCGTCGCTGCTCGGCGGCAGCGTCGCGCTGGCGATGGTGTGGCACAGCCTGTTCGACCGGGGCGGCTCGGTGAACGCGGTGCTCGGCTGGTTCGGCATCGAGGGCAAGGCCTGGGTGAACGACCCGAGCACCGCGCTCGGCACGCTGATCCTGCTGGCCGTCTGGCAGTTCGGCGCCCCGATGGTGATCTTCCTGGCCGGCCTGAAGCAGGTGCCGAACGAGCTGTACGAGGCGGCCGAGGTGGACGGCGCGGGCAGTTTCCGCAAGTTCCTCAGCGTCACCCTGCCGATGCTGTCCCCGGTGATCTTCTTCAACCTGGTCCTCGAGACGATCCACGGCTTCCAGGGCTTCACCTCGGCGTTCGTCCTGTCCGGCGGTACCGGCGGGCCGGTCGACTCGACCCTGATGTACACGCTCTACCTCTACATCCGCGGCTTCGCGAACTACGAGATGGGCTACGCCTCGGCGATGGCCTGGGTCTTCCTGATCACGATCGGCCTGGTCACGGCGGTGCTGTTCCGCACCGGCCGGTTCTGGGTCCACTACTCGGACGGAGACGACTGATGGTCACCGTGGCCGCCGGCCGCAGGCCGTTCACCCCGCGCTCACTGGCCCGGCCGGTGGTGCTGCTGCTGCTCACCGCCCTGGTGCTGTATCCGCTGCTGTGGATGCTGGGCACCTCGTTCAAGGCGCCCGAGGAGATCCTGAACAACATCTCGGTGCTGCCGGAGAAGTGGACGCCGGAGAACTACCCGGACGGCTGGACGCATTTCGACGTGGCCTTCGGGCGCTACTTCCTGAACAGCTTCATGGTCGCGGCGCTCACCGTCGTCGCGAACTGCACGTCGTGCCTGCTCGCCGCGTACGCCTTCGCCCGGCTGCGGTTCCGGCTGCGCGGCTTCTGGTTCGCCATCATGATCGGGACGTTGCTGCTCCCCAGCCACGTGCTGATCGTGCCGCAGTTCGTGATGTTCCGTTCGTTCGGCTGGGTCGGCGGGCCGTGGCCGTACCTCCCGCTGATCGTGCCGCACCTGCTGGCCACCGACGCGTTCTTCGTCTTCCTGATGGTCCAGTTCATGCGCGGCATCCCCCGCGAGCTCGACGACGCCGCGAAGATCGACGGCTGCAGCCCGTACTCGATCTTCCGCTACGTGGTCCTGCCGCTCTCCCGCCCGGCCCTGGTCTCGACGGCGATCTTCTCCTTCATCTGGACCTGGAACGACTTCTTCCGCCAACTGGTCTACCTCTCCGACCTGTCGAAGTACACGGCGCCGGTCGCGCTGACGCTGTTCATCGACTCGACCGGACAGTCCGCGGTCGGCCCGATGTTCGCGATGTCCGTACTGTCGCTGGCCCCGGTCTTCCTGTTCTTCGTCGCCTTCCAGCGCCTGCTGGTCGAGGGCATCAACACCACCGGCCTGAAGGGCTGACCATGACCGGTCCAGGTCCGCTTTCCGCCAGGTCGCTTCGATCATTGGGTACGGCGGAAGCCTCCGGTCCCGTCTGGCCCGCGGAGGAGGCGCCGCCACCCCGGGCCGACTGGCGGGACCGGATGGCCCTCGCCACCGACCTGGCCCTGATCGGCATCGGCGCGACCATCCTGGCCCTCCCGCTGATCACCGCCCCGGCCGCGCTGGTCACCGCCTCGGCGGCGGTCCGGGGCCGGTACCTGGACGGGCGCCTCCCGTCCGGGCGCCTCCTGCTGCGGGTCTACCGCCGCGGAGTCCTCCCCGGGCTCCCGGTCCTGCTGGCCGCCGCCGCCCTGCTCCTGGACCTGGCCGCGGTCCGCGGCGGCTGGGTCCCCGGCGGCCCGCCGCTGCTGGCCCTGACCACCCTGGCCACGATCTGGTTCGCCGGCGTCGCGGCCCTGACCGTGGCCGCCCTGGGCCGCGACCCCGAACGGTCCTGGCGCGACGCCGCCCGCTGGTCCTGGAACCACCCCAAGTGCGTGGCGGCGCTGTCGGCCACCAACCTCATCGCGTTCTTCCTGGCCCTGGCCGTCCCGATCACGGTTCCCCTGGTGATCGGCTTCCACCTGTTCGCCACCCACATGCTCGCCGATCGCCTGGCCCCGCCCCGCCTTCGCTGAGCTCCGCCCCCGACTTCGCTAAGCTCTGCCCCCGATGGAATCCACCGCCACAAACCGGGAGACCGGCCGCGCCCGGCTCCGCGACGCCCTGATCGCCGCCGCCCGCGAGCTGACCGTCGCGCACGGGTGGAAGAACGTCGGCATGGCCCAGGTCGCGCGGGCCGCGGGCGTCAGCCGGCAGACCGTCTACAACGAGTTCGACGGCCGCGCCGGGCTGGCCGGGGCCCTGGTCCTGCGCGAGGTCGACCGGTTCGTCGCCGACGTCCGGACCGAGCTGTTCACCCGGGGCGCCGACGTCCACGCGGCCGCCCACGCCGCGATCCTGCACACCCTGCGGGAGGCCGCCGGCAACCCGCTCGTGCACGAGATCCTGGCCGGTCCCACCGCCCAGGCCGACGAGTTGCTCCCGTTCCTGACCACCCGCTCCGGCGCGGTGCTCACCACGGCCGGCGCGGTGATCGAGGAGTGGGCCGCGCAATTCGTCCCGGACGTCGAGCCGCCGGTGCTGGCGCAGGCCGCGGACGCCATCGTCCGCCTCACCATCAGCCACGTCATGCTCCCGCTCGCCTCGCCCGAGGAGTCCGCCACCGCCCTGGCCGACGTGTTCACCCGCCTCCTCAGCTTTACACCTCGACCGCCAATGTAAAGCAAAACTCTTGACACATCGACGCTCCATGTAAAGCATTCATCCATGGACGTCACCGCAGCTGTCTGGCGGGACCCGAAGCGACCGCTCTGGCCGCTCGCCCTCGCCGTGCCCGCCCTCCCGTTCGCCGCGCTCCTGCTCGCCACCGCCACCGGATCGTCCTGGTCCTGGTGGCTGACCCCGGTCTTCATCCTCGGCGTCATCCCGGCCATCGACGTGCTGATCGGCGACGACCACGCCAACCCGCCCGATGAGGCGGTCCCCGCCCTGCAGGCGTCCCCGTACTACCGCTGGATCACCTACCTCTTCCTGCCCGCGCAGTACGCCGCCCTGGTGATCACCTGCGTCGCGTGGCGCACCCACCCCGGCGCCGGCCTGGTCCTGACCGCCGGCCTGGTCAACGGCATCGCCATCAACACCGCCCACGAGCTGGGCCACAAGCGCGAGTCGGCGGAGCGCTGGCTGTCCCGGATCGCCCTGGCCCCGACCGGCTACGGGCACTTCTTCGTCGAACACAACCGGGGCCACCACGTCCGCGTCGCCACCCCCGAGGACCCGGCCAGCTCCCGCCTCGGCGAGTCGTTCTGGCGCTTCTGGCCCCGTACCGTCGCCGGCAGCCTGCGCTCGGCCTGGCACCTGGAGACATCGCGGCACCGGCTGCGCGGGCGCAGCCCGTGGCACCCCCGCAACGACGTCCTCACCTCGTGGGCGATGACCGTCGCGCTGTTCACCGCCCTGACCGTCGCGTTCGGCCCGGCCGTCCTGCCGTTCCTGGTGCTGCAGGCCGTGGTCGGCTTCACCGTCCTGGAGGCGGTCAACTACCTGGAGCACTACGGCCTGCTGCGGCAGCGCAACGCCGCCGGCCGCTACGAGAAGGTCGACCCCCGGCACAGCTGGAACAGCGACCGCCTCACCACCAACGTCTTCCTCTTCCAGCTGCAGCGCCACAGCGACCACCACGCCAACCCGCTGCGCCGCTACCAGACCCTGCGCAGCTTCGACGTCTCCCCGCAGCTGCCGGCCGGGTACGCCACGATGCTGCTGCTCGCCCTGGTCCCACCCCTGTGGCACCGGGTGATGGACAAGCGCGTCCTGTCCCACTACGGCGGCGACCGCACCCTGGCCAACACCCATCCGCCCGCGTCCAGTCCCCCGCGTTCGGGCGGGCATGCTTGACCACGTGCAAAAGCAAGCGCGAAGAGGTGCGGCCACTGAGCCGACATGTTGACTGGATCAACATTGACGACAAATCAAGTCACCACACATGTTGATACACATTGACCGTCAACATGTGCGGTGACCGTCGAGTGCAGAGCCGACGATGTCAGTTGCCGCGGCGGTGTTCGAAGATCAGGTAGGTCTCGGTGCCGGCGATGAGGCGCGTGCCGCTCAGCCGCTCGGTGATGACCGTGCGCAGGTCGTCGACGTCGGCCGCCTCGATGTGCAGCAGGAAGTCGTAGTTGCCGGAGACGAAGTAGACGTCGCGGACTGCGGGGATGCCGGCCAGCGACTCGGCGAACTTGCCGATCGCGTCGCGGGCGTCGGACCGGATCCGGACCGCGATCATCGCCTGGATCGGGCGGCCGATCCAGGCCGGATCGACATCGGCGTGAAAGCCGCGGATCGCGCCCAGCTCGCGTAACCGGCGAATCCGGGTCAAGCAGGTCGACGGCGCGATGCCGACGCGTTCGGCCAGCGCGTTGTTCGGCATCCGCCCGTCGGCGCGGAGCAGGCTCAGCAGCTCCAGATCGATGTGATCCAGGCCTCGAACATCCTTCGGCAGATCCGTCATGACACGCGGGTCCCGCGAAGAAAATGCGCTGTCGAGGTTACGAACAGAATCTTGTTCGCTCGCCTTGCCCACTCTCTGCACATCGTTTCACTCTAACGGCATAAGGCGTCATCCCCTCGGCGCCGAGCGAAAGGAAATCCCCATGCACATCGGTGTGCCGAAAGAGGTCAAGAACCACGAGTACCGGGTGGCCATCACGCCCGCCGGTGTGGTGGAGGCCGTGCGCCACGGGCACGAGGTTCTCGTGCAGACCGGCGCCGGGGTCGGCTCGGCGATCAGCGATGACGACTACGTGGCAGCCGGCGCGCGGATCCTGCCGGACGCCGACGCGGTGTGGGACGCGGCCGACATGATCCTCAAGGTCAAGGAGCCGATCGCCGAGGAGTACCACCGGCTGCGCGCCGGTCAGGTCCTCTTCACCTACCTGCACCTGGCCGCCGACGCCGAGGGCACCAAGGCGCTGATGCACAGCGGGACGACCGCGATCGCGTACGAGACGGTCCAGCTCGCCGACGGCTCCCTCCCCCTGCTCGCCCCGATGTCGGAGGTCGCCGGCCGGCTCGCCCCGCAGGTCGGCGCGTACAGCCTGATGCGCAACAGCGGCGGCCGCGGCGTCCTCCCCGGCGGCGTGCCCGGCGTGGCCCCGGCCAAGATCACCGTGATCGGCGGCGGCGTCTCCGGGGTGAACGCGGCGACCATCGCGCTCGGCCTCGGCGCCGAGGTGACCGTTCTTGATCTGAGCATCCCGCGGCTGCGGCAGATCGACGCCCAGTTCGGCGGCCGGATCCGGACGCTGGTCTCCAGCTCCTACGCGATCGAGCAGTCGGTGCTCGAGGCCGACATGGTGATCGGCGCCGTGCTGGTCCCCGGCGCGAAGGCCCCGACCCTGGTCAGCAACGAGCTGGTCAAGCGGATGAAGCCGGGCTCGGTGCTCGTCGACATCGCGATCGACCAGGGCGGCTGCTTCGAGGACTCGCACCCGACCACCCACCAGGACCCGGTCTACCAGGTGCACGACTCGGTCTTCTACTGCGTGGCGAACATGCCCGGCGCGGTCCCGAACACCTCGACGTACGCCTTGACGAACGCGACCCTGCCGTACGTCCTGCGCCTCGCCGACCTGGGCTGGAAGGACGCGCTGCGGGCCGACCCGGCGCTCGCGCTCGGCCTGAACGTGCACGCCGGAAACCTCACCAACGACCTGGTCGGTTCAGCGCTCGGCCTCCCGACCGAGTCCGTCAGCTCGGTCCTCGCGGCCTGATCCCGGCCCTCCCCGCGCGCCCTCCGTCATCGCGATCGCGACGGAGGGCGCGCCCCTTTCCGATCACCGGATCACAAGGCAGTCGGCAACCGTCGTGGCCTGCCGCCCGATGCGGGTCAACGCGCCGGAGCGGAGGGCGCGCGCCCCTTTCCGATCACCGGATCACAAGGCAGTCAGCAACCGTCGTGGCCTGCCGCCCGATGCGGGTGAACGCGCCGGAGCGGTACTCGTACCGGTAGGTGAGCTTCAGATCCGGGCACGACTGCTGGCCCTTCGCGCTCGTCCCGTAGGTCTTGACGGTGACGACCTTCCCGCTCACGCTCAGCGACTGGAACCACGGCAGGTCGTCGGAGCCGACGTCCTTGAGAATCGTGCCGATCCGCTTCGGCTTCTCACCGGTGGTCCCGTCGAAGACCTCGACGGTGCTCGGCCAGTAGGACGTGCTCGCCTGGCAGGTCCGCGCGACCAGGGCATCCTTGACGCCGTCGCCGGTCAGGTCGGCGAACTCGAGCCGCTGCACCTCGGTGGCCTGGCCGCCGTTCGGGCACTTCTGGAGCGCACCGAACCAGTTCCCGCCGTCCCCGGGGTCGCTGGTCCTCACCGGGGTCACCGCGGTCGGCTTCACCCCGCCGGTCGCCGTGGGCCGCGCGGTGCCGGTCGCGGTCGCCGTGGGCTCCGCCGCACCGGTGGCCGTGGGCTCCCCGGTCACCGCACCGGATCCCGCCACCGTGGCCGCCCCCGAGGGCCCCGCCACCGGCGCCGCCGCCTCGGAACAGCCCCCGGCCAGAAAACCAACCGCGGCTACGCCGCAAAAGACAATTGCAGTTTTCGTACGCATCAGAGCAGTCCCCGTGACCTCAGTGGCGCCCGTCCATCGCGGCCCGCCTGCCGAGAACACTAGAAACGATCAGCGCACCCCACGTCACACGTTCGTGCCACGAGGCCACCACCCGCAGTCGTCCACATGACAGTCCCGCCCACCGGAGCGAGCCGAACCGGCCGGCCAGCTGCCGCCCGCCCGCCCACTCGCTCGCCCACTCGCCCGCCCACTCGCTCGCCCGCCCACTCGCCCGCCCGCCCACTCGCCAGAATCGGAGCGCGTCAGCCCGCCGCGTAGCGAAGCACCTGCTCGTCCTCGTTCAACGCGGAGCTCGGCCGCCCCTGCGCACTGCGCGTCTCGGCCAGCTCGACCATCTCGTCAGGCCGCACCCGAGGCGGCAGATGCCCGAACCGCTCCACCCGGGAAAGCTCCGCCTCTTCGTCGGTCATCCGCAGCTCATCACCCATCCACCAATCCTGTCACCAGCGCGACTCGTGCACCAGAATCGCGATCTGCACCCGGTTGGCGCAGCCCAGCTTCTCCAGCAGCCGGGACACGTGCGCCTTCACGGTGTCCACACTCATGTGCAGCTCAACGCTGATCTCCGCATTGGACCTCCCGGTAGCCACCGCATCAGCAACCTCCCGTTCCCGCTCACCCAGCCGCGCCAGAGCCACCCGAGCCCGCCCCGCCGCACTGTCCGCCGCGCCGTCCCGACCCAGCCCACGGCTTCCCTCCGCCGCACCGCTCCGCCCCAGCCCCCGCGCTCCGTCCCCCGCACCGCCTCGGCCCAACCCCGGTGCCCCGGCCGTCGCACCGCCCCGACGCAACCCCGATGCCCCGGCCGTCGCACCGCCTCGGCCGAACCCCGGCGCCCCGTCCACAGAGCTGCCCCGGCCCAACCCCGATGCCCCGTCCGCGGAGCCGGGCCCCGGCGGCGACAGGTCCCCCGCCTCCCGGCCGACCGCATACCCGATCAGCCGCGGCACCACCGACGGCGCGAGGATCGACTCGCCGGCCGCCGCCCGCCGGACCGCGTCCAGAATCGACTCCGGCGCGATGTCCTTGAGCAGAAACCCGTTCGCCCCGAGCCGGAGCGCCCCGAGCAGATGCTCATCGGTGTCGAACGTGGTCAGCACGATCACGGCCGGCTCCGCCCCCTCCCGCCGGATCTCCCGGGTGGCGGCCAGCCCGTCCATCCGCGGCATCCGGATGTCCATCAGCACCACGTCGGGCCGCAGCCGCCGCGTCATCTCGACCGCTTCCGCCCCGTCCCCGGCCTCCCCGACGATCTGCAGGTCCTTCCCGGCCCCGAGTACCAGCGACAGCCCCACCCGAACCAGCGGATCATCGTCCACGACGAGCACCCGAATCACCCCGCCCACGGCCATCCCCCTCCCGAACCGCGACACCGGATCACGAAACCGGCCATGGCAGCCACGCCTCCAGCCGAAAACTCAAAACCCCCGCCGCGTCGCCGTGAATGCCGTGCCGAAAGCGCCCACCGGCCAGCTCCACCCGTTCCGCGAGACCGACCAGTCCAGCCCCGGCCCCGGGCAGCACGGGACCCGAGCAGCCGGCCTCCGGCCCAGCGCCGGCCCCGGGCAGCACGGTGGCCGAGCGGCCGGTGTCCAACCCAGCTCCACCCGATCCACCCGATCCACCCGCGCCACCCGATCCACCCGCGCCACCCGTTGCACCCGCGCCACCCGATCCACCCGTTGCACCCGCGCCACCCGCGCCACCCGTTGCACCCGCGCCACCCGATCCACCCGTTGCACCCGCGCCACCCGCTCCACCTGCGGTGGCCGGCGAGCGCGTCAGCGGGTTCGCGACCAGGACGTGCATCATGTCGTCGCTGGTCCGGGCCAGGGTGACGCGAACCGTCGTACCCGAAGCGTGTTTTCCGGCATTTGTCAGACCCTCCTGGACCAGGCGATAGACCGTGCGCCCGAACGCCGCCCCCGGCGCCACCTCACCGATGTCCGCGGCGAACTCCACCGGCACGCCGGCCGCCCGCGCATCCGCGATCAGCTCGTCCAGGTGCTTGAGGTCGGGCTGTGGGCGCAGCGACTCCCCCTCGTCCGCCCGCAGCACGCCGAGGATCTCCCGCAGATCCTCCAGGGCCTGGTGAGCGCTGTCCCGGATGGTCGTCGCCGCCTTGGCCACGTCCGCCGGGGTCAGGTCCGGACGGATCACCAGGGCGCCGGCGTGCAGGCTGACCATGGAGATCCGGTGGGCGAGAGCGTCGTGCATCTCCCGCGCGATCCGCTCCCGCTCGAGGGCCCGCAGCCGCTCGGCGCGGATCTGCGCCTCCTCCTCGGCCCGGGCCGCCCGCTCGCGCAGCACGCCGACCAGGTCGCGGCGGGCCCGCATGGCGACGGCGATGGCGACGGTCGCGGTCAGGAACGCCAGGGTGAAGACGAACTCCAGCGGCGGCGCCAGCTCCGGGTCGGGCCGGATCAGGCTGTAGACGACGCCCGCCAGCAGGTGCAGCACCAGCAGCACCCCGATCACCCGGCCGCGCCGCCGGGTGATCAACGTGTAGAGCGCGATCAGCCCGGCGAGGCCGGCGAAGTCGGTCACCGCGGAGATCGGCACGAGCAGCGCGGCGATCGCGACCGGATGACGCCGCCGCCACCAGAGCGACAGCGACGCCACGAACGCGAGCACCAGGCTGAAGAACGTCGCGTCGCCGCTGATCCGCCCACTGGACTCGGCCGAGGACGCGATCACCATCGCGGTGAACCCGGACGCCCCGATCGCCGCCAGGTCGAACACCCGATCCGCGGACGCCGCCATGGCCCGTTCCAGCCGCTTCATGACCGGACCAGCGGGCGCCAGAACTGCTTCTCCCCCTCGTCGCGCACCGCATAGCCCAGCTTCTCCAGGGTGGCCCGCAGCTCGATAGCCTCCGTCGCGGCCTTCTTCCGCAGCGCGACGGCGCGGGCGGACAGCACCGCGTCGGCGGCCGGCGGAAGGCTCTCGGCGCCGGACTCCCAGGGGTGATAGAGATCCGCATAGGGGTCCGCGTCGCGCCACGGATAGCCGAAGGCCCGGAACGTCTCGGCCAGCCGCGCCCGCCGCGCCCGCGGGTGGCAGCGCACCACCTGGCGGGACTCACGGTCCAGCGCGATCAGGGCGTCCCCGTCCGGATAGAGGCCGGTGATCTCGGACCGGGGCACGCCGGTGCCGCCGAACCGAGCCTCGCCGAGCCCGACCGTGACCGTGACCAGCCGCTCGTGGAGCGCCGCCGTCGCGAACAGCCCCACGATCACCAGGATGGCCGCCTGGATGCCCAGCTCCCACGGCGAGTCGATGGCCCCGGCCACCCGGACGACCGGCCGGAACGGCAGCGGGACGGGCAGGCCGAGCGCCCAGCGCGCGGTCCTCGGCAGCACCACCGCGAGCAGCAAGCCGAGCGCCGCCGGCCCGAACGTGATCAACACGCGGTCCGGTGGCGAGAAGCCGAGCTCGGCGGTCTCCCTGGTCATGCCCCCGACGCTAGCCCGCGCGCCGCCGCCTGCCACCGGCCGAAAGTAGGGGCTCGCGAACTTTGGTCTATCGAAGTCCCGCTATCACACCCGGCCCGGATCCGGGGGTTGTCCACAGCGGCGCTCTGTCCACAGGCCATCCGCATGATCTTGGCCGTTGCCGGGAGAATGGGTGGCGAGGCGGTCAGCCCCCTGGTGGGCGGGGTCTGCGATCACACCCGCGAGCCGGCGACCACGACCCGACACCCCTGACAGACCAGGCCCGCGATCAGGCGCGCGGCCCGACGCCCCAGCAAACCGCCCCCGCGATCACCCTCACCGCCCAGCACCCACCACCCCTACGCCTCCACCACCGGCACCGCCAACGCAATCGTCAAAGCCAAAACCCACTGCGGATCCTTCAACCTCTCCCCATACAACTCCCGCAACCGAGCCATCCGATACCGCACCGTCTGCGGATGCACGAACAACTCCGCCGCCACATCCTCCCGCCGCCCGTGATGCAGCAACCAGCTCCGCAACGTCTCCACCAGCTTCGCGGCCGCCGCCCCCCGCTCCCCCGCGAGCGGCGCCAGCGCCCGGTCCCGAAGGTCGGCCAGCGCCCCGGGGTCAGCCGTGACGACCAGCTCGGCAAGGTGTTCCTCGGTGTCCACCACCACCCCCCGCCCGGGCGTGTGCAGCTGGTGCACCCGCACCGCCCGTTCCACCGAGCCTTGCGCCCGCAGCCACGGCCGGGCCGGCCCGATGACCGCGTTGTGCCCGGTCAGGAGCCGGATGAGGTGCGGCCGGGAGGTGCCCTGCGGGTCGGGCACCAGCAGTACCGCGGTGCCGGGCAGGTCGGGCAGCGCGCCGGCCAGCGGCAGGGTCCGCGGGTCGAGCAGGTCGATCAGTGATCGGGAGGAGCGTTCCGGCAGCAGGACCGCGGTGAGGGTCTGCGGTGGCGGCCATTCGGCGCGTTCGGCGGCGGCCTGCAGCACGTGTGCGGGTTCCCCGGCGACCAGGGCCTGGGCGAGTTGTTGCAGGTGCCGGAGCCGGATCCGGCCGGTGGTGGCGAGTTCGTCGGCGTGCCCGGCGACGCTGGCCGCGGAGAGTTCGTCGATGTACGCGAAGACCAGCTCGGCGAAGTCGGCGATGGTCCCGGCCGGCGTGCCGGAGCGGACGCTGATCGCGGCGAGTTCGCGCCAGGCGACGCGGGCGCCGACCCGGTACGCCGAGAGCAGCGCGTCCAGGCTCCGCCCGGAGCGGGCCTCACCGCGGCCCAGCGCGTACGCCCCTTCCAGCGCGGACGCGAGCGGTGTGCCGGGGTCCCCGCCGGGGCGGGCGACCAGGTTGAGGAAGGTGCCGAGGGCGGCCTGCACCGCCCGTTCGATCTTGTGCCCGAGCACCCCGGAGAAGGCGTCGGCGTACGCCGGCACCTCCATCGTGATCGCCGCGAGGGTCTGCACGGCGACCTCGGGCAGCCCGTGTCGCAATGGGTTGACGACCTCAGCCGGCAACCGGTACGACCGAACGTCGCGCAGCGGCTCGATCACACATTCTCCCTCGCGTTAGGTCCGACTCTTGTCCCCAGCGAACAATTATGCTGCCCCGGATTCACTTCCCCTGGTCATGCTTTCGTTCGCCCGACCCAGCAGGCTTGGTCAGGTGCCTGTTACACAGACGTTGCGCAACGGTGCTTGGCGAGTCGTCGAGTTGATCACCACTCCGGTGGTGCCGACCGACTACCTCGACGTGATCGCTCCCCTGCGCAATCCGAACGTACTGCGCGCCCGGGTCGAGGCGGTTCACCGGGAGACCGCGAATGCGGTCACCCTCGAGCTGCGGCCGGGCCGCGGCTGGCGTCCGCACGAGCCCGGGCAGTACGTCCGGCTCGGCGTCGACGTCGACGGCATCCGGCTGTGGCGCTCCTACTCGGTGAGCAGTGCCGCGGGCCACCCGTCCGGGCGGATCAACGTGACCGTCAACGCCGTACGGGATGGGCTTGTCAGCTCTTATCTCTTGAAGCATGCCCGCCGCGGCATGGTGGTGAACCTCGACCTGCCGGCCGGCGATTTCGTCGTGCCGCGTCAGCGGCCGGCGAAGAGCCTGTTCGTCACCGCCGGCAGCGGCATCACGCCGGTGATGGGCATCCTGCGCAGCCTGGTCCACGAGCTGAGCGACGTCACCGTGGTGCACTCGGCCCGCGTCAGCGAGGACGTGGTGTTCGGCGCTGACCTGCGCACTCTCGCCGAGCAGGGGAAGATTACCCTGATCGAGCGGCTGACCGGCGCCGACGGGCGGCTGAAGCCGGCCGACCTGGACGTGCTGGTCCCGGACCTGTTCGAGCGGGAGACGTGGGCCTGCGGCCCGGGCGAGATGCTGGACGCGATGGCCGAGCACTGGGCCGAGGCCGAGGCCTCCGAGCGGCTGCACGTCGAGCGGTTCCGGTCGACCGTGCTGATCGCCGGCGAGGGCGGCACCGTGACGTTCGAGAAGTCCGGCACCGTGGTCGAGACGCCCGGCGGTGTCTCGATCCTGGATGCCGGTGAGGCCGCCGGGCAGCTCATGCCGTCCGGCTGCCGGATGGGCATCTGCTACTCGTGCGTGCTGCCGATGCGCGAGGGCATCGTCCGCGACATGCGCGACGGCACCGTCACCACCGCCGTGGAAGGCGACAACGTGCTTGTCCAGACGTGCATCTCGGCCGCCGCCGGGCCGTGCCACCTGGACGCCTGAGCTACCCCCTCCAAGATCACGACCCCCCCAGCAGAGAACAGAGGAACTCGTGACGACGCTGCAACGCCAGGAAGTCAACCCGATCGGCCACCTGACCGCCGAGGACATCGAGTCGATCGGCCGGGAACTGGACGCGATCCGGGACGAGGTGCTCGCGGTTCGGGGGGAACGCGACGCGGCCTACATCCGCAAGGTCATCAAGGTGCAGCGCCGCCTGGAGATCGGCAGCCGGGCCGTGCTGCTGTTCTCGCTCTTCCCGCCGGCCTGGATCGTCGGCACGGCCGGCCTCTCGGTGGCGAAGATCCTGGAGAACATGGAGATCGGCCACAACATCCTGCACGGCCAGTACGACTTCATGCGCGACCCGAAGATCCACTCCACGACCTGGGAGTGGGACCACGTCACCCCGGCCGACCAGTGGAAGCACTCGCACAACGAGATCCACCACAAGTACACGAACGTCGTCGGCAAAGACAACGACCTCGGGTACGGCATCATGCGGGTCGACGAGAACCAGCGCTGGCAGCCGTTCTTCCTGGCCCAGCCGCTGTGGAACCTCATCAACGCGCTGTTCTTCGAGTACGGCATCGCCGCGTACGACCTGAACCTGGGCCGGAACCTGAAGAGCAAGAAGCGCCGCAACGACCCGGAGTTCAAGGCCAACGTGAAGGCGGTCGGCCGCAAGATCCGCCGCCAGATGCTGAAGGACTACATCATCCACCCGGCCCTGTCCGGCCCGTCGTTCCTGCACACCATGGCCGCGAACTTCACCGCGAACGTCGTGCGCAACCTGTGGAGCCACTCGGTGATCATGTGCGGTCACTTCCCGAACGGCGTCTCCACCTTCGAGCGGACCTCGATCAAGGGCGAGACCCGCGGCGAGTGGTACCTGCGGCAGATGCTCGGCTCGGCCAACATCTCCGGCAGCAAGCTGTTGCACATCATGACCGGCAACCTGTCGCACCAGATCGAGCACCACCTCTTCCCGGACCTGCCGGCCAGCCGGTACGCCGAGGTCGCGGTCAAGGTGCGGGCGCTCTTCGAGAAGTACGACCTGCCCTACGTCACCGGCCCGCTGCCGGTCCAGGTCGCCTCGGCGTGGGCGAAGGTGATCCGCCTGTCCTTCCCGAACCGCAAGCCGACGAAGGCCGCGGACCACACGATCCCGCCGCGGATGCCGGTCGCGGAGCCCGTGCCCGCCTGATCCGGATCGGCCGGCCGGCTACTTTCGGAGGTGCAGCCCACGCGGCTGCGCCTCCGGCTGGTGCCGCAGGATCAGCACCGCGAAGAGCCACATCGGCACGTAACCGAGCACCAGCGACCACAGCATCGGGAACTCCGAGCAGAAGAACGCCGCGACGCAGACCAGCGTGAACACGCAGCCGAGCAGGTAGGCACCGACCGCGACGAGCGCCGGCCGGGTGCCACCGCGCCGGACGTGCCGGGTGGCGACCGCGTAGGTGAACGGGATCGCGCCCGGCTGCACCACCAGCAAGATCATGCCCAGCATCGTGAGAACGGTCCCCGCGGAGACCTCGACGTGCGGCACCGGCACACCCCCTGCACCCATCGATGAGTGCCCGAAGGTTACTCGCCGGTATCCCGCAGCGCCAGAGGGTGACCCCGGGAAGGCCCGGCTTCGCCAGGGCCGATCCAGCCCGCTCCAGCCCCGCCGCCCTCTCCCGGTTACCCCCATTGCGTGGGTACGGCACCAGCCCCGCGCCCGCCACCCGCGTCCCGGTCAACGCCCGCCCGCGGCCGGCGACCCGCCGTCCGGGCAGGGCACCCCGACCGGAACGTCGAGCGTGGCCGTCCGCCCACCCGCGCGGTCCGCGCCCCGGACCCGGTGTTGCCCCAGCCCACCTCGGCCCGGCCGGCCGGCACCACCAGCTCGGCCCCCTGTCCGGTCCGGGGCCGGCCGGTTCCACACCACCAGGCCGGGAAGAGGATTCGAAGGTGCTGTTCAACTGCTGGACATCTCACCGAAACTCCGGAGCACCAAGATCATTCGATGGTCTCCGACGTCGCCACCGCCACTGCTGTCTCCGGGTGGGTGACCCTGCGCCGGACCGCCGTCGGTGCGGGGCTGGCGCTGGCGTCGTGCGTCCTGATCGGCCTGCTCGGGCGTCCGGCCGGCGCCTTCGCCGACGCCAGCGTGCTGATCTGGTCGATCATCGCCCTGTACAGCGGCTACGACCGCCACGCCCGGGCCGCCGGCGCCGCCGCCGCGGTCACGGCGGTGCTGATCTGGCTCGGCACCGCCCCGCTCCTGGACGGCGGCACCCCCGGCCACGTGGCCCGCGCGCTGCTCGGCGTCCTGCTCGCCGGTCAGGTCTACGCCCTGATCAGCAACCTCGGCCAGGCGGTCCCGATCGCGGGATCGGAACCTCAGGAGAGGTAGGCGAGCTCGGGCAGCTCGGCCCGGTAGGCGTCGACCAGCCGGGCGGCCAGCGCCGCGTCCCCGACCAGCGGATGGTTCGCCATCGCCCGGACCGCCGTGTCCCGGGAGCCGGTCGCGACCGCGGCCAGGATCAGCCGGTCGGTGGCCTTCACCGCCCGGACCAGGTCGACCGCGTGGTCCGGCAACGGCGCCACCGGCAGCGGCGCCGCCCCCCGCGCGTCCACCGTGCAGGGCACCTCCACCACCGCGTCGTCGTCCAGGATCGGCAGCGTCCCGCGATTGCGGACGTTCAGGATCAGCTCGGCCGGCTCGTCCCGGGCCAGGGCCCGCATCACGGCGAGCGCGACCCCCTCGTACCCGGCCGGCCGGGACTCGTCGTGCTCCCGCTCCCCGGCCCCGGCCAGCTCCCGGTTCTCCGCCATGTACGTCGCCTCCCGCTCCCGCCACGCGTCCAGCCAGGCGTCCAGCGGGTCCCGCGACGCGATCTCCCGGTAGCAGCGCTCCTGCTGCTCCCGCAGGAACGCCCCGCGGGTCTGCCCGGCCGACCGCAGCGCGGCCAGCGTGCCCGCCGGGTCGTAGTAGTAGTGCAGGTACTCGTTCGGGACCGCGCCCAGCTCGCGCAGGTTCCCGAAGAGCCGGCCCTCCTCGATCGTCGCCAGCCGCTCCTCGTCGGCGAGCAGCCCCGGCAGCAGGTCCCGCCCGGCGGCGTCCCGCACCCCGTAGAGCCAGCCCAGGTGGTTGAGCCCGGCATAGTCCACCCGCACGTCCCCGGGCCGCACCCGGAGCGCCCGCAGCACCCGGTCCACCAGCCCGGTCGGCGAGTCGCAGATCCCGATCACCCGGTCGCCGAGCAGCCCGGCCATCGCCTCGGTGACCAGCCCGGCCGGGTTGGTGAAGTTGATCAGCCAGGCGTCCGGCGCGACGGCGGCGGTGCGGGCGGCGATCCGGAGCGACTCGGGCACGGAGCGCAGCCCGTACGCGATCCCGCCCGCGCCCACGGTCTCCTGCCCGAGGACGCCGGCGGCCAGCGCGACCCGCTCGTCGACCACCCGGCCGCGCAGCCCGCCGACCCGGATCGCGCTGAAGACGAACGCCGCCCCGGTCAGCGCCTCGTCCAGGTCGGTGGTGATCCGCACCGGCAGGTCGCCCAGCGCGGCGAGCACCCGCCCGATCGCGGCCAGCCGCCCGGGGTCCACGTCGTAGAGGACGACCTCGGTGATGGTCCGCTCCGGGTCGGCGAGCAGCGCCTTGTACACGAGCGGAACGCGGAAACCGCCGCCGCCCAGAATCGTCAACCGCATCGGTAGCCCATCAATCCCTCATCGCCGCGTTGCCGGCGTCCTGTGCCTGCCGCAATCCTCGCGCAACGTCGAGCTGCCCGAGGAAGACCTGTTGCAGGATCGGCGTGTACGCCGTCCCACCGGCCCCGACCCGCGGCCCGACCGGCGCCGGGAACGTCGTCCCGGCCGCCGCGTCGAGGAACGGCCGCACGTCCACACCCCGCGTCCGCCAGTAGTCGACGAACGCCGGCTGCGCCGCGGTGACGCCGGGGAACGCGTACCCGCCCGCGGCGATCGGCCGCAGCCCGTCCGCCGAGCCGATCCACCGCAGCACCTCGGCGGTCGCGTCCCGGTGCCGGGTCCGCGCCGAGGCGACCGCGGCCACCCCGTGCACCACGCCGACCCGGCCGGCCGGGCCCCGGAGCAGCGGGGCGATCCCCCACCGGAAGCTCGCGCCCTCCTGGATGCTCTTCAGGTGGTACGGCCCGGACTGGAACAGCGCGATCCGGCCCTGGGTGAACAGCCGGAGCGCCTTCTCCCCGTCGGTGTTGGTGTCCGCGGCCGGCGGCGCCACGTGCTCCTTGTCGATCAGGTCGACGACGTACCGCACGGCCTGCACGGTCCTCGGCTGGTCGGCGAAGGTGAACCGGTCGCCGGACTGCCACGTGCCGCCGTTCGAGCCGGCGAAGTCCCAGAGGATCGCCTGCTGGTCGAGGGCGGCGTTCACGCCGTACGTCGCAATGCTCCTGGGGTTGAAGCCGGCCTCGCCGGGGTGCTTGCCCGCGCTGTCGACGGTGAGTTTCCGCAGCGCCGCGCGGAAGGTGTCGCTCGGGACCGTCGGGTCCCAGGTCAGCGCGGCCGGGTCGAGGCCGGCCCGGCTGACCAGGTCCCGGTTGTAGTAGAGCGCGATCGAGTCCCAGAGCTGCGGGACGCCCCAGAGCCGGCCGCCGCGGGTGTAGAGGTCGACGACCGATTTCGTCCAGTCGCCGGTGAAGTCGACCGGCAGCAGTTTGCCGTTGTCGGCATAGAGGCCGAAGTTCGACGTGTTCGTCCAGAAGATGTCCGCGGCCGTGCCCGCCGCGATGTCGGTCGGCAGCGTGGTCCAGTAGTCGGCCCAGGGCACCACCTGCACCTCGACCCGCACCTTCGGGTGCGCTTTCTCAAAGACCGAAAAAGATTGCTGGTACGCCGTTGCCACCCGCTCGTCCCAGAGCCGGAACGTGACAGTGGTCCGCCCGTTCGCGTCGTCGCCGCCGGCGATCGAGCAGCCCGCCGTCAGCAGCAGCGCCGCGATGATCGGGAACAGTCGTCGCATGTGCTCACCTCACTTCAGGCCGGTAATCGTGATCGACCGGACCAGGTGCCGCTGAAAGATCGTGAAGAGCACCAGCAACGGCATCGTGGCGAGCGTGGTGGCGGCCGTGACAAGCGTCCAGTTGCCCTGGTACTGACTCTGCAGCCCGGCGACCGCGACGGTCAGGACCTGCCAGCGCACCCCGCTGGTGATCACCAGCGGCCAGAGGAAGTCGTTCCAGTGGGTGACCACCGTGATGATCAGCAGGGTGGCCAGAATCGGACGGCTCAGCGGCAGGAGCACGTGGCGCAGCACCCCGAGGTGGCCCGCGCCGTCGATCCGCGCGGCGTCCAGGAGCTCCTGCGGGACGGCCCGGAAGAACTGGCGGAGCAGAAAGATCGCGTACGGCGACCCGAACATCGACGGCAGCACGATCCCCCAGAACGTGTTGGCCAGGCCGACCCGGCTGAGCAGCACGAACCGGGGCACGAGCACGGCAACGGCGGGGACCATCAGGGTCGCCAGGTACACCCCGAAGAGCGCGTCCCGCCCCGGGAAGTCGAGCCGCGCGAACGCGTAGGCGGCCAGCACCGAACACGTGAGCTGCCCGAGAACGACCACCAGCACGACCTGCCCGGTGATCACCAGCGGCGGGATCAGGCTGTGCCCGCCGACGAGCAGCTCCGCATAGTTTCCACCGGTCAGCGGGTGCGGCGGGGTCAGCGGTGACTGCTGCGCGAACTGCCGCGGCGTCTTCACCGACGTCTGGACGCTCAGCAGGTAGGGCGCGAGGATCAGGACCGCGAGCGATCCCAGCCCGAGATAGATCAGCACGGCGCGGCGCATCCGTCACCCCAGCTCGTACGTCGTCCGCCGGCGGAAATACCCCTGCTGAGCGATCGTCACCGCGATGAGCAGCAGGAACAGCACCACCGACATGGCCGCCGCCCGGCCGATCCGGAAGTTCACGAACGCCTCGCGGTAGATCGCGTAGGCCACCACCGTGGTCCGCCCGGCCGGCCCGCCCTGGGTCATCGCGTAGATCGTGTCGAACACCTGGAAACTGCTGATCACACCGGTGGTCAGGACGAAGAGCGTGGTCGGGCGCAGCAGCGGCAGGGTGATCCGTCGCAGGCCCTGCCACGGGCCGGCGCCGTCGATCCGGGCCGCCTCCGCGTACTGCGGCGGGATGCCGGCCAGCCCGGCCAGGAAGAACAGCGCCACGTAGCCCACGTTCGTCCAGACCGTGACCGCGGCGACCGACGGCAGCGCCAGGGTCGGGCTGGTCAGCCACTCGATCCGGTGCCCGAGCAGCCCGTTGATCGCGCCGTCGGACGGGTCGAACAGCCAGCGCCAGACCACGCCGAGCGCGAGCGGCGCGCTGATCCACGGCAGCACCAGGATCGCGCGGAACCAGGTGGAGCCGGGCAGTCGCTGGTCGAGCAGGAGCGCGGCGGCCAGGCCGAGCGCGGTCTGCACCGGGATCACCAGCAGCACGAAGACCGCGGTGACGGCCAGGGACTGCCCGAAGGCGGGGTCGGTCAGGAGCGAGCGGTAGTTGCCGGCGCCGGCCCAGTGGGCCGGACCGACCAGATCCCACCGGGCGAGGCTGATGCCGAGCACGACCCCGACCGGGAGCAGCAGGAACCCGCCGACGCCGACCAGGCTCGGCGCGAGAAAGGCCAGTCCGGCCACGGTATCCCGCCGGCTCCGGCCCCGCTCACGAGGCATGCGCGTCGGAGAGGCGGGCGATCGTGGCGGTGGCCCGGTGCACGGCGTTGCGCTTGCCGGGCGGGATCACCTCGGGGAGGAACGCGAACCGCCGGGCCAGCTCCCCCTCGGTGGACTCGGGGTGCCGCTGCTCGGCGGCCCGCAGCGTCGCCTGCCACCAGTCCGCGATGTCACCCCAGCCGGGCGCCGACAGCGACCCGCCGAAGTGCTGCACGGAGAGCGCCGCCACCAGGTTCGCGAAGGCCACCCGGTCGGCGAGCGGCCACCCGCCGAGCGTCCCGGCGATGAACCCGGCGGTGAAGACGTCCCCGGCGCCGGTCGGGTCGAGCGCCTCCACCGGCACGCCCGGCACGGTCGCCACCTCGCCGGTCGCCGAGTCGACGGCCAGCGCGCCGTCCCCGCCGTCGGTCACCACCACGATCGGGACCAGGCCGGTCAGCTTGTCGAGCGCCGCGGCCGGCGTGCTCGTGCGGGTGTAGCGCATCGCCTCGACCGCGTTGGGCAGGAAGGCGTGGCAGTCGGGCAGCACCGACAGGGCGTCGACATCCCACTGCTCGGTCTCGTCCCACCCGACGTCGGCGAAGATCAGCGTGCCGTTGCGGCTCGCCCGGGGCACCCAGCCGGTGCCGGACCCGCCCAGGCTCACCGCCGCGGCGCGGGCCGCGGGCAGCCCGTTGACCAGGCCCTCGTCGTCGGTGGGCAGCGGGTGCCCGTGGGTGATCATGCTGCGGTCGCGGTCGTAGGCCAGCGAGACGGTGACCGGCGAGTGCCAGCCGTCGAGCCGGCGGGACGCGGAGAGATCGATTCCCTCCTGACCGGCCAGCACCTGGTGGCAGAATTCGCCGTAGGCGTCCGTGCTCAGCGCCGTGCCGAGCCCGGTGTGCAGCCCGAGCCGGCTGGCCGCGACCGCGAGGTTGGCGACCCCGCCGGGACACGACCCCATCCCGGACGCCCGCACCTCGGTGCCGGGGCCGGGCAGCTCGCGCAGCCCGGTGAAGATGACGTCGAGAAACACCACCCCGGGGACGAAAAGGTCGAGCTGGCGCGCCATTGGACGATCTTACCTCCGTCCCGATAGGGTAGGTGGAGATTGATCACCGACTGCGGCGCAGGTCTCCATGGGCCGCACGCATGGTGTCGATGTGCCGGTCGGTGCCGGGCGGATGGCGCTGGTCCAGCATCTGCCACGCTTCGTCCAGAGCGTGGGACAGCTCGGTGACCCGGCCGGCGTGCTGGCGGCGCACGTCCTCGCGCACCTTCTCGATCCGGCGGAGCCAGCCGGCGCTGCTCTCCGGGGCCGGTTTCACCTTCGGCTCGACCACCGGTGGTGGCTCCAGCACGTCGGCCGCGGGGACGATCGCGGCGATCGGCCGGCCGCCGTCGACCACGACGATGACCTGGCCGGTCAGCCCGGTGAGACGGACCAGCTGCTGGAAACGCAGGCGGGTCTCGGCGATGGACAACTCGATCCGGCGACGGATCGGCATGGCTGCTTCTCCCATGCCGCGATAATGCGCGCGGGGTATGACAATTTTGCGGTAGCTTCCGCCGCATGGGTGACTCACTTGTGGATTCCGGGGATGTCCGCGACGTGGTCGCGTCCGCCGTCGCGGCCTTGCGGACGGTCGCTGACCAGGACTGGCAGGTGCCCGCCGGCGACCTGGAGTGGTCCTGCTGGGAGACCGTCGAGCACGTCGCCGACGACCTGTTCGCCTACGCCGGGCAGCTCGCCGCGGAAGAGCCCCCCACCGATCGGTACGTGCCGTGGGGCTACCGGCGCAGCCGTCCGGTCGCACCCGCGCTGACCGTCTACGCCGATCCGGAGCAGGGCACGGCCGGGCTGCTCCGGGTGCTCGACGCGTCCGGCGGCCTGCTGGCCGCGATCGTCCAGGTCAGCCCGCCGGAGCGGCGCGGCTACCACCCGTCCGGGGTCGCCGACGGCGCCGGCTTCGCCGCGATGGGCATCGTCGAGGTCCTGGTCCATCTGCACGACGTGGCACAGACCCTGAAATTCGCCTGGTCGCCCGACCCGGACGTGGTCGCCCGGGTGCTGCGCCGCCTCTTCCCGGACATGCCGGCCGGCCACGACCCGTGGCCGACCCTGCTCTGGGCCACCGGCCGCGCCGAACTGCCCGGGCACCCGCGCCGGACCGAATGGCGCTGGTACGCCTGACTCAGCGGCGGTGCCGCAGCAGCGCGTCCATCGCCTCCTCGGCGCTGTCGGTGAGGACCGCCAGGTCGACGTCGGTGTAGATGCGCCGCTTCGAGTCGACCACGCAGTGCGCCCCGAGCATCACCCCGCCCGGCGTCGCCAGCGGCACGCCCAGGTAGCTGCGCAGCCCGACGGTGGTCAGGAACGGGTTGGCCGCGTGCACCGGGTCGTCGCTGAAGTCGGCCACGCAGTAGGGCTCCCCGTTCAGCACGGTCCGGCTGCACACCGCCCACTCGGCGGGCGCGCCCTGCGCGGTGGCGATCCACTCGCCGAGGCCGTAGGAACCGATGATCTGCTGCGCGTCCGCGCTCAGCACGGACACCAGCGAGACCGGCGTCTCCAGGAGTTTCGCGCTGCGCTCGGCCACCTTGTCCAGCACCGATCGCAGCTCGTCCGCGGCCAGGTCGTAGCGCGCGAGCTCCTGCAGGCGCGCCGGGGCGGCCAGTCGGTCGTACAGGTCGATCTTCAAAGAGCCCCCAAGAGCTAGTGGCGGAAGCCGCCGACGAGGTTGGTGAGGTCACCGGCCAGTCTGGTCAAGTCTGCCGCGGCCTGCTGCGTGGTGCGCGCTCCCTCGGCGGTCGCCGCGGCGACTTCGGCCACACCGGTGACCGTCCGGGCCACCTCGCCGCTGCTCGACGCGGCCTCGGCGACCGAGCGGCTCATCTCCCCGGTCGTGGCGGTCTGCTCCTCCACCGCCGACGCGATCGTCGTGGTGTAGTCCCCGATCCGCTGGATCACGTCGGTGATCTCCCCGATCGCGGAGGTCGCCGAGGTGCTCGACGCCTGGATCGCGGTGATCCGCGCGGTGATCTCCTCGGTGGCCCGCGCGGTCTGCTGGGACAGCTCCTTGACCTCGCCGGCCA
This sequence comes from Actinoplanes sp. L3-i22, assembly GCF_019704555.1. NCBI lineage: Bacteria > Bacillati > Actinomycetota > Actinomycetes > Micromonosporales > Micromonosporaceae > Actinoplanes > Actinoplanes sp. L3-i22. The sequence goes on from NZ_AP024745.1 coordinate 8,519,483, forward strand.
CCACCGCGAAGCCCTTGCCCAGCTCACCGGCCCGGGCCGCCTCGATGGTGGCGTTCAGCGCGAGCAGGTTCGTCTGCTCGGCGATCGTGGTGATCAGCTTGACCACGTCGCTGATCTCGGCACTGGCCGCGCCGAGCTCGGCGACCTGGCGGGTGGTCCGCTCGGCGACGCCCATGCCCTCGTTGGCGACCCGGGCGGCCTCGGCGGCGTTCGCGGCGATCTCGGTGATCGAGGCGCTCATCTCCTCCGCGCCGGCCGCGATCGCCTGCACGCCGGCGTTGACCTCCTCGCTGGCCGAGCTGGCCGAGCCGGCCCGCTCGGCCACGTCGCCGGCGCCGCTCTCCAGCTGCGAGCTGACCGCGCTGAGCTCCTCGGACGCGCCGGCCAGGGTGACCGCGGAGTCGCCGATGGTGGTGACCGTCTCGCGCAGCCGCAGCACCGCGGTGTCCAGCGCGCGGCTCATCCGGCCCGGCTCGTCAGCCGAGGTGATCCCGGTGCTCTGGGTGAGGTCGCCGGCGGCCAGGCCCTCGCAGATCGTGGTGACCCGGCGCAGCGACCGGACGATGCCCCGGGCGACCACGACACCCAGGCCGAGCGCGGCGAGAATGCCGGCGACCAGCAGCAGGATCGACTCGATGCGGTTCTGGTGGTAGCCGTCGCGGGCGGCGCCGGCGGCCGAGGCGGCGTCGGCGCTTTCCGCCTCGTTGAGCGCCGTGAGGTCGTCCTTCAGCGTCGTGACCAGCGGGGAGACCTGGGCCGTGCGGACCTGTTGCCACTTCGCCAGATCGTTCGCCCGGGAGATCGGGATCAGCTGGTTCTGCGCCACGTCGACGTACCGCTGCCAGGTCGTCATCAGGTTCTCGATGGTCGCCGCCGTGCCGGCCGGGTCGGTGGCCTGGTAGTTCGTCATCTCCTCGTCGACCGCGGCGAGGTCGGCGGTGAACTCCTTCTCGTACTTCGCCTTGTTGACGGCGTCCGAGTGGACCGCGTGGTTGGTCAGGTCGAGGCGGGACTGGGTGATCGAGTTCTGCAGCTGACCGAGCACCGCGGCACTGGTCACGTTGTCCTCGTAGATCTCGTTCGCCGAGCCGCTGGCCTCGCCGAGCGCGCGCAGCCCGCTCGTCCCGATCACGAGGGCCACCAGGGCGGCGACACAGATCGCGAACATGATTTTGACGTTGACACTGAGATCCGCCCAGTACCGCCTCATATCCGAACATTCGGCACCCCGAGCGCCCGGCTGAGTGGCGGGGCCGAGCTCCGCCACCGAGCGGGGGGTCAGCGCGTGCCGCCGCGCAGTGGCGGAGCCGAGCGCCGCCACCGGGCGGGGCGTCAGTGCGTCGCGCCGCGCCGGATGCCGACCACCGCGACAAGCGCTCCGACCAGGCACAACACGCCAGAGACCAGGGCCGCGGCGTGCACGCCGTGCAGGAATGCGGTCGCCGCGCCGTCGATCACCGCGGCCCGAACATTTTCGGTCATGTCCGCGCTCACCGGCGCAATGCCCATGGCCACCGCGTCCTTCGCGGCGGTCAGCCCCGCCGCCACCGGCGCGGGCACCCCGGCCCCGGTCAGCGAGTCCACCAGGGTGCTGCCCGCCCGGCTGCCGATGATCGAGATCAGCACCGAGGTGCCGAGCGCGCCGCCGATCTGCAGCATGGTCGCCTGCAGGCCACCGGCCACACCGCCGTCCTGGACCGGGGCGTTGCCGACGATCGCCTCGGACGACGCCGACATCACCATGCCGACCCCCAGCCCCAGGCCGATGAACGACGGCCACATCGCCCAGTACCCGGAGTCCGTGCCGAGCAGGATCAGCCCGAACGACGCGGCACCCTGCAGCAGCATCCCCAGCGGCATCGAGAAGCGTGGGCCGAATCGGTCGGTGAGCGCGGCGCCGAGCGGCGAGGCGACCACCGAGGCGAGGCTCAGCGGCAGGGTCAGCACCCCGGACCAGACCGGGCTGTACCCGCGGACGTTCTGCAGGTACAGCATGATGTAGAAGATCGAGCCGAGCAGCGTGAAGAAGTTGACCGCGGTGAGGATCGCGCCGATCGTCAGCGCCGGGCTCCGGAACAACCGCATGGGCAGCAGCGGATGCTCCAGCCGACTCTCGTACAGTCCGAAAACGATCAGGCCCAGCAGACCGGCCGCCATCGTGCCGAGCGTCCGCGCCGAGCCCCAGCCCCACGCCTCGCCCTTGACCACGGCGAACACCAGGACGAGCAGCCCGATCGCGAGCAGCGGCACCCCGGCCACGTCGAACTTGTGGCTGCCGGTGGAATTCCTGCTCTCCGGCAGCACCAGGGCGCTGACGAGCAGCGCGAGCACCCCCACCGGCGCGTTGATGTAGAAAACGTATTCCCAGCCCACGTGCTGGACGAGCAGGCCGCCGACGATCGGGCCGAGCGCCGTCGAGACGGACGAGACCATCGCCCAGATGCCGACCGCCATGCCGAACTTCCGCGGCGGGAAGACCGCGCGCAGGATGCCGAGCGTGTTCGGCATCAGCAGCGCCCCGAACAGCCCCTGCGCGGCCCGGAACGCGATCACCCCCTCGATCGACCCGGCCAGCCCGATCGCCACCGAGGCGAGCGTGAAGCCGGCCACCCCGACCAGGTAATACTTCCGCCGCCCGAACCGGTCACCGAGCTTGCCGCCGAGGATCAGCGCGGCCGCGAGCGCCAGCAGATAGGAGTTGGTGACCCACTGCAGTTCCGCGGTGCTGGCCTGCAGGTCGCGGCCGATCTCCGGATTCGCGATCGACACCACACTGCCGTCCAGACCGACCATGAACAGTCCGAACGCGACCGCGATCAGCGACAGCCAGGGATTGCCGCGCCGGCCTACGGCCGCCGGCGGCGGCGAGTGCGCCGGGGTGGGGACGTCCGCGGAAACGGTCGAGGTCATGAATGCTCCATCCTTGCTTCGATTGCTTTGGTACGCCGTGAAGCGCGCAAGCCCGCGAGTTCCACCCGGTCCCGCGCAAGTCCGTAATCGATCCAGCCCACCCGGCGCGGCCCGCATCCACCGCGATCCATCCGCCCAGCGCACCCGGCCCACCCAGCGCACTCAGCGCACCCAGCCCGCCACCGCACCCGGCCCACCCAGCGCACTCAGCGCACCCAGCCCGCCACCGCACCCGGCCCGCTCAGCCCGCCACCGCACCCGGCCCGCTCAGCCCGCCCGGCCCGCCCGGCCCGCCCAGCGCGCCCAGCGCATCCGGCCCGCCTGGCCCGCCCGCGTTCGCAGTGACCTGCGGGTCCTTGGATCAGGCGGGCCGTGTGGGTCCGTGACTCAGCGGTCCTGTGGCGGCCGACCTGCGCGGACGTGCCGGGCGATCCTGGTCAGCGCCGGGATCGCGGCCCGGACGGCCGACTGTTCGTCCTCGTCGAGATCGCCGAGCGCCGCATCCAGATATCCACTGAACAGGTCCTGCACCTCGTCGATGCGCCCGCGCGCCTCCTCGGTGACGTGCAGGCGCACCACCCGGCGATCCTGCTGATCCGGCTCCCGGGTCAGCAGACCGTTCTTGACCATGGCAGTAACCAGGGCGCTCGCGTTGTTCGGCTGCATCTGCAGCTCGGCGGCGAGCTCCCGCACGGTCATCCCGGGCGACGCACGGACCTGCCAGAGCGCAACGATCTGCGCCTCCGGCGGCTTGGGATGGACGAAGTCGCCCTGCAGCCGCCGGTCCAGGCTGCGGTGCAGCTGGTGGGCCAGGTGCATGAGGGCAACGGCGTCATCGGTCACATGACGATTATTAGGTATGAGGACATACCTAATGCAAGGTCATGGGTTTCTGATCACTTCCGCTTACGCGAAGAGCCCCTCCCCGCGTACGGGAAAGGGCCCTTGACTTTGCGGTCGTGATGTGCGGCCGCACTCGTGCGGTCTCGCTCGTGCGTCCGCGCTCGTGCGTCCGCGCTCGTGCGGTCTCGCTCTTGCGTCCGCGCTCGTGCGGTCTCGCCTTGCAGGTCCGGCCTCTTGTCGGGCCTCAGCCGACCAGCAGCTGGGCGCGCAGCTCGCGCAGGTCCTTGGCGTTCAGCCCGAGCCCCGTGCGGAGGTAGCCGTCGAAGCTGCCGTACTCGGCGGTGACCTCGTCGAAGCCGGACTGCAGGTACTCCTCGCGAACGTCCAGGACCGCCTTGTATCCGGGCCGGATCACGGCCGGAATCTGGGCCAGCGTGGCCTCGTTCGAGGCCGCGTTGTAGGTGTTGCTGAGCAGGTAGTCCCGCAGCACCGTCGCACGCGGCACCCCCAGCGCGGTCAGGATCGCGGCACTGGCCCAGCCGGTCCGGTCCTTGCCCGCCGTGCAGTGGTAGAGCACGTTCGCGGCCCGACGGTCGGCCACGGTCGTGAACAGCGTGCGGTAGGACGCGCGCCCGGAGTCCGACGAGACGAACGCCTTCTCCCCGGCCACCATCATCGCGACACCACCGGCGTCGGTGGTGAGATCGATGGTGCCCAGGCCGCCGCTGGCGTCACTGGTACCGATCACGTTCGCGTTGATGTAGGTCACCCCCGCCGGCACCTTGTCCTGACCAGCAGCGATCTCCGACGGCGTACGGAAATCGATGTCGGTCCGGATGCCGAGACGCTTGAGCTTGGCCACGTCCGCGTCGGTCAGCGCGGCCAGCGAGTTGGACCGGTAGATGACGCCCATCTTGACCCACTGCCCGTCCGCGGTCCGGTACCCACCGGCGTCCCGGAAGTTCGGCGCCGACGCCAGATGCAGCGAACGGTCAGCCAGCGTCAGCGACTCCCCGCGGTCCGGCACCAGCTCGAACCACCAGCGGTCGGCCTCCCCCAGGCTCTTGACCGTGACGGTGGCCTTCGCCCCACCCCGAGCAACCGGCTTACGGCGCTCGATACGGTCCCGGCTCACACCGGCGTAGACCGTCACGTTCCGAGCCCCCTGCGCCGCCCACGCAATGGTGAAGGTGCCGTCGGCGTTCTGAGTCACCGTCGCCGCGGTGAACGGAATCTGATGCTGACCCTGGTTCTCGTGGGCAGCGTGGTGGCCACTCTTGTCATAGGCGAGCGCGGGAGATGCGGTGAGGCCGGCACCGAGAGCAACAGCGCAGGCCAGGCAGGTGGCAGCTTTGATCAACTTCACCCCTGCATTGCATGCGCCCGAACCGTCGCTGGAACAACGCCCACACCATGACTAAGTAAACAGATATTTACTAGCTGGGTGCCCCCCTGCCCGCCGCACGCCTGCCCACCGCCGCACACCCACCGCGCCTGCCCACCAGCGGGCGTCAGCGCACCAGCCCACCAGCCCACCAGCCCACCAGCCCACCAGCCCACCAGCCCACCAGCCGAGCGTGAGCACACCCACCACTCGCCATCGCACCTGCTCGCCGACCAGCCACCAGCACACCTCCCCGCTCCCGGCCACTGCTCCCCTCTCCCGCTCGTCGGGTGCGGCTCGGCGCCCGCCGCCCCCGCTCGCCGCACGCCGGGCGTCGGGCACCGCAGGCCGCAGGCCGCAGGCCGCACGCCGCTCGCCGCACGCCGGGCGTCGGGCACCGCAGGCCGCACGCCGCTCGCCGCACGCCGGGCGTCGGGCACCGCAGGCCGCACGCCGCTCGCCGCACGTCAGGCGTCGGGCGTCGGGCGTCGGGCGTCGGGCGTCGGGCGTCGGGCGTCGGGCGTCGGGGCACCGTTTACTAGCTGGGCATGAGCGCCTCCTCGAAGGCCTTGCGGGTGGTGCCGGCACGGTCCAGCACGGCGAAGACCACCAGGTCGAACCACGGGCTGGCGGCCAGAGTCTCCGCGAAGACCTGGGCGACCTCGGCCGGGTCGTTGCCGAAGACGCCGCAGCCCCAGGCTCCGAGGACCAGCTCACGATGGCCGTGGGCGGCGGCGACCCGGAGCACCCGGGCGGCCCGGCCGGCCAGGGTCGCCCGGATCGCGGGGAGCGAATCCGGCTGGTTGCGGGCGATCGCGGAACGATTCGGCGCCGCCGAAACCAGGAACGAGGCGGGATATGGCGCGGACAGCATCCGGCCCTTGTCATCGCGGAACACCGGCACGGACGGTGCGTAGATGACCCGGTCGGTATAGAGCAGCGACGGATTGCCGCGGTGATGGTCGTAGAAGTCGCCGGCCGCCAGCAGACAGGGATAGAGGGCCGAGCCACGGGCAAGGCTCTCTTCCTGCGCCTGCGCGCCGGTGCGGAATCCCCCGCCCGGATTGCGGGCCGAGGCGAAGTTGAGGACCGCCGGGTCGCCGCCGAGCCGACGGGCGGCCCAGAGCGTCGACTCCGGCGTGACCTCGACCTTCGGGTGATGATTCGGCGTGGTGACGGGCTCGGGCAGGTCATCGTCCGGAAGGTAGAGCCGGGTGGCGGCGACCGACTTCGCGACCTGGCCCGCGATCTCGACGCGACCATCCGGCCCCTCGTAGTGACCCTGCTCAGCGATCTTGACCGTTTCCTGGGCGATCGCCCGTAACCTGGCACTCATGGCGGTGATCCTTCCGGCCGTCGTCGATGGGCGCGAATCGTTTTCGTGCGCCAATGTTCCTGCGCCCGGATCGCCTCGACCAGGCTCTTAAGTACTGTCTTTCGCCAGGCTCCTACGCCCAGGGGATGACGAACGAGATACGTCTCCGGTCCGACGACAGAGCGGCCGAGGCCGGGCAGGATCGTCGGCATGGTCCAGGTTCTCGACGTCGCCCGTCTCCGGCGGCTGCGCCCGGTGGAGCAGATCGCCCACCTGGTCGGCGTGCTGCTGATGGTCTCCGGCGTCGTGCATTTCGGGGTCTTCCTGATCGACGGCGGGCCGTGGGAGGGGCCGGTCTCCTGGCGCAAGCCGACGACGTTCGGGCTCTCCTTCGGGCTCACGCTGATCACCGTCGCCTGGGTGACGGGCTATCTGGTGATGAGCCCCCGGGCCCGAGCCTGGCTGTTGGGCGTCTTCACGGCGGACTGCGTGCTCGAGGTCGCCGGGATCACCGTCCAGGCGTGGCGGCGGGTGCCGTCCCACTTCAACACCGAGACACCGGTGTCCCGGGCGATCGCCATGGCTCTGGCGTTCGGTGGCGGGGTGCTGGTGGTGGTTCTGGTCTGCTTCGCCGTGGTGGCGCTGCGCGGCCGGATCCGCGGGCCGGCCGACCTACGGCTGGCGTTGCGGGCCGGCTGGGGCCTGCTGCTGCTGACCCTGGCCACCGGCGTGGCGATGGTCGCGAAGGGCTCGATCCTGTACCGGACGGAGAGCCCCCAGGTGGCCTATACGACGGCGGGCTCCCTGAAGCCGGTCCACGGCGTGGCCCTGCACGCGATCCTGGTCCTGCCCCTGATCGCCGTCGGCTTGCGGGCACTGGGCCGGCCGGAGCCCTGGCGCCTGCGAGCGGTCAAGCTGGCCGTCTGGCTGTACCTACTGGCCACCGCCATAGCCGCCGTCATCTCGCTGATCTGATCACGGCCGCCGCAGCCAGCACGTCGACGAAGGCCGCAGCGAATGGACCGCGCGGAAGCAACCAGAGCACGGATGGAGGCGACCAGAGCTCGGGGGCAGGCGATCAGAGCGCGCTCGACCGGCGGGTCGGGGCGGAGCATCACGGCGTCAAGACCAGGCGGACTGGCAGCGGCTGGGCGGAATCGCAGTAGCCGGACGGAACGCAGCGGCTGGGCGGAACGGCAGTAGCGGGGCGGAACGCACGGGCGGACGGAGGCGCGGTGGCCGGGCGGAACGCACGGGCGGACGGAAGCGCGGTGGCCGGGCGGAACGCACGGGCGGACGGAAGCGCGGTGGCCGAGCGGAACGCACGGGCGGACGGAAGCGCGGTGGCCGGGCGGAACGCACGGGCGGACGGAAGCGCGGTGGCCGGGCGGAACGCACGGGCGGACGGAAGCGCGGTGGCGGGCGGAATGCCGGCGGCCGGGCGGAACGGCAGCGGCCCCGGCGAAGCGGGTCGCGGGGCTACCGAGAGGTCCCGGGCGCTGCCTCCCCCATACGGAGGCAGCGCCCGGGACCCTCTATCAAGGAGCCGCTCGGGGGCATCGTCCGAGCGACCCCAGCTCTCATCCGGCGAGCCGGAAGCGTTCGGCGTGCACCTGGCGCGCCGGCACCCGCAGCCGGCGCAGGCTGTCGATCACGGCGGTGGTCATCGCCTCCGGGCCGCACACGTACACGTCCCGGGCGGTGATGTCGGGGACCAGCCCGAGCAGACGGTCCGGCGCGAACGGCTGGTGGTCCGGTCCGGAGCGTCCCGTGATCAGGTGCAGGCGGGCCCGGCGTACGTCCGCCAGGTTTTTCAATTCCCCCAGCAGGACCGCGTCATGCGCGTCGCGCACCCGGTAGAGGACGACCACGTGCCCGGTCAGCGCCGAGTCCTCGAGCAGCGCCCGGATCGGGGTGACGCCGATCCCGCCGGCGATCAGGACGGTCGCCCCGCGGACCCGGTGGGCCAGGGTGAACGCGCCGTACGGCCCCTCGGCGTAGACCCGCGCCCCGATCGCCAGGTCCCGCAGGCCGGCGCTGGTCGCCCCGATGCCCTTCGCGGTGAGCCGCAACGAGCGGCTGTTCGGCGCGGCGGACAGCGAGAACGGGTTGACCTGCCACCACCCGTTGTGACCGGGGAACCGCCAGAGGAAGAACTGCCCGGCGGCGGCCGGCAGCCGGTCCAGCGAGCGGCCGGTGACGTGGACCGAGACGGTGTCCCCGGATTCTTCGACGACCGCGGCGACCCGCAGCCGGTGCCGCGAGTTGCGGATCATCGGGACGATCAGCCGGCCGGTGATCAGGGCGCCGAGCGCGAACGCCCACAGCCCCCACCAGTAGACCTGCGTGAACAGGTTGACCTTGAACGCGGTGCCCTCGTAGACCTGGTGCAGCACCCCGAGCAGGACGACCACGTAGAGCAGCAGGTGGATGGTGTGCCAGGCCTCGTAGGACAGCCGGCGCCGGGCCGCCCGGATCGACAGCACGACGATCACCACGACCAGGGCGGCGGCGCTCATGCCGAGCAGGACCGGGGGCTGTTTGCCCAGGTTGACCACCTCGGCGAGGAACGAGATGCCGTCCAGCCGGGCGAAGCCGAGCAGCACGAACGCCGGGTGGGCCAGGACCAGCCAGAAGATCGCCATGCCGGTCCAGCGGTGCCAGTGGGTGAGGCGGTCCATGCCGTACGCCCGGTCGACCACCGGGAGGCGGGCCACCAGCAGCAGTTGCAGGGCCATCACGAGCGCCAGGTAGAGGCCGAGCAGCCGGCCGATCGTACCCAGGATGTTCTTGCCCGGGCCGGCGGCGACGAACATCAGCTGCACGGCGACCAGGTTGATCACGACGAAGGCGACGATCGCGACGCGTGCGAGGCGGATCGAGCGCCGGAAGGTGAGGACTCGAGGCTGGGTCACGGCAGTCATCCCGGATCTCCTCCCCTGGTGGGGCTGCTGTTGCCGGGGTGTACCTCCGGTCCGGACATCCGGTTCAACGAGATCGCAGCCGGATTCGAACCGGCGTGTACCGCTTTGCAGGCGGTCCCCTGGCCACTCGGGCATGCGATCGTGTGAAAGATCGGGTGACAAATACGTGCGGGCGACAGGATTCGAACCTGCTCAGCGAAGCACCCGGTTTACAGCCGGGCCCGACTCTCCAGCGTCGGCGCGCCCACTCCAGTGCCCTCGGCGCGACTCGAACGCGCACCACCGGCGTCCTCAACGCCGGGCCTCTGCCAGTTGGGCTACGAGGGCTTTGCACATCGCGAACAAAAAGAGGGGCTTGCAAATCAAGAACAAAAACAAAAAAGCCGCCTTTCCCGTACGGAGGGAAGGCGGCGCGTACGCACGAGCGGTCTCAGCCGCGCCACCGGTCCGGGGCGAGATAAAGGCGCGTACACAGCATGATCGTGATCTCCTGATCGTTTGATCGTTGGAAGCTGTGCTCGAACCTAATCGGCCCGCCCCGGACCGGCAACGCATTTACGCGACGATGTGGAACGCCTTGTTCTGGGTCAGCGCGGCCAGCTGCGCCGTGGTGTACGGCAACTCGGCGAGCGCCGGCTTGTCGAAGATAGACTTCCTGGCCTGCGCCACGAAGACCACGGTCCCGTCGGCGTAGCGGTACGCCGCGTACTGGTCGACCCCGGTGTCACCGGCCGGCGGCCGGGCCACGCCCACCTTCGCGCCGCCGACCTGGACCACCTCGCACGTCCCGGCCTTCTGCCCCCAGAACGACTGGGCCAGCGCGCACGGATCGGTGGGCAGGGTGTTCTCCGGCTCGTGGACCTCCACGTCGAGCTGGCCGGCCGCCCGGTCCTTGGTGACCACGACGCTCGCCAGGTAGGACCACTCCGGGTTCTCGATCGCCGCCTGGTGCGTCTGGTACTCGGTGCCCTGGTCGTCCTTGCCGGCCGGCGTCCCGTAGCCCTTGGGCACCACCTTCAGCAGGTCGGTGAGCAGCTGCTTGCCCTTCTGGTAGCGCGGGCCGGTGTCGGCGGTGGCGTCCCCGCTCGCCTCGGCCGGCCAGGACGGCTTGGTGTCCTCGGGCGCCGGTACGCCGTCGCTGGGCCCGGGCGTCGGCATCCCGCTGGGCAGCGCGCTCGCCGCCGGGCCGGCCACCTGGATGTCGCCGGAGCCGGACGGCCCCTGCGACAGGTAGCGGGCCGGGACGATGGTCACCGCGGCCAGCGCCGCGACCGCGCCGGCGCAGGCCAGGACGGTGCGCCGGCGGGCGGCCCGTTTTCCGGCGGTGACCGCCGCGGACGACTCCATCGGCGGTGGTTCCGGGCTCTGCGTCAGCACGCTGCGCAGGGCGTCGCGGAATTCGTTCTCCTCCATGGTGTTCCCCCTCATTCGGCTGTTACCGGCGCACCGATGACCGTGCGCAGGGTGGCCAGCCCGCGGGCGGCCTGGCTCTTGACCGTTCCGGCGGTGCAGCCGAGTGCGGCCGCGGTCTCCTCGACGCTGAGGTCCTGCCAGTAGCGCAGCACCAGCACGGCCCGCTGCCGGGGCGGCACCTCGGCGAGCGCGCGCAGCAGCATCAGGCGGTCCTCGACCGACCCGCCCGGCGCGGCCGGCCCCTCGATCGGGGTGTCGTGCGGGCGTTCCCGCCGCCACCAGCCCCACCGACCCTCGTCGATGAAGGTGCGGATCATCACCTGGCGGACGTACGGATCCAGGGACTCCTGCCGGTTCACCTTGCCCCAGCGCAGGTAGAGCTTGGTGAAGGTGGTCTGCACCAGGTCCTGCGCCCGGTGCCAGTCCCCGCAGAGCAGGTAGGCCGTGGCGCGCATGCTCCCTGACCGGGCCGCGAAATACTCCGCGAACGCCTCGTCACGGTCGCTCATGCCGCCGCCTCCGCTGCGCTCCGGCGTCGCCATGAGTTACGACTGAGCCTGGTGATTCGCTCGCAAGCTCGCTCATGCTCTCCCCCATCGTTCATCGGTCGGGGCAAACACGGGTTCACACGCCGCCAGGGTTGCACGGGCTCCGAGATCGGACCGTTTTGTGGCGAGTGACGCTACTTCAGGGCGTTCAGGTCGCCCAGCGCCTTCTCGGCGCCGCGGCGCCGCGGTGCAGCGGTGCAGCGGTGCAGCGGGACCGGGGCGGTCTGGCGCGCGGTGGCCAGGCTGATCTCCCTGGCCCCGGCGACTGACTGCCCTGGGCCAGCGGCCGAAAAACCTGCCACAGCGCGAGAACGCCGGCCCCGGCGGCCACCCCGAGCCCGACGCGTCCCGCAGCTCACGGGCCGGACGCTCCTCTTCGTCCTAGTGGACGGCCGGCAGATCCACCACCCCGAGAGATCGATCCCCGCCCATGAATGGGCACTACTGCGAGGGCCTCCCCGGACGGCTCCGGTTTTGCTGATGTCGACAGTGGAGGTGACGGCCTAGCATGGCGCGCATGACCGTTCCGTACCGCGAGGAGACACCACCCGGCTGGACCGATGCCGTGGCACAGAACTGGTCGATCGACACCACGGACCGGGGTTTCCGCCTGGCCGGCGACTGCCCGACGTGCACCCACCCGACCGAGACCTGGGTCGTGACGGTCGCCATGGTGCCCGGTGCGTTGCCGCCCCGGGTCACGCTGACCGAATCGGAGACGGTGCTGGTGGTGTGTGACTGCGCGGAGGAGCACGAGGGACGCCCGTCCGATCGCACCGGGTGCGGCCGCGCCGGTTACCTCGAGATGCTCTCGGAGCAGCAGCCGTGATCAGGCTGCGCCCGCTGCCCGGCCAGGTGACCGCCGTCGACCGGGAGTGGCAGGCCCGGGCCCGCCGGCTGACGCTGGACTCGCTGTACGACATCCGCGCGGTGGCCGGCCGCTGGGCCGCCACGATCGGGTCGCTGACCGGGCTGCTCAGCCTGGTCGCCCTGGTCGCCGGCCCGCGCACGGCCGACCAGCTCCCCCTGGGATGGCGGATCCTCGCCGGGATCTGCGTGCTCATCGCGATCTTCTGCGCCGGCTACGCCACGTGGTGCGCGGCCGAGGCGGCCCAGGGCAGCATCCGGTCGACGCTGAGCACGGCGGCGCGCGTCCGGGAAGGCTTCCAGGAGCAGGAACACGACGCGGCGAAGCTGCTGCGGCGGGCCAGGTTCCTGGTCGTCGCGGCGATGGGGGCGCTGGTGGTGGCGGTCGCGCTGAGCTGGTTCGTGCCGAAGGAGGGCACCGACTACCTGGTGATCAAGCACGGCACCGAGGTCTCTTGCGTCCCGCTCAAGGACGGCCTGGCGCTGTCCCTGGCCCTCGACGAGAAGTCGACGGTCACCGTGGCGAAGAAGTGCCCGTAGGCCGCCCGCGCTGAGGCGGACGGCCCACGGGCGGACGGTCAGGCGACCTCCCGGAGGCGGGCGGCGATCTTCTCCGGGGTGGTGTCGCTGATCCAGGAGGCCATCGCCGACTCGACGCCGGCCAGGTACTTCAGCTTGCCCGGGGCGCGCAGCACGCTGAAGACCTGCAGGTGCAGGCGGAACTCGTCGCGGCCCTCGTGGACCGGGGCCTGGTGCACGCCGGCGATGTAGGGCAGCGGCGACGAGTCCGGGAAGTAGCGGTCCAGGCGGCCGAGCACGTCCAGGTAGATCCGGGCCAGGTCGTCGCGTTCGATATCGGTCAGGGCGGGCAGGTCGGGGACGTCGCGGTGCGGGGCGAGATGCACCTCGACGGGCCAGCGGGCCGCGGCCGGGACGTAGGCGGTCCAGTGCCGGGTCGACGCGACGATCCGGGTGCCGGCCCGGCGTTCCGCGTCGAGGATGTCGCGGAACAGGTTGCGGCCGGTCCGCTCGCGGTGGGCCCGGGCCATCGACAGCATCCGGGCCGCTTTCGGGGGCACGAACGGGAACGCGTAGATCTGGCCGTGCGGGTGGGACAGCGTCACGCCGATCTCCCGGCCGCGGTTCTCGAACACGAAGACGTGCTCGACGCCGGGCTGTCGGCCCAGCTCGGCGGTGCGGTCGGCCCAGGCTTCGAGCACGGTCCGCGCGCGGTGCGCGGTCAAACTGCCGAACGACCCCTGCGGGGCCGAGGAGAAACAGACGACTTCGGTACGGCCGTTGGCGGGCCGAACCGGCCACAGCGGGTCCCCGTCGACGAACGCGTCCGAGCCCCCGTTGCGCGGGGAGAACGCCGGGAACCGGTTCTCGAAGACGACCACGTCGTAGTCGGCCTCGGCGATCTCGGTCGGAAAGCCGCCCGGCATGGTCGGCGCCAGCGGGTCCTGGTCGGCCGGCGGCAGGAACGTGCGGTCGTTGCGGTGCGACGCCATCGCGATCCACTCGCCGGTCAGCGGGTCGTAGCGGACCTGCGCCCCGCCCTTGAGCACCTCTTCGGCGCTGGGCAGCGGCCGGGTGTCCGCGGCCTGGCGGGTGGCGGCGCCGGAGACGTACGGCTCGGTGTCGTCGAAGTAGATGATCTCGCGGCCGTCGGCCATCCGCCGGGACGTCTTGCGCACCCGGTGTCTCGGGGCCGGCTCGGCCGTCATGCTGCGGCCGACCACCCGGATCGCGTCGATCGCGAGCAGCTGGGAGCCGGCGTCGACCAGCCGGTCCCGGGCGTCCTCGGGGACCGAGACCCGGGAGACCGTGGCGAGCGGCAGCAGGTGCAGGGTGACCGCGGCGCCGGTGCGGTACCCGGCGTCGATCAGGTTGACCTGCCAGCGGGAGCCGTCCCAGAACCGGTCGGTCACCGTGACGCCGTCGATCCGCAGCTCACCGGCGTCGCCGGCCCAGTCGATCCGGAGCAGGGCGTCGTGCTCCGGATCGGCGGCCCAGTCCGGCAGCCGCAGCCGCCACACCGCGGCGTGCTCGTCGAACGCGTCGCGGGACGGGGCGGAGGCGCGGCCGTCGTGCTTGCCGTACTCGGCGGGGACGGCGGTGGCGGCGCGCAGTTCGGTGACCGGGACGTCGACGGTGACCGGGGCGTGGACGGGGGCGACCACGACGTCGGCGAAGGCCCGGGCGGCCGGGTCATACGCCCGTACCGAAGCAATCGAAGCGGTCTTGACCAGCAGCTTGCCGGACGTGTCCCACTGCAGTTCGTCGTCGCTGAGCAGAACCCGGCGGACCGGTTCCTCGCGGACCCAGACCGAGTCGGCGGTCGCGGCGGGGAGCACGAGCACGTCGAGGACGCCGGTGCCGGTCTCGATCCGGATCGGTTCCAGGCCGGGTGCGAGGTCCTGCGGGTCCTGATCAGAAACGGCCAGCGAGACCGGGATGCCGGCCTCGGCCAGCAGCACCAGCGTCGGCACCGCGCCGGGCAGCAGGGTGAGCGCGGAGGCGGTGGCCCAGGCGATCCGCACGCCGCCGGCGGTCAGGTTGACCGGCCAGCGGGCCAGCGTGCCGGCCGGGATGTCCACCGGCCGGGACGGGAATTCCAGGGTCTGGTCATCGAGGTTCACCCGGAACCGGGCGCCGCGGTAGGTGTCCAGCGGGAAGTGCGGCTGGTGCCAGGCGACGAAGAGGAAACCGCTGGTCCCGTCGCTGCGCAGCGCCCAGCGCAACGTCTCGCTGTCCTCGACGCCGTTCGGGCGCACGTCGGGCAGGCTGGACGGCATCTCGGCGAGCCGGCCCCCGAAGGCGGCCAGGAACGCGTGCTGGCGGCGCAGCTCGGCGTGGCTGGCGGCGAGCGCGCCGGCCTCGCCGATCGGCGCGTGGAAGTCGTAGCCAAGGCGCGGCAGGTCGTTCGGGTAGCCGGTGGCGTGCGACTCCTGCAGCTCACCGGGCGGGTTGGTCCCGCCGGTGTACATGTAGTAGCCCTGCCAGGCCGACCCGTTGCCGATCTTGCAGTGCGCGATGGTGGCCACGTCGAGCGCGGAGGGCCGGGGGCGGCGGTGGTACGCGGTGGCCATCCCGCCGGCGAGCTCGCAGGTCGCGGCCGGGAAGTCCGCGGACGGGGTGCGCGGGCCGCCCTTGGCCGCCTCGATGTTCTGCGCGCGCCGCACGTCGGCGCCGATGCCCGGGTCGTCCCAGACGTGCGAGAAGAAGTAGTGGTCGCGGAAGTTCGGGGCCCAGGGCGCGTCCGAGTCGACCCAGAAGCCGTCGCCGTAGCCGCCGTAGAGCGGGAGCACCTCCTGGTCGGGAAGTTCCGCGCTGTCCCACGCGGTCGCCGTCCAGATCGGCGCGGACATGCCGGCCTCGCGGGCCATCCGCTTGAGCGTGCGCAGGTGCTCGGGCTGGGTGTACAGCTCGTTCTCGATCTGGATGCCGAGCACGTCGCCGAACCGCTCGCCGACGTTCCCGCCGACCGCGGCGAAGAACTCCTCGACCAGCCGCAGGTAGCCCGGGTCGTCGGTGCGGTGCCGGACCGGGGCCTGCTGGACCCAGTCGGGGAAGCCGCCGTTGCGGCTCTCGGCGTGCACCCAGGGCCCGATCCGGAGCACCACGTCCAGGCCGATCTCGACGGCCAGGTCGACGAACGCGGCGACGTCCAGGTTGTCGTCGAACCGGTACTCCCCCGGGGCGGGCGAGTGGTGCAGCCAGAAGACGTAGCTGGCCACGACGGTGACGCCGCCGGCCTTCATCTGCCGCAGGCGCTCGGCCCAGCGCTGCCGGGGGACGCGGCTGTAGTGCATCTCGCCGGAGACCGGGATGACCGGCGTGCCGTCCTTGATCAGGTAGCGGTTGGTCAGGGACAGGCCCGGGCGGGCGTCCTCGGTGTTGCTCATCCGTGGCCTGCGCAGCGGCGTCGTCCACGGCTGGTGGCGAACGGAGAGTGGCTCCGTTTGATTGGGCACGAGAACCCCTCTTTCCGTTAGGACTGTAACCGGTCACAGGCCGGCAGGCCCGAACGATACACAGGCGTAACGGGTCAGACGCAAGGGCTTGACACACGGCCGTAACAGCAGCACTGTAACCGGTCACAGGCACCGACTTGAGTCTGCGCCCGTTCCCCCGCTTCTTCTCCCCGGATCAAATGCGATCAAGGAGGATCGATATGACTAAAAAATTCGCCCCTGTGCTGGCGACCCTCACCGCCGCCACCTTGTTTCTCACCACCGCCTGCAGCAGCTCCGGCGACAAGCCCGACGCCGGCAGCACGACCAGCAACGAGAAGGTCGCGCTGACCTACTGGAGCTGGGCGCCGAACATGGACAAGGTCGTCGAGGGCTGGAACTCCACGCACCCGAACATCCAGGTCACGGTCAACAAGCAGGACGGCGGCGACCCGGCCGTCACCAAGCTGCTGACCGCGATCAAGGCCGGCAGCGGCGCGCCCGACGTGATGCAGGCCGAGTACCAGAAGATCCCCACCCTGGTCTCCGCCGACGCGCTCGCCGACATCGCCAAGGACGCCGGCTCGCTCAAGGACAAGTTCCCGTCCGCGGTCTGGAACAGCGTCACCCTGGGCGGCGACGCGGTCTACGGCGTCCCGCAGGACTCCGGCCCGCTGATGTTCTTCTACCGCTCGGACGTCTTCGAGAAGAACGGCCTGCAGGCGCCGAAGACCTGGGACGACTACGCCGCGGCCGCCGAGAAGATCCACAAGGCGAACGCCAAGCAGTACCTGGGCACCTTCTCGGCGTCCGACGCGGGCCTGTTCGTGGGCCTCGCGCAGCAGGCCGGCGCGTCCTGGTGGGGCGTGAACGGCGACTCCTGGACCGTCAACATCAACGACGCGGCGAGCCAGAAGGTGGCCTCGTACTGGGGTGGCCTGGTGGAGAAGGGGACCATCGACAACAAGCCGATGTACACCCCGGAGTGGAACGCCGCGCTCAACGACGGCTCGCAGGTCGGCTGGGTCTCCGCGGTCTGGGCGCCGGGCGTGCTCGAGGGCAGCGCCAAGAACACCAAGGGCAAGTGGAAGGCCGCGCCCATGCCGCAGTGGGACACCGCGGCGCCGGCCACCGGTAACTGGGGCGGCTCGGCGACCAGCGTGACCACCCAGAGCAAGCACCCGAAGGAGGCCACCGAGTTCATCGCGTGGCTGAACAGCGACCCGGCCGCGCTCAAGCTGCTGGCCGGCACGGCCAACGTCTACCCGGCCGCGAACGACGCGAGCAGCGTGCTGACCACGCCGCCGGCGTTCTTCTCGGACCAGGCCGACTTCTACAGCATCGCCGCCGAGGCCGGCAAGACGGCCAAGCCGTTCACCTACGGCCCGAACGTCAACGTCGCGTACAGCGCGTTCAACGACGCCTTCGGCAAGGCCGCCGAGTCGAAGAAGGCGGCCGCCTTCACCGAGTCGCTCGCGACCGTCCAGAAGGCCACCGTGGACGACATGAAGAACAACGGGTTCACCGTCGCCGGATGACCTGCGCCGGGCGGGGCGTTCTCGCGAACGTCCCGCCCGGGCCCTCACAGGAAGGTTTCGGCGATGTCGCTGACCACCACTCTCCCCCGTTCCACCACCGCGGCGGCCGTCACGAAGAAGCCGGTGCGGGCCCGGCGCGCGCACGTCCCGTACGCCTTCCTCGCCCCCGGCCTGCTGCTGTTCACGCTGTTCCTGGCCGCCCCGATCGTCTACGCCGGCTACCTGAGCCTGCGCAAGGTGAAGGTCAGCGGCCTCGGCCTGGGCGCGAAGTCCCGCACCGAGGTGTGGGCCGGGCTCGGCAACTACACCCGCTCGATGACCGACCCGGAGTGGCTGCCCAGCGTCTACCGGATCCTCGGGTACGGCCTGGTCGTGGTCCCGGCCATGCTCGGCCTGGCGCTGCTGATGGCGCTGCTGCTGGACGCGAACCGGACCCGCGCCGGGATCGGCGGCTTCGCCCGGATCTCGATCTTCCTGCCGTACGCGGTGCCGGCCGTGGTCGCCTCGCTGCTCTGGGGCTTCCTCTACCTGCCCCGGGTCAGCCCGTTCGTCTACGTCCTGGACAAGTTCGGGATCGGCTCGCCCGAGCTGCTCTCCTCGTCCTGGGTGCTCTACGCGGTCGCCAACGTGGCGGTCTGGGGCGGCACCGGCTTCAACATGATCGTCCTCTACACCGCGCTGAAGGCCGTGCCGACCAGCCTGTACGAGTCGGCCCGGATCGACGGCGCGTCCGAGCTGGCGATCGCCTGGCGCATCAAGATCCCGATCGTGATGCCGTCGCTGATCATGACGTTCGTCTTCTCGATGATCGCCACCCTGCAGGTGTTCGCCGAGCCGATGACGCTCAAGCCGCTGAGCAACACGATCTCGTTCACCTGGACCCCGCTGATGAAGGTCTACCGGGACGCGTTCGTCCGCAACGACATCTACTCCGCGGCCGCCACCTCGGTGGTCATCGCGGTCGCCACGTTCATCCTGTCCTTCGGCTTCCTGAAGCTCGTCGGGCGCCGGGCCTTCAACCAGGAGGACTGACACATGACCACGGTGTCCCCGCCACGGCCGATCAGGCGTAGGAACAGCAAGATTGCCACCACCCTGCTCCTGCTCGGGGCGGCGTACTGCCTGTTCCCGGTCATCTGGGTGCTGATCGCGTCGAGCAAGAGCTCCGGCGAGCTGTTCTCCACGTTCACCCTCGCCCCGAGCACCCACCTGTTCGACAACCTGGCCGACCTGAGCAACTACCGGGACGGCCTGTACTGGCGGTGGATGTTCAACACCGCCCTGTACGCCGGTGTCGGCGCGGCCGTCTCCACGTTCATCTCGGCGATGAGCGGCTACGCCCTGGCCAAGTTCGACTTCCCGGGCAAGGGTTTCGTGTTCAACGTGATCCTGGCCGGCGTGCTGGTGCCGGGCGTCATCCTGGCCATCCCGCAGTACCTGCTGCTGGCCAAGATCGGCCTGACCAACACCTACTGGGCGGTGCTGCTGCCCAGCTTCATCAGCCCGTACGGCATCTACCTGGCCCGGATCTTCGCGGCCGCGGCGGTGCCGTCGGAGATCCTGGAGGCGTCCCGGATCGACGGGGCCGGCGACTGGCGCACCTTCGCCCGGGTGGTCATCCCGATGATGCGCACCGGCCTGGTGACCGTGTTCCTGTTCCAGTTCGTGGCGATCTGGAACAACTTCATGCTGCCGTACATCATGCTCGGCAACGACAAGCTCTATCCGCTGACCGTGGGGCTGAACGGGCTGCTCAACCAGGGCGCCAGCCAGCCGTCGATGTACATCGCGGTGGTGACCGGCGCGCTGGTGTCGATCGTCCCGCTGATCGCCCTGTTCCTCACGCTCCAGCGGTACTGGCAGGTCGACCTGGCCGCCGGTGGAGTGAAGGCGTAAAGACTATGATCCCGAACGTGTCGTCGCGCAAACGCCCAACGATCCGCGACGTCGCTCGCGAGGCCGGGGTGTCGTATGCGACCGTCTCGCGGGTCCTGAACGGGCGCGACTGGGTCAGCCCGGAAGCCGTGCGCTCGGTCCGGGACGCGATCTCCCGGACCGGGTACACCACCAACCAGCACGCCCGGTCCCTGGCCACCGGGCGCTCCGGGTCGATCGCGTTCCTGCTGACCGAGCCGCAGCACCTGCTCTTCGAGGACCCGAACTTCTCGGTGCTGCTGCGCGGGGTGGCCCAGGCGCTCTCCGACCGGGAGCAGACCCTGATCCTGATGATCGCGTCCACCCCCGAGGAGCGCAGCCGGACGATCGCGTTCCTCAACGGTGGCCACGTCGACGGCGTGCTGCTGGTCTCCCCGCACTCCGGTGACCCGCTGCTCAAGCAGCTGGTCGCCGCGCAGGTCCCGATCGTGGCCTGCGGCCGGGTGCTGGGCCTGGAGGACCTGATGAGCTCGGTCTCGGCCGACGACCGGGCCGGGGCGCGATCCGCCACCGAGCACCTGATCGCGGCCGGCCGCCGGCGGATCGCCACCATCACCGGGCCGCTGGACACCTCCGGCGGCGTCGACCGGCTGTCCGGTTACACCGACGCGCTGATGGCCCACGGCCTGCCGATCGACCAGGACCTGATCGTGCACGGCAACTGGCGGCGGGAGAGCGGCGCGACCGGCATGCGGACGCTGCTCGACCGGGCGCCGGACGTGGACGCGGTGTTCGCCGCGTCGGACGCGATCGCCGCGGCCGCCCTGCCGGTGCTGCGCGACGCCGGGCGGTCGGTGCCCGGTGACGTCCGGGTCGTCGGCTTCGACGACTCCGGGCTGGCGGCGACGACCGAGCCGCCGCTGACCACGGTCCGTCAGCCGCTCGAACGCATCAGCGAGGAGATGGTCCGGCTCCTCGTGGACGTGATCAACGGCCGTACGCCGCTCTCCATCACCGTGCCGACCAGCCTGGTCCTGCGAAGCTCCTCCCCCGCCTGATCTTTCTCGGGCCCCCTGGGGGCCGATCTTGGTTGCCCCCTCATCCCGAGATCGGCCTCCGCATCCCCCGTGCGTCCTTTTTGTCCACAAAGGAGCATCATGAAGTTAGCTGCATTGATCGCCGCCGGCCTCCTCCTGGTGCCGGCCGCCCCCGCCGCCGCCCACCCCAAGGGCCTCGACATGCGCGGCGCCGACGTGTCCACGCTGCCCCGCGCACTCGACCTGGGCGCCCGGTTCTACGACGTCCGCGGCCACCGCGCCGACCCCTACGAGATCCTGAAGAAGGCCGGCGTCAACTACGTCCGGCTGCGCATCTGGAACAACCCGACCAGCGGCTACAATAACAAGGCCGAGGTCGTCGCCCAGGCCCGCGAGGCGCGTAGGCACGGCCTCAAGGTGCTGATCGACTTCCACTACTCCGACACCTGGGCCGACCCCGGCAAGCAGTTCATCCCCGCCTCGTGGGCCGGCCACGACCTGGCCCAGCTGCAGAAGGACGTCTACGACTACACCTACGACGTCTGCAAGGCCACCAGTCCGGACAGCGTGCAGATCGGCAACGAGATCAACACCGGCATGCTCTGGCCGGAGGGGCAGGTCGTGAACAGCGACTTCGGGCCGCTGGCCAGTCTGCTCAAATCCGGATACAACGCGGCGAAGGCGTGCAACCGGAAGACCCAGGTGCTGATCCACACCGCGGACGCCGGGAGCATCGGCGCGGCGCACTGGTTCTACGACGGGATCGCCGCGCAGGGCGTGAAGTGGGACGTCACCGCGCTCTCCTACTACTGCATGTGGCACGGCGACCTGACCAACCTGGGCAGCGTGCTGACCGACGTGCAGGCGCGGTACGGCAAGCCCGCGGTGATCGCCGAGACCGCGTACCCGTACACCACCGAGAACTACGACCACCTCGAGAACATCATCACGTCGGCCGCGCCGTGCGACGGGATCCCCGCCACCCAGCAGGGCCAGGCGACCGAGTTCACCCAGGTCCAGGACACCGTGCGCGCGGCCGGCGGGCTCGGGGTCTTCTACTGGGAGCCCACCTGGACCGCGGTCGACGGCAACGGCTGGGACACCGAGGACATCGAGAACTCGGGCAACGCCTGGGAGAACATGGCGACCTTCGACGACCACGGGCGGATCAACCCGTACGTCCGCTGGGGTCGTTGATCTTGATCTCCGGTGCAACCCGGCACCGGTAACCGTTCCTATCCCCGAAGGAGCGAAATGCGGAAATCCCTCATGGCCGTCATCGGAGCCGTCCTCCTGATGCTGGCCTTCACCCCCAACCCGGCACACGCCGCGTCCCTGACCATGCTCGGCGCCGACGTCTCGACGCTGCAGCGGACGCTGGACCTCGGCGGCAAGTACTACACCGCCGCCGGAGCGCAGGCCGACCCCTACGACATCCTCAAGGGCGCCGGCGCGAACTACATGCGGCTGCGGGTCTGGAACAACCCGGCCAGCGGCTACAACAACAAGGCCAAGGTGCTCCAGCAGGCGAAATCGGTCAAGGCCAAGGGCCTGAAGCTCCTGATCGACTTCCACTACTCGGACACCTGGGCGGACCCCGGCAAGCAGTACCCGCCGGCGGCCTGGAGCTCGCACTCGCTCGCGACGCTGCAGACCGACGTCTACAACTACACCTACGACGTGTGCACGGCGCTCAAGGCGCAGGGCACCACGCCGGACAGCGTGCAGATCGGCAACGAGATCAACGTCGGCATGCTGTGGCCCAAGGGCCAGGTGGTCAACTCCGATTTCAGCGCGCTGGCCAGCCTGCTCAAGCAGGGTTACAACGCGACCAAGGCCTGCAACAGCAGCACCCAGGTCATGATCCACACGGCCGACGCGGACAGTGACGCGAACGCGCGCTGGTTCTACGACGGCATCAAGGCGCAGGGTGTCAGCTGGGACATCACCGCGCTCTCCTACTACTGCATGTGGCACGGCACGCTCGCGAACCTGTACAACGTGATCGCGGACGTGAAGTCCCGCTATGCGAAACCGGTCGTCATCGTCGAGACGGCGTACATGTACACCACCGCCAACGCGGACAGCCAGTCGAACTCGATCCCGGGCACGACCACGTGCGACGGCCAGGCCGCCACGAAGGCCGGCCAGGGCACCGAGTTCACCTGGATCCAGAACACCGCCCGGAACGCCGGCGCGATCGGCGTCTTCTACTGGGAGCCGACCTGGTATGCCATCACCGGCAACGGCTGGGACCCGGCGAACATCAACGGGACCGGCGACGGCTGGGACAACATGGCGACCTTCGACGCCACCGGCAAGTTCAACTCGTATGTGACCTGGACCGCCTGACCCATCCCCGGTAACACCCGGCCCGGCGTTTCCCCGACGCCGGGCCGGTTTCCGTCCCCGCCTCCGCCGAAAGATCAACTTCAAGATCTTTTTTGCCTACGCTGCGGCCAATAACTGATCGTCGCTCCCGCGGGGACCCTTCCGGGCCTCGCAAGGGCGCGGGGCGCCCAGAACGCGAGACCCTCCAGGGCGACGTCCGCGGGTGGTTGCGGTTCAAAAAAGACCCCCTATGCGAGCGGGCGCAGCTCGAAGGCCGGGTGGCGGTCCGCCTCGGCGACGAAGTCCTCGACCGGGGCGTCCTTGTCCGCGGCGAAGTAGGGCCGGGTCGCGGTGGCGAGGACCAGGTAACGCTTGAGGACCGGGCCGGCCTCGGCGGGCGACAGCTCCCGGATCGTGTAGTCGGTGCGGGAGCCGCGGCGGGACAGGGTGACCCGGCCGGCGGCGCGGGCGTTGTGCACCCAGGAGACCGTGCCGTAGGGCGAGACCAGCCATCGGGGCCGCCCGTCCTCGGCGACCACCGTCGCCGGGTGGGTCAGCGGCCGCCCGGACTTCCGGCCGACCGTGGTCAACAGGTAGGTGCCGGGCACCAGGCCGGCGCGGACGAACACGCCGAGGATCGAGTCGCCGATGCTGCGCCCGCGGCTGCGGTGGAACTCCCGGGCCGGACGTGCGCCCTCCGGTGTCGTACCCGTCATGACTGCCCCTCCTCGCGTCGCCGGTGGTCGGTCCAGCGTGGAACGCGAGGCGGGGCCGGGTCAACGGGCGCGCTGACCCGCCGTACCGTCGCAGGCAGTGAAGCGTGCGGGCGGCGCTGCCGCAGCGGCGCCGCCCGCGGTGCGGTCAGACGGACGTCGCCTGGGGTTGCTCCTCCGCCACCGGCGAGGAGTCCGCCGAACCGGCGGTCCCGCGCTCGAGCGCCGCGCCCTCGACGTCCAGCGCCGGGAGCCAGCGCAGCCAGCTGGGCAGCCACCACGCGGACCGGCCGAGCAGGGCGAGCGCCGCCGGGACGGCGATCATCCGGATCACGAACGCGTCGAACGCGATGCCGACGGCCAGGGCGAACGCGATCGGCTTGACCGTGTCGTTGCCCTGCGGGACGAACGCGGCGAACACCGCGAACATGATCGCCGCGGCGGCCAGCACGACCGGGGCGGCCTGCCGGAAACCGGTGACGATCGCGTCGCGCGGGGACGCGCCGTGGGAGTGCGCCTCGTGCATCCGCGACACCAGGAACACCTGGTAGTCCATCGCCAGGCCGAACAGGATGCCGACGATGATGACCGGCGCCAGGCTGATGATCGGGCCGGTCGAGCCGGCGTTGACCAGGCCGGAGAGCCAGCCCCACTGGAAGACCGCGACCGTGGCGCCGAACGACGCGCCGATCGTGAGCAGGAAGCCGAGCACCCCGACGACCGGCACCAGCAGCGAGCGGAACACCAGCACCAGCAGCACGAACGCCAGGCCGACGACGAGCGCCAGGTAGACCGGGAGCGCCGCGTTGAGCTTCTGCGACACGTCGATGCTGATCGCGGTCTGGCCGGTCACGTAGACCTTGGCGCCGTCCCCGTCGTTGATCGAGTCCCGGATGCTGTGCACCAGGTCGACGGTCTTCTGGTCCTCGGCGCCGGAGCCCGGGATCACGGTGATCAGCGCGGCCGAGTTCGCCCGGTCGGGCCGCGGCGGGGTGGCCAGGGCGACGTCCGGGAGCGCGGTGACCTGCTTCTGCACGGTCGCCGCGTAGGCCACCGCGTTCGGCCCGTCGACCAGGATCAGCAGCGGGCCGCTGACGCCGGGGCCGAACCGCTCGTCGATGATCGCGTCGGCCTTGGCCTGGGTGCTGCCCTCGGGCGAGCGCTGGGCCAGGGTGGTCTCCATCTTGAAGAACGGCAGCGCGATCACGGCGAGCGCGAGCACCGCGAGGATCAGGCTGGTCACCCGCTTCTGGGTGACGGTGGTGGCCCAGCCGCGGATGAAGCCGCGCCCCTCGGTGACGTGGTCGGCGGTCGGCGGGGCGTTGCGCAGCTTGCGGGGCAACGCCCGCTTGCCGATGAACCCGAGGATCGCCGGGACCAGGGTGATCGCGACGAGCACGGCGACCACGATGGTGGCCGACGCGGCCAGGCCCATCTCGGTGAGGAACGGGATGCCGACCACGGACAGGCCGGCCAGCGCGATGAAGACGGTCAGGCCGGCGGTCACCACCGCGGAGCCGGCGGTGCCGACCGCGTAGCCCGCGGCGGACTCGACGTCCCGGCCGGCGCGCAGCTCGTGCCGGAAGCGGGTGACGATGAACAGCGCGTAGTCGATGCCGACCGCCAGGCCGAGCATCACCGCCAGGATCGGGGTGGTCGACTGCAGTTGGACGAAGCCGGACAGCGTGGTGATGCCGGCGACGCCGATGCCGACGCCGATGATCGCGGTCAGCAGGTTCATCCCGGCGGCGACCAGGGAGCCGTAGCTGAGCGCGAGCACGATCAGGGCGACCGCGACACCGATCAGCTCGGAGGCGCCGCCGATGTCGGCCGCGTTGCTGAGCGCCTCACCGCGCGCCTCGACGGTCAGCCCGCCGCTGTGCGCCTGGGCCAGGGCGTCGCTGATCGCGGTGCGTTCCTCGTCGGTGACCTCGGAGGGCTGCACGCCGTAGGTGACCGTGGTCAGCGCCGTGCTCAGGTCCCGCGACACCGACGGGTTCGCCTGGTCGAAGGGGTTGCTCACGGCGACGACGCCGGGCAGCTTGCCGAACGCCGCCACGGACTGCCCGACCTGACCGGCGAGCGCCTGGTCGGTGATCTTCTGCCCGGCCGGCGCCTCGAACACCACCTGCACGGTCGCACCGGCGGACGCGTCCCCGAACCGGTCCTTCATCAGGTCGAGGGCGATCGTCGACTCCTGGCCCGGGATCCGGAACGTGTTGACGGTCTCGCCGGAGAGCTTGACCGCGCCGAAGGCCACGGCCAGCAGGGCGAGCAACCAGACGACGGTGACGATGATGCGATGCCGGACGGCCCCGAGGCCGAGGCGGTGCAACAACGTTGCCATGGGACATTTCCCTTGTTCAGTGGGTGGGGTGATGCCCGAGCGCGTCGTAGGCGACGTCGACGAGCGTGGCGAGCGCGTCGGGGGTGAAGCAGTCCCGCAGGGCCACCGCGGCCACCGCGAGCGCTCCCAGCGCGCCGACGACCCGGCAGGACCGGACCGGATCGGCGAGCGACCCCGCGGTGCCGAAGGCGGCGCCGGTGAACGGGTGGTCGCCGAACGCGGCGGCCACCTCCTCACCGATCGTCTCCAGCGCCGCGCCGAACTCGCTCTCCCGCTCGGCGAGCAGGCAGGACAGCAGCAGGGCGACGGCGCCGGGCTGCTCCATCGCCAGCTGGGCCACCCCGACGATCACCTGCCGGTCGCGCTCCGGGCCGGGCGGCAGTGGCGCGGCGTGCGCCGCCACCTCCCGGATCTGCCCCACGCAGCGCTCGATGACCGCCTCCTGCAGCGCTTCCTTGGTGGGGAAGCGGTGCAGCAGGCCCGTCTTCGAATAGCCCACCGCGTCGGCGATGCGCTGGACCGACGTCTCACGGAAGCCGTGCCGGGCGAACAGGCTGGCGGCGGCGTCCAGGATCTCGTCGTCGATCTGCTGCTTGGTGGGACGGGGCATGGGACCACCGTAGACCTTTCTGGACCAGTCTGGTCCGTCGGGGACCGTGGTGGTCCCCACACTGACAACGGGTTTCAGAGCTGAATTTTCGCAAGAACCTCGCCGAGGTACGGGTCGGGCCCGTCCACGGCCCGCCCGAACGCCAGCCGCTGCTCGTCGCATTCGACCAGGTAGACCGGCAGCCACACGCCCCGCATCGCATCGACCTCGGCGGTCACCGGGAGCAGCGGCCCGGCGAAGTCGGCCACGTCGGCCCGGCCGAGCAGCTCCCCGACCGCCGCCGACGACAGCGCGCCGGCCCCCGGCAGCGGCGCGAACCGGGTCCCGTCCCCCAGGGTCAGCTCCGGCGCGGCGAGCCAGATCGACCCGGTCCCGTGCCCCCACGGCACCGGCGCCCCGCCGAGCCCGTCGAACCACAGGGTCATCCGGCGCCCGGGCAGGTCCCGGTAGCGCCGCCCGTCCGCGACCGACCGCCGGCCCAGCGCGGTCAGCGTCCCGTCCGGGCCGACGTGCCCGATCGCGGCGAGCCCGGCCAGCACCCGCCGGGCCAGGGCGACCGGGAGGCCGAAGAACGCGGCCAGCTCGGCCGGGCCGCGCCGCCGGGTCTCGGCGAGCGCGCGGGACAGGTAGCGGTCGAGCACGTCGTACGGCTGCGCGTCGCGCACCGTGGCGACCACCTCGACCTGCCACACCGGCAGCAGCAGCGGGCGGATCCGCCGCACCCGCACATCGGGCAGCGCGGCGACCCGCGTGGCGATCATCCGCAGCGGGACATGTGGCGCGGGGCTCACAACCAGTCCAGCACGCTTCGGCTCGGCAACGCCTCGAGCCCGTGCGCCGGGCCGGATCCGATCAGCACCGCGCGCCGCGCCCGGACCAGCGGCACGATCGCCACCGGCGGCGGCAACCGGTCCGCGCCGTCGATCAGGACCAGGTCGTACTCCAGATCGGCGAACTCCGGCCGCCCGCACCCGAGCCAGGTCGCCGCGCTCACGTCGGCGTGCCGGAGCAGCTCCCGGCGCAGCCGCCCGGACGGCCGGGACAGTCGCTCGCGCCAGTCCCGGAGCAGCGGATCGGCCGTCGCCGGGACGCGTTCCCGCAGCTCACCGGCGAGCCCGTCGAGGGTGCGCCAGCCCGGACCCGGCTCCTCCAGCCGGATCACGGTCAGCTCCCCGGACAGCCGCGCGACCACCTCGTCGGCCGCCGCCCGGGACGGCCCGGCGATCAGCACCCGCGCGCCGCGGGCCACGGCCGCCGACGCGAGCCCGGCGACGGCCCGGCTCCGCCCGGCGCCTTCCGGTTTCCGCAGCGAGACAATTGACGGTACGGCGGTGGCGCCGCCCAGCAGCGCGACGAGTCCCGGGTTCGCACACATCCCGGACCGCAACCGCAGCAGTGCCTCCCGCTGCTCCCGCTCGCCGGCGCCGATCCGGATCGCCCGCTCCAGCGCGGCGCACAGCCGCCCGGCATCCGCGGTCGCCGCCTCCCGGGCACGACGATCGAGATCGACAGGCATCGACGCCATCCGCTCACCCTAGGGCAGCCGGATCGGCGGAGCCAGTGCGACTCACCGAACGGGGCGCCGCGTGACCGGAAAGTCCCGGTGCCGCCGGGAACCGCCCCGGGGGAAACCGGCCCGGGACGGACGCCGCGTGCACCCCGGCGCCGCGCGTCGTGTGATCAGATGTGCCGCGTGGCGGGCCACCCCCGCACGCCCCGGAGGGAGCCCGATGGACACCGCGCGCTGCTGGGAGCTCGTCGAGGCGGCCCGGGCCGCGGCCGGTCCCGGCTGGTCGGACCTGGACGAGCGGCTCGAGCAGGCGCTGGTCGCGGGGCTGGCGCCGCTGCCGCTGGCGCAGCTGATCGCGTTCGAGGTCCGCTTCGCCGAGCTGCAGCGCCGGCTCGACCGGCCGGACGTCTACCTCGCCGCGTACCTGATCGGACTCGGCTGCGGCGACGACACGTTCACCGATTTCCGGGCCGGTCTGGTCGGGCTCGGCCGCGACTGGTACGACCGTGTCCTGACCGATCCTGATCAGCTCGCCGAGCACCCGGCGGTGCACGCGATCGCGGCCGGTGAAGTGCCCCGGGACACCCTGATGACCGAGGGCTTCCAGTTCGCGCCGATGGTCGCGTACGAGCGGCTGACCGGCGACGACGAGGGCTTCTGGACCGCGCTGGACGCCGCCTCGCCGCCACCCGCCTCGCCCGAACCGGAGCGGGCCGCGCCGACCCGCTGCAACCTGGACCGGCTGGCCGCGCTCTTCCCCGACTCGCTGGCGTCGCTGGCCCGGCACTACCCGCACCTGACGGGCACCTGACCCGCACCCGGATCCACCGGGGACGCTGCCGATCTGACCCGCGTGGAACAGAAACTTCCGGGCTGGGTGGACCTGGTGCTGCGCGGCCGGTGGGTCGCCGCGGCGCTGGCCGCCACCCTGCTCGCCCTGTTCACCACGGATCAGCCGTTCGACCTGGCCGACTTCGCCGCCTACGGGCAGCGGATCCTGGACGGGCACCTGAGCGGCGTCTACGAGGACGGGTGGAACCAGGCCGGCCCGGTCCAGCTGCTGGTCAGCTGGCTGCTGATGATCGGCGGGTCGACCGGGACGCCGGCCGCGGCGGTGCGGGTCGCGGTGAACGTCGGGCTGGCGCTCGGCGCGATGGCGCTGTGCCGGCGCCTCAACACCGGGACCGGGCGGCCCGCCGGGCTGCGGGAGACCGCGACCGGACTGCTCGTGCTGCTCTGGCTGGCGGTGCCGGTGCCGTGGTACGGGCACCCGGCTGAGCTTCTGGTTCCGGTGCTGTGGTCGTACGCAAGCGTTCTTCATCGCCGGGAGCGGACCGGGACCGCCGCCGCCCTCCTCGGGGTGTCGGTGGCCATCGCCCCCTGGGCGATCCTGGGTTTTCCCTGCCTGCTCGCGGTGACCGGGCTGCGCCGGGCGATCCGCGCCTGGATCCTGGCCGGGGCGGTCGGCGTCGCGTTCTACCTGCCGTTCGTGCTGGCCGGGAACTTCCACATGTTCAGTCACGTGTGGCGGGTCGACGACGACACGCTGATCCGGCTGCTCTTCCCGGACCTGGCCACCGTCACCTGGCCGTTGCGGCTGGTCCAGGCGGTGCTGGTGGCCGGGACGTGCGCGGCGGTCGCCTACCGGTTCCGCGGGCAGCGGGTCGTCTACGCGGCGGCGCCGGCGGCGGCCAGCCTGATCCGGATCTTCAGTGATCCGGTCAGCCTGCGCTACTACTGGATCACCGTCGCGGTCGCCACCGTGCTGGCGTTCGTGCTGGTCAGCGACGCGGAGCGGCCCCGGCGGCAGCTGCTCGCGCTGCTGCTGGGCTACCTCGCGGCGTTCGGCGGGCTGGCGACCCGGCAGGTGCCCGGGACGATCGCCTGCCTGGTGGTGCTGGCCGCGCTGCTGATCGCCGGGGAGACGCGGAAAGCTGTGAACGTGGCCCCGGGTGACACCGTGCTGACACCGCGGGCGTGATTAGGTGATCGCATGTTCGCCGATCTGGTTCTCACCAACGGTTCCGTCTTCACCACCGACCCGCTGCGCGGCCCGGCCACCACGGTGGCGGTCGCGGGCGGGCGGATCCTCGCGGTCGGCGCAGACGACGTCCGCGAGCTGACCGGCCCGGGCACCGAGACGATCGACCTGGCCGGGCGGCTGCTGCTGCCCGGGTTTCAGGACGCGCACGTCCACGCGGTGATGGGCGGCACCGAGCTCAACCAGTGCGACCTGACCGGCACCACCGACCTCGACGAATACCTGCGGCGCGTGCACGACTACGCCGCCGCCCACCCCGATCTGGAGTGGATCAGCGGCGGCGGCTGGGCGATGGAGGCGTTCCCCGGCGGCGTCCCCGGGCGGGAGCTGCTCGACCGGGTCGTCCCCGGCCGCCCGGTCTACCTGATCAACCGCGACCATCACGGCGCCTGGGTGAACACCCGCGCCCTGGAGCTCGCCGGCCTCGACGCGGCCACCCCCGACCCGGCCGACGGGCGGATCGACCGCCGGCCGGACGGCACACCCGCCGGCGGGCTGCAGGAGGGCGCCATGCAGCTGGTGGCGCGGCTGCTGCCCGAGGTCACCCGGGCCGAACGCGTCGCCGGGCTGCTGCGCGCCCAGCGGCTGCTGCACTCGCTCGGCATCACCGCCTGGCAGGACGCGATGCTCTGCGCGACGAACGGCTACCCGGACGTCTCCGACGCCTACCTGGAGGCCGCCACCACCGGCCGGTTGACCGCCTCGGTGGTCGGCGCGCTCTGGTGGGACCGGGACCGGGGCGCCGAGCAGATCCCGGAGCTGCTCGCCAAGCGGGAGAAGTACACCGTCGGGCGGCTGCGCAGCGACAGCGTGAAACTGATGCTCGACGGCGTCGCGGAGAACTTCACGGCCGCGATGACCCGCCCTTATCGGGACTCGTGCGGCTGCGCGACGGCGAACGCCGGGCTGTCGTTCATCGACCCGGCCGCGCTGTGCGCCTACGTCACCGAGCTGGACTCGCACGGCTTCCAGGCGCACTTCCACGCGCTCGGCGACCGGGCGGTGCGGGAGGCGCTCGACGCGGTCGCGGCGGCGCGGGCCGCCAACGGGTTCCGGGACACCCGCCCGCACCTGGCCCACCTGCAGGTCGTGCACCCGGCGGACGTGCCGCGGTTCCGGGCGCTCGGGGCGAGTGCGAACCTGCAGGCGTTCTGGGCCTCGCACGAGCCGCAGATGGACGAGCTGACGATTCCGTTCCTGGAGCCGGAGCTCGCCGCCCAGCAGTACCCGTTCGGCGACCTCTGGCGGGCCGGGGTGCACCTGGCGGCCGGCAGCGACTGGCCGGTGACGACACCGGATCCGTTGCAGGGCATCCACGTGGCGGTGAACCGGGCGCATCACGGGAGTGGCTATCCGCCGTTCCTGCCGGCGCAGCGGCTGGATCTGGCGACGGCGCTGACGGCGTACACGGCGGGGTCGGCGTTCGTGAACCGGCTGGACGACACCGGGAGCATCCGGGCCGGGTTCCGGGCGGACCTGGTGGTGCTGGATCGGGACCTGTTCGCCGCGCCGGTCGGGGAGATCGGGGACGCCGCGGTCGCGATGACCTTCGTCGACGGGAGGCGTGTCTACGAAGCGTGATCCAGCAGGAAGCGGATCGAGCGGTCGGTGACGGCTCGGGTGGCCGGCTCGTCCAACTCCGGGAACATGTGGCCGGCGCCGGGGACCAGCTCGACCGTGGCCTTCGCGCCGGCGGCTCGCAGGGCGGTGGCCAGGCGTTCGCTCTGGTGGGGCGGGACTGCCTTGTCGGCGTCGCCGTGCAGGAACAGGAACGGGGGTGCGCCGGGGTGGACGTGGTGCACCGGGCTTGCGGCGGCGGCCAGGTCGGGCACGTCGTCGAGGGCGGCGCCGAGGAAGGCGCCCTCTCTGGACTCGGCGCTGCGGTCGGGGTGGCCGCCGGCTTCCGCGATGTCCTTGGACAGGGCGTCCAGGTCGGTGACCGGATACCAGCAGACCGCGGCGGAGATCCGGGCGGCCGGCTCTTCGGGCGCGGGCTGGCCAGGGGCAAGCTGACCAGGCGCGGGCTGAACGGGCGCGGGCTGACCAGAGGCGGGCCGAACGGGCGCGGGCTCGCCGGGGGCGACTCGGCTGGGCGGGGTCAGGGCGGCCAGCGCTGCCAGGTGGCCGCCGGCGGAGACGCCCCAGATCACGGTTCGAGGGGTGGTCACGCCGAAGTCGGCTCGATGGGCGGCGAGGAAGTCGATCGCGGCGGTGACGTCGTCGGGCTGGGCCGGGAACTGGGCCTCGGCGGAGAGGCGATAGTCGACGGAGGCGATTGCCAGGCCGGTGCTTGCGACGTACCGGAAGAAGTCGGGTTTCCAGGTTTTGACGTTGCCGGGACCCTCGGTGCGGGAGCCGACGCGCCAGCCGCCGCCGTGCAGATAGACGCAGAGGGCCTGCGGGTTCGCCGGGACGTAGAGGTCGAGGGCGAGCGGCCGGAAGCCCGGCCGCCGGGCGAAGACGACCTCCCGATGCTCGGTGATCACGCCGCGACCGGGGCCTTGTGGAACGCGCCGTTCTGCATGATCGCGACCAGGTTGGCCTGGTCCTGGAGGAGGCGCAGGTCCTCGGCCGGGTTGCCGCGCACCACCAGGACGTCGGCGGTCCAGCCCGGCTTGAGCATGCCGAGGTTGCCGAAGTCGACCAGCTCGCCGCCGAGCTTCGTGGCGGCGACCAGCATCTCGAGCGGGGTGTAGCCCAGCACGTCGACGAAGAGCTGCAGGTCCCGGGCGTTGCGGCCGATCGGGTTGTTCGGGAAGCCGTAGTCGCCGCCGGGCAGCGCGCGGATGCCGCGCTTGCGGATCTCCGGGTAGATCCGGGCCATGCCCTCCAGGGCGGCGACCGAGCCCATCTTCTCGGCCACCTCGCGGGTGATGCCGAACTCCTCGCCCTCGTGCACGTTGGCGTAGATGATGCCCGGCGCGGGCGAGACGAAGACCGTGTCCTTCACCGATTCGAGCAGGTCCAGGGCCTCCTCGTCGGCGTACGTGCAGTGGTAGATCGACCGGAAGCCGGACCGGACCGCGATCTTCACCGACTCGGCCGACTGGGCGTGACAGTTCAGCCAGACGCCGGACTCGCGGGCCTGCTCGCCCGCGGCGGCCGCCTCCTCCGCCGTGTACTGGGTGATCTGGGAGCCGCCCGGCACGAACACGTCGTCGTTGCTGAGCAGGAACTTCACGCTGTCGTAGCCCTGCTTGGCCATGTCCCGCACCCAGCGGCGGCAGGCGTCCGGCCCCTGCCAGTCGGGCTCGACGTGACCGTCCGGCCGGACCGGGTGGTTGTCCCGCTCCATGCTCGCCGCGCGCATCCGCGGGCCCGGCACGACGCCCGCCTTGATCTTGTCGCGGAGGATCACCTCGACCGGCATCGGCAGGAGCGAGCCGGCCGAGTACGCCGAGGTGAAGCCGTGGTCGAGCAGGATCCGGGCGTTGCGCTCGGCGCGCGCCAGCTCGGACTCCAGGCCCTCGATGTGGTGGAAGAAGCTGACGTCGAGCGGCGGGTTGAAGGACGGGTCGATGTGCCCGACCGCGGACGGGAACGTCAGGTGACAGTGCGACTCGATCATGCCGGGCATGACCGTGCAGCCGGTCGCGTCGACGAGCACGTCGCCCGTCTCGTGCTCGTCGCGCCAGCCGGAGCGGACCTCGGTGACCCGGTCGCCCTCGACGACGACCTCACCGGGGGCCGGGGCCGACCCCGAACCGTCGAAGACCAGACCGTTGGTGAACACCGTGCGCGCCATGTCCCGCCACTTTCACTAGGTGAGAATCACTTTCCAGTGTGTGTTACCCGAGTGTTTCTCGGTCCGCCCGGATGTGTCAACCGCCACAAGATCTTTCAGCCGGTGGGCCCCGATCTGTGGACATGCACAGCCGGCGGGCTTAATGTCGCGGCAATCACATTGAAACTCACTTTCGCCTAGTGAGAACGCTGCCCGGGAGGCCCCGTATGTCGTCCACCTCGGTCATCCCGCCTGATGACTCGGTCCTCCCGCCTGATCAAGATGTTCGGCCGCCCGCGCCCCACCTTGAGAGCAAGCTGCTGGTCCCGGCGCTGGTGCTGGCCGCGTTCGGCCTCTACTTCGCCAGCCTGACCCCGCAGATCGTCACGCTCGCGGTCCGGATCACCGAGATCGACCCGGACGGCAAGACCGTCGCGCTCTCCACCGTGATCCTGATCGGCGCGCTGATGTCGATCCTGTCGCTGCCGCTGTTCGGCGCGCTCAGCGACCGGACCCGGTCCCGCTTCGGCCGCCGCCGCCCGTGGCTGGTCGGCGGCGCGGTCACCGCCCTGCTCGGCCTGATCGTCGCCGGCAGCGTGCCCACGATCGCCGGCGTCGCCGCGGGCTGGGCGCTCGGCTCGCTCGGCGCCAGCGCCGCGTTCGCCGGATTCCTGCCGCTCATCCCGGAGTTCGTCCCGGACCGGCTGCGCGCCCGGCTCTCCGGCCTGATCGGGTTCGTCGTCGCGCTCTCCGTCCTGAGCGGCGTCCTGCTCGGCGCGAAACTCGTCCACCAGCAGCTGCTGATGCTGGCCGTGCCCGGCGTGGTCGCGGTCGCCGCCGCGGCCTTCCTGGCCCGCGTGATCCGGCACGTCGACGGTCCCGCCGTGGGCGATTTTCCGAGCTTCGGGGTACGGGAGTTCGCCGCCAGCTACTGGCTGCGGACGAACGGCGACCGGGACTTCGCGTGGAACTGGGTGAGCCGCTTCCTGATCGGTCTCGCCTACGTCGGGGTGCAGACCTACGCGACGTACTACCTGACCGACACGGTCGGCATGTCGATCGACGACGCCACGGCGAAGTACGCGACGTTCACCGCGATCTCGACGCCGGTCTCGGTGGTCTGCTTCCTGCTCTCCGGCTACCTCTCCGACCGGCTGGGCCGCCGCAAGGCGTTCGTCACGGTCGGCGCGATCATCCTGGCCGCGGGGCTCGTCGTCGCCTCGGTGACCCAGTCGCTGACCGGCTTCCTCGCCGCGTGGCTGATCCTCAGCGTCGGCCAGGCGATCTACCTGACCGTCGACATCGCGATCGCCGCCGAGGTGGTGCCGGACCAGGCGCACGCCGGCAAGGCGATGAGCGTCTACCAGGTGGCGACGCTGCTCCCGAACGTCGGCGCCCCGATCGTCGCGGTCGCCGTGCTGGCCGCGAGCGGGTCGAGCAACTACCCGGTGTTCTTCGCGGTCCTGGCCGTGCTGGGCCTGCTCTCCGCCGCCACCATCCTGTTCGTCCGCCGCATCCGCTGACCCACCCCGCACGCAGGCCCGCACCCAGCCTCACACGCAAGCCGGCGCCCAGCCTCACACACAGGCCGGCGCCCAGCCTCACACGCAGGCCGGCGCCCAGCCTCACACCCAGGCCGGCGCCCAGCCTCACACCCAGGCCGGCGCCCAGCCTCACACCCAGGCCGCCCACACGCAGACCACCCGCAGGCCTCCCGCACGCAGGGCCACCTGCACGCAGGCCCCCGCACGCAGGCCGGCGCCCACCCCGGGCGCCGGCCTCGATGCGCTTTCCGGCTGGCACTCAGGGCTGCTCCCGGGCGGAAATACAGCCGCGAGCGCCAGCCGCGCCCGCGCCCCGCGACGAGCCCGGACCCCGGCCGTGCTCGCGCCAGCGGCCGCCGCCCCGGCCACCGCCCCGGGCTCGTCGCGGGGCGGGCTACGAGGACGGGCGGGCTGAGCGGGCGGGCGGCCAGCACGAGCGTGAGGGCGCAGCGCGAGCCGCAACGACCACCGGGCGAACGCCAGCGTGAGGGCGCAGTGCGGGCCGCGACGGCCACTGGGTGAACACGAGCGTGCGGGCGGGCCGCGACGGGCGGTGGGTGAACACGAGCGTGCGGGCGGGCCGCGACGGGCGGTGGGTGAACACGAGCGTGCGGGCGGGCCGCGATGGGCGGTGGGGGGACGTGGAACGGGCCGGCCCGGGTGGGCCGGCCCGTGTGGTGGGGTTCGGGGTCAGGCGCCGACCATGTTGTAGCCGCCGTCGGCGATCATGAAGCCGCCGGTCATGTGGGCGGCGTCGTCGGTGGCCAGGAACAGGGCGGCGCCGGCCAGCTCGGCCGGGCCCGGGATGCGGCCCATCGGGGTCATCGAGCGCAGCTTGTCGCCGCGGCCGGACTTCCAGTCGTCGCGCTTGAGGGTGGCCTCGGTCTCGATGAAGCCGGGGGCAAACACGTTGACCCGGACGGACGGGGCGAAGGCGGCCGCATAGGACTTGGTCAGGCCGATGATCCCGTACTTGGCGGCGGCGTACTGCGGGGCGCGGGCGCTGCCGCGGACCACCACCGTGGAGCCGATGTTGACGATGTTGCCGTGCCCCTGCGCCAGCATCCGGGCGCCGAACTCGTGGACGCAGAGCAGCGTGCCCTTGATGTCCACCTCGAGGACGTGGTCGATCGAGTCCTCGGTGATGTCCCGCCAGGACATCTGGTCGCGGGCCACGTCCCCGACGTTGTTGATCAGGACGTCGAGGCCGCCGAACACCTCGAACGCCTCGTCGGCCATCCGCTTGATGTCGTCCCAGCTGGTGATGTCGGCCTGGAACAGGAACGCCTCGCCGCCGATCGCCTGGATCCGCTCCACCGTCCGGGAGGCGCCGTCCTTGGAGCTGCGGTAGTGCACGCCGACCCGGGCGCCCTCCTGGGCCGCACGGAACGCGATCTCCGCGCCGAAGCCGGTGCCGGCCCCGGTGACCAGCACGGACCGGCCGGGGAAACGCTGGGTGATGACAGGACTGGTCACGATCCGACTCCTAAATCGAACGAAAAGGAAGAACTAGACGAGCGTGCGGCCGCCGTCGATGTACACGACCTGGCCGGTGACGAACGCGGCCCGGTCGGACGCGAGGAACGTGATCGCGTCGGCCACCTCGGCGGGGCGGCCGAGCCGGCCGGCCGGGACCAGGGATTCCAGCTTCTCCCGGTTCCCGTCCTTGTCGAGGTAGGCCTTGGTCAGATTGGTCTCGATGTAGCCGGGCGCGACGCCGTTCACGGTCACCCCGTGCGGCGCCCACTCCCGGGCCATCACGCGCAGCAACTGGTTGAGGCCGCCCTTGGTCGCCGCGTACGGCGCGTGGTTGGCGTGCGCGAGCAGTCCGGAGACCGACGAGCAGTAGACCATCCGCCCGTAACCCTGCGAGACCATCAGCTTGCCGACGGCCTGACCGGTCCAGTACGCCGTCGACAGGTTCAGGTTCACCACCGTCTCCCAGTCGTCGTCGTCCAGCTCGACGACGGGTTTGCGCACGTTACGGCCGACGGCGTGCAGGAACACGTCGATGCCGCCGAGGACGGAGACCGCCTCCCCGACGAGCGCGCGGCAGGCTGACGCCGTACGCAAATCGGCTTGAATGGTGTGGATCTCCGCCCCTGCCTCTTTGGCCCTGAGCCGCACCGCCTCGAGGTGGTCCGCATCGACGTCGGCGACCAGCACCCGCGCCCCGGCCAGCGCCAGCGCCTGCACCCCGGCCCCACCAAGACCGCCCGCGCCGACCACCAGGGTGGGACGCTCACGTAGTTGCAACCAGTCGGACATCGGCCCTCACCGTCTCGAAGGAGCCGGCGCGAGAAGCTGCCGTCTCAAGACACTTGCCACTTTCACCAGGTGAAAGTAGGTTTCTTGCAACAACGCTAGACCGCGGCACGGACCTCTGTCCAGCCGCGCGGGACAGAGAGCCGAGGACATCCATGCCCCCGAAGAAGGACGCCGAGAAGCCCGAGTACCGGGTCGAGGCCCTGGCCAAGGGCCTGCGGATCCTCTCGCTCTTCAGCGAGCAGCGACCGACCTGGCGGGTCAGCGACATCGCGCCCGCGGTCGGGATGCCGCTGCCGACGGTCTACCGGGTGGTGATGACGCTGACCTCCGAGGGTTATCTCGACCATCTGCCGAACGGGGACTACCGCCCCGGCGTGCGGGTGCTCACCCTGGGCACCGCCGCGCTGCGCAGCCTGGACCTGGTCGAGCTGGCCACGCCGCGGCTGCAGCAGCTCGGCCAGGCCACCGGGGAGACGGTCAACCTGGCCGTGCTCACCGTCGACCAGGTGCTCTACCTGGTCCGGCTGCGGAACTCGGACCTGGTCACGGCGAACATCCAGGTCGGCTCGACGCTGCCGGCCGTGCACACCTCGATCGGCAAGCTGCTGCTGGCGTACCTGGACGAGGACGACCTGAAGTCCCGGGTCACCCCGACCTCGTTCGCCCGGCTGCACGGCCCGAACGCGAAGGTCAGCCTGGACGAGCTGCACGACGAGCTCGCCAAGATCCGGGCGGACGGCTGGGCGATGCAGGACGAGGAGCTGGCGTACGGGCTCCGCTCGGTCGCCGCCCCGGTCCGCAACGCCAAGGGCACCGTGGTCGCCGGGGCGAACCTGGCGGTGCAGTCCCGGGACTGGTCCACCCAGCGCATCGTCCGCGAGCTGAAGCCGCTGATCAGCGAGGCCTGCCACGACATCTCCGCGCTGCTGGGACACCAGGAGTGAGGCTCGGCAAGTTCCGCCCGGAGGAGCTCGACGACGACCAGCGCGCGGTCTACGACGCGATCGCGGGCGGCCCGCGGGCGAGCGGCTCGGCGTTCCGGCTCGTCGACGCGGACGGTGGCCTGGAGGGCCCGTTCAACGCGATGCTGCTGCAACCCGGGCTGGGCGGCGCGCTGCAGGAACT
The DNA here is from genome assembly GCF_019704555.1 of Actinoplanes sp. L3-i22. Taxonomy (NCBI): domain Bacteria; kingdom Bacillati; phylum Actinomycetota; class Actinomycetes; order Micromonosporales; family Micromonosporaceae; genus Actinoplanes; species Actinoplanes sp. L3-i22. The sequence continues at coordinate 8,558,306 of NZ_AP024745.1, forward strand.
GGGCAGCGCGGTGCGCTACCGCACCGCGATGACCACCCGGGCCCGGGAGATCGCGATTCTCACGGTCGCCCGGGTTTGGCGTTCCGACTTCGAGAGGTACGCCCATGAGGCCGTGGCCGCCGCGGCCGGGTTCACCACCGCGGAGTTGCGGGCGCTGCGCATCGGGGACGGCACCGCCTTCGCCGACCCGGCGGACCGCCTGATCCTGGACCTGTCGACCGCCCTGGCCGAGCGGGGCGACCTGGCCGACGACGAGTTCGCGGCCGCCCGGGACGCGCTCGGGATGCCGGTGTTGTTCGAGCTCACGACGCTGATCGGCTACTACTCGACGCTCGCCCTCCAACTGCGGGTCTTCCGCGTCGCGGCACCTACGGCCCTTGACACTCCGGCCTCGGCGACGGAGGATTTTTCTTGAATGAAACAAGCTTTCACACAGTGAAAACAAGCTCAGTGAAACTGAGCGCGGTGAAAACGAGGCGAGCATGCGACTGGTGACATTCGACGAGGGACGGGTCGGCCGGATCGAGGGCGACGAGGTCGTCGAGCTGGCGGTCGGCTCGACCCGGGAGTTCTTCGAGCGCGGCGGCGTGTCCGCGTCGATCGGCGAGACCGGCGAGGTGCTGCCGCTGGCCGGCGTGCGGCTGCGGGCGCCGATCCAGCCGAAGAAGTTCTTCCACACCGCCGGCAACTTCGCGGTGCACCACCGGGAGCTGGCGAAGGTGAACTGGTCACACCCCGTCCACAAGGGGATCGTGTTCTTCCAGAACGTCGACGCGATCATCGGCCCGGAGGACGACATCGTCTACCCGGAGGGGCTGACCAAGGAGCTGGACTACGAGCTGGAGCTGGCCGTGGTGATCGGGAAGTCCGGTCGCTGGTTCGGGCCGGAGGAGGCCGGCGACTACATCGCCGGTTACACCGTGTTCAACGACATCACCGCGCGGGACATCCAGCGGCGGGAGATGCAGTCCGGGGTCTTCTCCTTCTCTAAGGGCATCGACACGTTCTGCCCGATCGGGCCGTGGATCGTCACCGCCGACGAGATCGCCGACCCGCACGACCTGAACATGGAGCTGCGGGTCAACGGGCAGGTCCGGCAGTCCGGCAACACCTCGGACATGGTGCTCAAGCTGCGGGATCTGGTCGCGTTCCACTCGCCGCAGGGTTACTCGGCCGGCGACCTGATCACCACCGGGACGATCTCCGGGGTGGCCGCCGTGCAGCCGAACCCGTTCGACTTCTACCTCAAGCCCGGTGACGTGGTCGAGGCCGAGATCCAGGGCGTCGGCCTGCTGCGGAACACGGTGGTGCCGTGGAAGTCGGCGCACGACACCGAGCCGTACGCCAGCTCGATCTACGCCGACTGATGCGGTTCGGGACGCTTTCCGGGCGGCTGGTCCTGGTCGACGGCGACCGCGCGCTCGATGTCGAGAAGCACAGCGGCGGCCGGTTCGCCGCGGACGTGAACACCACCCTCGCCCACTTCGGGGAGTTCTCCGCGTGGGCGGCGGGCGCGGACTTCGCCGCGGCCGAGCCGTTCACCGAGGCCGAGCTGGGCGCGCCGTCGCCGCATCCCCGGCAGGTGTTCGCGGTGGCGCTCAACTACCGCCCGCACGCCGCCGAGGCCGGCTTCTCGGCGCCGGACGAGCCGCTGCTGTTCACCAAGTTCCCGTCCTGCGTGACCGGGCCGATCACCGAGGTGACGCTGCCGCCCGGCAAGCCGGACTGGGAGATCGAGGTGGTCGCGGTGATCGGGACCGGGGGCCACCGGATCCCGCGCGAGCGGGCCTGGGACGCGGTCGCCGGGCTGACCGTGGGCCAGGACCTGTCCGAGCGGGCCGTGCAGCTGCAGGGCAAGCCGGCGCAGTTCTCGCTGGGCAAGTCGTTCCCCGGGTTCGGGCCGACCGGGCCGGTCGCGGTCACCTCGGACGAGTTCCCGGACCGGGACGACCTCGGGTTCGAGTGCTACCTCGGGGACGAACGGGTCCAGTACGGGCGGACCAGCGAGATGATCTTCGCGGTGGACGACCTGGTCGCGCGGATCTCGGCGGTGTGCCCGCTGCTGCCCGGGGACCTGATCTTCACCGGGACGCCGGCCGGGGTGGGGAACCGGAGGGAGCCGCCGCGTTACCTGCAGGCCGGGGAACTGCTCGTGAGCCGGGTGGACGGGATCGGGGAGATCCGCCAGCGGTTCGTGTGAGCTGACGCCGTACCGAAGCAATCGAAGCGGCCCGGACCGACAGCGGTCCGGGCCGTTTCCGGTCTGCTGGAGCTCAGCGCTCCTCGTCGTGCTCCACGATCTCGGCGTCGGCGGCCGACTGGTGGTGGTGACCGTGCCGCGGGCCGGCCTCGATCTCCTCGGCGATCGGCTCCTCGTCGATCACCTCGGCGGTGAGCTGCGGCGCGTCGGCCCAGAGGGCGCGCAGCTGGCCCTGCATGAACTGGGTGAGGCGGCCCCGGTACTCCCGGTCGAAGTTCTCCAGTGCCTCGATCTGCTGCTGGAGCGCCTCACGCTTGGCGCCCAGGCTGCCGACCACGTCGTCATACCGCTGCTGGGCCTGCAGCTTCAGCTGCTCGGCGCCGTGCATCGCGTCGGCGCCGATGGACTCGGCACGCTGGCGGGCGTCGGTGACGATCTTGTCGGCGGCCCGGCGGGCCTCCTCGGCGCGGGTCTGCGCCTCGCGGGCCATCTGCTCGGCCGCGGCGCGCGCCTCGGCCATCACCCGATCGGCCTCCTGGCGCACGTTGTTCGCGTGGACCTGGGCATCCCGGGCGATCTGCTCGGCGGCGGCCAGCGCGTCGGTGCGGATCTTGTCCGCGTGGTGCTGGGCGCTCGCGACATGTTCCTCCGCGGTGCGCTGCGCCAGAGCCAGGACCTGCAGAGCCTGGTTGGGCAGGCCGGGGTTGGGCGCGATCAACTTGTGCTCCGAGGTCTCACCGTCAGTCCCATTCAGCAGCACTTCGACACGATCCTTATCTGAAATGTCAGTGTTTACTACGCACCGGTCCTGCTGGTGCCGCTCCCGCGAACCAGTGGGAACGCCATGGCCGCCGAGGGGTTTGTCAGCCATGATCGGCGGGATGCTACCAAGGTGAACCGGCACCCGGCCAGGGTCGGCGTGCACCCTGTGGACGGGGATTTGCCAGGTTGCGACCGTTTGCGTTTTTGATCCCGTTTAGGCTCGTGGGGCTCCTGTTCCGACATCCCCGAGGACCCCGATGCGACGCTGGTTCCCCCTGCTGGCCACGACGATCCTGCTGACCGGTACGCCGATGCCCGCGCACGCCGCGCCGGGCACCTCGATCGCCTACTGGGCCATGGACGAGCCGTCCGGGGCCACCAGGATGTCCGACAGCAGCGGGAACCGACTAGACGGACAGATCGGCGGCGAGGTCGGCGCCGGGACCATGGTCAACGGCGCCACCGGCTACCGGTTCGACCGGCTCGAACCGGACACCCCGCCGACCCACCCCGGCCACCTGGTCGTGGTTCCGGACGATCGGTCCCTGGATCCCGGCGACCGCGACTTCGCGGTGACGATGCGGCTGCGGACCACCGGCCACTTCGGCAACATCATCCAGAAAGGCCAGGCCACGACGGAGGGCGGGAACTTCAAACTGCAGATCCCGAACGGCCGGGTGCAGTGCTCGTTCCGCGGCGACCACGGCGTGCTGGAGGCCGACGCACCGGATCCGATCAACGACGGGGCCTGGCACGTGATCACCTGCGTCCGGGTCAGCACCGGGGTCGCGCTCGCCGTCGACGGCCGCCGGGTCGCCGGGCGGCCCGGCTGGACCGGCACCATCAGCAACAACTGGCCCCTGACGATCGGCGGCAAGCTGGACTGCGACCAGCGGACGGTCGGCTGCGACTACTACGCCGGTGACCTGGACTTCGTCAGCATCGACACGGCCTGAGGCGCCCGCGGCCCCGGACGGTAACCGAACGGCCATGAAAATTCCACCTTCGTCGATGCAATTTTTTGCCCACTGGCACCCGTCTTTCAGGATGGAACCCACCATCCCGAACGAGGAGCTTCATTGGGCAAGACGACCAAGCGCCGACGCACGCCCGTGTGGGCCCTCTGCACCCTGATCCTCGGGTCGCTGCTCGTGGTGGGTGGCCTCGGCGGCGCGATCGGACTACGCGCGACCCTGGCCGCGGCCACCAACAAGGTCGACCTGGAGCCACTGCTCCCGTCCGCCCCGGTCGAGGAGAAGAAGAACACCAGCCTCGACGGGGCGAAGAACATCCTGCTCGTCGGCATCGACCAGCGGCCCAAGGAGACGAACGGCGAGCCGCTGCGCTCCGACTCGATCATCCTGCTGCACATCAACGAGGACCACAGCAGCGCCTACATGATCTCGCTCCCCCGGGACAGCTACGTCTACATCCCGGCCTACGACAACAAACAGCACAAATGGAACGGCGGAAAAGCGAAGATCAACGCCGCCTTCGCGTACGGGACGTGGGGCCTGAAGGGGAACGCCGCGCTGCAGCACGGCTTCGAGCTGCTCACCCTGACGATCAAGGACCTGACCGGCATCACCCCGGACGCCGGCGCGATCATCGACTTCCAGGGCTTCCGCGACGTGGTCAACGTGCTCGGCAAGGTCTGCATGTACGTGGACACCAAGACCACGTCCATCCACCTGGGCAAGGACTCGAAGGGCAACACCGCCAAGCCGTTCGTGATCAACCCGACCGGCACGGTCAACCACGCGATCAGCGGGGTGAAGCCGAACGTCTACACCAAGGGCAACCACTGCTTCAACCCGAGCCAGGCGCTGGACTTCGTGCGCCAGCGGGACCTGCTCGAGGACCACTCGCTCGACTACGGGCGGCAGCGGCACCAGCAGCAGTTCTTCAAGGCGATCATCAACCAGGCGATCAAGGACGGGATGGACTCGCCGACCAAGCTGCCGGCGCTGCTGGGCGCGTTCGGCAAGGCGATGACGGTCGACAACGGGGGGATCGACCTGGCGGACTGGGCGCTGGCGATGCGCGGCCTGAAGCCCGACAAGATCGTCACCATCAAGACGAACGAGGGTCAGCTGAACTCGAAGGACGTCGACGGGGTCGGGAGCGTGGAGAAGCTCACCGCGGACAGCATGGACCTGCTGAAGGCGATCAAGAGCGATCGGATCGACAAGTTCCTGCTGGGGCATCCGAAGTTCGTGGCGACCGCCTGACGGCGTACGTCGGCAATGGTCTGATCGGGAGAAGGCCGGACCGCAACTCGCGGGCCGGCCTTTCCTGCATCTACCTCGCGCTCGCGGTCAGTTTCGCGATCCGGTCAGCGGAAGCCGCGGGCCAGGCGGTGGTAGGCCTGGTTCCAGCGGACCTCCTTGGTGAACTGCCGCGTCGTCGTGTCCGCGTCGATGAGCAGCAGCTCGGTGCCGACCATGTCGGCCAGGTCGGCCAGTTCCTCCGCGCCGACCGCCGAGGAGAGCACGGTGTGGTGCGGGCCCCCCGCGGTCAGCCAGCACTCGGCCGAGGTGGACAGCGACGGCGCCGGCTTCCAGACCGCGCGCGCGACCGGCAGCTTCGGCAGCGGCTCGGTCGGCGCGACCACCTCGATCTCGTTGGCGACCAGGCGGAACCGCTCCCCCAGGTCGGCCAGGCCGAGCACGATCGCCTTACCCGGGGTGGCGTCGAAGACCAGGCGGACCGGGTCCTCCCGGCCGCCGATGCCGAGCGGGTGGATCTCCAGCTTCGGCGTGGACGCGGCGATCGACGGGCAGACCTCGAGCATGTGCGCACCGAGGATGACCTCGTTGCCCGGCGTGAGGTCGTAGGTGTAGTCCTCCATGAAGGAGGTGCCGCCGCCCGGGACCATCGCCTTCAGCGTGTGCACCAGGACCGACGTCTTCCAGTCGCCCTCGCCGCCGAAGCCGTAGCCGTCGGCCATCAGCCGCTGCACGGCCAGGCCGGGCAGTTGCCGGAGTCCGCCCAGGTCCTCGAAGTTGCTGGTGAACGCCTTGAAGCCGCCCTCCGTCAGGAACTGCCGGAGTCCGATCTCGATCCGTGCGCCGTAGCGCAGGGAATCGCGGCGCTCGTTGAGCAACGGCTCCGAAATTTCGTATATGTCGGAATATTCCCCGACCAGTTTGTCTATCTCTTCTTCTGCTACTTGATCAACTACCGCGACCAGGTCGTTGACGCCGTAGGTGTTGACCGAGACGCCGAAACGCAACTGCGCCTCGACCTTGTCCCCCTCGGTCACCGCCACGTCCCGCATGTTGTCGCCGAACCGGGCCAGCTTCAGGTTCCGCATCGCGGAGTACCCGCGGGCGGCCCGCACCCAGGTCGCGATCCGGGCGACCACGGCCGGGTTGCTGACGTGCCCGGCCACGGTCTTGCGCGGCACCCCGAGCCGGGTCTCGATGAACCCGAACTCCCGGTCGCCGTGCGCGGCCTGGTTCAGGTTCATGAAGTCCATGTCGATCTCGGACCAGGGCAGCGCCACGTTGTGCTGCGTGTGCAGGTGCAGCAGCGGGGCGCGCAGCGCGTCCAGGCCGGCGATCCACATCTTGGCCGGCGAGAACGTGTGCATCCAGGTGATCACGCCGAGCACGCCCGGCGTGGACGAGGCCCGGCGGCACACGTCCAGGATCTGCTCCGGGCTGGTCAGCACCGGCTGCCAGACCACGTCCGCGTCGAGCTGGTCGTTCAGCAGCGCGGCGATCTCCCGGGACTGCGAGGCGACCTGGTCCAGCGTCTCCGGGCCGTACAGCCCCTGGCTGCCGGTCAGGAACCAGATTTCCCCGTTGCTGTCGCTCATCTCGTCCTCCGTGTGACCAGTCGCTGCAGAACAATGAAGCCGAACAGCAGGACGCCGACGACGATCCGGGTCCATGCCGAGTTCAGGTCACCCTGGAAGTTGATGATCGTGCCGATCATGCCGTAGACCAGCACGCCGAGCAGGCTGCCGACGACGTACCCGGCGCCGCCGGTGAGCAGCACGCCACCGATGACGCAGGAGGCGATCGCGTCCAGCTCGGTGCCGGTGCCCTGCAGCGCGTGTCCCGAGGTGGAGTTGATCGTGAAGAGCACCCCGCCGAGCGCGGCGCAGAACCCGCTGACGGTGTAGACGGCGATCCGGGTCCGGGCCACCGGCAGACCCATCAGCAGCGCGGAGTCGGCGCTGCCGCCGATCGCGTAGACGTTGCGCCCGAACCGGGTCCAGGCCAGCACCGCGGCCGCGATCAGCACGACGGTCAGCGCCGTGATCGCGGTCGGGGTGGTCCTGGTGTGCTCGCCGAGCGGGATGCGCATGTCGGAGAGCGTGGTCCAGATCTTGTCCCGGATCGGGATCGACTCCTGGTTGATGAACAGCGCCAGACCCCGGGCCAGGAACAGCCCGGCCAGGGTGGCGATGAACGGCTCCACCTTGAAGTAGTGGATCACCGCGCCCATGCCGGCGCCGAGCAGCGCGCCGATCAGCAGCACCAGTGGCAGGACCAGCAACGGCGGCCACCCGCCCTGGAGCAGGGTCGCGGTCAGCGTGGTGGTCAGCGAGATGACCGCGCCGACCGACAGGTCGATGCCGCCCGTGATGATCACGAAGGTCATGCCGACCGCGACCACCAGCAGCACCGCGTTGTCCCGGAACAGGTTGACCACGACGCTGGGCTGGTCGAAGTTCCGGTAGTTGCCGACGCCGCCGAGGTACATGGCGACCAGCAGCGCCAGGGTGGCGAGAATCGGGATGTACTTGCTGTTCGGCCGGTAGACGCGGCGACGCGGGTTGATCGCCGGGTGCTTGGTGACCGGCTCGGGGCTCATGACGGTCATGCCGGGACCTCCGTCCGGGCCGAGGCACGGACCTTGAAGCGACCGAAGACCTTCTCCCGGAAGGTCGCGGACTGGGACAGGCAGAGCACGACGACCACGACCGCCTTGAAGAGCAGGGTGGCCTTGGACGGCACGCCGATGCTGACCACGGTGACCTGCAGGGTCTGGATCAGGATCGCGCCGAGCACGGTGCCGAGGATCGAGAACCGGCCGCCGATCAGCGCGGTGCCGCCGATCACCACGGCCAGGATCGCGTCCAGCTCGATCAGGTTGCCGGCGTAGATGCTGTCCGCGCTCTTGATGTTGGCGCTGTAGATCAGGCCGGCGAGCCCGGCGAAGGCGCCGCAGACGACGTACACCATGACGGTGATCCGCTTGGCCCGGATCCCGGCCAGCCGGCTGGCGCTCGGGCTGCCGCCGACCGATTCGAGGAGCAGCCCGAGAGCGGTCCGCCGGGTCAGCACGGTGATCAGGGCGACCGCGGCCATGGCGATCAGGAACGCGACCGGCAGGGTCAGGAAGAAGCCGGTGGCGATGGTCGCGTACGGACCGGACTGCACGTTGATGATCTGTCCGTCGGTGACCAGCTGGGCCAGACCGCGCCCGGCCACCATCAGGATCAGGGTCGCGATGATCGGCTGCACGCCGACGATCGCCACCAGCGCGCCGTTCCACAGTCCGAGCACGGCCGAGACCGCGATCGCGATCGCCATGATCAGCAGCACCGAGCCGACCGCGTTCTGGTTGCCCAGATCCTTGATCAGCAGGCAGGCCACGGCGCCGGAGATCGCCATCACCGAGCCGACCGACAGGTCGATGCCACCGGTCGAGATGACCAGGGTCATGCCGAGCGCGACCAGGATCAGCGGCGCGCTGCCCCGGAGGATGTCGATCAGCGTCCCGAACAGGTGCCCGTCCTGCAGGGTGATGAACTGGTTGGACGTGAACACGTTGACGATCAGCAGCGCCAACAGGATGGCGGCCGGCCAGAACAGCCGGTTCTTGAGGATGGTCATGAGGTTGCTCCGCTGGCGGTCTGGCCACTGGCGATGGTTTGCATGATGCGGTCGGCGTCCACCCCGGCGTTGTTGTCCAGCTCCTCGACCAGGCGCCGGTCCCGGAGGACGGCGATCTTGTGGCTGAGCCGCAGGACCTCCTCCAGCTCGGCGCTGACGAACAGGACCGCCATGCCGCCGTCGGCGAGCTCGGCGACCAGTTTCTGGATCTCCGCCTTGGCGCCGACGTCGATGCCGCGGGTCGGCTCGTCGATGATGAGCAGCCGCGGCTCGGTGATCAGCCAGCGGGCCAGCAGCACCTTCTGCTGGTTGCCGCCGGACAGGTTGCGCACCGGGCGCTCCGGGTCGGCCGGCCGGATGGACAGCGCCTTGATGTACTTGTCGACGATCTCGTCCTGCTTGCGGCGCGGGATCGGGCGGGTCCAGCCGCGAGAGGCCTGCAGCGCCAGGATGATGTTCTCCCGGACGCTGAGGTCGCCGATGATGCCCTCGGTGCGGCGGTTCTCCGAGGAGAAGGCGATCCCCCGCTTCATCGCCACCTGCGGGTCGCGCAACGTGACCGGCTCGCCGTCGATGCTCAGCTCGCCCTGGTCGGCCTTGTCCGCGCCGAAGAGCAGGCGGGCCAGCTCGGTCCGGCCGGAGCCGAGCAGGCCGGCCAGGCCGACCACCTCGCCTCGGTGGATGGTCAGGTCGAACGGGGCGATCGCGCCCGTCCGGCCGACCCCCTTGGCCTCCAGGATCGGGTCGGCGGCGGCCGATTTCGTACGGGAGCGAAGGGCTTGATCCTCAAGCCCCTCCAGCGTGGCCAGCTCCTTGCCGATCATCTTTTCGACCAGTTGGACCTGGGGCAGCTCGGCGGTCTTGTACTCCCCGATCAGCTGACCGTTACGCAGCACGGTGAGCCGGTCGGAGACCTCGTAGACCTGGTCCAGGAAGTGCGACACGAACAGGATCGCCACCCCGTCGGCCTTGAGCCGGCGGATCACCCGGAACAGCTGCTCCACCTCGGAGGCGTCCAGGCTGGACGTGGGCTCGTCGAGGATCAGCACCCGGGCCGAGATGTCGACCGCGCGGGCGATCGCCACCATCTGCTGGATGGCCAGGGAGTAGGTGCTCAGCGGCGCGGACACGTCCACGTCCAGGTCGAGCCGGCTCAGCAGCTCGGCGGCCCGCTTGCGCATCACGCCCCAGCGGATCTTGCCGAACGTCCGGGGCTCACGGCCGATGAAGATGTTCTCCGCGACCGTGAGGTTGGTGCAGAGGTTGACCTCCTGGTAGACGGTGCTGATCCCGGCCTTCTGGGCGGCGAGCGGGCCGGCGATCCGGACCTCCTCGCCGTTCAGCCGGATGTCGCCGCCGTCGATCTCGTAGACGCCGGTGAGCACCTTGATCAGGGTCGACTTGCCGGCGCCGTTCTCGCCCATCAGGGCGTGCACCTCGCCGGGGTACAAACGGAAGTCGACGCCGTCCAGGGCGACGACGCCGGGAAAGACCTTGCGAATGCCGGTCATCTCGAGGACCGGGTTTGTGGCGGGTTCGCCCATCATGAACTCCGTTCCGCGCGGAGCGGACCACCCCGGGCTGCCGGGGTGGTCCGCACCTGCTCAACTCAGTACTTGCGGTCCGGCAGGGCGGCCTTGGCCTGCTCCTGGGTGAACGTCGTCTCCTCGGTGAGGATCCGCGGCTCGACGGTCTCGCCGGCCTTGACCTTCTTGGCGAGATCCATCAGCTGCGGGCCGAGGAGCGGGCTGCACTCCACGATGTAGTTGATCTTGCCTTCGGACAGCGCGGTCATGCCGTCCTTGACCGCGTCGACCGTGATGATCTTGATGTCGGTGCCGGGCTTCTTGCCGGCCGCCTCGATCGCCTCGATGGCGCCCAGACCCATGTCGTCGTTGTGCGCGTAGAGCACGTCGATCTTCGGGGTGGACTGGAGGATGCCCTCCATCACCGTCTTGCCCTCGGCCCGGGTGAAGTTGCCGGACTGCGACTTGACGACCTTGATGTTCGGGTTGGCCGTGATGGCCTCGTCGAAGCCCTTCTTGCGGTCGATCGCGGGCGCGGCGCCGACGGTGCCCTCCAGCTCGACGACGTTGACCGGGTCGGTCTTGCCCTCGTACTGCTTGACCAGCCAGTCGCCGGCTTCCTTGCCCTCCTTGACGAAGTCCGAGCCGAGGAAGGTCTTGTAGAGCGACTTGTCCTGCGAGTCCACCGCGCGGTCGGTCAGGATCACCGGGATGTCGGCGTCCTTGGCCTCCTTGAGCACCGCGTCCCAGCCGGACGTGACCACCGGCGAGAACGCGATGACGTCGACCTTCTGGGTGATGAAGCTGCGGATCGCCTCGATCTGCTTCTCCTGCTTGCCCTGGGCGTCGGAGAACTTCAACTCGTATCCGGCGGCCGCGGCCGCTTCCTGGATCGACTTGGTGTTGGCAGTACGCCAACCGCTCTCCGCACCGACCTGGGAGAAGCCCAGGACGAGCTTGCCGTCACCCGAGCTGCCCGAGGAGGTGTCATCACTGCCGCCACAACCGGCGAGTGCCGACACGGCCAGCAGGCCCGTCAGCGCTGCCGCCATCATCTTCACGCGCACCATAACCTCCAGATAAACTTGTTACCGTTAACAAACTGGCCAGCACCCACCACGCACGGGCAGGCACGGGGGAGATCTTCAAACCACTGCGACCGGCGTCACAGGTTGCGTTTCGTGAGTGTTACCGTTCTCATCGTGCTCGTCAAGAGATCACGATCGTTGTTTCAGGCAGATTGCAAAGACGGCGATGTCACGCATGGCCATCACGCGGTCACCTGGTAGACATCGTCCAATGCCGACCTCAGACCCGGCGCCGGACATCGAACCGGCTGCCCAGATGCCCTTGACCGCCCCTCGGCCGCGATCCGGCAAGGTGCGGGGCAGCGTCATGCGCGACGTCGCGAAGCTGGCCGGCGTGTCCCACCAAACCGTCTCGCGGGTGATCAACGATCATCCCAACGTTCGGGCCGAGACCCGGGAACGCGTCCTCGCCGCGATGCGCTCGCTCAACTACCGGCGCAACCTCGCCGCCCGCACGCTGGCCACCCGGGAATCCCGCACCCTCGGCATCATCGGTTTCGAGACCACGCTCTTCGGACCGGAATCCATGTTGTACGGCATCGAGAGTGCCGCCCGTGCCGCCGGCTACCTGGTCAGCGTCGCGACCGTGCGCGAGCTCGCGCACCGGCCCGTCCTCGAGGCCGTCGACCGGCTCGCCCAGCACGACGTGGACGGCATCATCGCGATCGCGCCGAAACCCGCGGTCACCACCGCGCTGACGCACGCCCCGGCCGGCCTGGCGTGCGTCGCGGTGGGTGGCGCCGGTTCCGGCTCAGATCCATTTCCGACGGTACGGGTGGACAACGCGGCCGGCGCACGACTCGCCACCCAGCATCTCCTGGACCTCGGGCACGCCACCGTGCACCACGCGGCCGGCCCACCCGACTGGCCGGAAGCCCAGGCCCGGGTCGACGGATGGCGCGAGACGCTGTACGCGGCGGGCGCGGTCGTCCCCGCCATCTCGCCCGGGTGGTGGGACGCGGCCGCCGGCTACGAACAGGGCCGCCGGCTCGCCGCGGACCCGGCCGTCACCGCGATCTTCTGCGCCAACGACCGGATCGCGCTCGGCGTGCTGCGGGCCCTGCACGAGGCCGGCCGCAAGGTTCCGGACGACGTGAGCGTGGTCGGCTTCGACGACATGCCGGACTCGGGATACTTCCTGCCCCCGCTGACCACCATGCACCAGGACTTCGGGGAGCTCGGGCGGCGGGCGCTGTCGCTGCTGCTGAATCACATGGCCCGGGACGACGGGGCCGCACCGCCGGCCAACGTCCTGGTCGTGCCGGAGCTGGTGCTGCGGACCAGCACGGCGAGGGTGACCTGATCCGATACATTGCCGCTCATGACCGACGATGGAATTCCGGTGTTCGCGCTGCTGGTGTCGGCGCTGGTGGTGCTGATCCCGGCGATCGTCGGCCTCCTCATGATCGCCGCCGGGCTCCGGCGCTGGAGCCGGGCCCGCCGCCTGACCGCCGACGGCGAACGGGCGCTGGCGACAGTGGTCGACAACCAGGTCGAGTCGCGGCGGAACGGGGCGGTGGCCTTCCTGCCGGTCGTCGCGTTCACCACGCGGGACGGGCGTGCGGTACGCACCGTGCTCGACCTGCAGGCCAGTAACCGATCGCATCTGAGCGGGTCCCAGCAGACGGTGATCTTCGACCCGGCGAAGCCGGAGCGGGCGATGGCGCTCGACGGGCAGCACGCCGGGATGGCGGCGGCGCTGGTCATCGGGTCGGTGTTCCTGCTCTTCGCCGGGGTGGCGTTGTTCCTGGTCAGCATGATCTTCCTGGCGCCGGACGGGCCGTTCTCGACGGACCCGTTCTTCGGCGGCGACAACTCCTTCGGCGGCAACCCGTTCGGCGACACGCCTTGAGGTTCGCTCACCCGCAGCGGTGAATGAACCCGCTCCTCAGCCTTCACGCCCGTTACAGTCCGAGAGGTGTTCGACGGCGACACACGGTCAACTTCCGCCGGAGTCCCCTCCGGCGGGCCGACCCTGCGCGTCGCCCACCCCTCCCCCGGCCCGGCATCCCCACCAGCCGGCCGCCCCGGTTCGCCGCCCACGCCCGGCCGGACCCGCCGGGCCCGCCGCACCCGACGCCGCCCCGATTCGCTCACCACGCCAGGCCTGGCCGGGCCGGGCCGGGCCGGGCCTGGGCAGAGCGGTCGCCGCGCTTCGGTCCGGGTGGCTCCCCGCTTCCTCGCCTCCCTTGCGTTCCTCGCTTCCCCCGCCTTCCGATTTGTCCGGAAATTTAGTGATGTTTGGCCCAAGCGCATGGCGGACCTCGCCCTCCCTTGAGCGACGAAAGGACAGGTGACCAGAGTGGGCCCGGAATTCGGCCTCTTCAGAGGCCTCCCCGACCGGCTGCGCGGCCGGAACCCCCGGCTCTCCGGCACGCTGCGGATCCGCGACGCCCTCGGCCACGACGTCACGATCCCGTTGCGTGGCCGCGCCGCGGTGCTCACCACCGGCGGCACCGGGCTGGCCGGGCACGGCGAGGTCTGGGCGGTACACACCGACCCGGACGCCACGGTCATCAGCCTGATGATCAGTTACGGTCGCACCCCGTCGCCGGCCGACCGCAAATCCGGCCTCTGCCCACCCGGCGCCACGATCACCCTGGCCGGCGCCATCTTCACCTGGCACTGCCCCGCCGTCACGCCCCGAGCCACTCCGGCCACGGTCGAGGTCCCGCGCCCGCGGGCCGGCGAGAGCACGGCCGACCAGTCCCGGGCGCCCGGCAACACGGCCCCGTCCGCGAGCCGCGACACCGGGCCGATCCGCAACTCGCGGGCCCCGCTCCCCCGCTCCGCCAACGCCCGCCCGACCGCCTCCGGCCTGCGCCAACGGGTCCAGGCCATCGTCCGCGACCTGACCCATCCGCCACGCCCCTGACCGCGGCGCCCACGGCCTGTCCTGTCGATCACGCAGGTGCCAGCCGCCGCCGGGACCTCGCCGCAGCTCTTCGTGATCGGCAGGACAGGCCCTAGCCCAGGGCCGCGATCAGCCGACGGTACGTCTCGAAGGCGGGCTTCGGCGTGTAGTCCGACCGCAACAGTCCCAGCTGGAAGACGGGGTCCGGATTGTCGGAGTCCGCGTCACGCAGGGCGAAATGCTCGTACGTATCAATGTTGAGGGTTTTGGCATTTTCCGCGACGATGCCGATGACCAGCTCGAGCACCTCGGCCTGTCGTGGGTAGGACCGATCCGGGCCGGTCCCCCACCCGTGCTCGGTGACGTGGATCGGCACCGATTCCGGGATTCCGGCCGCCGCGAGGCTCTGTTCGCGGAAACCGCGCAGCGCGCCGGCCACGATCGCGGGCAATCGGTCCGCCGGCAGCGGCCGGAACACGTCCGGGAAGAAGTCCAGCCCGGCGTAGTCGAGCGCCGCCCGGAACTCGTCGCCGCCCCGCTTGCCGAGATCGGTCCAGAACTCCTGGTCCGGGCTGAAGTCCAGCGTGGAGTTGCAGCCGATCCGCACGTCCAGGGCCAGCCGCCGGGCCTCCCGCTTGGCCTCGATCACGCCGGCGACCAGGGCGTCCCGCACCGCCGGGGAGCGCCCGTCCCCGCCCGGCCCGGCATGGTTCGCCTCCTCGGTGACCTGCAGCGACGCCAGCCGTGGGCCGTGCAGCCGCAGTTGCTCGCGCAGGAACTCCAGCCAGCCGGTGAGGTCGGTGCCCGGTTCGCGGAAACAGGCGACCAGGTCCAGCCGCCGGCCGTCGGTCGCGTACCGCACCGGCTCCGGGGGCGCTTCCACGAACGGGGAGCCCGCACGGTAGGTGGCGTCGTCGTAGTGCACATAACCCCGTACCAGCAAGGGTTTGAGCGTGCCCAGAGCGGCCGTGATCTTGCCGGGGTCTTCCGGCGGGCCGTGGGTGACGGTGTCGTCGTCGGTGACCCCGAGGCCACCCGGGTAGATGCCGAAGGTGAGCGTCATGCCGCGAGCATAGGCATATTTTTGGTGTCACACCAGGTTTTGAGTGACGCTATGATTCGGCGGTGGGGTTGCGCGAGGAGAAGAAGCAGGCCACCCGGGCGGCGATCGCGGACGCGGCGCTCGGGCTGTTCCTGGAGCGCGGGTTCGACCGGGTGACGGTCGCCGACGTCGCGCGGCTGGTGCGGGTGTCGGTGAACACGGTTTTCAACTACTTCCCGACGAAGGAGGATCTTTTCTTCGATCGGCAGGACGAGGTGGCGCGGCGGCTGCCGGCGGCGATCCGGGCGCGGGCCGACGGCGAGTCGGCGGTGGAGGCGGCCCGGCGCGCGTTCCTGGCCGAGCTCGACCGGGACGAGGCGACGCTCGGCCTGCACCCGGGGATCGCGCCGTTCTGGCGGGTGGTCGAGGAGAGCGCGGCGTTGCAGGCGCGACTGCGTCAGATGCGGGACCGGTCGGAGGAGATGCTCGCCGAGACGCTACGAGCCGAAACCGACGCGAACCCGGACGATCCGCTGCCGACCATCGCCGCGGCCATGCTGACGGCCGCCGATTCCACCCTGCACACCGCCATCCGGCAAAAAATCCTCAACGGCAAAAACCCCGATTTGGTACGGACGGAAGTCCGCGCCCTGGCCGAATCCACCTTCGACGCGTTGGCGGGCGGCTTGACGTCCTACGCCCGGAAGAACGCCACCAAAACGCCCGCCGCGGCCAACCCGACCTGACCCATCCGCCACCCCGGATCCGGTCCGGCTCCACTCGACGAACCGGAACCGCCGCAGCCGAACGACGCAGTCAGAGCCCACCGCCCACGCCGCGACTCAACCCCTCCGACGCGACAGCCGGCAGGGAAAGTCTGCCGGCCCGGGCGATGCTCCCAGCCACGCCCGGGCCGGCGGGCCGCGGTCACTCCGGCGAACTCAGCGAAAGCCGGAGGCACAGCGGCCCGGGGAGGACCCACCCGCGGGCGCATCACGTTCTGTTCGGCGCCGGCCGTTCGCTGCCGCGACGGCCGACTACGGATGCGCCTCTGGGTGGATCGAAAGCTTCATGGCGCCGGGCGGACCCGGGCCGCGTTCAGGGGCGAGACTCATCGGCGCCGAGCCCCGCCATTGTTTCCGTTGCTGATGTCCCGACGCCCGAGTGCCGCTCAGAACTCCACGACTCCCGTTCGCGCCGGAGTCCGTTCAGGACTTCGTGGCGCCGGGATTTCCGTAGTAGGCGCCCGGGCCGTGTTTCCGCTTGAAGTGACGCTCCTGCAGGTGCTGCGGGGTGAACGCGTCCGGGTTGAGCGCCAGCGTCTTGAGCGCCATCTCGGCGACCGCCTCGACGATGATCGCGTGCTCGACCGACTTCTTCGGACTGACACCCCAGGTGAACGGGCCATGATTGGCGACCAGCGCCCCCGGCATCCCGGCCGCGGCCTCGTCGTCCCCGATCAGCTCGATGATCACCTGACCGGTGTTGAACTCGTAGTCGTTCGCGCACTCCTCGGGGGTGAGCCCGCGGGTCACCGGCACCGGGCCGTTGAACGTGTCCGCGTGCGTCGTGCCGAGCACCGGAATGTCCCGATTGGCCTGCGCGAACGCGACCGCGTTGGTGGAGTGCGTGTGCGTGATGCCACCGATCGACGGCCAGGCCAGGTAGAACGCCCGGTGCGACTCGGTGTCCACGGAGGGACGCAGCTCGCCGCCGAGCACCTTGCCGGTCTCCAGGTCGACCGGGACCAGCATGTCGGGCGAAAGATCGTCATAGGAGACGCCGGACGGCTTGATCAGGAAGTAGCCACCGTCACGGTCCACACCGCTCACGTTGCCCCAGGTGAGCTGCGCGAGCCCGGCCTTCGGGATCACCTGGTTGGCCAGCCAGACGTCCTGGCGCAGCGCCTCCGAGCCGATCGTCACTTCGCCATCCTTCACTCGAAATGTTAACGCTCACCATACTTGATCCGTAGGCCCAACGTAATGCCGGACTCGCCTACTTGTGAGCGCAAACACCATCACCCACCTGCGCAAACAGTCACGCACCGCCACCCACCCACCACCGAACCGCACAACCCGACACCCCGCACCGCCGCCCCAGCCCACACCACCGGCCCAGCCCGGACCGCCGGCCCAGTCCGGACCGCCGCACCGCCGCCCGCCCGACCAGCCCGCACCGCCGCACCGCCGCCCCGGCCAGCCCGCACCGCCGCACCCCCGGCCGCCCGGCCCGGCCAGCCCGCACCGCCGCACCCCCGGCCGCCCGGCCCGGCCAGCCCGCACCGCCGCACCGCCGGCCCGGCCAGCCCGCACCGCCGCACCGCCGGCCGCCCGGCCAGCACAGCCCGCCGCGCCGCCCGGACCGCCGCCCGCTCGCCCCGCACCGCCCGCCGCGCCCGGACCGCCACGCTGCCGCGCCCTGCACCCCGGCCACCGAGCCGCCCGCGCCTCGCCACGCGCACCGGCGCGGCGCGGCGCGGCGCGAGGATCAGCGCAACCCGGCGACTGCCGCGTAGACCTGCTCGCGCAGCGCGTCCGGCAGCGGCGCATACCCCGCCGCTCCGGCAGCCGCCTGACCCGCGGGACTTGCCGCATAGGCCAGGAAACCGCGCGCCACCGCAGACGCCCCCGACCCACAGACCACCTCATAGGTGACCTGCACCAGCGGGTACGCACCACCGTACAAGTCGTCGTAATTCAGGTCGAGCCGCAGGTCGCCGCCGCCCGCCGGTTTCGCCGCGGCCACCGCATCGGCCGCCGCCGCGTCGGTCGGCGCCACGAAGTCGCCGCGCGAGTCCCCGACCAGCGCCGTGGCCAGCTCGTTGACCCGGGCATAGGACGCCTCGACATAGCCGATCGCCCCGTCCGCCCGGGCGATCGCCGAGGCCAGCCGGTCGCTGCCCTTCACCGCGACGCCGCCCTTGGCCGGCCACGCGCTGGCCGGCTCGTAGGGCCAGTCCGCCTTCGCCGTCCCGGCCAGGAACCGGGTGAAGTTCGACGTGGTGCCCGAACTGTCCTCCCGGTGGACGGCCTGGATCGGGGTGGCCGGCAGCACAACGTTCGGGTTGTCGGCGGCGATCGCCTTGTCGTTCCAGACGGTGATCCTGCCGTTGAAGATCTTCGCGATGGTGGCCGGCGCGAGCCGCAGCTCGCCGACGCCGGCCACGTTGTAGGCCAGCGCGATCGGCCCGATCACCAGCGGCAGGTGGACGGCCGGCTGACCGCCGCAGCGCGTAGCGGCGGCGGACTGATCGGCGTCGCTGAGCGCGGCGTCGGTGCCGGCGAAGTCGCCCGTGCCGGCCAGGAACGTGCGCACCCCCGTACCGGAACCGACGCTCGAATACGCCACGGCCGCCTGCGCGCAGGCGATCTGATACTGCTTGATCCACTCGTTGACCGCGTTGGCCTGCGCGGAAGAACCCTGCCCCGCCGCCGACCCGGAGGCGCACGCGACCGGCTCGGCCTTCTTCTCCGGTTCGTCGCAGGCGGTGAGGACCAGGAGCGCGGCGATGGCGACGGCCGCTGTGAGCTTCTTCATCTCAACCCTCTCAGCGGTACTCGGCCAGGCGGCGGCGCACGCCGAGCGGAATCAGCAGGATGACCAGGCCGAGGGCCACGATCGGGATGATCACCCAGCCGCGCAGCGTGCGTTCCGCGCCGCTCAGGGCACGATCAAAACCCTGCTTCCGTACGTCGGTGACCGAGCCGACCGCCGCGTCGAAGTAGGCGAAGTCGAACGCGGCGTCGCCACGCCGGATGCCGGTCAGGGCCTCGACCGCACCCTCGGAGCGCCCGGTGTCGGCGAGCGACACCACCTTCTCGTGGTCCCGCTGGTAGGCCTGCCACCGCTGAAGTGCCTCGGTCCCGGCCAGTTCCTCGATGCCCGGGCCGCAGTTGCCCTTGGCGACCGGGTTGGCCGAGGTCAGGCAGTCCGACTTGGCGGTGAAGTCGTCCTTGTAGAACGTCAGGTTCGCACTCACCAGGTACCGGCTGGTGTCGGCGGCGGCGTCGTATCCCACGGCGCGCAGCCGGGACAGCGCGAGGTAGGGGGTCAGGTCCTCATCGCGGGCGCCGGACATCCGCCCGGCCTGGCTGCTCAGCACGATCATCGCGGCGAAGACCACCACCAGGCTGAGCGCGGTGGCGGCGAGCAGCGCCGGATTCCACGATCGGCGGAACCGGCGGGCCATCCAGACCTGCAGGACCACCAGCAGCACCAGGAGGGCGCCGCCGAACAGGATCGCCAGGGTGTAGCCGGTGGCCTCGCTGGCGCGCTTGTCCGCGTAGGCCTGGTCGAGGCGGCTGGTGGCGGCGTCGCGAAGCTGCTGGGCGGCCGGGAGCAGGCGCAGATGCAGGATGTTCGTCGCCTGTGTGTAGTAGCCGAGCGCGTCCGGCGGCAGCTTCCCCGCCTGATCGGCGGCCGCCGCCTCCTGACCCGCGGCCGCCGTGCCCTGACCCGCTGCCACCGCGCCCTGACCCGCGGCCGCGGCGGCCTGACCCGCTGCCGCGCCCTGGCCCGCGGCGGGCGCGGGTCGACCGGTGGCGCTCTGTCCGGCGACTGCCGCCGCCGTGATCGTCTGACCGACCCGCTGGTGGTAGACGGCCAGGCCGTCCAGCAGGTCGAGCGCGACCGCCCGCTCCGCGTCGCCGGCCGCCGTCGTCAGCGAACGCTGCAGGTCAGCGTCGACCTGACGGGACCGCTCCTGATACGACCCCTGGGCGTCGACCCGGGTGCCGGCCAGCGCGTCCGAGTCGCCGGTCAACAGCAGACGGGTGATCTGCGCGTCCATGTCGCTGAGCGCGAAGTAGAGATCGGCCGCGGTGGCCGCCTGCGGAGCCGCCTCCCGGCCGATGATCCGGACCTGGTCCTGCACCCGGGCCATCACCAGGCTGGTGGCGAGGAGCAGGGCGGTGGCCGCGAGGACCACCAGCGCCGACCACAGGCGAAGGCGGGCCGGTGTCTCGTTCCGGACCAGGTTACGGGCGGTGTTTCTGGTCGTTTCCATGACCGCTGGCACGTCGCCACGGTAATCCATTACCGCAATTGGACTCATCGCGCGGGAGCTCCTTTTACTCCGTTAACCCAGCGTTTCCCTGACGGCCATTTCCGCAGGTAGATCCACGGGCAGACGAAATGGACGAATCATTCCCCCACGACCGCGGAATTGATTTTTCAGCCTGGATTGCTCAACGCCGCGAAGATGACCGGATCATGAGCGGAGAGCAGCGTGAGATCGGGATCGGCGCGCTGGTGCAGGGCCGCGAGTCGGACGTGATTTGCCCGGACCAGGGCGCGGTCGTACGCCACACCGGACTCGGCGAGCCGGAGGCCGAGTGGCACCCGGTCACCGGTCAGCGTGCCCCGGTGATAGAACGCGTCACCACAGTGCAGCAGCCAGCGTGACCCGGTGTCGACCGCCACACAGGCGTGGCCGCGGGTGTGCCCCGGGAGCGGGACCAGGACGATGCCCGGGCCGATCTCGGTGAGCTCCCTCGCGGCGGCGAAACCTCGCCAGCTCTCCCCGCCCGGGCCGTGCTCGACCAGGTCCGGCCCGTGGGACCACTGCACACTGCGGAACCGGCGGCGCTCCCGGCCGGTCGGCGCGCGCAGGGCACCGTCGGCCTCGGCGGCGGTGACGTGGACCCGGGCCTGCGGGAAGTCGGCCAGGCCGCCGATGTGGTCGAGGTCGAAATGGGTCACGACGATATGTCGTACGTCGGAAGGTTTGAAACCCAGACGCTGGACCTGGACCACCGCGGTCTCCTCCCGCTCCAGCGCGGGACGCAGCAGGTGGCGGGGTGGGCCGAGCCTGGTCCTCGGGTCGGCGATGTCGGCCAGGCCGAAGCCCGTGTCGATGAGCACGAGGCCGGCGTCGCTCTCGGCCAGCAGCACGTGACAGACCAGGTCACCGCCCGGCGCTCGCATCGTTCCGCAGTTGAGGTGATGGACCCGCATCTTGCCCTCCCCGTTCGTCGGTGCCAGCGAACCTACGCCGCCGCGACGCCGAAAACACCCTTCCAAAGAAGGGTTGTCGGGGCCCTGCCGGAGGGTTCAACGTGGACGGGCGACAAGCCGGCCGCCCCGCGCAGAGCGAGGCGGCCGGGCCGGAACGGAAGGTCAGTGGCGGGAGGTGTGACGGGCGTGGCGATGGGTGGACTCATGGCGCGGGAGCTGGATGGCCTCCGGCAGCCCGTGCGCGGCGGAAAGCCCGTTGGGCTGCTGCAACAGGTGCCCCCCGGCGACCAGATCGGCCAGCAGGCCGGTCAGGCGGGCGTCGAAATCGGCGGAACGGCGCGCCGACCAGCCGTAAAGGCGGGCCACCGCGGCGAGCAGCTCGTCGACCGACAGGACGCCGCCGTCGACCACCAGGTTCTCCACGGCGATCGCCAGCTCCGCGTCGGAGACCTGGTCGGCCTTGCGGGCCACGCCGTCGGTGCGGTGCCGCACCCGGGGGATCTCCTGGTCCGGGTCGCCGAGGAAGGCGCCGTCCCAGGCCACGCCGGCCTCCTCGATGGCCGCCTCGATCGCGGCGCGGGCCGGGCGGGTGATCCGGGCCAGGCCCCACTCCTCACGCATCCGCTGCAGAGCGACGCTGATGTGCACCGGGCCCTCGATCTCGGCCAGGCGCCGCACCGCGGCGATCAGTTCGGGGCGCAGCGCCGGGTCGGTGAGAGAGGCGCCCGGCACGAGCGGGTCAAGATCCGCTTTTTGGTACGGGTGAGCCCACTCGTCCGTGTGCGCGACCATCTCGGCCGTCGTCTCCGTCGCAGGCGCCACCAGGTCCCGCTCGACGTCCAGGACCGCCTCGTGATGGGTCCAGCCGGGCGGGGCGGCCATCGTCTCCTCGAACTCGCCGACCGCCACGGCGCGGTCCGGCTGCCCCTCCATCTCGTCGTACCAGGCGTGCCGGCCGACCCGCTCGGAGCGAACGGACCGCTCGGCCACGGCCGCCGCGGCGTCGGCGAGCTCGGGGTCGAGGTTGACCGAGCCGGTCAGTTCCGCGCGGATCTGCGAGATGGCCCCGAGCCGGTCGGCGGGCTCCGCCGTCTCGTCCAGCCCGGCCAGGAACTGCGCGGCGGCCGCGGCCAACTCCTCGGTGCCGACGCCGAAACGGGCGGCGACCTCGGCCAGGTCCTCCGGGCTCGCGACGGCCTCGTCGTCCCGGGCCGCGACCGGCCAGGCGACCTCGGAGACCGCGCGCTCGGGCGCCCACCGGGCGGGTTCCGCGAAGGCGTCGGACGGCCACTCGGCCGGTTCCTCCAACGTCGCGGCGGGCCACTCGCTCGGCTGCTCAGCCGTTGCCGCCGGCCACTCGTCCGGTTGCTCCACAGCGGCGGACGACCATTCGACCGGCTGCTCCACAGCGGCGGACGGCTGCTCCGCAGTTGCCGACGGCCACTCGATCGGCTGCTCCATGGTTGCCGACGGCCACTCCACCGGCTGCTCCGCGGTTGCGGACGGCCATTCGATCGACGAGACGCGGCGTTCGGTGGGCTCGGCCGGGGGCGTCGCGGTCGACCGCTCGGCTGGGGTGGCCAGGCGTTTGGCGAGCTCAGTCTGGTCCTCGCGGCCGGCCGACGGCCACTTCACCGCGGATACCTGCCGCTCACCGGGCTCGGCGGCGACGACCGGCTCGGCGAGCGTCTCGCGGGCGGCCGACGGCCACTTCACCGCGGACACTTGCCGTTCGCCGGGCTCCTCCGCGATGACCGGCTCGGCAGGCTGCTCGCGGGCCGCCGACGGCCACTGGACTGTGGTGACCGTCTTCTGGGAGGCGGCGGCCGGCCGGTCGGTGAGGTCCTCCGCCTCGTCCCACTCGCCGGTCTCGTCGCGGACTGCGGTGGGCCACGTGACGGGCGCGACCCGGGATCCCTCGGCGACCGGCCAGTCGACGCGCTCGGGCGCCTCCGCGCGACTGGCGAACGGCCAGTCGGCGCGGGCGGAGCTGTCGGTGGACAGAGCGGACGAGGCGGGCGCGGCAGACGGGACCGGGTAATCGGCGGACGGGGTGGCCCAGGTGGCCGACTCGGCGTGGGCGGAGTGCGCCGCGGTCATCGCGGGCTCGGCGACTGCCTCGGCCGGCCAGTCGGCAGGCTCGTGCTGGTCGACGTTGAGCTGGGCGATCGCGGTGTCGAGGGTCGCGCCGAGGTAGGCCTCGGCCGCGGCGAGTTCCTCGGCGCCGGCCTGGGCGAAGGCGAACTGGGCGGCGATACCGGCCAGCGTGCCGTGCCCGGCCTGCTGCTCGGCGGTCGAATGTTCGGCTACGACGCGCTCGGTCACCACGACATGTTCGGTGAACGGGTGCTCGGTGACGACGACACGCTCGGTGAGCAAGTGCTCCGTGACGACGACCTGTTCGGTGAGCGAGTGCTCGGCGACCAGGACGGCGTCCTCGATGATCTCGGCGACGAGCGGCTCCACGTCGGCCTGATCAGAATCGGCCAGCGCCGAGTTGAGGTGGCGGAGGTCGTCGGTCTCGTGGGCGGCGGCCAGGTCGGCCTCGGCGGCGGCTTCCGCCTCGGCGAGCCCGGCGTCGTCGGCGTCCGTCCAGGCGAACAGGTGGTCCGGCTCGATGACGTCCGGGTCCACGAAGGTCGCCGGCACGTCGCCGGCGGCGAAGTCCTCGGCGGCGGGCTGCTCCGGGCCGACGGCGGCGACGTCCTCGGCGGCGGATTCTGCCTGGGTGAACGCGGACACCGGACCATCGGCGGCGCGGGCCGGGGCAGCGGGTTCCGCCGGCGTGAACGCCGAAGCCAGGCGGCCCGTGGCGCGGGCCTCGGCGGCGGGCTGCGCGTGGGCGAATGCGGCGGCCGGGGCGGCGGCTACCGCGGCGGCCAGCTCGTCGACGGACAGCGGCTCCCGCTCGATCCGGTCGTCGGCGGAGGACGACGCCTGGGCGGCGTGTGGTGCGGTCGGGGCGGTGCTCGTGCCGTACGCCGAAGTGGTTTTGACCTCGCCGTAGCCTGCCGCATAGCCCTCGGCGGCGTCGGCGATCGGCTGGTCGGTGATGCCGGCCTCGGCCGGCGACATCTGGGCGACCGCGAGCTCCGGCGCCTCCTCGTCGGGAAGCTCCGCGAACGCGTCCTCGATCGCGGCGCGCAGGCGGGTCTCCTCGCGCTCCCGGTCCAGGTACCAGGCGGTGCCCCAGACCCGGTGCAGCCTCCAGCCGAGCGCGTCGAGTACCTGGTCACGCAACCGGTCGCGGTCCCGGGCGGTGGGTGCGGAGTCGTAACTGGTGCCGTCGCACTCGATGCCGAGGGCGAACGGGGCGTTCCGGCGGGCCGAGCGGCGCACCGCGAGGTCGATCCGGAAGGCGCCGGCGCCGACCCGGCTCTGCACCCGGTAGCCCCAGCCGCGGACGACGTCGCGCACCGAGTCCTCGAACGGGGTCTGCGACTCGTCGCCGTCCGGCTCTTCCAGCCCGAGCGCGGGGATCCCGCGGGCCGCGTAGTCCAGGAAGGTGGCCAGGTGCCGCAGGCTCTCGTCGGTCTCGGACAGCTCGCGGGCGCGGACCGCGGAGACCACCTCGAGGCGGCGCCGGGCGCGCGTGGTCGCCACGTTGAGCCGGCGCCAGCCGTCGCGGCCCTCGAGTCCGCCCAGCTCACTGCCGATCGCGAAGATCACCACGTCGCGTTCGTCGCCCTGCACGGCGTCCAGGTCCTTGACGAAGAAGCCGCGCAGCCGGTCGTCCTCGAGCGGGACGACCATGTCCGCGACCGCCGCTTCGACGTGGGCGGCGTCCTCGGCGGTGCAGACCACCACGCCGAGGCTGCGGTCCGGCCGGGTGACGAGGTGGTGGGCGACCCGGGTGGCGACCAGCTCGGCCATCGACATCTCGCCGGTCGCGGGGTAGAGCTGCACGCCGCTGTCCGGGCCGGCCGCGGCGAACGCCGGGAAGGTGTTGAGCCGGCCCTGGTAGAAGGCGTGGTTGGCGAAGGCGATCAGCGACTCGTCCCGGCTGCGATAGTGGGTGCCCAGGTCGAGGACCCGGAACGCCCCGCAGGCCAGGGCCACGTCGAGGATCGAGCGCGGGTCGCCGCCGGGGATCGGGGCGGCCGGCAGCTGCCGGTCGTCGCCGCAGATCACCAGGGCGTTGCCGCGGTAGGCGCAGGTCAGCGCGTCCGGCACCGGCACCCGGGAGGCCTCGTCGATGATCACCACGTCGAAGTGCAGGTCGGCCGGGAGCAGGCGGCTCACGTCGGCCGGCGACATCACCAGGCACGGCTTGACCGCCATCGCCGCGTGCGCGGTGCGGGCGAACAGCTCCCGGACCGGTGGCCGGCGGCCCTGGTAGGCGGCGGACGCGCGGAGCAGGGCGGCCTCGCCGGCCGCGGCCTCGGCCGGCTGGAGCGCGTCGACCGCGTTCATCACCTCGCCGGCGGCGGCGCGCTGCAACTGGGCGTCCCAGATCCGGAACTCGCCGACCAGCCGATCCCGGGCGACCGCGTCGAGCGGCGCGAGCCGATCGTCCTCCCGGATGATCGCGTCGGCCCAGGACTGGAAGAGCGCGCGGCCGAGCACTGGCAGGATCTGCTCGACCGGCAGGTCCTCACGGGTGCAGAAGTCGACGACGGCGTCGAGTCCGTGCTCGGCCAGCACCGTGCGGGCGGCCTGGTAGTCGAACCACTCCTGCTGGCCCCGGTTGTCCTCGAGGAGCTCGCGGAGCAGCACCCGGGCGGTTTCCCGCTCGTCCAGGGCGACACTGAGCGCGGGGTGCCGGCTGGGCGCGAAGGCCCGCAGGATCCAGTCCCGGGCGGACTGCCACTCGGCGACCCGGGCCGGCAGGGTGTCGCTGGGGCGGGTCCGGCCGAGCACGTCGGCCTGCTCGGTGGTGAACGCGATGTCGCCGCCGTTGCGGATCCGCCGGGCCTCGGAGGTCCAGGCCATCGCGGCGGCCAGCGCCTCCACGTCGGTCTGGGTGCCGCGGTAGGCGTTGCCCAGGACCTTGGCGTAGTCCTTGGCGTTGGACGACAGCGCCGCGGCGGCCTCGGACGCGCTCTCCCGGAGCAGGCCGATCGCGGCCGCCTCGGCCAGCGTGAAGTCCCGGGTGGCGGCCACGCTGTAGGCCTGCACCAACTCGGCGACGGCGGTGAACGGCTCGACGTGGGCCCGCAGCCAGGTGACCGCGTCGTGGATCGGGCCGGTGGCGAGCGCCGGCCGGGGCGCGGGCTCGGGCGGCGGGCGCAGCGCGGCGGTCCAGCGTTCGAACTCCTTGCCGGCCTCGCCGACGATCCGGATGATCGCGCTGTTCGGGGTGGGTGCGCAGATCCGCTCGATCAGGGTGGGCAGCGCCTCGGGCGGCGTGACCCGGAGGGTCTCCTCGGCGGTGGCCAGCGCGCGCTCGATCGCGTCGAAGTCGGTGTCCAGCCGCTGCCAGTGCTTGCCGAGGATGCCGGCCTGCTCCCGCTCGGCCTGGTCCAGCTCCTCCAGGGCGCGTTTCCAGGCGGCGGCCGCGTCCAGGTTGGCGACCGCCTGGGAGCGCTTGACGTCCGGCCGGGCGATGTCCGCCGCGGCCTTCTTGTCCCGGCGGTACGGCGCCCGCAGCTTCCCGATGCCCTTGTGCTGGTGGGCGAACCGCTCGACGAGCTCGTCCACCGGCTCGGCGAGCGCGTTCTCGCTGAAGTGCTCGCGGGCCCGGGCCTCGGCGGCCTTGACCACGTTCACGACGCGCCGCAGGTTCCGCATCGACGCGTGCGCCGCCTGCGTGCCCATGGCGTCGAACCAGGCCGGCTCCGGCTTGTCCGGGCGGGACAGCAGGTCGACGATGGCGGACAGCCGGGGCAGGTCGGTGAACGCGACCACGTTCGGCAGGCCGAGCCGGGCGGTGACCCGGTCCAGGCTGTGCTGGTGCTGTTCGAGCCGGTCCGACTCGTCGGCGAAGCGGCGGGCCAGTCCGCGGGCCTTCGCGGCGGTGAGCGGCAGCAGCTCGACCGCGGGCGGCTTCAGGTGGGCCAGGCTCGGGATGAGCGGCAGCTTGCCCGGGGCGGGCAGTGCGCTCCAGGTGACCCCGGCCCGGGCCCGGACCGCGTCCTCCGCCTGGTGCAACGCCTTCAGGTGCCGCAGCAGACCCTCCGCGGCCCGGGCCACCGGCTCCAGGCTGGTCATGGTGAGCCACTCGTCGGCGGCCTCGGCCGGGCGCCGGATGGCGTGCCCGACCAGGGTGGTCAGGGTGATCGCCTCGGCGATCGAGCCGACCTGGAAGGCCTCGGCGAGCGGATCCCGTTCGATCGCCTCGGCCAGGTGGTCCAGCGCGGTCTGCGCCTGGTGCAGCCGGGCGTCCAGGCGGTTCCGGTCGATCACGTCACGCCAGAGGAAGTCGCCGCCCTCCCGCGCCGGGCGCCAGGCGCGGCCCAGCCGCTCGGCGGCGTCCCGGACCCGCTGCAGCGACTGGGTGGTGAGCGGGATCGGCAGCTCGGCCGGGGCCGGCGCCTGTGCCACGTCGGTCATCTGCGCGCACATGCCGAGCACGTCGTGCAGGCGGTGGCCGAGCGGCTCACGCACCTCGTTCATCGCCTCGGCGTAGGCGTTCAGCCGTCCGCGGTGCTCCCGCAACGCCTCGCGCTCGTCGGTGGACAGGTCCGGCGGCGGCAGCGGGATGAAGTCCAGGGCGGCGGCCAGGGTGGCCGCCACCTGGTCCCGGCCGGTCCGGCCGCTGTGCAGTTCGAGCAGGTAGTCGTGCAGGCCGGTGGGCTCGAGCCGGTCGAGGACGGTGTCCAGGGCGGCGGCCTTCTCGGCGACCAGCAGCACCCGGCGGCCGGCGTGCAGCAGACCGCCGATCATGTTGGCGATGGTCTGCGACTTACCGGTGCCGGGCGCGCCACGCATTACGAAGGAGCGCCCGTGCAGGGCGGCGGCGACACAGGCCCGCTGCGCGGCGTCGGCGTCCAGCACCAGCGGCACGTCGTCCGGGGTGGCAACCTCGTCGATCCGCCGGCCGGTGATCACCTCGAACTTGAACGCGTCGGGCTGCGCCTCGGGGTGGGTGGCCAGCGCGCGGATCACCGGGTGCTCGAGGACCCGGCGCTCGTGGTCGAGCAGGTCGGTGTACATCACCTCGCGGTGCACGGCGAACCGGGTGAGCAGCACCGCCTCGTCGGAGTGCCAGTCCGGGTGGTCGCCGAGCGCGGCGTCCAGCCGGGCCCAGAAGACCGTGACGTCCAGACCGGCCAGGCTGTCCACGGCGGGCAGCTCGATGTTGTGCCGGCGCAGGCAGATGTCCAGGGCCGGGTTGACGATCGGGTCCTCGGCGCGGGCCCGCAGCCGCGGGTAGTCCTGCGGATCCGGGGTGACCAGGTCGACCGGGAGCAGCAGGATCGGGCTGACGTGCTCGTTCCCCCCGTCCCGCCAGCGGACCGTGCCGAGCCCGAGGTAGAGCGTGGAGACGCCCTGTTCGAGCAGGTCACGGCGCGCGGTCCGGCGCAGCGCCCGCAGCGTGGCATCCATCTCCGCGTCGGCCAGCGCGGTCTGGAACACGTGCGAGGCGCGTGGTCGTGGACCTTCCGCCTGTTCCTCGATGCCAAGGAAGCCGCACTCGCGCCCCTGTTGGAGCGCCTCGACGATACTGCGCGGCGAGGGGCTGACGATCTCGACCACCCCAGGCGCCGTGGTCCGCACGTCGATCAGCGGATTGGCGCCTGTGAGGTCGAGCAGCCCGTCCCGCCACTCGTCCAGTGTTGCCCGCACTCGGGCATCAGGCCGCCCGGTCAACCCGTCCGATTGATCCCACCGCATTTTTCCATTGCAGCAAGGCGACGGGCCGCATGGTGGCGTTTTTTCGGGTTAATCCGACGTTCTGCACGGATCGGACCACTTCGGGATCCCACCAGCAACAGCAGCCCCAGGAGAACCACCGACCGGCCGCCGACGGAGACCGCGGGCCGCCGAGGCCGGGAAACGAAGCGACCATCGGACGAGACCGCGGGCCACCTGAGCCGGGAACCGAAGCGGCCACCGAACGAGCCGGCGGGCCACCCGAGCCGGGAAACGAAGCGGCCGCCCCGGGACGGAGCGGCCACTGGTCGAGGTACGAGGGATCAGTCCCAGGTCGGGACCCACCACTGCCAGCCGATCGGGGCGAGCGGCCAGCTGACGTCCGGCTGCCAGCCCTCCGGCGGGTACCAGCCGTCCGGCGGGGTGGGCCAGCCCGGCGGGACGACGAACTTGATGCCGGTCGGGGCGGACGGGATCGCCGGGTGCCGGTTCGCCTCGGGGGCGGGTGACACCGGGGCGCTGCCGGAGGCGGTGGCGGCGTGCTTGTTCATCACGACGGCGGAGAGCGCCGGGATGACGGTGGTCTCGGCGATCTCGCCCGAACCCCCGAACAGGCCGACCGGCGACCCGGCGCCATTGAACGAGCCGGCGGGCGAGCCGACGCTGCTGAACGAACCGGTCGACGACCCCGCGCCGAACGAAGCGCTCGACGAATCAGCGCCGAACGAGCCGCTCGACGAATCGGCGCCCGCCGGCGAGCCCGTGCTGCTGAACGAGCCGGTCGACGATCCCGCCCGGCCGAAGGAGCCGCTCGCCGGATCGGCGCCGAACGACCCGGTCGACCCGGTTGACCGCCCGTCGGCGCCGAACGACCCGGTCGACCCGGTTGACCGCCCGTCGACGCTGAACGAGCCGGTGGACTGCCCGTCGACACCGAACGAGCCGGTCGACCCGTTGCCGCCGAAGAGCCCGGCCGAAGCCGAGCCGGCGATCGGGGCCGCGGGACTGACCGGAATCCCGCTGATGCTTCCGGGCAGCGGAGCGGTCGGCACGCCCGGAATCGGATGGGCCGCCACCCCGGGAACAAAACCAGACGAACCCCCCGAAACAGGCCCCGTCGACATGCCCGGGATCGGGCCGGTCGACAAACCGGGGTTCGAGCCGGTCGACATCCCGTGGCTCGATCCGGACGACACACCGGAAATCGGGCCGGTCGTCATCCCGGGGTTCGAGCCGGACGACATGCCGGGGATCGGGCCGGTCGACAGGCCGGGCCCCGACGGGCCGGAGACGGAGCTGGTCGGGACCCCGGAGGTCGGAGTGCCCGGGTCGTCCGCCTGGGGCCGGCCGGCGATCGTCGGGACCGGGCCGCTGACCGACGCCGCCCAGCTCGGGACGGGGCCGCTCGGCTGCACCCAGGTCGGGACCAGTTCGCTGCGGTCCATCCAGGTGGGCTGCGCGTCGCTGGGCGTGGAGGCCCACGACGGCACGGCGTCGCTGGCGCTCATCCAGCTCGGCACCGCGGAGGTGCCGGCGGCCGGCAGCTCCGGCCCGGCGGCGGCGGGCATCATCGGGCTGGTCGCCGCGGGCGTTACCGGGGTGGTCGCGGCGGACGTCACCGGCGCGGTCGCGGCGGACGGCGAGACGGGCGCGACCCGGCCACTGGCGGCGGCGCTGCGAGCGGCCGGACCGGTCCAGCTCTCCGGCAGATCCTGGACCCGGGCGACGTACAGCAGAACTTCGGTCTTGTTGGCATTGCTCTTGACCACCGCACGGGCGGCCACGACGAGTCCGCGCTCGGCCTGGTACCGCAGGATCGGGGTGAGCTCGAAGCTCATCTTCGGGCTCAGGTCACCCACCCGGCCGTCGCCGAGCCGGACCTCGACCAGGTGATCGGCCATCTCGTGCAGCGTCACGTAGGCCCAGCACTCGCCCTCCGGCCGCTGGTAGGGCGCCAGCGCGTCGGGGTGCTGCTCCTGCCCGTTGACCTGCAGCGCCGACCCGGTCGGCAGGAGCCGGTGCTCGTGCGCGGGCGGGTTGTTGGCCGGCATGATCATGTGCGGTTCGGCGAGGTCGAGGCGGATCGTGCCGACGAAGGCGGGCGGGCGACCGTCGTACTCTCCCCATTCCCGGCCGTGGATCTGCGCGTTGACCTCGGGGATCAGGTTGCGCTTGGCGAGCGTGGTGAGCACCCCGATGTACCGGGCGGCCTCGGGCCGTGGCAGGTGCCCGAGCAGCGCGGTGTCGGCCCAGACCCCGACGGCGTTGCGATCGTGGCGATTGCTGCGGTCGGGCATCAGCTGGACCGGGATGGTTATGTCGGTGCCCTGGGGGTTGAAGTCGTTTCCGAACAGCGCACGTATCGACTTGGCGTAGTGCGTCTCGCCGACGACCTCGGCGCTAGCCCAGCCCGCTTGTCCCCAGAGTTGGAACCGATTTGCCACACGCGAACGTTAGTGTCTGCTTTCCGTCAGTCACGTCGTCCGTACGGATGACGACCGCTGGCCGGACGGTCCGTATCTGAATGATCAACTCTAAGCAGCGTTCAGGAAAAGCCCCGGCGACCTTCCGGGGCTTTTGCCCTCCGAACTCCCGTTAGCCGAGCTTGATGACCATCTTGCCGGTGTTCTCGCCGCGCATCAGACCGAGGAATGCCTCCGGCGCGCCGGCGAGACCGTCGACGACCGTCTCCTGGGCCGAGATCCTGCCCGCGCGCAGCCACCCGCCGACCTCGGTGACGAAGTCCGCCATCCGGTTCCGGTGGTTGCTGACGATGAACCCGCGCAGGTTCAGCTCCTTGCCGATGGCCAGCGCCAGGTTCCGCGGCCCGGTCGGCGCGGACGTCTCGTTGTACTGCGAGATCGCCCCGCAGAGCGCGATCCGGCCGTACTTGTTCAGCGACTTGATCGCCGCTTCCAGGTGGTCCCCGCCGACGTTGTCAAAGTACACGTCGATGCCGTCCGGCGCGGCGGCGCGCAGCTGACTCCGTACCGAAGCGTCTTTGTAGTTGAATGCCGCGTCGAAGCCCAGGTCATCGACCAGGTGCTTGACCTTCTCGGCCGAGCCGGCGCTGCCGATCACGCGCTTGGCGCCGCGCAGCTTGGCGATCTGCCCGACGACGCTGCCCACCGCGCCGGCCGCGCCGGAGACGAAGACCACGTCGCCCTCGCGGAACTGCGCGATGTCCAGCAACCCGACGTACGCGGTCAGCCCGGTCATGCCGAGCAGCCCGAGATACGCCGACGGGGTGGGCGCCGCGGCCGGGTCGACGACCCGCGCGTGCCCGGCGTCGAGGACCGCGAAGTCCCGCCAGCCCAGCCCGTGCAGCACGGTCGCGCCGACCGGCACCTCCGGCGCGTTCGACGCCACGACCTCGCCGATCGCCGCCCCGTCGAGCGCCTTGCCGAGCTCGAACGGCGCCACGTACGACTCGACGTCGTTCATCCGCCCCCGCATGTACGGATCCACCGACATGAACTGGTTGCGGACCAGCACCTGCCCCGGCCCAGGCTCGGGCGTGGGCAGCTCGACGAGCGCGAAGTTGTCGGCGGTCGGCCACCCGCTGGGCCGGCTGGCGAGACGGATCTCCTGCATGGGGACGCTCCTGACGTGAGGGGGACAGTTACTCGACAGTATGTCGAAAAACTCGACGTTGTGTCGACTCCGCACTGTCAGCCGCGTTACCGTCATGGTCATGAGTCAACGCCGCCGCGGCCCGAGCAAGGGTGACCTGCGCGAACGCGCGATCCTGGACACCGCGCGGGACCTGCTCGCCCGCAAACCGCTCGCCGAGATCACCATCGACGAGCTGGCCGCCGGCGCGGAGATCTCCCGGAGCAGCTTCTACTTCTACTTCGACTCGAAGCTCGCGGTCGTGGTGGCGCTGCTGCACGGGCTCGCCGGCGAGCTCGGCCGCGACTCCGGCCCGTGGCTGGACGGCACCGGCCCGGACCAGGACGCCCTGCGCGCGTCCCTCACCGCACTCGCCGTACTCTGGCGTGACCAGGGAAGACTGCTGGCCGGAGCGCTCGCCGCCGCACCCGGCTGCCCGCCGATCGCCCGCTGGCGGGCCGGGCTGCGCGAGGCCCACGTCGAGCGGCTCGCCGCCCGGATCGGCCGGGACCGGGCCGCCGGCCACGCCCCGGACGGCCCCGCGCCGCACGTGCTCGCCGCGATGATCGACGACCTGCGCACCGCCGCGTTCACCTCCGCCGCCGACCCGGAAGCCCTGGTCGACGACCTGGTCGTGGTCGAGCTGCGGATGCTCTACGGCGATTTCCCGGTTCCTCCGTCGAACGGGTGACCGGCCAGGCAATCTGAGGTCATGCGGATCGGTGTCATTGGCGCAGGGCAGCTCGGCGGCACTCTGGCGACCTGGTGTGCCGAAAGTGGACACGAGGTGGCGGTCACGTCGCGGCATCCGGACCGGCTGACCGACCTGGTCGAGCTCGGCGACGGGCACATCCGGGCGCTCACCGTCCCGGAGGCGGCGGCCTTCGGCGAGGTGCTGTTCTTCGCGCCGAACTGGGAGTCCGCCAGGGAGGCGATCGACCTGGCGCACGACGCGATGGCCGGCAAGGTGGTGATCGACGCCACCAACCCCGCGCACGTCAGCGTGCCGATCGAGGGCGCACCCGGCCCGGCCGGCCTCGGCTCGTTCGCGCCGGGCTTCCCGTCGACCCTCGACATCCCGTCGTTCGTCCGCGTGCCGGTCGCGCCCGGCACGAATCGCGAGCTCGGCACGGCCCCGAAGAGCGGCTTCGAGACCCTCATCGACTGGGCCCCCGACGCACACTGGGTGAAGGCCTTCAACACCATCTCCACCGACATCCTCGACCGGCGCCGCGGCCACGATCCGCTCCTCGCCGAATACGTCTGCACCGACCAGCGCGACGCCCGCGAGGCCGCCTGCCGGATCATCCAGGAGCTGGGCTTCGCACCGTTCTTCGCCGGCGGCCCCGAGGCCGCGCGCCTCACCGAGACCGGCGGCCCGCTCCAGAAGCTCGAGGTCGACGTCCAGGACGCGAAGGATGCCCTGGCCGAGGCCCTGGCCACGATCCACTGAAACCGATTCAACGATCAAATTCTGCATTGCCCCGGTCCGCCGGGGTACAGATCGTCGCTCCCGCGGGGACCCTTCCGGGCTTCGCAAGGGCGCGGGGCGCCCAGAACGCAAAGCCCTCCAGGGCGACGTCCGAGGGTGGTTGCGGTTTACCCCAAAAACCCAATACCGGGCATGCGCTACACCACAAAGCCGGCCCGTGCCGGTTATCCACACCAAGCGGTTGTCCACAGGCCCCAAGCACGATCTTGCGAATCCGAGCCACAATTACGGCAGAGGCGGTGGCCCCCCTTTGGGCCGGGTGGGCCCTGCTCGCGTGGGCCCTGCTCGCCGCAGGGCCGGGTGGGCGCTGCTCGCCACGGCGCACGGGCCGGGTCGGCACTGCTCGCCGCGCCGCACCGCTCCGCACGCGCCGGGTCGGCTCTGCTCGCCGCACCGCTCCGCAGGCGCCGGGTCGGCACGCCGCGCCGCATTGGCCGGATCGGCGCTGCTCGCCGCACCGCCCGGACCTGGGCAGGCGCTGCTCGCCGCACGGCCGGGACGGCGCTGCTCGCCCGCGCCGCACGGGTCGGGTGGGCACTCGCTCGCCGCACCCCACCGCACGGCCGGGCTGGGTCGGGGCCAGGCTGGCTCGGGACGGGCTCGGCCGGGGCGGGTCGTGCTGGGGCGGGTCGTGCTGGGGCGGGTCGGGCCGGGTTGGCCGGGTGGGCGGGCTTTGGGCGATGGTCGTGGTTTTCGGGGGCTTCTAGACTGCGGCTTGTGGAGATCGTGGAGCTGCTCGCGTCGCCGGTGCACCGGTTCGTGGGGCGGCCCGGGGACGGTCCCGGGGTGGCGCCGGAGGGTGAGATCGTTCGGGAGATCCGGGTTCGGGCGGGGCTGGGGATCGTCGGGGATCGGTACTTCAATCATGCGGCGCATCGGGACGCCTCGGTCACGGTGATCGCGCGGGAGTCCCTTCCGGACGGCGCCGGGCTGGTTCAGGCGCGGCGGAACATCCTGGTCGCGGGTCTGCGGTTCGGGGAGCGGACGCTCGATGACCTGGTCGGGTCGACGCTCGTCCTGGACTCCGGGGACGGGCCGGTGCGGCTGTCCGTGCGGCGGCGGGCCAACCCGTGCGCCTGGATGGACGTGAGCATCGGGCCCGGGGCGTGGAAGGCGCTGCGGGGCCGGGGCGGGGTCCGTTGTGTCCCCCTCGACGACGGGATCCTGCGGGTCGGGCCGCTCACCGCGTCGGTCGAGGCCGCTTCGTAGACCTTCGGGGCGGGACGCTTGTCGCGGCGGTGGGTGGCGGGGCTCCGGCCGTACCGTAAGCGGATTTTGATCTTGATGGGTTGCACAGCGTGGCGGGGAGCCGGGGAACGCTGGACAGTGCGAAAAATCCGGCTTTGGGCTCAGGGTGGGGGGCGACCGGCCGATGGGGGGAGGTCGAATGTCGGTCGGGAGGTGACGGTGACGACTGGTTACCGGCGCCCGCTGGCGCGAACCGTGGCCTTCGCCCTCCTGTACGCCGCCGCCGTCTACTCCGGGCGGCGCACCGCGATGGTCGGCGACGGGGTCAGTCTGATCTGGCCGGCCGCCGGCGTCGGGGTCGTCTGGTTCTGCGCGAATCGCACCTCCCCCACCCGCCGGCTCGACGCGGTCCTGCTGGTCCTGATCCTAGGACTGGGGAACTGGCTGACCGGCGCGCCCGCGGCCGTCAGTGTGGTCGCCGGGTTCGTCGGCCTGATCCAGGCCGGGATCTTCCTGGGTACGCTGCGCCGCTGGCGGCCGAACCTGTGGGGCGCCGGCGGCTCGGAGACGCTGCGCTCGCCGCGTGACCTCTGGGGTCTGCTCGGCGCCACGCTCGCGGCCAGTGTCGGCGCCAACCTGGTCAGTCTGCTCGGGCGGGGCCTGGTCACCGGTTCGTTTCCGGTCGCGTTCCAGGCGATGGCGCTGGCCCGGCACACGGCGAGCATCCTGATCATCGGGGCGGCGGGGATCTATCTCGGCGCCGGGCTGCGGCGGTGGCGGGCCCGGCCACCCCTGCGGCGCGTCTCGTTCTGGCGGACCGCGGAGATCGCCGGCATCTTCACGTTCAGTGTCGGCGGGCACGTCGGCGCGTTCGCCTACGACCATCGGCTGCCGCTCTCGTTCGCGCTCCTGGGACTGACCGTCCTGGTCGGCACCCGGCTGCGCACTCCCTGGGTCCTCGTGCACAACTCGGTGATCAGCGCGATCGCGGTACAGTACACGCTGCTCGGCAGCGGCCCGTTCGCGCAGGTCGGCGACGTCGGCCAGCGGGCCGTGATCGTGCAGCTGTTCGTCCTGCTGGTGGCCCTGGTCGGGCTGGCCCTGGCGCTCGGCCGGGACGAGCGGACCGCGCTGCTCTCCGCGCTCGCCGAGGAGAAGGCCGAGCTCGACACGCAGAAGACCCTGCTCACCGCCGTGATCGACTCGATGGCGGACGGGCTGGCGGTGATCGGCGGCGACGGGCGGGTCACCCTGCGGAACCCGGCGGTGACCGAGCTGCTCGGCCGCTGCGGCCCGGACGACCTGCTCGGCGGGCCAGGCTGGGACGGGGAGCCGGCCTATCTGCGGGCGCTCGCCGGTGAGGACGTGCGCGGGGTCGACATGCCGGTCCGCAACCCCGGGGTGCCGGAGGGGCGGGTGGTCCGGGTGACCGCGACGGTCCTGCCGCATCCGGACGGGACGCGCAGCGCGGTGGTGCTGTTCCACGACGTCACCGCGGAGCGGCGGCATCGCGACGAGCTGACCAACTTCGCCGGGGTGGTGGCGCACGACCTGCTCAACCCGCTCGCCGCCATCGAGGGCTGGACGGCTGCCACGCTGGACTCGCTCGACGGCGTACCCGACCATCCGAACCTGGACCAGGCGCACGCCGATCTCGCCCGGCTGACCCGGGCGTCGGCGCGGATGCGCGGCCTGATCGACGGGCTGCTGGCGTACACGACGGCGCGGGAGGCGACGGTCGCCCCGGCCCCGGTCGACCTCACCGAGGTGGTCGCCGACATCGCCCAGGCCCGTGCGGACGCGGCGGTGGCGGCCGGCAGCCCCGAGCCGCGGTTCCGGATCGGCGCGCTGCCGCCGGTGCAGGCGGATCCGGTGCTGGTCCGGCAGCTGGTCGACAACCTGGTCGGGAACGCGATCAAGTACACGGCGCCCGGGGTGGTGCCGGCGCTGCACATCTCCGCCGCGTCCGCCGGGGGCATGGTGACGGTCCGCATCGTCGACAACGGGATCGGGATCCCGGCGGGCCAGCACGACGCGATCTTCGGGAACTTCCATCGGGCCCACACCACCGGCGCCTATCTGGGCACCGGCCTCGGCCTGGCGATCTGCAAGCGCATCGTCGAGCGGCACGGCGGGGACATCGCGGCCGTCGACCATCCGGGCGGCGGCTCCTGCTTCGTCTTCTCGCTGCCGGCCGCGGTCGCCGACCATCCGTACCTGACTCCGGTCTGACCCGCGCGCCCGCGCCTCACACCAGGGTGTTGACGCCACTGCTCTGTTCCATCCGGGCGATCGCGTCGCGGCTGTCCAGCTCCGCGACCTGGTCGCCCGCCGGCGACCGGTGGTCCGCGCCCGCCAGCACGTGATCGAAGAGCTGCTGGCAGTCACCGCGCAGCCGCAGCCACGCCGCGTGCGTCTCCCACGCCGAGGACGGGGTCGAGATGCCGATGCTGATGCTCATGTCATCTCCTTGATCGTTTGCCAGGACCCCGACCATCGGCCGCCGTCCGCCGAGCTGAGGACTTCGCCACACCACTTTTCGCTCCGGTTCCGCAACCGACGGCCGACGAGCCGCAACCCGGCGACGAGCCGGCGGGCGACGAGCCGCAACCCGGAGACGGGCCGGCGGGCGACGAGCCGCAACGCCGTGGCGGGCGGGCGAGCGAGCGGGCGAACTGCCTGCCTCATCCATTTTGCGGGGTAATGTCAGATCAAAGACTGGACGTGGGTGGGAGGGGCCGTGGCTGTGTCGGCGACTTCCGGGGACGCGCCGGCCGTGTGCGGCGCTGACGTCCCGGTGTGACGCCGGTGTGGATCGCGCTGGTTCTCGTGGTGGTCCTGCTCGGCGCCGGGCTCCTGGCGTACCGGATGCGGAAGACCACCCGGGACTCCTCGGCCGGCCAAGCCGTGATCACCCAGCTCAACGAGACCCTGCGGGAGCGGGACGCCGAGCTCGAGCAGCTCCAGGCGGATCGGGCCGAGCAGCTCCAGGCGACCGCGCTGCAGCAGAAACAGCAGCAGCAGACGCTGCGGCGGCGGGCCAAGGAGGCGATCGACAGCACCGCCGCGGTGATCGGCGGGAAGCTGGAGGACGTCGTCCTCCAGGTCGGCGCGGCGCGGGACGCGGCGGCGGCGACCCACGAGCGGGTCACCCACACCAACGACGCGGCCGAGGCGCTGGTCCGCCGGGCGCACAGCGCGGACGAGGCGGCGGCCGCGCTGAACGCGAGCCTGCGGCAGGTCGCCGGGATCGCCAGCGTGATCTCCGGGATCGCCTCGCAGACCCGGCTCCTGGCGCTGAACGCGACGATCGAGGCGGTCCGGGCGGGCGCGGCCGGCAGTGGCTTCGCGGTGGTCGCGGACGAGGTGAAGAGCCTGGCCGACACGACCGCGGACTCGACCGAGCAGATCACCAGCACGATCGCCGCGCTGGAGGCGGACGTGGCGCAGATGGGCCAGACGCTCAACGCGATCATCCACGACGTCGGTGACATCGAGGACGCGATGCGCCAGCTCGGCGGGATCGCCGATCAGCAGCAGGACATCGTGATCCGGCTGCACAGCAGTGTGGACGCGACGATGGCCCAGATCGGCGATCTGTCCGACGTGGCCGAACGCCTGGAACGCCGGCGCAGCGACCGGCTCGCCATCGAGGGCACCGTGCAGTTGCGGCTGGCGTCCCGGCCGCAGCCGATCGCCGCGCAGATGGTCGACCTCAGCTCGGACGGCATGGGCTGCACGCTGCCGGCGGACATCCCGGTCGCGGCCGGCGACATGATCCGCACCGAGTTCACCTTCGACGGGCTGAGCGGCGCCGCGGACGCCAAGGTGATGCGCCGGACCGCGCGGGACGGGCTGATCGAGATCGGCCTGCAGTTCCAGAACCTGCCGACGGTCACCCGGAACCAGATCGACACCTACCTGACCCGGCTCGGCTCGACCGGCGGCGACTGACCTGAACGCGATCGGCCCGGCTCGCAATCAGCCCAAACCTCGATCAGGCCGGACCACGGAAGAAGCGCTGCAGCTCCCGCGGATCGATCTCCCCGTCACGCGTCAGGATCATGTCCAGCAGGCCGGGCGGCAGATCGTCCCGTGCCCGCGGCGGCCCGAACATCTCGTCGGCCAGCTCGTCGGTCGGGGGAACCGCCAGCGGCGGCAGCTCCGGGAGCGAGAGCCGCACCCGGATCTCCGCGAACATGTTCTGGATCTCGACCACCGCGTGCTGCGCCAGCGCGGCCCGGTCGTGCAGCGGGAACGGCCCCGAGTCGTGCAGGACGTGCAGCTGCGCCTTGACCCGGCCGGTCTTGAACGACGACTCCGGCGCCGCCGCCGAGTCCAGCACCAGCGACAGCTCGCACGCGGCCAGCCCGGACCCGGCCCACCACAGCTGCCAGGCCGGATCGGCCGCCGTGGCGGCGACCACCTCGCCGAGCAGGATCAGATAGGCATCCGGCTCACCACTGGCCTCGCCCGAGCCGGACAGCAGCGTCAGCCACGGCGGCACGTAGGAATCGTGGACCGGCGAGGCGCCCCAGGCCGCGGTGTTGCTGCCGAGCTCATAGCTGACCGGGGTCTCGTGCTCCCACAGCCGGCCGGTGGACCGCTCGAACGCCTGCGCCGCGACCCCGAGCAGCAGCTCGGCCTCCTCGTCGGCGAACTTCTCCAGGGTGGCCGGTTTGCGGAGCACCTTCTCATAGGCCTTGCGGCCGGCCGCGACGACCGCGCATCGGACATAGAGGAACCAGTCGTCACCCGCCGACGCCGAGGCCTCGTAGTGCGCGGGCGTGTCCAGGCTCCACAACGCACTCGCCAGCCGGTCGGCGAAGCCGATGATCTCCGCCTCCGGCAGGCGGGTGAGCCGGTCGGCCAGCTGGCCGAAGTCAGCGTCGTCCGGATCCCGCCCGAGCCTGCCGATCAGGCCCCAGAAGGCGTCCTCATCCATCACGCCCCGGACGCTACGCCGGGGGTCCGACACTTTCCGGCGATTCCCCGACCGCCGGAGCGTCCGGGACCGGCGACGGGACGGCCGCGGCGAGCACCGAGCCCAGGTCGCCGGTCAGATAGCGCTGCACGGACGGGCCCACGGCCGCCACGATCACCTCGGACGGCACCGACGCGAGCGGCTCCACCTTGATCACGTACCGCGCCATCGCGATGCCGACCATGTGGCTGGCGGCCAGCGTGACCCGCAGCGGCCCCAGCTCGTCGGTGTCGAGCCCCAGCTTCGGCACCGCCCGGCGGAGGATCTGGGTGACCACGAACTCCCGGAACAGCTTGGTCGTCCACTCGTTGCCGACGGCGGAGCGAAGCAGCGCCACCCCGGCCGCGCCGCCGGGCCCGTCCCAGATCCGCAGGAAGAGCCGGACGAAGTGGGCGCCGACCTGGTCCCGATCCCCGTCCCCGAGCGAGTCGATGATCTCGGCCGGATCCATCGGGGCCTGCATCGCGGCCAGGAACAGCTTGTCCTTGGTGCCGAAGTAGTGGTGCACCAGCGCCGGGTCGACCCCGGCGCCGGCGGCGATGGCACGGATCGAGGCCCCGTCGTACCCCTTGTCGGCGAACGCCTCGCGCGCGGCGGCGAGGATCGCCTCCCTGGTCTCCGGGTTGCCGGGCCGGCGTCCGGTCCGTCGTGCCATCAAAAACCCCTTCCCTGGGGTACGGCCATTGCCCCGCCCCACCCGCAAGGCGCAACGCTAGTCGCCGACGTACCCCATGGTCGTCATCGAGTCCGGCGGCGCAGTGTCGCGGCACCCACCGCGAGTGCGATGATCACCGCGCCCAGCACGATCCCGAGGTCACGCCACATCGTCCCGGTCGGCTCGCGGTGTGCCCCGACCTCGGTGAGCGCCTGCACCGAGTACGACATGGGCAGCACGTCACTGATCCCCTGCAGCCATCCGACCATCCGTTCGCGGGGCACGAACAACCCGCAGAGCAGCAGTTGCGGCGCCACGACGAGCGGCATGAACTGCACCGCCTGGAACTCCGTGACGGCGAACGCGCTGCACAGCAGCCCGAGCGCGACGCCGAGCACGGCGTTGGCCACCGCGATCAGCACGACCAGGCCGAGCCCGCCGGCGGCGGTCATGCCGAGCGCCCAGTAGGCGAATCCGGCCGCGACCGCCGCCTGCGCCGCCGCGGCGGCACCGAACGCTATCCCGTACCCGAAAAGCAGGTCGATCTTGCCGACCGGGGTGGTGAAGAGCCGTTCCAGCGTGCCGCTGGTGCGCTCGCGGAGCATCGCGATCGAGGTGATCAGGAACATCACGATGAACGGGAAGATCCCGAGCATGGTCAGCGCGATGCGGTCGAAGACCCGGGGCTGGTCGTCATACATGAAGTAGATCAGCGTGATCAGCAGCGTCGGCACCACGATGATCAGCGCGATGGTCCGCGGGTCGTGCCGCAGCTGGGTGAGAATCCGCCGGATCGTGCTCAGCAGGATCATGCCGTCACCTTCTCGTGCGCCCGGATCAAGTTGAGGAACGCCTGGTCGAGGTCGTCGGAGCCGGCCAGTTTCTTGACCGCGGCCGGGGTGTCGTCGGCGATCAGCACACCCTCGCGGATCAGCAGCAGCCGGTCGCACCGGTTCGCCTCGTCCATCACGTGGCTGGAGACGAGCACGGTCGCGCCGTCGGCGGCCATCCGGCGGAAGTGCGCCCACAGCTCGTCGCGGAGCACCGGGTCCTGCCCGACGGTCGGCTCGTCGAGGACCAGGACCTCGGGCCGGCCGACGATCGCGCAGGCCAGTGACGCGCGGCTGCGCTGCCCGCCGGACAGGCTCGCGACCAGCTGGCCGGCCGCGCCGGTCAGGCCGACGGTCTCGATCGCCCGGTCGGCGGCGTCCCTGCCGAGGCGGTAGAGGGACGCGAAATAGCGCGCGTTCTCCCGGACGGTCAGGTCGGCGTAGATGCTGGGCGCCTGGGTCAGATAGCCGATCTTGCTGCGCAGCGCCGGGGCGCCGGCCGGGCTGCCCAGCACGGTGACCGTGCCGGACGCGACCACCTGCACGCCGACGATCGCCCGCATCAGGGTGGTCTTGCCGCTGCCGCTCGGGCCGAGCAGACCGGTGACGCTGCCGCGCGGGACCGCGCAGTCGAAGCGGTCGAGAACGGTCCTCTTCCCGCGGCGGACGACGAGGCCGGTGACCTCGATCGCGGTGTCCATGGTTCCTCCCCAGAACTCATCAACTGTTGAACTCAACAGTAGGTGAATTCCGGCGAGCGGTCGAGAGACTATTTCAACGCATGGTGAAATCGCTTCAGGACGAGGTCCACGTCCTCGTCGGTGAGCTGGGCGAAGTCCTGGTACCAGCGGCCCACCGCGCCGAACCCGGGCGGCGCGCTCAGACAGACCACCCCGTCGGTCTCCGGCGCGAGCCGGTCCCGGGCCTCCGGCGCGCAGACCGGGACGGCGAGCAGCACCCGGGCCGGATCGCGCCCGCGGATCCAGCGCAGCGCGGCGTGCGCGGTCACCCCGGTGGCCAGGCCGTCGTCGACCAGGACGACGGCCCGGCCGGTCACCGGCGGGGCCGGGCGGCCGCCCCGATAGCGGCGCACCCGCCGGCCGAGCTCGGCCCGCTCGGCCACCAGGGTCGCCGCCAGATCCTCCTCGGTGACCCCGGCATACCGCAGATTGCCCTGGTCGTAGACGGGCGGCCCGTCCTCCGCGATCGCGCCGACGCCGAACTCCGGGTGCGCCGGCGCGCCCAGCTTGCGGGCGACGACGATGTCCAGGCCGCCGCCGAGCCGCTCGGCGATCGGCGCCGCGACCGGGAGCCCGCCCCGGGGCAGGGCCAGCACCAGCGCGGGGCCGTCCACGGCCGCCGCGACCCGGTCGGCCAGCAGGCGGCCGGCCTCGGCGCGATCTCGGAAGATCATCCTGACCTGCCCCGGGGAGACGTCAGCCCCAGCGCGGGGCGCTGGCCATGTAGTCGAGGGCCGGGTGCCGCTTGTACGGCACCGGCGTGAGGAACGCCTGGAACCACTCGCCGGCTTCCTCCCCCACCGACTCGAGCGCACCCGGCTCCTCGAACAGGTGGGTCGCGGACGGGATGATCCGCACCTCGGCGTGCACCCGCATGGTGCTGCGGGCCTCCTCGTTGAGCTCCAGCACCGCCTCGTCCCGTTCGCCGACGATCATCAGGGTCGGCACCCGGACCTCGATCAGCGCCGGCCCGGCCAGGTCGGGGCGCCCGCCGCGGGACACGATGGTCCGGACCGCGTCCGGCCGGGCCGCCGCCGCGAGCAGCGCCGCGGCCCCGCCGGTGCTGGCGCCGAAGAGCCCGAGCGGCATGTCCGCCGTCCCCGGCCGGGCCCGCAGCCAGTCGATGATGCCGACCAGCCGGTCGGCGAGCAGGCCGATGTCGAAGCGCTGCTGGCGGGTGTCCTCCTCCGGCGTGAGCAGGTCGGCCAGCAGGGTGGCGAACCCGCGCCGGTTCAGCTCCCGGGCCACCGCCTGATTGCGGGGACTGTGCCGGGAACTGCCGCTGCCGTGGGCGAACAGGACCACGCCCGTGGCGTGTTCGGTGAGCGTGAGGTCCCCCTCCAGGCTCACCTCGCCCTGGGCGATCCGTTCCGTTGTGGTCCAGGTGGTCACGTGTGTCCCTTTCTGCTCGGCCATGTGGAGGCGTGCGTCCGGGGAGACGGTTTCCACCGTACGCGTCCTCAGGAGCTCCGGAGGGTGGCCGATCTGGAGTAGGACGAGTGCCAGGAGGTTTACCCCCGATGTCGGTTTCCCGGTTGAACCGCACCCCGTTGCCGCCCACGGTGGCACCGGTGCGGCCGTCCGCGCGGGAACGTCACCAGCACGCCCGTGACGACGCCGCCGCCCTCACCCAGCGGGACCGCCAGCTGATCTAC
The DNA here is from genome assembly GCF_019704555.1 of Actinoplanes sp. L3-i22. Taxonomy (NCBI): domain Bacteria; kingdom Bacillati; phylum Actinomycetota; class Actinomycetes; order Micromonosporales; family Micromonosporaceae; genus Actinoplanes; species Actinoplanes sp. L3-i22. Next base: position 8,602,499 of record NZ_AP024745.1, read on the forward strand.
CAGGCCACCGGCCAGCAGATCGGGGAGGGCCAGGCCGGCGCCGGCTGGATCAACTCGCTCGCGGCGGCGATCGCGGCGGACCGGACCGCGGGACGGCTCGCGCCCGGGCAGGAGGTGACCCCGGCGTACCTCAAAGATCTCTCCCGGCGATGGGACCAGGCCGCGCCGGGCCGCAACCCGGTGGCGGGATATCTCGAACCGGCCCTGCGCTACCTCTCCCAGCGCGGCGACGGGAACCGCCTCGACGTGACCGCCTAGCCGCGCTGGGTCCGCTCCACCAGGGCCGCCGCGACCTCCCGCAGCTTGCGATTGGTGTCCTGGGAGACCTTGGTGAGGATCGCGAACGCCTCGTCCGCGCTGCACCGCCGCTCCCCCATGATGATCCCCTTGGCCTGCTCGATCACCGCGCGGTTCTCCATCGCGGCCTGCATGTGCTGGGCCAGCGACGCGGTGGTGTCGTAGAGGTGCGCGTTGGCGAGCGCGACCGCGGCGTACCGGACGAACGTCTGAGCCAGGGCGATCGCCTCCTCGTCGAAGGCGCGCGGCCCGGTGCCGTAGATGTTCAGCGCCCCGCTGACGTTCTCCACGATCGGCAACCCCACCGAGAGGATGCTGCCGATCCCGGACGCCGCGGCGCGCGCCGGCCACCCGGACCAGCGGTCGTCGGCGGCGGTGTCCGGAACGTGGACGGTGGACTTCGCGGCGGCGGCCTCCAGGCACGGACCGCCGTCCTGTTCGTACTGCGACTCGTCGAGCCGCAGCGCGGTCCCGCCGGTGTGCGCCGGGGTGTAGGCGGCCCCGTCCCGGACCAGCGTGATGGAGACCTCCGCGGCCCCCGGCAGGATTCGCCGCGCCAGGTCGGCCACCCGGTCCAGGACACCGTTGAGATCGGTCTCGCCGAGCTTTATCCGGCCGAGCTCCGCGAAGGCCGCGGCGGAGCCGGCCGGGTCATGCGCCATCAACGTCAGTGGTTTCCCCGCAGCGGAGCGCGGGCCGCCCGACAGGACGACTCGCACGTGGTTAGCCGGTGAAGCTGCCCGGAGAGCCCCTCGGCTCCCGGACCCGCGCCGCTGCTTGACGCTGGTTGGCCGGTGTCGGTGCCCGACATCGACCGCAGGACGCCGATAATACCGAAACTCACCCGGAGATTCGCAGCATGGGCCCGAGCCCGGCGATCAGGAGCACGTCCCGGGCCGTGCCGTGCGCCCCGTCCAGCTCCAGCCGATGGCCCCGCGCCTCGCCACGCGCCCGGGCGACCGCGATCGCATTCGCGCCCGCCGCGCCGAAAAAGGTCACCCCACAAAGATCAAGGACGACGAGACGGTACGTACGGATCGCGTGCTCCAGCGCGGTGGCGAGCACGCCCGTGGTGTCCACGTCGACCTCGCCCCGCAGGTGGACGATCGCGGAGTCGAGGCTGAGCCGGCGCACATACACGGTCAGCGGGGCGTCATCGGGCACAGTGGTGTCCCAACCGTCGGCGAACGAAGGTTCGGGCACGCGGCTTGACCCGGGATGACCCTAATACTTGCGGGAAATGGGGTAAGAACGGTGGGCATGGCAGCCGATCCGATGGACCCCACCGCCGCCTTCCACGAGCTCGGCCGGATCAACCTCGGCGAGACCGACCTGGAAGGCGTCATGGCCACCGTGGCCGAGCTCGCGAAACGGACCGTGCCCGGCGCCTACGAGGTCTCGGTCACGCTGATCCGCGACCGCGGCCCGCACACCGTCGCCAGCACCGGCGCGGCCGCCGACCACATCGACAAGTGGCAGTACGAACGCGGCTCCGGCCCCTGCCTGGACGCCTGCCGCGCCCGCTCGACCCTGTCCGTCGACGACGTCAGCGCGGAACGCCGCTGGCCCGGCTGGGACGAGAACGCCGGCGTCGTCGGCGTGAACAGCGCACTCAGCGTCGGCCTGCCGATCCGCGAGCGGGTCGCCGGCGCGCTCAACATCTACGCCACGTCGCCGCGCGCGTTCGACGAGGAGGCGGTCGTGCTGGCCGAGACGTTCGCGAGCTACGCCGCGGTGGCGCTGGCGAACGCGCACCTCTACGACACGACGGTCACGCTGGCCCAGCACATGCAGACCGCGATGGAAAGCCGGGCGGTGATCGAGCAGGCCAAGGGCATCATCATGAGCCAGCGGCGGTGCTCGGCGGACGAGGCGTTCACGATCCTGTCCCGCGCGTCCCAGGAGTCCAACCGCAAACTCCGCGAGGTGGCGGCGGACCTGGTGGACCGGGCCCAGCGCGGCCCGGCCGGCGGGTAGCGGCCTTGAGCGTGGGCGGGGCGCGTGAAGCGGGGCGCGGGGCGGGGGCTCTGGTTCAGTGGGTGCGGTCGAGCAGGTGGCGCCAGTGGCGGATCAGCGGGGCCGGGCACGAGATCTCCCGGACGCCGGCCGAGACCAGCTGGTCGTGCAGGCGGGCGCTGGGGCGCAGATCCACGGCGACCCGGCACGGGACCGACCGGGCCGCGGCCACCGTGGCCGACCACTCGACCAGCTGCATGACCACGACCGGCAGGTGGTCCGGCGGCAGCAGCGCGTCGTTGCGGACGGTCCGGTCCCAGACCAGGATGTGCTGGGCCAGGTCGCCGGTGCTGACGTGGATCAGCTGGCAGTCCTCGGCCAGGTCGGCGACGCCCAGCGCGGCGGCCGGGGTGGCGATGTCCAGCCCGAGGCGCCAGCGGGCCTTGGTGGCGGCGGCGAACGCGGCGATCTCGGCGCGTACCGAGACCATCGGCAGGACGATCAACGGGTCGTCGTCCGGGGACTCGGCCACGATCGTACGGAAATGGTCGATCGCGTCCGGGAGCAGCACGCGGACCCCGCGCCGGCCGAAGGAGGCGGCCGGCGGCCCGCCGGCCGGTTCGTCGAAGTACCGGATGGCCGGCAGCGGCCGGCCCGATTCGGTGAAGAAGCGCCACAGGGCGGCGCGTTCGGCGGCGGGCAGGGCGCGCAGGTCCTCGGCGCGCAGCGGCGACCAGCCGTCGGCGAGGTGGCCGGCTTCGTGGGCTTCGGCCAGGTTCGAGACTTCGGCGTGCAGGCGCAGGTCGGTGGCGGCGGACGGCGGCGGCGCGGTGGTCGCGGCGTCGAAGTCGACGATCACCTCGTGGCCGAGCCAGCTGTCGTCGACGCGGACGCCGGTGAGGACCGGGACGGGCAGCGACCAGAGCGCGCGGGCCTCCGGCGCGTACGGCGTGACCGGTTCCTCGACGATCACCCCGGAGAGCCGCGGGGCCAGTCCGCGGATCAGGTCGGTGTCGGGTTTTTCCAGGTAGAGCAGGACACGGCCGTAGACGATCTCCTCGATGCCGTTGCGGTCGACGAGGAGTCCGCGGTGCCGGCCGAAGCCGTACGCAATGCCTGATTGGTCTTTTTCGGTCCGGTCTGTCATGCGCCCACCTCGCAAGTCCGCTACGGACAGTAGCCCGGCACCGCCCATCCTGCAGCCCGAAGATTTCGGGCCGGGATCGGTGGGACGGCGCCGGGCCACCGGCGGTCAGCGCTTGGTGTAGATGAACCCGATCTTGTCGACCTCGTCGCCGGAGCGGCCGTGGAAGCCGGCGATCTGCCAGCCGGTCGGGGCGGTCCGGGTGACGCAGTCCGACGTGGTGGTCCCGCCGGCCAGGGTGTTGCCGAGGTTGGTGGTGAACTTGGCGTAGAAGATCCGGGTTTGCGAGTTGTAGCTTCCGCGGCACAGATACGCGCTGGTCACGTACTCGGTGCTGCCCAGCGTCAGCGACTTGAGCGTGCCGCCGGTGCCGCCGTGGGTGCCGATCCGGTCGACCCGGCTGCCCGCCCGCAGGCTGATCGAGGCCGGGGTGGTGACCGTGTCGATGTCGTTGAAGTAGTTGCCGTGCGGCCCGCCGAACTGCTCGCTGAACTGGTACGCCGCGTTGGTCGTCCAGGAGAACCCGGCGCTGATCGGGTCGTGGTCGCTGAGCATCAGCCCGTCGCTGGTCAGGAACGACGCGTGCTCGTTGTGGTACGCGGTCGCGTTCAGCGTGATGAACTTGCTGCTGCGGTAGAGGACCTTGTCCACCACCTCGCAGGTGTCGGTGATCGCGGACTCGTCGCAGAGCAGCGCGTCGGTCCCCTTCACCGGGGGCACGCCGGCGCGCTTGAGCTTGACCCAGGTGTCGGTGAGCCCGTTGTTCGCGACGAAGTCGGCGATCGTGTCGCCGCTGCGGGTGTAGCGGGTGTTGGTGTCGCCCATCACGACGACCGCGTTGCCGTTCGAGTGGCTGCCGATGAACGTGGTCAGCTGGCTCAGGTTGTCGGCCCGGGACGCCAGGTCGCCGTCGTTGGTGCCGGCGTTGGTGTGCAGGTTGTAGAAGTCGACGTAGACGCCTTCGGCCAGCCGGACCCGCATGAACGTGAAGCCCTTGGGGGTCAGGCAGTCACCGGAGTCGAGCTGGCAGGAGTTCCAGCCGGCCCGCTCGAAGTCGTCGGTGTCGTAGGCGTACGACGAGAGCGTGTTGAGCCCGGAGCCGATGCCGGCCCCGCCGCTGGTCGCGGTGCGGTAGGCGTGCGCGTCGGCGGCGTACAGGTAGGCGTGGTAGTTGAAGTCCTCCTGCACCTGGATCACGTCGTAACCGCTGATCCGCTGGCCGATCGCGGTGGTCGCGGTGGCCCGGTCGGTTTCGGCACTGGACAGGATGTCGGGGAGTCCGGCAACATTATAGGAAAGAACCTTGAATGTTCCGGCTGCCACGGCGGTGGCAGCGGACGCGGGGGATGTGGGGACGGCGATCAGGGCGGCGGTCAGAGCCGCGATCGCGAGGGGGATGCGTGTCGTCAACACGACCGGGACGCTAGGCCCAGAACCGGCCAAACGGAATGTCGGTTACTCGCAAGTAGCATAATGTTCACGCTCACATCCGCGGGTGTTGACGAAGAATTGGAAACCCGCACGAAGGCTGATCCGCGATCTTGCCCCCACTGCATCGCGGAGTCCCCATGCCCCCGATCTCCCGCCGGACCGTGCTGAAGGCGTCCGCCGCCGGCCTCGTCGCCACCCAGTTCCGCGTCGCGCCGGCGTTCGCGGCCGCCACGACGACCGATTTCGTCGACGCGTACCAGACCAACGTGATCGCGAACCTGACCGCCGACACCAACGCCGCGGTCCGGATCCTCTCCGGCTTCCAGAAGGTCTGGTCCACCGGCACCGCCTGGAACACCGGCACCGTGCTCGACCAGGCGTTCCTGCGCGCCAACATCAGGTACGCGGTGCAGGTCACCACGCACCGCACCGACGCCGAGGCGGCCAAGGCGTTCCTCGTCGACCGGCAGCACCAGAGCTACTCGGTGATCGCCGGGCTGGGCCCGCTCGCCGACCTGTACAAGGCCGGCGCGCTCGCCGTCACCAGCATCACCTCGGCGCCGGCCACCACCCCGGCCACCACGATCAGCGACAGTGTCCCGGCCGGCGCGCCGGTCGGCGCGGCGAACGGCGCCGGCTCCACCACCTCGGCGCTGGGTAAGGTCGCCACGCTGGTCAACACGCTGCGCGGCAACTACTCGTCGGGCAACCCGGCGAAGTACTCGTTCCAGTACCCGCGCCCGTGGCGGCTGACCGCCGACAGCACGGTCGTCGACACCGGCACGCTGGACGCGTTCGGCTTCCCGGTCTACGACTCCGCGGTGGTCGTCGCCCCGGCGCTGCTGCGCCAGCGGAGCACCAGCCCGACCGACGACGCCGGCTACGTCAGCGGCCACACGAACGCGCTGTTCCTGGCGTCGCTCGCCTACGCGTACGCGGTTCCGGAGCGCTTCCAGGAGATGATCACGACCGCCTACGACCTGGCGCACACCCGGATCGTGGCCGGCATGCACTCCCCCGCCGACGTGATCGGCGGCCGGATCCTGGCGACCGCGCTGGCCGCGGCGATCCTGCGGGACCCGGCGAACGCGACGCTCAAGGCCGAGGCACGCGCCCAGGCCCTCGCCTATTTCCAGACCCGGACCAAGACCCAGGACCTCTTCGCGTACGTCCACAATCCCGCCGACCGCAAGGTCAACGCGACAGTCGTGCGGCACAAGCACACGTACGACCTCCCGGCGCACGGCAAGCGCGTCCCGGTGACCGTGCCGGCCGGCGCCGAGGTGCTGCTGGAGACCCGGCTGCCGTACCTGGACGCCGCGCAGCGCCGCGAGGTGCTCCGGACCACCGGGCTGACCTCGGGCCACCCGATCCTGGACGGCCCGGAGCAGTGGGGCCGGCTGAACCTGTTCGCGGCCGCGGACGGCTACGGCGCGTTCGACGAGACGGTGGCGGTCACCCTCGACGCCGCCCAGGGCGGGTTCCACGCGGCCGACGCGTGGCGCAACGACATCGACGGCCGCGGCGGCCTGGTCAAGCTCGGCACCGGCGCGCTCACGCTGGCCGGCGACAACGACTACCGGGGCGGCACCACGCTCGCCCAGGGCACCCTGGTCGCGGAGTCCCCGACCGCGCTGGGCCACGGCGACGTGACGGTCACCGGCGGCACGCTGAGCCTGGCGGTGGACGGCGTGCGGATCCGCGGCGACTACCGGCAGAGCGCCGGTGTCCTGGCCGTCACCGTCGACCCGAAGGGCAAGACCGCCCTGACCGTCGAGGACGCCACGCTGGGCGCGAACGTGACCCTGTCGGTCACCGTCGACCCGGCCCGCAAGGGGCACTGCGACGAGCGGATCACCGTGCTCAAGGCGCACCGCCTGCGCGGGCGGTTCGCCGCGGTGGTGGTGACCACGCCGGGTTACCGGGCCGAGCTGGTGACGTCCGGGGACACGGTCGCGATTCGCCTCCGTACCGTTTAATCGTGTTTTGATCCTGGTTTGTGGGCGGTGCCGGCGAGCCCGGCACTGTCCATAAAGCTGAGTTGGCCTTGACAAACGTCGATACCCGGACCTTTCATGTGTCCGGGAGGTAACACATGACCATGCGCCGGAAGTGCGTCGCCGTGTTCGCCGCTGCACTCGCGATGGTCACCGCGCTGAGCGCGCCGGCCTCGGCGGCCCCGGCCGCGTGCGCCGCACCCACGCCCAGCACCACCCAGCCCGGCTACCTGGTGTTCGACCCGGCCTGTGACGTCTCCGGCGCCGCGTTCACCGCCCTCGCCGGCGCGCACGTCTACACCGGCATCCGGGACGGCGCGGCCTACCGCGTCGAGGTGCCCGGCAAATGGAACGGGAAGCTGGTCGTCTACGCGCACGGCTACCGCGGCACCGGCAACGTGGTCTACGTCGACAATCCCGCGCTGCGCGCGCACTACATCGCGACCGGGTACGCCTGGGCCGCCTCCAGCTACGCCACCAACGGGTACGACGTCGGCCAGGGCGTGCGCGACTCGTACGCGCTGATCGACACGTTCCGGCAGGTCACCGGCCACCGGGCGGGCTCGGTGATCATGAGTGGCGCGTCGATGGGCGGGCAGGTCACCGCCGTCGCGATCGAGCGGTTCCCGCGGGCGTTCGCCGCCGCGATGCCGTACTGCGGGGTCCTCGGCGACACCGCGCTCTACGACTACTTCCTCGACGCCAACGTGACCGCCGCCGCGCTCACCCACGTGAAGATCGACTTCCCGCTGACCCCGCCGGCCGACTACCCGGCCACCTGGCGGGCCCAGGTCGCCCAGATCACCGCCGGGCTCGGCGTCAAGGCGGGCAGCGCCCCGGTCCTCACCCCGGCCGGCAAGACCTGGTCGGACGCGGTCGAGCGGCGCAGCGGCGGCGAGCGGCCCGGGTTCGACTCGGCGTTCGCCTACTGGAACGCGGTGCCGTCGCTGGCCCCGCTCAACGACCTGCCGTTCCTGTTCGGCCTCTACCCCGGCCTGACCGGCGGCACCGGCGGGAAGGCGCCCGGCAACGTCACCGACAACCGGTTCACCTACTACCGGCTCTCCGACTCGCCGCTGCCGACCTTCGCCGAGCTGCGGCTCAACGCCGAGGTGCTGCGCGTCAAGCACACCGCGACCGCCGACCCGGGCCTGGCCGGCATCCCGAAGGTGAACGGCACCCCGTCGATCCCGGTGCTGTCCCTGCACGACGTCGGTGACCTGTTCGTCCCGTTCTCGATGGAGCAGGAGTACGCGCAGCGCGCCGCCCGCAACGGCCGCGCCGGCCTGTTCGTCTCCCGTGCGATCCGCGGCGTCGGCCACTGCGACTTCACCGAGGCCGAGCTGACCCAGGGCTTCGACGACCTGACGACGTGGCTGCGCACCGGCCACCGCCCGGCCGGCGACGCCATCCTGGACCGCCGCACGGTCGCCGACGACTCGTTCGGATGCCGCTTCACCAACGGCGCCCACCCGAACTACGCCGCCTCCCCGTGCCCCACCAAGACCACGACGCCCCCGCAGCCGCCCCGGATGTAATTCCGATTCCGATCACTTATCGGATCAGATACCTGCATATCTGAAATAGGTCCGACTGCTACCTGGCACATTGCCATCGGGCAATTGAACAATCGAATGAATGAATTCCATTCCAACGAGCCTCGCTGGGCACAATGACAGTCAGAGGCCGGGGGTGGAAATGACTGCTGATAATTCTGCCAGACCTGACGATCGCGCCAAGGACGTCGCGCGCCGGCTGCTTCCCGCGATCGTCGCGCTCGTCTTCACGGTGACCACGATCAGCACGTTTCTCGCGCCGGTCGTGCTCGCCCGGCTCTACACCGGCAACCAGGACTGGTCCCGGGTCAGTGACATCGGGCAGGCGTACGGCGCGGCCTCGGCGGTCATCTCGACGCTGGCCCTGGGCGGGGTGCTGGTCGGTCTCGTCGTGCAGTACCGGCAGTACGCCGCCGCGCGACTGCAGAGCCTGAAGGACAACACCAGGGACGTGGTCCGGATGGCGATGGAGGACCCGTTCCTTCAGCAGTGCTGGGGAGGCCGGATCGCGCCGCCGGGGATGGAGGAGCGCGCTTTCTCCTACTGCAACATGGTGATGAACGCGTGGAAGGCGGCCTGGGAGCTCAACGATCTCTCGGAGGCACAGGCTCGCTCTTATCTGGCGAACTTCTTCGACAGTGAGGTGCCCCGCGAATTCTGGCGAATGCACGGCGACTGGCACCTGCGCGTCAAGCCCACCAACCGCCGCGAGCGCTTCCTGGCCATTGTCGACGAGGAGTACCTACGCTCGGTCAAAGCCGGACCGCCGTCCAGACCCTATGAGACACCGGCGGAAATCCCGCCCAACAGAAACGTCAGCCGAGTTCGTCGGACTTGAGTGCGGCGATCAGGTCTCGCCACGCGGCCTTCGGGAACGTCAGGACGGTCTCGGGTTGCTGCGAATTGCGCATCCCGACCTCGGCACCGAAGTCCGCCACCTCTACGCAGTGGTGATCACTGACGCAGGCCTTGACCCACTTTGCGTCCGACATGTCCCCTAATTCCCTGACTTAACGGGCATCACCGGACAGTGTAGGGGCAGATCTTGTTCTCCGCTGGCCGACCCCCGAAAGACGGATGGTCACCTGCCGCGGAAGCCGGACCGGAACGTTACCGGAGGCCTGGCTCAGAACGCCGGTCAGGGTCGTCCACCACGGTCTGCTCCAGGATCTGGCGGAAGGCTCGCGCCACCGGGGACTCCGCGCCGGCCACGCGCTGCGCGGTGAAGATGGTCCGGCGGGGAGCATCCTCCAGCGCCAGGAGGCGGCACGACGTGGAGCGGCCCGCCCAGACCAGGTCCGGGATCAGGGCGACCGCGTTGCCGGACTCCACCAGGCGGATGTGGGCCTGCAGGTCGGCGGTCTCGTAGCGGACGTCCGGCTCGAAGCCCGCCCGCCGGCACAGCTGCTCGGCGAAGTGCCGGGAGGCCGCGCCGCGCGGTTCCATCACCCAGGGCATCTGGCGGGCCGAGTCCAGTGAGCCGACCGGGTGCAGCGACGCCTCCTCGGCCGGCAGCGCCAGCCGGATCGCGTCGGTGGTCAGATCGCGCCGGTCCAGCCCGGGGTGGTGTGGCGCGGCGTGCGCGGGGTATTGCTCTGCGATCACCATGTCGAAGTCGCGCGCCCAGGTCTCCCGCAGGGCCTCTTCCGGTTCCCGCTGGACCATCTCGACGCGTACGTCGGGAAAGCGAGCGGCCGTGAGGCGCAGCGCGGCCGGCATGAAAGCCAAGGCCGCGGATTGGAAGACCGCGACCCGGACCGTCCCGGTGACCCGGGTCGCGGCCGCCTGCAGGCGCGCCTCGGCCCGTTCCAGGGTGTCCAGGACCTCGCCGACCGAGGCGACCAGGACCTCGGCCTGCGGGGTGAGCCGGACCCGGCGGCCGGCCTTGCGCAGCAGCACCGTGCCGGTCTCCTTCTCCAGCTGGCTGAGCTGCTGGCTGACCGCGGACGGGGTGAAGTTGAGGGCCTCGGCGACGGCCGCGAGCGTGCCGCGGATGGCCAGCTCGCGGAGCAGGATCAGGCGGCGGATCTCCAGCATCCGCACACGTTAGCTGAACTGAAGATTACCGGTCATAAAGCATCGCTTTTCCTTACCCGATTACCGGACGCAGACTGGCGCTCATCACGGAAGGAGCATCCCGATGTCTGAGATCGCCGATGAGACGATCACCCTCGTCCGTCGCTGGCTGCACGAAGCGTCGACGGTCCCGGTCAAGGGTTCCGCCGCCCAGCTGGCCGGCCTGCTGCGCGACCCGAAGGGGCTGGCCTTCGCGGTCGGCTTCGTCGACGGCGTGGTCCGCCCCGAGGACCGCATGGTCAGCGCCCGGGCCCTGAACGCCCTGGCCGGCGACGTGCCGGGCTTCCTGCCCCTACATCTGAAGGCCGCGGTCAAGCTCGGCGGCGCGCTCGCCCCGATCATGCCCGGCGTGGTGGTCCCGGTCGCCCGGCGGGCGCTGCGGCAGATGGTCGGCCACCTGATCGTGGACGCGACCGACGCCCGTCTCGGTCGCGCCATTCGCAAAATCAAGAAGCGCGGCGTACGCCTGAACGTCAACCTGCTCGGCGAGGCGGTCCTGGGCCGGGGCGAGGCGTCCCGGCGGCTCGGTGACACCGAGCGCCTGCTGGCCCGCGCCGACGTCGACTACGTGTCGATCAAGGTGTCGTCGACGGTCGCCCCGCACAACCCGTGGGCGTTCGACGAGGCCGTCGACGACATCACCGAGAAGCTGCTCCCCCTGTTCACGACGGCCGCGAAGACCGGCAAGTTCGTCAACCTGGACATGGAGGAGTACAAGGACCTCGACCTGACGATCGCGGTCTTCACCCGGCTGCTGGACCGGCCCGACCTGCTCGGGCTGGAGGCCGGCATCGTGCTGCAGGCCTACCTGCCGGACGCGCTGAGCGCCATGACCCGCCTGCAGGTCTGGTCCGCGTCCCGCCGCGAGCGCGGTGGCGCCGGGATCAAGGTGCGCCTGGTCAAGGGCGCGAACCTGCCGATGGAGCGGGTCGAGTCGGCGCTGCACGGCTGGCCGGTCGCGACCTGTGACAGCAAGCAGGCGACCGACACCAACTACAAGCGGGTGCTGGACTACGCGCTGACCCCGGACCGGATCCGCAACGTGCGGCTCGGCGTGGCCGGGCACAACCTGTTCGACGTGGCCTACGCGTGGACCCTGGCCGGGCGGCGCGGGGTCCGGGACGGCATCGAGTTCGAGATGCTGCTCGGGATGGCCGAGGGCCAGGCCGAGGCGGTCCGGCGGGAGGTCGGCGGCCTGCTGCTCTACACGCCGGTGGTGCGGCCGGAGCAGTTCGACGTGGCGATCGCGTACCTGATCCGGCGCCTGGAGGAGGGTGCGAGCTCGGACAACTTCATGTCCGCGGTGTTCGAGCTGCACCAGAACGAGGCGCTGTTCGAGCGGGAGAAGGAGCGGTTCCTCGCGTCCTTGAACGACCTGGACGACGCGGTTCCGCAGCCGAACCGGGTTGTTGACCGATTTGCCGCAGTAAAGCAATCTGAAGTTGGACATTTCGTCAACAGTCCTGACACCGATCCGGCCGTCACCGCGAACCGGGATCGCATGCGCTCGATCCTGGCGAAGGTGCCCTCCTCGCAGCTCGGCCTGGAGCTGCGCAAGATCGAGACGCCGGCGGAACTCGACACCGCCATGGAGAAGGCCGCGGCCGCCAGCTGGGGCGGCGCGGACCGGCGTGCGGTTCTGCACCAGATCGGCCGCGCCCTGGAGAACAACCGCGACATTCTTCTCGAAGTGATGGCCGCCGAGGCCGGCAAGACGATCGACCAGGCCGACCCCGAGGTCTCCGAGGCGATCGACTTCGCCCACTACTACGCCGAGCTCTCGGATTCGTTCGAGAAGACGGACGGCGCGACCCCGGTCCCGGCCCGGCTCACCCTGGTCACGCCGCCGTGGAACTTCCCGGTCGCGATCCCGGCCGGCTCGATGCTGGCCGCCCTGGCCGCCGGCTCGGCCGTGGTGATCAAGCCGGCCGCCCCGGCCGAGCGCTGCGGCACCGTGCTCGCCGGGATCGTCCGCGACGCCCTGGCCGCCGCCGGCGCCGACCCCGACCTGGTCACACTCCTGCAGGTGGACGAGGGCACGCTCGGCGAGAAGCTGATCGCGCACCCGCTCGTCGACCGGGTGATCCTGACCGGCGCCTACGAGACCGCCGAGCTGTTCCGGTCGTTCCGCGAGGACCTGCCGCTGCTCGCCGAGACCAGCGGCAAGAACGCGATCATCGTGACCCCGAGCGCCGACCTCGACCTGGCCGTCAAGGACGTGGTCTCCTCCGCGTTCGGCCACGCCGGGCAGAAGTGCTCGGCCGCGTCCCTGGTCGTCCTGGTCGGGTCGGTCGCGCACTCGGAGCGCTTCCGGACCCAGCTGCTCGACGCGGTGTCCTCGCTCGAGGTCGGCCCGCCGACCGAGCCGCGGACCCAGATCGGCCCGCTGGTCGAGCCGGCCGCCGGCAAGCTCCTCGAGGGCCTGACCACGCTCGGCGCCGGCGAACGCTGGCTGCTCGAGCCGCGGAAGCTGGACGAAACCGGTCAGCTGTGGAGCCCGGGCATCCGGGACGGCGTGCGGCGCGGCTCGGCGTACCACAAGACCGAGTACTTCGGCCCGATCCTCGGGATCATGACCGCGGACACCCTGGACGCGGCGATCGACCTGGTCAACGAGGTGGACTACGGGCTCACCTCGGGCCTGCACTCGCTCGACGCCGGCGAGGTGCGCACCTGGCTGGACCGGGTCCAGGCCGGCAACCTCTACGTCAACCGGGGCATCACCGGCGCGATCGTGCGCCGGCAGCCGTTCGGTGGCTGGAAGCGCTCCGCGGTCGGCGCCGGCACCAAGGCCGGCGGCCCGAACTACCTGGCCGGGCTGAGCGGTTGGGCGCCGGCTCCGGCGTCGGTCCAGGCCGACATCAACAACTCGGCCGTACGGTCATTGCTCACCACCGCCGCCGCCACCCTGACCGCCGAGCAGCTCGACTCGGTGACCCGCGCCGCCGGCAGCGACGCGGCCGTCTGGGCCGAGTCGTTCGGGCAGGCCGTGGACGTCTCCGCGCTCGGCGTCGAACGCAACGTGCTGCGCTACCTGCCCACCCCGGTGACCGTCCGGCTGTCCGCCGGCGCCCCGGTCGCCGACCTGGTCCGGGTCCTCGCGGCGGGCCGGCTCGCCGGCGCCCCGGTGCGCGTCTCGTCGGCCGCCGGACTGCCGGCCGGGCTCGCCCCGGACGCGGTCGTCGAGTCCGACGCCGAGTTCGCGGCCGGACTGGACACGGTCGGCCGGGTACGGCTGCTCGGCGGCTCGGCGGCGGCGCTGGCCACCGCCACCGGCGGGCGCCCCGACCTGGCCGTCTGGGCCGGTCCGGTGGTCGAGGCCGGGCGGATCGAGCTGCTGCCGTTCCTGCGCGAGCAGGCGGTCAGCATCACCGCCCACCGCTTCGGCAACCCGCTCCCGATGGCCGCCGAGGTCCTGTGACGCGACTCAGATGACGGAAAAGCCGGGCGGGAGCGACTCCCGCCCGGTCAGCGCCCGCAACAGCGGGACACCCGAGCCGGTCCCGAGGGCGGTCCGGGAGGCGAGCGTGACCGCCTCGGCAACCACCTCCACCGGCAGATCAAACGGCAGCCCGGTCGCCACCGCCGCGTCCAGACCGTGCACCACCAGCTCGAACGTCCGCGTCGGGATCCACGCCCGGACCCGCATCCCACCGGCCGGGGTCTCGATCACGTCGTCGTCGTTCACCCTCGACAGCGCCTCGGTGGCCCGGCCGATCAGGGTGCTGACGTGCCCGGCCGGGTCGTCGCCGAGCTCTTTCGCGGCCGCGCGGGCCTCGTCGGTCGAGCCGGCGTACAACTCCTCGGCGGCGGACTGGGCGTAGGCGAGATAGCCCTCCGGGGTGGAGACCTCGACCTGCGGCGCCCGGGTCGCGAGCCGCTCGGGCACCTGGCGCAGCGCCGAGGTCACCGTGTGGCCGAGCAGCTCCCGCAGGGTCCAGTCGCCGAGGGCCGGCTCGTCCAGGCGGTCCGGCGGGACGGCGGCGGCGAGACCGGCGTACGCGATCGCGGCGGATCGGAAGGTGCGACGGAAATCCATCTCACCAATTTGCCAGATCCGCCCGCGGTGGGAAGGCGGCGATCTCGGCGTCCCAGTCACCGGCGGCCCGGTTCAGCGCCGCCCCGGTGACCTCCAGCCGGATCCGGTGCACCCGGCCGAGCCCGGTCCCGGGCAGCCAGGGCGGCAGGTTCTCGTGCGAGAACGCCACTTCGAGCAGGTGCTGGCCGGGCTCCGTGGGCAGTTGCCGGAACGCCACGTTCGGCTCGATGAACTCCAGTTCGTCGGCCTCGGCGGCGCCCCGCAGCCAGTCGGCCAGCTCGATCGTCTCGGCCACGGTCAGACAGGGGCTCTCGGCCTGCCAGACCTGCCCGTGGTGGTCGGCGGCGGCGATCGACACCACCAGCCAGTCCTCGAGCGGGTCGACCGGCTCCTCGTCGAACTCGTAGCGCAACGGCCGCATCGACAGCCAGCCGCCGGTCTCCGAAGCGATCTGCATAACAGCATTGTCCCGGCTCAGGGGGCTGCCGGGTAACGTTCGGGCGTGCTTCTACCGCTTCCGCCGGGCGAGTTCCAGGCCTACCTCTTCGACTGCGACGGCACCATCACCGACTCCATGCCGGTGCACTACCGGGCCTGGCAGGAGGCGCTCGCCGAGTGGGGCGCCGACTTCCCGGAGGACCTGTTCTACGCGTGGGGCGGGCGGCCGGCGGCGGACATCATCGTCGACCTGAACGCGCGGCAGGGCCTGGCCATGCCGGTCGCGGCGGTGAACGAGCACCGCGAGTCACTGTTCCAGTCCGGGCTGGCCACGGTCCGCGGGGTGCCCGGCGTGCTGGAACACATCGAGGAGGCGTACGACCGGGTGCCCTTCGCCGTCGTCTCCGGCAGCACCCGGGACTCGGTGACCGCGTCGCTGACCGCGCTCGGCCTGCTGGACCGTTTCCCGGTCCTGGTCTGCGCCGAGGACTACACCAATCCGAAGCCGGACCCGGAGCCCTACCTGACCGCCGCCCGCCTGCTCGGCGCCGACCCGGCCCGGTGCGTGGTCTTCGAGGACACCGAGCTGGGTGTCCAGGCGGCCGAGGCGGCCGGCATGGCGTGCGTCAAGGTTCCGCCGCCCTGGGACCGTTAGGATCGGCGACCATGAGCGCCTTCCGGGAGATCCCGCCGACCACGCTGGCCGACGTCCTCGGCCGTGACCAGGTGATGGACATCGGGATCCGGCCGCTCTGGACCCCGGTCCCGCGGGTCGCCGGCCCGGCGTTCACGGTCCGCTGCGAGCCCGGCGACAACCTGATGCTGCACGCCGCGATCTACCGGGCCGCCCCCGGCTCGGTGATCGTCGTCGAGTCCGGCGACCTGGACTACGCGCTGGCCGGCGGCAACGTCTGCGCGGTCGCGCACCGGCGCGGCGTCGCGGCGTTCGTGCTGGACGGCCTGATCCGCGACCTGGGCGAGGTCCGCGACCTGGGCTTCCCGGTCTTCGCCCGGGGCGTCATCCCGATCCCGGGCACGAAGTCGAAGCTGGGCACGCACGGCGAGCCGGTCCGCTGCGGCGGCATCACGGTGCACCCGTCCGACGTGATCGTCGCCGACGAGGAGGGCATCGTCGTCGTCCCGGCCGGCCGGCACGACGAGGTCCTGGCGGCAGCTCAGGCGAAGCTGGCGAAGGAGGAGGCCGAGTCGCTGGACGACTGGGCGTCCGCCCACCGCGCCCGCATCGAGAAGACCCTCACCGAGCAGGGCTTCACCAGCGGTTCTTAGCCTCCTCGGCCCAGCCGGTGAGGCCGTCGAGGTCGACTCGCTGGCCGTCGGCGCCGCGGGCCCAGCCGGAGAAGCGGCCGAAGCACTGGTGGGTCTCGCCGGCGACCACGCCCAGGTTGGTCTTCGAGACCCGCTCGTGGAACGGCTCGAACGTGACGTCGACGCCCTGGCCGGTGATCCGCCACGGCTTCAGCCAGTCGGTGCGGTCGTACTCCCAGCGCAGGTCGGCGCCGATCTTGTAGAGGCGGCCGTCCTCGAAGACCGCGTTCTCGGTGTTGCCGGTGCCGTCGGTCCACTTGCCGCCGAGCTGGATCGCCCGGGTGGCGTCGGCGCCGGCGGCCCAGTTCCAGGTGGACGCGTACGGCCACCGCCCGCGCCCGTGGTCCAGGGTGGCGTACGAGCCCTGGGCCGGGACGACGTGCTCGACCCCGCCGACGGTCACGGTCCCGCGGACCGGGCGGCCGACGTCCTTCACCGTGTACTGGAACCGGGTGCGGCTCCACGCGACCACCACGCCCAGCGCGTCCCGGCCCTCGACGACCGGCACGGTCAGGTCGAGCGACACGTCACGGGACTGGGCGCGAATCGCCGTACCGTCGAATCTCTGATCGATCTCGATGGTGAGGCCGCCGCCGGAAGCCTGCACCGTGCCGGTTCCGCAGCGGTCCGGCAGGACCGTGCCGCGGGCCAGCGGGACCGTCGCGTCGACCGCGATCTCCCGGCCGCTGACCCGGTCCAGCAGGTACAGACTGTGCACGCCGGCGTAGTCCAGGCTGGACACGACGACGCCGACGATGTGCGCCGGGGTGACCACACCCCAGTACTCCCAGCGCTTGGTGCGGCCCCATCCGCGCAGGTTGGCGCGGTGCAGCGGCTTTCGGCTCCAGCCGACCGCCGCCGGGTTCAGACGGCCGTCCGGCAGACACAGGTCGACCGGCTCGGTGATCTGGATCTCGTGGGTCACGGGCGCAGGCTACCTCTGTGTGATCACCGGGGCTCGCCCAGGGATAGTCAGATATCTACCGGAACGGAGTATCGGCGCTGAGAGGGTGGTTTCGGGCTCGTTACCATCCGTTCAGAAACCTTGCCATCCATGCACACTCATCAATAATGAGCGCCATGAGAGGAGCCGAGAGCGGCGCCCGCGCCACGGATTTCCATCCCGCGGCCCAGCCCCGCCCACCCGACGACACCTGTCCACCGGCCCCGGCCCGGCGGGTGATGCCATGAGCCCGGTGGCCGACCCAGCAGCCAGACCAGGACCCACCCGCGACCGCCGGCGTCCCCGGACCGGCCCCCTGACCCGCAACGATCGAACCCGGCCGCCCGGCCGGAGCACCTCGCGCCGCCCCGGCATCACGCGCCCGGCCCCCCGCCCCGCGCGCGCCGAAGACCACCCGGCCCGCCCGGCGACATCCGCCCCGCCCCGGGAACACCCCCGTCCGGCCCGCGCCCGGGTGACCCCCGCTGCCGCGCCGCCCGGATCGACGAACTCCACGGACGGGCCCGGCCACGGCCGTACCGCCGAAATCGACGCATGTGCCGCAAGCGGCGGCAGCCACCGCGCCCCCCGCAACGCCCGCCGCACCGGCCGCGACCCGCATGCCGCGCCGCCTCCCGTCAGCACGGCGGACACCGCGGCCCGCCCACCACCGCGGCGCCCCGAATTCCCACGGTGAGCAGGACAGGCCCGGGTTGGCCCGGCGGCCCGCCGGCGACCGGGTAGGCGCGATCGACGCGCCGCGGAGCGCCAGCCACATCACGATTTAATTCATCAAAACCCGCGATTTGGTACGGACGGAGCCCCGCGCCCGTGGATTCCCCGCGGCGCGGGCCCCCGCCCGGCTCACCACGGCCCCGGCCCGCGCCTGACCGGTGCGTTTCGCCACATCGCCGAGGAACGGGCGGGCCGCTGCCGATAGTGGGGGCCGGCACCGTGGCGTCCCCGCCCCGGGCCGATCAGCTCGCGGAACCCGCGCAGCGCGGTGGCCGGGCCCGCCACCGGCAGCGATTGTCCTGTCACGGACCGCAAGCCGGCTCACAGGCCGTCCTCAGCAAGCTCACAACCGGGCGCGTCACAGTAGGCACACATCCCCCGCTACCTGGAGGTAATCATGGGTCTTCTCGGCATCATCAGCCTGGCCCTGTTGCTCTTGCAGTTCCTGCTGATCGCCCGGGCGGTGCTGGACTGGAGCGTGGTGCTGGCCGGTCCGGCGATGCCCGGATCGTTCCGCTCGCGGGTGGCCGGCGGTGTGTTCGCGGTGACCGAGCCGATCCTGGCCCCGGTCCGGCGGCTGATCCCGCCGCTGCGTGCGGGCGGGATGTCCATCGACCTGTCGTTCATGCTGGTGTTCTTCGCGATCGTGATCCTGCGCGAGTTCATCTGACCGACTCACGACAACGGGCCGCGCACCCCAGGGTGCGCGGCCCGTTCGTGCATAGAGTCGAAGGTGTGACCGATGCGCACGCCCAGATCTTTCAGCGGTACATCTATGCCGGTGCGATCAGCCGGGACCCGGACGCGGTCGCCGAGCTGTTCACCGAGGACGGGGTCTACGAGGCGCCGCTGGCCGCCACCCGGCTGGCCGGGCGGGACGCGATCCGGGCCGGGATCGGGGCCTTCCAGCAGGACGATCCCGGCGAGACGGATCTGGCCCGCACCGGATACGTGTTGCACGAGACCGCCGACCCGGACGTCTTCATCACCGAGATCGACTCGGTGGTCGGCGGCGAGCCGTACGCGCTGGTCCAGATCTTCCGGGTCCGCGAGGGCCGGATCGCCAGCCTGCGCGACTACTTCAGAGCAGGGACGTGACCGAGTCGGCCAGGGCGGTGTCCTGGGGCGTCGTGACCTCGCAGAGGCGCCACTTCTTGTCCGTGCCGCGGAACAGCGCGATCTGCACCGTGGTGGCCCGGAGCTCGGGCAGGTAGGAGAGGACCTGCGTGCCCTTGCCGGTGGTGCGCATGGTCAGCGCCTCGGCCGGCCGGCTCACCTGGATGGTCACCGTGGCCTGGTCGCCGAGCGCCGCCGCGGTGGTCGACGGGGCCGGGGACGGCCACCGCACGCCGGTCACCACCGGGGTGGCCGTCGTGACGTAGGCGCCCTGGTCGACCAGGGAGCGGGTCTGCCGGAGCAGGTCGTTGCTGGCCGCGCAGCCGGGTGCGGCCACGTTGCCGACCTGGTCCGGGTCCGGGTTCCCGATCAGCCACTGTCCGTACTTGATCAGTGAGGCGACCACCGTCGGCAGGTTCGCGCCGGTGTTCGACAGGCCCGGGGCGGAGGTGTTCGGCGGCGGCGCGGTCTGCACGAACGTGCTCGTCGGGCCGGGCGTGGCCGAGGTCGCGGGCGCCGGCGCGGGGCTGGTGGCCGAGCCGCCGAACGCCGCGCACCCGGTCAGCGCGCAGGCCGAGGCGAGGACGGCGGTGAGCCGCAGGGCACGACGGGGGGTCGGCTGCATGGGGGGTTCCTCCGGGACGGCGGTTCGCGTGGAGCACGTCGGGTTCGCGAAGAGTCCGTCGGTTCCGGAGGCCGCCGGTTGAGGAATCAACCGGCGGCGACCGGGTCACAGGCCGCGGGCGGCGGCGAACTCCAGGGCCTTGACGTCGAAGAACGTGCGACCGCCGTCGTGGCCGTCCCACTCGTAGACCTCGATCTCCTTCGGCCCGGTGAGCTCGTTGAACGCGGCGAACACCCCGGACGGCGGGCAGACGTCGTCCATCAGCGCGGTGGAGAACAGGGCCGGCGCGGTGATCCGCCGGGCCAGGTGCACCACGTCGAAGTGGTCCAGCGTGGCGAAGGTCTGCGCCGCCCGCTCCGGGTTGGCCCGCAGGAACCGGACGATCTCCTGGAACGGGAAGCTGTCCGAGATGGTGACCGCGCGCCGGATGTCACAGAGGAACGGCACCCCGGCGACGACCGCGGCGACCCGGTCCGGGACCAGGCCGGCAGCCGCGATCGACAGCGCGCCACCCTGGCTCTTGCCGGTGGTGACCAGCCGGGACGCGTCGACGCCGGGCAGCTCGGCGGCGGTCTCCACGGCCCGGGCCGCGTCGGTGAACAGGCGGCGGTAGTAGTGCGTCTCCGGGGAGCGCACGCCGCGGGTCATCTGGCCCGGGGTGGACGGGCCGGCGCCGTCCACGTCCTGGTCCGGGGTGTCCCCGCCGCGCCAGCCGCCGCCCTGGCCGCGGGTGTCCATCACCAGGTGCGCGTAGCCGGCCGCGCTCCAGATCAGCCAGTCGATCGGCAGGCCGCGGCCACCGCCGTACCCGATGAACTCGACCGCGACCGGCAGCGGGCCGGAAGCGCCGGCCGGGACGTTGAGCCACGCCTTGACCGGCTGGCCGGCGAAGCCGGTGAAGGTCACGTCGTAGGTGGTGACGCCGCGCAACGGGGTGGCGACCTCGGTCAGCTCGACGGGCTTCGCGGCGGCCCGCGCCTCGTCGAGCGTGCGCGTCCAGAAGTCGCCGAAGCCGGCCGGTTCGCCGGTGGCGGATCGGTACGTGCGCAGCTCGGGGAGAGGGAGATCAAAAAGCGCCATACCCGACACGGTAGGGGCTCGTCTTTGCGGAAACCACAACGGCAGGCACGATGGTCGCCATGCCCGGCGTGCCCCCGACCTCCCGCCCGGCGCCGCACGTCCTGGAAGCGGTGCTCGAGCGGCTGACCTATGTGAACGAGGACACCGGCTACACGGTCGCCCGGGTGGCCACCTCGCGGAGCGGCGACGACCTGCTCACCGTGGTCGGCGCGCTGCTCGGGGCGCAGCCCGGGGAGAGTCTGCGGCTGTCCGGCTGGTGGTCCTCGCATCCGCAGTACGGGCGCCAGTTCGAGGTCGTCTCGTACACCACGGTGCTGCCGGCGACCGTCCAGGGGATCCGCCGCTACCTGGGATCCGGCCTGGTCAAGGGGATCGGCCCGGTGTTCGCGGAACGGATCGTGGAGCACTTCGGGCTGGACACCCTGGAGATCATCGAGGGGTCGCCGGCCCGGCTGATCGAGGTCACCGGCCTCGGCCCGAAACGCACCGCGAAGATCACCGCGGCGTGGGCCGAGCAGAAGGCGATCAAGGAGGTGATGCTGTTCCTGCAGGGGGTCGGCGTCTCCACGTCGATCGCGGTGCGGATCTACAAGAAGTACGGGGACGCGTCCATCTCGGTGGTCAAGAACAGTCCGTACAAGCTGGCGTCAGATGTGTGGGGCATCGGGTTCAAGACCGCGGACACGATCGCGCAGGCGGTCGGGATCCCGCATGACAGTCCCGAGCGGGTGAAGGCGGGGCTGCAGTACACGCTGTCCCAGGCGACCGATAACGGTCACTGCTTCCTGCCGGTTGACGATCTCTCGGCCGAGGCCGCCAAGATCCTCGAGGTCCCCGCCGGACTTGTCCCGACATGTCTGGCGGAGCTGGTCGAGGAGGAAGGGGTGGTCCGCGAAGGGGACCACGTCTACCTGGTGCCGTTCCACCGCGCGGAAATGTCGCTCGCCTCGACGCTTGTCAGTCTGTTGCGCGACAAGTCGGACCGGATGCCGGCCTTCCACGGCGTGGACTGGCCGAAGGCGCTCGCCTGGCTGCACCGGCGCACCGGCTCCACCCTCGCTCCCGAGCAGGAGGCCGCGGTCAAGCTGGCCCTGACCGAGAAGGTCGCGGTGCTGACCGGCGGCCCGGGCTGCGGCAAGAGCTTCACCGTCCGCTCGATCGTCGAGCTGGCCGCGGCCAAGAAGGCCAGGATCCAGCTGGTCGCGCCCACCGGCCGCGCCGCGAAACGCCTCGCCGAGCTCACCGGCCACCCCGCCGCCACCGTGCACCGGCTGCTCAAGCTGCAGCCCGGCGGCGACGCGACCTACGACCGGGACAACCCGCTCGACGCCGACCTGGTGGTCGTCGACGAGTCCTCGATGCTCGACCTGATCCTGGCGAACAAGCTGGTCAAGGCGATCCCGTCGGGCGCGCACCTGCTGCTGGTCGGCGACGTCGACCAGCTGCCCTCGGTCGGCGCCGGCGAGGTGCTGCGCGACCTGCTCGCCGCCGACGTCATCCCACGCGTCCGGCTCACCCAGATCTTCCGCCAGGCCGCGGAGAGCGGCGTGGTCAGCAACGCGCACCGGATCAACCAGGGCCGCCCGCCGGTGTTCGACGGGATGCGGGACTTCTTCCTGTTCCCGTGCGACGACACCGAGGCGACCGCGGGCCTCACCGTGGACGTCGCCTGCCACCGGATCCCGCGCAAGTTCGGCCTCGACGCCCGGCGCGACATCCAGATCCTCACCCCGATGCACCGCGGCCCGGCCGGCGCCGGCGCGCTCAACACGCTGCTCCAGCAGGAGCTCACCCCCGGCCGGGAGGGGCTGCCGGAGCGCCGGGTCGGCGGGCGGGTGTTCCGGGTCGGCGACAAGGTCACCCAGATCCGCAACAACTACGACAAGGGCGCGGCCGGGGTCTTCAACGGCACGGTCGGCGTGGTCACCGCGTTGTCGCCGGAAGAGCAGAGCCTGACGGTACGGACGGACGAGGACGAGCAGATCGACTACGACTTCGACGAGCTGGACGAGCTGGCGCACGCCTACGCGATCACCATCCACCGGTCGCAGGGCTCGGAGTACCCGGCCGTGGTGATCCCGCTGACCACGAGCGCCTGGATGATGCTCCAGCGGAACCTGCTCTACACCGCGATCACCCGTGCGAAGAGGCTGGTCGTGCTGGTCGGCTCGCGCAAGGCGCTGGCCGCCGCGGTCCGCACGGTCGGGGCCGGCCGCCGGCACACCGCGCTGACCGAGCGCCTCAGCTGACCGGGCCGGCGCGCTCCGCGACGGTTTCCGGGACCGGGGTCGCGGCCAGGGCCGAGCCGACCACGTACAGCCCGTGCAGCCGGCGCTCCAGCTCGGCCGCGTTCACCCCGGAGATCTTGGACTTCGGGTCCTCCCAGATCAGCGTGCCGCCGGCCAGGAACTCGTCCGGGTGGCTCAGGTTCACGACCGCGCTCAGGGACGGCCAGACCGCGCGCCAGCCGGGCGCCGAGCCGGCCCCGACCCGGTCGGTGATCCGGATCTCCTCGACGGCCAGCGGCGGCACCGCGCCGGGCAGCGCCATCGCCCACGCGTTGTGGCCGGCGTTCTTCCGGTCCCGATAGGAGAAGACGACGAACGGCCGGTCCTGGTACGTGCCGTACACGAGGTACTCGGCGAACGGCTTCCCGGCCGTGAGCCCCGGCAGGCCCAGCCGGGCCACCAGATCGTGGTCGAACCCGCGGTACACGAAGCCGCGCGCCCGCGCCCAGCGCCTGCGGCCGACCCGGGTCCGCCACATGTCGACCAGGCTCGCGCCGCCGCCCATCAGGAGCAGGAGCCCCACGATGCCGCCGAGCCAGGACCAGACCGACTCGTACTCGATCACGAAGACCATCGCGACGAACGACCCCAGGGCCCCGATGATCACCCAGATGACGGTCGGCGTGACCGGTTCCCGCTTCGGCCGCTTGCCGACCGTCTCGCCGAGCGGGGACAGCGCCGGAGCCGGTGGCGCCGGGTGCAGCGGCGGGCCCGGGCGGTACCCCGCCGCGCCCCGCTCGGCGGCGGCGTCCTGGCGGGCGGTGCGCACCGCGCTGACCGGCACCCAGACGATCAGCAGCAGGCCCAGCCCGGCCACACCCCACGAGACGGTGCGGACGAACGCGTGGTGGCTGCGGCGGCCCTCGACCGAGTACTTCGCGTCGCGCCGGCTCGCCAGCTCCTCGTACGTGGTGGTGCCGCTCTTCTCGCCGTTGACGTAGCTGACGCACTCGTCGCCGGGACCCATCTTCAGGCCGTCGCACTCGACGGGGTGCCGGTACCCCTGATCGAGCGAGTCGCGGTCGAGCTCCGCGGCGGTCAGCGTGTGCCGGTCCACCGTCCACAGCCCGCCCGCGACGATGCCGAGCCCGATCACCAGCTGGACGATCCACCCGAAGAGTCTTCTGCGCACGGCGACCTGTATAGCAGCCCGTCCGGCCCGTTTTCCGCCCCGTTCCGGCGCCGGCCACCACGAAAGTGGACTAGCAGCAATTCCGGGCGGGCGTCGCGGAAATGCGCGGACACGGGCCGAACAGCCACTGCCGGAAGACACCCGGACATCCGATTACGGTAAACACGGTGAGGCGAAATCAATTGCTTCGGTACGAATGCGAAATAGTCTTTCCCCGTCCCAGTCGATCACCGAACCAACGGGGAGTCATCTCATGTTCCGTCTCCTGACCGCCGGCGCCGCCGCGCTCGCCGCCGTCGCGATCGCCGCACCTGCCCAGGCCGGCCCGCGGCCCGAACCCACGCCCGACCAGCGGATGACGATCCGGGTGGTGAACGCGAACGGCTCGGGCTGCCCGGACGGCACCACGAAGATCGCGGTCTCGCCGGACAACACCGCCTTCACGCTCACCTACTCGGATTACACCGCCCAGGTCGGCCCGAAAGCCACTCCCCTGGATTTCCGGAAGAATTGCCAGCTGGCCCTGGACGTGAAGGTGCCGACCGGATTCACGTTCGCGATCGCGAGCGCGGACTATCGCGGATATGCCAGCCTGGCGCGGGGCGCGTGGGCCCAGGAATCCGCGAACTACTATTTCCAGGGCCATTCCCGGACCACTCGTTTCGAGCACACCCTGAAGGGCCCGTTCGACGACGACTGGCAGCGCGGGGACCGGGTCGGCATCGCGTCGCTGAGCTACCTGCCGTGCGGCGAGCGCCGATTCCTCAACATCAACACCGACCTGCGGGTGAACCGCGGCTCGTCGGACGCCCGCACCCAGACCAGCTTCATCTCGATGGACTCGACCGACGCGGCGATCAACACCGTCTACCACGTAGCCTGGCGCAAGTGCGCCTGACCTCTCGCAGTTCGAGTCAGCCCTGAGCCGGCTGTTCTAACCTGGCCCACCCGCATTGCGCCCGCCAAGGGCGCAATGCCTGCGAGCCGGAGGCGACGCCGGATAGCTCAGTTATCGAAAGCCGCCCACGGGCTCTCCGCGGGCGGGCGGTGGCGGCCGGCCGTCTCCTCGACGGTCGGCTCCGCCGGCCCATCGGCGCTCGCCTGCAGCGCGCGGTGCGCGAAGACCGAGGCCAGCGCGGTGGTGATCGGCACCGCGGTGATCAGCCCGATCGTGCCGACCGCGCTGCGGACCAGCTCCTGGGCGATCAGCTGACCGGTGAGCAGTTCGCCGACCGGAGTGCCGCCAGTCGCGAAGAGCAACATCAACGGCAGCGAGGCGCCCGCGTACGCGAGGACGATGGTGTTGATCACCGAGGCGATGTGCGCGCGGCCGATCCTGGTCGCGGCGCCGTAGAGGCGGCGGAAGCCGTACGCCGGATTCGCCAGCGCCAGCTCGGTGACCGTCGCCGACTGGGTGACCGTCACGTCGTCGAGCACCCCGAGCGAGCCGATCACGATGCTGGCCAGCAGCAGGCCCTGCATGTTGACCGAGCCCTGGGTGATCGACAGGAAGTTCGAGGTGTCGTCGGCGACGCCGGTCAGGTGCACCGCGGCGACGCTGATCTCGGCCAGCACCGTGGTGATCACGAGGCTGGCCAGGGTGCCGGCCACCGCGATCGTGGTGGTGATGGTCAGCCCGTGGGTCAGGTACAGCACGGTCAGCATGATCGCCGCCGAGCCGACCACCGCGACCAGCATCGGGGACCGGCCGTCCAGGATCGCCGGGACGATGAAGAACAGCAGCACCCCGAAGGTGACCGCGAGCCCGGCCAGCGCGGTCAGTCCGCGCCAGCGCCCGAACGCGACCACGGCCAGGGCGAACGCGATGCCGAGCAGCCACAGCTCGCGGGAGCGCTGATGGTCGGAGATCGACCAGGTGAGACCGCCGGCCTCGTTCTCCAGGCCCATCACGATCACCCGGTCGCCGCGGGAGATCTTCGGGGCACCCGGCCCGTACGGCAGCTCGGTGCTGATCACCTCGCCCGACTCGAGCCTGACCGTGGCCGTGCCGCACCCGGTGGGCTGGGTCTCCCCCGCCGGGACCGGCGCACACTCGCCGTGGGTGACCGCCTGCACCACCGCCTTGGACTGCGGCGGGCCGGCGGCGGTGTCCGCCTTCGGGGCGTCCCGGGGCCAGAGCAGCAGCATCCCGAGCGCGGTCAGCAGCACCGCCGGGATGAGCAGCATCAGCGTGAGCCGGCGGGCCTTCGGGAGCAGGACCGCGCCGTGGGCATGGCTGTGGCTGTGCGCTTCGGGCATGCCGAACCCTAACCGGCCGGCCCGGACGGCGGCGTGTGCGGCCCGGAGCAGCCCCGATGCCGACCGGAGCCGGCGAGTCAGGCGGGGCCGGGCGTCAGACGGGGCCGGGCGCCGGCGGCGCGGGACGGGGGCGGGCGGCGGCGCGGTCCTGGGCGGAACGGCCGAAGACGAGCCAGAAGTCGGTGATCGCGAGGGTGAGCGCGGGACGCCGCCCGGCCAGATATCCCAGGGGGCCGTCCGGGTCGGGGCGCCAGGCGGCATTCGCCGTACGCAAACCGCCTCGGCCTCGCACCGGGGTTCGCTTGACGTGCCCGCCCAGCTCCTGGGCGACGGTGAAGCCCAGCGGCAGGCGGCCCGGAACCCGGCGCTTCAGCCGGACCAGCGCGGACCCGATCGGGCTGCCGCCGGGTGTCGCGGCCGTCGCGTCGACCAGGTCGTCGTCGGCGTCGAGGGTGAACTCGGCCAGCTCCTTCGGGATGCCCCAGAGCCGCCGGCCGCCGTCCCGGGAGGCGACGCTGTCCACCCAGATGTCGGTGATGCTGACCCGGGGCCGGCCGCGCTCGTGGGTGAGCACCGCGCTGAGCAGTTCCCGGTAGTGCAGGACGCCGCCGGGCTGGTAGTCGACCCAGGCGGCGCCGACCGCGGCCCGGCCGCCGAACGACAGCGGCCGCACCGCCGCGCCCAGGACCTCAGGCAGCGGTGGCACGGCTCGCATCGGGACCAGGAAGACCGACAGGTACATCTGTCCGCGCAGGTGCCAGGGCTCGGGCGGGTACATGCCCTACACACTGGCATCGATGGGTCAGTAACGGAAGCGGGACACCACGGCCTGGAGCTGCGCGGAGGTGGTGGTCAGCTCGTCGGCCGCCCGCCGGGTGTCGCCGACCGTGTTCGTGGTGCGCCGGGTCGCCTCGGACACGCTGGTGATGGTGGCCGCGATGTCGCCGGCGCCGCCGGCCGCCTCGGTCAGCGTCCGGTTCATCTCGTGGGTGGTCGCGGTCTGCTCCTCGACCGCCGACGCGATGGTCAGCTGCAGGCCGTTGATCCGCTCGATGATCTCGCTGATCTCCTCGATCGCGCTGACCGCGCCGCTGGTGTCGGCCTGGATCGACTGCACCCGCTGGGAGATGTCCTCGGTCGCCTTGGCGGTCTCCTGGGCCAGGTCCTTGACCTCGCCGGCCACCACCGCGAAGCCCTTGCCCAGCTCACCGGCGCGGGCCGCCTCGATGGTCGCGTTCAGCGCGAGCAGGTTGGTCTGCTCGGCGATGCTGGTGATCACCTTGACCACGGTGGCGATCTCGGCGGACGACTCGCCGAGCCGGGCGACGATCTGGTTGGTGGCCGCGGCGGCCCGGACGGCCTGCTCGACGACCTGGGTCGCCTCCGAGGTGGAGACGCTGATGTCGCGGATCGCCGAGCCCATCTCCTGGGCGCCGGCCGAGACGAACTGCAGGTTGTGCGAGACCGAGTCGGCGGCCGCGGAGACCGTGCCGGCCTGGACCGACGCCTCGTTGGCGGCCGCGTCGACCGCGGTGGAGACCGAGGTCAGCTGCCCGGCCGCGTGCTGCAGGGTGGTGGCGCTGCCGGCCAGCTGCACCACGTCCTCGCGGAGCCGGGCGATGCCCTTGTCCAGCGCGGTGGCCATCTGGCCGACCTCGTCCTGGCTGGTCACCCCGGAGGTGCGGGTCAGGTCGCCCTCGGCCAGGCCCTCGGCCAGCTTGGCCACCCCGCGGACGTCGTTGCGGACCCGGCCGGCCACCCGGAAGCCGATCAGCAGGCTGATCAGCACCCCGGCGGCGAGCACCAGGGAGATGGCCCAGGTCGCCCGGGTGGCCGCGGCACTCGCGTCGGCCATCTGCGCCTCGGCCAGGCTGGAGGCCCGGGCCTGCAGCGCGTTCGCGTCGTCGCCGAGGGCGCCGTGGAGCTTGTTGTAGTCGATCAGGGCCTGGTCGAGGTCGGCCTTGGTGGCCGTGCTCCGGTCGGTGCTCATGAACTTCAGGTAGGCGGCCCAGTCGGTCTGCGCCGTGGACACCGTCGCGTCCCCGGGCAGCGTCTTGCTCAGGCTGGTCAGCGCGGCGTCGACGGCCGCCTTGTTGGCCTCCATCGACTTGGTGATCGCCGCGGCCAGGGTCGGGTAGAGCTGGACCGCCGACAGGTTGCCCGAGTAGGCCTCGATGTTCTGGCTGAAGTCGGTGACCGCCGACCCGATCGCGAGCGACTGGTGCTGGGCGTCGGCCGCCTTCTGGTTCAGGTCGTGCACCCGGTAGATCGCCATGCCGCCGACGATGACGCCACCGATGGTCGCGGTCAGGGCTGCCGCGCCGATCTTCGTCCGCAGAGAACGATTGTCGAACGCCCCACTCAAGCCCATGGCCGTACCTCTCGCTCAACAGTGTCTGACACCCGCTGAATCGGCACGGTTCGCTGCCGGTTAAGCAACCTCCGCCAACGCCTGAAAGATCAGACTCGTGGACGCGGCCCCCGGGTCCTGATGTCCGATGCTACGTTCCCCCAGGTAGGAGGCGCGGCCTTTTCGAGCCTGGAGCGGGATGGTGGCCTCCGCCCCGGCCCGCGCGGCCCGCGCCGCGGCCCCGGCCGCCCCGGCCAGATCCGCTCCCCCGGCCACCGCCTGCTCGAAGGCGTCCAGGGCCGGCACGTACGCGTCGATCAGGGTCTTGTCCCCCGGCGCCGCGCCGCCCAGCTTGCGGACCGCCTCCAGCCCCGCGTGCAGCGCCGCCACCAGGTCGGACGGCTGCACCTCGGGGGTCGCCGGGAGGGCCTTGCCGGCCGCGCGCAGGGCGCTGCCGTAGAGCGGGCCGGACGCGCCGCCCACCCGGGACATCAGCGTGGTGCCGGACTTGACCAGCACCTCGGACACGGTTTCCGGCGGGGTCTTGTCCAGGGCGGCGAGCACCGCGGTGAAGCCACGGTTCAGGTTCACCCCGTGATCGCCGTCGCCGATCTCGGAGTCGAGCCGGGTGAGCCGGTCGACGTCGGCGGCGATCAGGGCCGCGGCGGAACGCATCCAGTCCCGGGCGAGCGTCACGTCCACGGTCAGGCACCCCAGCGCAGTCCGGGGGTCCGCACCGGCGCGTCCCACAGGCGGATCATCTCGTCGGTGGCCTGGCACAGCGTGAGCGACATGCCGGCCATGTCCAGGCTGGTCACGTAGTTGCCGACGAGCTGCCGGGCGATCGGCACGCCGCGCTCCGCCAGGTACGCCGCGACCTCGCCGTAGACCAGGTACAGCTCGATCAGCGGGGTGCCGCCGAGCCCGTTGGCCAGCACGATCACCGGGCCGGGGAAGGACTTGGCGTCCAGGATCGCGTCCAGCGCGGAGCGGACCAGCTGCTTCGCCGGGCGCAGCTTCTCACGCCGGCGGCCCGGCTCGCCGTGGATGCCGACCCCGGCCTCGATCTCGTCGGCCGGCAGGTCGAAGCCGGGCCGGCCGGCCGCCGGGGTGGTGACCGCGGTCAACGCGTACGCGAACGAGCCGGAGGCCGCGTTGACCTCGCGCCCGAGCGCGGCGACCTCGCCGAGCTTGCCGCCCTCCTCGGCGCGCGCGCCGGCGATCTTCTCCACCAGCAGCGTCGCGCCGGTGCCGCGCCGGCCGGCGGTCCAGGTCGAGTCCTCCACCGCGACGTCGTCGTCGACCAGCACGGTCTCGACGCTGATCCCCTCGTCGGTGGCGAGCTCCGCGGCGAGCTGGAAGTTCATCACGTCGCCGGTGTAGTTCTTGACGATGTGGACCACGCCGGCGCCGCCGTCGACGGCCTTGGTCGCGGCCAGGATCTGATCCGGCACCGGGGAGGTGAAGACCTCACCGGGGCAGGCCGCGTCGAGCATGCCCGGCCCGACGAAGCCGCCGTGCAGCGGCTCGTGCCCGGACCCGCCGCCGGAGACCAGGCCCACCTTGCCGGGGCGTGGCGCGTCGGCCCGGGCGATGTACTGCTCCTCGGTGTCCACCCGCAGCTCCGGATGGGCGGCGGCCAGCCCGGCCAGGGCCTGGGCCACCACATCGGCAGGATCGTTGATGAATTTCTTCACGACCGGCTCCTCTCCGCATTTCCTCGAACACCCACTGCATCCTCGCGCGGTCTAGAGTCGAGATCCATGGGGCTCGTGGGAATCGTGCTGGTTTCGCACTCCGAGCAGTTGGCGTCAGGTCTGCGTGACCTGTTGCGGCAGGTGGCCACGCCCGAGGTGCCGATCGTCGCGGCCGGCGGCACGCTCGACGGCGAGCTGGGCACGAGTCCGGACCGGCTCGCCGAGGCGATCGCGCAGGCCGACACCGGCGCCGGGGTGATCATCCTGGCCGATCTGGGCAGCGCGGTGCTGACCGCCCGCGCGGTCCTCGAGGACAGTCCCGGCCCGCTGCTGGTGGACGCGCCGTTCGTGGAGGGCGCGGTCGCCGCCGCGGTCACCGCGTCGACCGGCGCCGGCCTCACCGAGGTGGCCGACGCCGCGCGGGAGGCCCGCGATGTCGCCAAGTTCTGATGAGACCGCGATCGAGGTGGTGTTGCCGGCGGCGTTGCACGCCCGCCCGGCCGGCGAGGTGGTCCGGGCCGCCGCCCGCTTTCCGGCAGTTGTCGAGGTACGCCATCAGCATCGCGCCGCCCCCGCGAGGAGCGCCCTGAAACTCATGTCCCTCGGTGCCCCGGCCGGCGCCGTGGTGACCGTGCACGCCACCGGCGAGGACGCGGCCACGGCTGCCGAGGCGATCGCGGAAGTGCTGCGCACCGCTACCTGAGACGGTCGCCGGGACGGCCGATAACGGTTTTTCTCGGCGCGCCCGGAAATCGCGTACGAATGGCCAGTCTTTCCTTTGTTTTGTTTTAAGGACCGGCCGGGTGCGCACTCCGCACGCATAACATTCCGGCGTCGTCGTGCAATGTTGTGGGGAGTTAGTCGTGTCGTCTTCCGCGATCCATGAGCCCGGCCGCCACGCGCGGCGCCCCCGGGGATTGGCCGTCGCCGCGGCCGGAGTGGCCGTGGTCCTGATCGCCGGGATCGCCGTTGTCACCTTGACCCGGTCGCGGCCGGATGACACCAGCGCGAGTCTCCCGGTCTCGGTGCAGTCCTCGGCGTCGTCCGTCCCGTCGGCACCGATCGCCTCCCCGGCCGCGGCCTCGGTGAAGCCGCGGCCCAGTGCCTCGCCGTCGACCGCCGCGCCGGTCGCCAAGGGTGGCTGGATCCCGATCGACCCGGTCGCCTGGAAGGCGCAGGTCGCCGCGTTCAAGGCGACCAGGGCCGACCCGCCCGGCGACGCCGGCAACCTGGCCGAGTTCCGGGCCGACTGCACCTACAGCCACCGCGGAGCCGACGATCCGATCGTCTTCCCGGGCCTGCCCGGCGCCTCGCACATGCACTCGTTCGTCGGGAACAAGGGCCTGGACGCCGACACCACCGCCGGCGACCTGATGAAATTCACCGCCAGCACCTGCAAGCCGGCCGTGGACCATTCCGCCTACTGGGTGCCGACGCTCTACGACGCCGCGACAAAGAAGCCCGTCGAGACCACCGGTTTCCGCGTCTATTACCGTTCGATCCGGAGCAATTCGACCGGGATCATGCCGATGCCGAACGGCCTGCGCGAGATCGCCGGGGACGCCAAGAAGAAGGTGCCGACACCGCGCGGCGCCCAGGGCCAGTTCTACTGCGCGTTCTACGGCCCCGGCAATCTCGACGGCGACTCCCGCAGCACCAACGGGAACTGGCCGATCTGTGGCAGCCCGGCGCACCTGCACTTCACCCTGCAATTCCCGGACTGCTGGGACGGCAAGCACCTGGACAGCCCCAACCACAAAGACCATATTGCTTTCGGTACGAACGAGGGCTGCCCCGCCGACCACCCGGTGCGGATCCCGGCGTTGACGTTCGAGATCACGTACGGCGTGACCGGCTCGAAGGCCGGCTACTACCTGTCCTCCGACCCGGCCGGCAAGAGCGCCTCGTCGATGCACGGCGACGCGTTCCTGATGTGGAACGCGGCCGCCATGAACCAGCGGGTCCGCAACTGCATCGCCCAGCGCCGGACCTGCAACAACGACGGTTACGACAAGTTCTCGTTCTGACCTAGTGCGCGAGCACGACGACGGTGTCCGGTCGCTCCGCCGGGAGGCGGTGCGGCCGGACCACCAGAAAGCACACCACGGTCGCGGCCAGCATCCCGCCGAAGACCACGACGGCCATCGCCACCGCGCCGACGCCCAGGACACCGACCAGCGGGGCGGCCAGCGCGCCCACCCCGAACTGGACCGCGCCGAGCAGCGCCGCCGCGGTGCCGGCCGCCTCGCCGTGCCGGTTCAGCGCCAGGGCCGGCGCGTTCGGCATGACCAGGCCGACCGTGAAGAGCACCAGCCAGAGCGGGATCAGGATGCCGGTCAGCCCGCCCAGCTCGGTGGCCGCGAGGACCAGCATGACCAGGCCGAAGACCAGGCCGGCGACCAGCGAGGCCGCCATGATCTGCTGCGGGGTCCAGCGGCGCAGCAGGCGCACGTTCAGCTGGGTGGCCCCGATCAGGCCGACCGCGCCGGCCGCGAAGATCAGCGCGAACTGCTGCTCGCTCATCCCGAACTGATCCTGCAGGACGAACGACGCGCCACTGACGTAGGCGAAGAGCGCCGCCATGGCCAGGCCGGCCACCAGGGTCAGGCCCACGTACACCCGGTCGGTGAGCAGCCGGCCGTAGTCCCGGAACGTGCCCAGCACCCCACCGTTGCGGCGGCGGGCGACCGGCAGCGTCTCCGGCAGCACCACCGCGGTGGCCGCCATGATCGCCAGGCCCACGCCGGTGAGCACCACGAACACGCCGCGCCAGGACGTCCAGTTCAGCACCAGGCCGCCGATGGTCGGCGCCAGGATCGGCGCCACCCCGACGACCAGCATCAGCCGGGAGAACAGCCGGGCCGCGGACAGCCCGTCGAACAGGTCCCGCACCATCGCCATCGCGATGACCGCGGCCGCGGCGGCGCCCAGACCCTGCAGCACCCGCAGCGAGCCGAGCACGGCCAGGTTCGGCGCGAGGACGCAGAGCACCGAGGCGAGCACGTGCACCGCGATGCCGGCCAGCAGCGGGACCCGCCGCCCGACCGCGTCGGCGAGCGGGCCCACCAGAAGCTGGCCGAACGCCAGCCCGATCAGCGTCCCGGTCAGCGTGAGCTGCACCGCGGCGGCGGTGGCGTGCAGGTCGTCGGTGATCGTCGGCAGCGACGGCAGGTACATGTCGATCGTCAGCGGCCCGAGGGCGGTCAGGAAGCCGAGCACCAGAACGATCCGGAAGCGGCGCCCCAGCGGGAGCAGCTCTCCCGGAGCGAGGTCGTCGGCGGGCGGGGCAATCGTGCGAGTCTCAGCCACGACCCCGACAAGTCATCTACCAGCCAGTATCTTCCGGTATCCGGCCTTTGGTAACGGTGGTCACACCGGTCAGGCCACCGGGCCGGTCAGGGCGGGGTGATCGTTCCGGTCAGGTGGGGGCGTTTGCCGTGGACGGCGAAGTCCCACGCCGTACCCCCGGAAGTTGATGTTGAGGTGAAGCGGACCGTCGACGGGAGCAGGATCGGCTGCTTGAAGGCGACCTCGACGGTGTAGGCCGGGGGCAGGCGGCCCTCCAGGGCGGCCAGGCAGTGCGCCTTGGTCCACATGCCGTGCGCGATCTGCCGCGGGAAGCCGAACAGCTTCGCCCCCAGCCGCGACGTGTGGATCGGGTTGCGGTCGCCGGAGACGGCGGCGTAGTCGGTGCCGATCCGGGCGGGCAGGCGCCAGACCGCCCCACCGGCCGGGGCCGCGTCGGACGAGGCACCGGAACCGGAGCCGGCCGGGGACGATTCCTTCCGCAGGTAGGTGGAGACGCCGCGCCACACCTCCTCGCCGTCCACCGACGCGGTCGCGACCATGTCGAACTGCCGCCCGCGCGGATGCTCCCGCAGGTCGGCCGCGCGCACGGTCAGGTCGAGCCGGCTCCCCGCGTCGATCGGCCGGCGCACGGTGATCCGGTTGGCCACGTGCACCAGGCCGATCATCGGCAGCGGGAACCCGGCCGCCGACATCAGGCGCATGGCCAGCGGAAACGCCAGGATGTGCGGGTAGGTGGCGGGCAGCGCGTCGGTGAGCCGCAGCCCGCACACCCGGTCGTAGCGGGCCAGGTGCGCCCGCGAGACGGTCACGCCGCGATGCACCAGCTCGACGTCCGGCAGCACCGAGCCGGGCCGCCGGAGCAGGCCGAGGGCGGCCTTCGCGTACGCCACGCCGGTCCCGGGCCCTTCGGTCAGCTCGACCACGGCCACCACGTCAGGCCCCCAGCAGGCTCTGGCCGCAGACCCGCACGACGTTCCCGCTGATCGTCGCGGACCCGGGCGACGCGAACCAGGCGATCGTCTCGGCCACGTCGACCGGCAGCCCGCCCTGCGACATGCTGTTCAGCCGGCGGCCGGCCTCCCGGAGCCCGATCGGCATCTTCGCGGTCATCGCCGTCTCGATGAAGCCGGGCGCCACCGCGTTGATCGTGATGCCCTTCGCCAGCAGCGCCGGCGCGGTCGACTGGACCAGCCCGATCACCCCGGCCTTGCTGGTCGCGTAGTTGGTCTGCCCGCGGTTCCCGGCGATCCCGGCGATCGAGGCGACCCCGACGATCCGCCCGCCCGACCTGATCAGGCCCTGGTCGAGGAGCAGGTCGTTGACCCGCTCGGGCGCGGTCAGGTTGACCCCGATCACCGAGTCCCAGCGACTCTCGTCCATCTTGAAGATCGTCTTGTCGCGGGTGATGCCGGCGTTGTGCACCAGGATGTCGACGCCGCCGTTCGGCCCGGCCGCCAGGTATCCGGCGAGCCGTTCCGGGGCGTCCGGGGCGGTCAGGTCGAGCTGCAGCGCGCGGCCGCGGGCCTTGTTGGCGACGTCCGCGAGCGCGTCGCCGGCGCCGGGCACGTCCAGCGCGATCACCTCGGCGCCGTCCCGCGCGAGGATCGCCGCGATCGACGCGCCGATCCCCCGGGCCGCGCCGGTGACCAGGGCGAGCTTGCCGGCGAGCGGCTGCGCCCAGTCGGCCGGCGTGGACACGCTGCCGGCACCGACCCGGATCACCTGGCCGGACACGTAGGCGGAGCGGCCGCTGAGCAGGAACCGCAGCGTCGACTCGACGGTCTGCTCGCCGCCCGGCGCGACGTAGACCAGCTGGGCCGTCACGCCGCGGCCGAACTCCTTGCCGATGCTCCGGGTCAGACCCTCCAGGCTCCGCTGCGCGGTCGCCTCCTTCGGGTCCGCCGTGGCTTCCGGTGGGGTGCCCAGCACGATCACGCGGCCGGAGACGTTCAGACTGCGGGCGTACGGGTGGAAGAAGTCGAACAGCGCCCGGAGTCCGGTGGAGTCACTGATCCCGGTCGCGTCGAAGACCAGCGCGGCGTACTTCGCGCCGTCCCCGCCGGACTCCAGGACCGTGACGCCGGCACTCTCCAGCAGCTTCCCGACCGGCTCGGCGAGCCGTCCCCCGGGTGCCGCGCCGAGCAGCACCGGACCGGCCGCGACCGGGTCACCGGCGCGGTAGCGTCGCAACCGGGGCGGGTCGGGCAGCCCGAGACGCTTGACCACGGACCGGCCCAGACCGGAGTTGGCGAAGTTCGCGTACCTGTCAGCCATGCGAGTACCCTACCGGTCAGTAGCTAAGTCTTTGTCGATGTGTGGAGGATCGTCGTGCCGACCGTGCGCCGCGTCGCCGTCCTGGGCGGTAACCGTATCCCGTTCGCCCGGTCGAACGGGAAGTATGCCGCCGCTTCGAACCAGGACATGCTCACCGCCGCGCTGGACGGGCTGATCGCCCGGTTCGGCCTGGCCGGCGAGCACCTCGGCGAGGTCGTCGCGGGCGCCGTCCTCAAGCACTCGCGCGACTTCAACCTGACCCGCGAGGTGGTGCTCGGGTCCCGGCTCGACGCGCGGACCCCGGCCTACGACATCCAGCAGGCCTGCGGCACCGGCCTGGAGGCGGCGATCCTGGTCGCCAACAAGATCGCGCTGGGCCAGATCGACGCCGGCGTCGCGGGCGGCGTGGACACCACGTCGGACGCTCCGCTGCAGGTGAACGAGGACATGCGGCAGGCGCTGCTGGAGCTGAACCGGGCCCGGACGCTCGGCGCGCGGCTCAAGGCCGTCGCCAAGCTGCGCCCGCAGCAGGCGCTGAAGCCGGAGATCCCGCGCAACGCCGAGCCGCGCACCGGCCTGTCGATGGGCGAGCACGCCGCGATCACCGCGCTGAAGTGGAACGTGACCCGCGAGGCGCAGGACGAGCTGGCGCTGGCGTCGCATCGGCATCTGGCCGCGGCGTACGAAAGCGGATTTTTCGATGATCTTATGACGCCCTATCTGGGACTGACCCGGGATCAGAACCTGCGGGCCGACAGCACCGCGGCGAAGCTGGCGTCGCTCAAGCCGGTCTACGGCAAGGCGGGCGCGACCATGACGGCGGGCAACTCCACGCCGCTGACCGACGGCGCGTCGACCGTGCTGCTGGCCTCCGAGGAGTGGGCCGAGGCGCACTCGCTGCCGGTGCTGGCGTATTTCGCGGACTCGGAGGCGGCCGCGGTCGACTACGTGCACGGCGACGAGGGGCTGCTGATGGCGCCGGCCTACGCGGTGCCCCGGATGCTCGCCCGCAACGGCCTCACCCTGCAGGACTTCGACTACTACGAGATCCACGAGGCGTTCGCGTCGCAGGTGCTGTCCACGCTGGCCGCCTGGGAGTCGCCGCAGTTCTGCAAGGAGAAGCTCGGGCTGGACGCGCCGCTCGGCTCGATCGACCGGGCCAAGCTCAACGTCAACGGCTCCTCGCTGGCCGCCGGGCACCCGTTCGCCGCGACCGGCGGGCGGATCGTGGCCACCCTCGCGAAGCTGCTGGCGACGAAGGGCTCGGGCCGCGGCCTGATCTCCGTCTGCGCGGCCGGCGGCCAGGGCGTCGTCGCCATCCTGGAGCGCTGAACCCCGGCCTGCGTCCGATAGCCGTCACAGGTACTCCCCGGCACCGCGTGCCGGGGAGAGACTCGCACCGACGTGACTACCGGGCCCCGGCGATCGCCGGGGCGACAGGCAGGAGCGCGCGAGTGGACTTCCACGTTCTGGGGCCGGTCGAGGTGCTGGCCGGGGGCCGGCCGGCGGCGATCGGTGAGCCTCGCCAGCGGGCCGTGCTGGCGGTGCTGCTGCTGGAGGCGGGCCGGCCGGTCAGCCGCGACACGCTCATCGACCGGGTGTGGGGCGAGGCCGCGCCGCCGCAGGCGCGCCGCTCCCTCTACGCCCACATCGCCCGCCTGCGCCGTGCCCTCGCGCGGGCCGGCGGTCCCGGCGCCGCCCCGCTGACCCGCGCGACCGGTGGCTACCGGCTGGACGTCGGCCCCGACCAGGTGGATGTGCTCCGCTTCCGGGACCTGCTGGCCCGCAGCCGCGAGGCCGGCCGGCCCGGCGCGGACCGGGCCGCCACCCTGCGTGCCGCGCTGGCGTTGTGGCGCGGTGACCCGCTCGCCGGCGTCGCCGGTTCCTGGGCCGACCGGATGCGGGACACCCTGCGGCAGGACCACGAGCAGGCCGTGGTGGCCTGGGCGCACGCCGAGCTCGAGCTCGGCGCGGCGGCCGTCGTGCTGGCGCCGCTGACCGAGCTGGTCGAGGAGCGACCGCTGCTGGAACCGGCCGCGGCCGCGCTGATCCTGGCCCTGCACGCGGCCGGCCGCAGCGCCGACGCGCTGGACCGCTTCGACCGCACCCGGCGCTTGCTGCGCGACGAGCTCGGCATCGACCCCGGCCCCGAGCTGCGGGCCGCCCACCGGACGGTGCTGCGCGGCGAGCCGCCGGCCCCGGCGGCCGGTCCGGTGCCGGCCGGGCTGCCGGCCGACGTCACCGCCTTCACCGGCCGGGCGGACGAGCTGGCCGCGTGCGACC
Organism: Actinoplanes sp. L3-i22; assembly: GCF_019704555.1. NCBI lineage: Bacteria > Bacillati > Actinomycetota > Actinomycetes > Micromonosporales > Micromonosporaceae > Actinoplanes > Actinoplanes sp. L3-i22. Next base: position 8,640,850 of record NZ_AP024745.1, read on the forward strand.
GCCTGCTCGCCGCCGCCGGCGCGGGCCCGCTGACGATCTGCCTCACCGGTACGGCCGGGGTCGGCAAGACCGCGCTCGCCGTGCGCTGGGCGCACCGGGTCCGCGACCGCTTCCCGGACGGTCAGCTCTACCTCAACCTGCGCGGCTACGACCCGGAGCAGCCGGTCGCCCCGATCGACGCTCTCGGCACGCTGCTGACCCCGCTGGCCGGCGCCGGGCAGCCGATCCCGGCCGGCCTGGACGCGCGGGCCGCCCACTACCGGACCCTGCTCGCCGGCCGGCGCATGCTGATCGTGCTGGACAACGCGTCCACCGTGGCGCAGCTGCGGCACCTGCTGCCCGGCGCGGCCGGTTGCCTGGTCCTGATCACCAGCCGGGACTCGCTGGCCGGGCTGGTCTCGGTCAACGGGGCCCACCGGATCGTCCTGGACCTGTTGCCGGCGGGCGACGCGGCCCGCCTGCTGCGGCACCTCGTGGGCGTCCGCGTCGACCGGGAGCCACGGGCCGCGGCCCGCCTGGCCGAGCAGTGTGCCGGGCTCCCCCTGGCCCTGCGGATCGCGGCGGAGCTGGCCGCCACCCGGCCGGCGACCGGCCTGGCGGCGCTCACCCGGGAGCTGACCGAACAGCAGCGGCGCCTCGATCTGCTCAGCGACGGCGCGGATCCGCACGCCGCGGTCAGCGCGGTGTTCTCCTGGTCGCTGCGGCATCTGCCGGCGTCGGCGGTCCGCCTGTTCACCCTGCTCGGACTGCATCCGGGGCCGCATCCGGACCCGTACGCCGCGGCCGCGCTGGCCGGCGCCGGGCTGCTCGACGTGCGCCGCGACCTCGCCGTGCTGCTGCGCGCCCACCTGCTCCAGCTGACCGGCCCGGACCGTTACGGGCTGCACGACCTGCTGCGCGCGTACGCCGTCCGGCTCGCCGCCGACCCGCCCGCCGGCACCGACCCGGACGCGGCCGTGACCCGGCTGCTCGACCACTACCTGGCCGCCGCGGCCGCGGCGATGCGGATCCTCTACCCGGGGGAGGCCGGCCGCCGCCCGGCCATCCCGGAGTCGGCCACCCCGGCGCCGGAGATCGCCGACGCGGTCGCGGCCCGCCGGTGGCTGCGCCGGGAACTGCCGAACCTGGCCGCGGTGGCGGCGCACGCCGCGGCACACGATCGGCCGGTGCCGGCGGTTCGGGCGTCCGCGCTGCTATACCGCTACCTGGACGGCGACGATCACACCGCCGCCGTGACCATCCACAGCAGCGCCCGGGCCGCGGCCGGGGCGCTCGGCGACGCCGCCGCCGAGGCGTACGCGCTGAACGCCCTCGCCCACCTGAACGGACTCGCCGGGCGGCCGGAGATCGCGGTCGAGCAACTGGAACAGGCCCGCCGGCTCTCCGAACGCGCCGGCGACGAGCTAGGCCAGGCCCGCGCGCTGGGCAACCTGGCCGGTGTCGACGAGCAGCAGGCCCGGTACGCCGACGCGGCGGCCCGCTACGAGCAGGCGATGCTGCGCTACCGGCGGCTCGGCGATCTGACCGGCGAGGCGCACGCGCTGACCCGCCTGGCGTCGGTCGGCGCTCGCCTCGGCCGCGACCGCCAGGCTCGGGAACACGCCGAGCTGGCGCTCACCCTGCACCGCCGGGCCGGGCACACCTTCGGGGAGGCGTGGGCGCTCAACAGTCTCGGCGAGATCGAGGCCCGCTCGGGTCACCACGCCCGGTCCGCCGACCGGCACCGCCGGGCGCTCACCCTGTTCCGGGTGCTCGGCCACCGCAGCAGCCAGGCCGAGACCCTGGACCGGCTGGCCGCCTGCGAGACCCGGCTGGGCCGGTACGAGCAGGCCCGCGACCACCACCGCCAGGCTCTCGAGCTGTTCCGGGCGCTGGGCGACCGGATCGGGCAGGCGTCGGCGCGCAACGGGATGGCGGCGGCGCTGGCCGCCGCCGGGACGCGGGAGACCGGGCCGGGCGAGGTGCCCGGCCCGGTGACCGCGGATCAGCAGGGCCGGATCGAGGAGGCCTCGTCCTGGGCGCGCTTGCCGACCCAGGAGACCGCCTGCCCGGCCGGCATCGTGCCCACGAAACTGCCGTAGTTGATGTCGTAGTACCAGCAGTACGACCACGACGTGTTGTTCACCCACGCGCTCATCTGGTCGCCGAAGTTGCCGTCGCCGGCGCCGTGCTTCGGGCTGTCACAGCCGGCGCACGGGAAGACGTGCAGGCTCGGGATCGCGTCACCGGCCCCGAGGGTGAACACGTGGCCCTGGTAGTCCTTGTCGTTGTAGAGGCACACCGAGTCGGCCGGGCAGCCGGCGATCGCGGCGGCCGCCCGGGCGTTGCCGGCCGCCGGCGCGGCGGTGGCCGATGACGCCGCCGCGACCAGCCCCAGGATGCCCAGGGCCAGGGCGACCAGCAGACGTGCCACGGTCCACGATGATCGGGTTGAGGTCATGGCAATCTCTCCTTCCGCAGGGAACTCCGATGACCCGACGGTCCCGGTCCCGGGCTGCGGAAAGCTTGCGGAAAGGTGGTGAACGGACTCGGCGGGCGCTAGCAGCGCATCTCGCGGGCCTTCCGCTCGGGTTCGTCGGCCGCGTCCGACGGACCCTGGTCCGGCTCGTCGCAGTCCAGCATGCCGCTGGTGCCGGCGGCCTCCCAGCTCACCACGGTGCCGTCCGCGGTGGTGCCGCCGCAGGTGTAGTGGAACGGCGTGTCGACGGTCCGGATCCACTCGTAGTTGACGAACCGTCCGGTGCCGTCGACGCTGAACGACTCGCCGGTCGCCGGGTGGTGCACGGTCCCGTAGTCGACCAGGGGCCGGCTGTCCGCGTACGTCGCGGCCAGTTCCCGGTAGATCTGCTCGGCCGGCACCCGGGCGGTGGTCCGCAGCTCGGCGGTCCGGGTGTTGATCTCCTCGTACTCGACGGCCAGCTGGACGTTCTTCACGACCATCTCGTCGACCGGGGTGACGCCGGTCAGCAGGGTGCCCTTGATCGCCGTACCGAAAGTGGTCTGTCCTCCGGCGCACGCCGATGCCGAAGGCGAGGCGGCCGGGGCCGACCGGTCGCCGGAGCCGGTGCAGCCGGCCAGCAGGGCCAGCGCGACGAGAGGAAGGGGCCGCCAGATCATGTGCTGAGCATGACGGCCCCGGGCAAACCTCGGGTCAGGAAGCGGTGCAGCCGGCCGTGCCGGACGGCGCCGAGCCGGTGCCCTGGAAGCCGAAACTGGTGCTGGCCCCGGCCGCGACCGCGCCGTTGTAGCCGACGTTGGCGAACGTCACCGCGCCGCTGGAGCCACTGGCCGTGGTGCTCCACGAGTTGGTGATCGCGGCGCCGGACGGCAGGGTGATCCCGACCTTCCAGCCGGTCAGCGCGGACGAGCCGGCCTTGACCGTGACCGTGGTGACGAAGCCACCGGTCCACGCGTTGTTCGAGAACGTGGCCGTGCAGGCCCCGCCGGTGCTCGGCGAGCTGCTGCTCGCCGACGGGCTGACGCTGACCGACGCCGACGGGCTGGTGGTGGTCGCGCCGAACGCGGAGATCACCGAGTTGTACGCGGCCTTCGGGTTACCGCTGTTGTCGAAGAGCAGCGGGGTGTCGCCGGAGCGCCACGAGTCCGAGTCGCGGATGCCCCACACCGTGATGCCGGCGCACTTGGTGACCGCGAGACAGGCCTTGACCACGTTCGCGTACGTAGTCGCCTGCGCGGTGCCCGAGCCGGCGATGTCCAGCTCGGTGATCTGCACCTCGACGCCCAGGTCCGCGAAGCGCTGCAGGTTCGCCTGGTAGTCGCTGGGCAGCGGGGACGCCGAGTTGATGTGCGACTGGAAGCCGACGCAGTCGATCGGGACGCCGCGGGCCAGGAAGTCCTTGACCATGTTGTAGACCGCGGTGCTCTTCGCGTTGACGCCGTCGGTGTTGTAGTCGTTGTAGCAGAGCTTCGTGGTGGAGTCGGCGGCCCGCGCCGTCTTGAACGCCACCTCGATCCAGTCGTTGCCGGTGTTCTGCAGGTTGGAGCTGCGCCGCGAGCCGTCGCCGTTGTCGGAGAACGCCTCGTTGACCACGTCCCAGGCGTACAGCTGGCCCTTGTAGTGGGTGGCGACGTTGGTGATGTGGTTGATCATCGCGTTGCGCAGCGCGGTGCCGGACAGCGACGACACCCAGCCGGGTTGCTGCGAGTGCCAGGCCAGGGCGTGGCCGCGGACCCGCTGCCCGTTGGCCTTGGCCCGGTTCACGATGGTGTCGGCGCTGGAGTAGCTGAACGAGTTCTGGGACGGCTCGGTGGCGTCCCACTTCATCTCGTTCTCCGGGGTGACCATGGTGAACTCGCGGTCCAGGATTCCGGTGTAGACCGAGTCGCTGAACTTGTACGCCGCGGCGGCGGTGCCGAAGTACTTTCCCTTGGCCGCGGCGGCCGAGCCGAGCGTGGTGGCCGCGTTCGCACTGGGCGAGAAGGTGAGGACGGCGCTCGCGGCGAGGGCGCCGGCCGTCAGGACGGTGAGGATGGCGTGCGTTCGTTTCATGGGGAGCTCCAGTCGGGGATCTGGAGGCATCGACGCTTATCGACGCCGACCGAAACGCTACCGACATGTTCCGGAAACCTCAACCGGTTCAGCGCATGAATCAGCAGTTGGCAGCCTCCGAAAGTTTCGGAGTCTGATCTCCTTGGAGGTGAAAAACCCCGGGGGGTTGTGAGCCCGGTAACGCGCCCGTAGGGTTACTGACGAGTTAAGTACGCGTCACGCCGGAGAAGAATGGGCACCGCTGTGGAGTTCTGGCTCGATCTCAACGAGGAACAATCGGATCTGCGCGACTGGGTGCACGGCTTCGCCGAGCAGGTCATCCGCCCGGCCGCCGCCGAGTGGGACGAGCGCGAGGAAACCCCCTGGCCGGTGCTGCAGGAGGCCGCCAAGATCGGTCTCTACGGCTTCGAGTTCCTGATCAACACCTGGTCGGACAACTCCGGCCTGTCCCTGCCGATCGCCAACGAGGAGCTCTTCTGGGGCGACGGCGGCATCGGCATGGCGATCTCCGGCACCTCGCTCGCGGTCGCCGCGATCTACGGCTCCGGCACGCCCGAGCAGCTGGTCGAGTGGGTGCCGCAGTGCTTCGGCGACGCCGACGACCCGAAGGTCGCGGCGTTCTGCTCGACCGAGCCGGAGGCCGGCTCGGACGTCGCCGCGATGAAGTCCCGCGCGGTCTACCACGAGGCCACCGACGAGTGGGTGCTCAGCGGCCAGAAGGCGTACGCGACGAACGGCGGCATCGCCAACATCCACGTGGTCACCGCGAGTGTGGACCCGTCGCTCGGCTCGCGCGGGCAGGCCGCGTTCATCGTCCCGCCCGGCACGACCGGCCTGGTCGGCACGAAGAAGCTGAAGAAGCTCGGCCTGCGCGCCTCGCACACCGCGGACGTCTTCCTCGACGACGTGCGGATCCCGGGCAGCTGCCTGCTCGGCGGCAAGGACGCGCTCGACGAGCGTCTCGACCGCGCCCGCAACGCCGCGCCGAAGAACAAGAACGCCGCGATGCGTACGTTCGAGCTGTCCCGCCCCGCGGTCGGCGCCCAGGCACTCGGCATCGCCCGCGCCGCCTACGAGTACGCGCTGGAGTACGCGAAGAACCGGGTCGCCTTCGGCCGTCCGATCATCGAGAACCAGGCGATCGCGTTCGCCCTGGCCGACATGCGGATGGAGATCGACGCCGCACGCCTGCTGGTCTGGCGCGCCGCGTGGATGGGCCGCAACGAGAAGCCGTTCACCGCCGGCGAGGGCTCGATGTCCAAACTGAAGGCCGGCGAGGTGGCGGTCGCGGTCACCGAGAAGGCGATCCAGATCCTCGGCGGCGCCGGCTATCTGCGCGAGCACCCGGTCGAGCGGATGTTCCGGGACGCCAAGATCTACACCATTTTCGAGGGGACCTCGGAGATTCAGCGCCTGGTCATCTCCCGCGCGATCTCCGGCATGCAGATCCGCTGACATGGACGCGCTTTTCATCGGTGCCACGATGCTGCGGCGCGGGCTGCTGAACCCCGGGAATCCGATCCGGATCGTGCGGCAGTTCGCGGCGCTCGGCCGGTGGGGATTCGGGCTCGCCGGCGAGCTGCGCCAGGCCGCGGCCCGCAGCCCGCGGCGGATCGCGGTCATCGACGATCAGCGCGAGGTCACGTACGCCGAATTGGTCGACCGCGCGGAACGGCTCGCCGCGAGCCTTCCGGCGGCGCCGGGGGAACGCGTCGGTCTGCTCTGCCGGAATTCGGCGCGCATGATCGAGGCATTGATCGGCGTGACCACCCTCGGCGCCGATCCGGTGCTGATCAACACCGGTCTCTCGCCGAGCCAGCTGGCCTCGGTCGCGAAGGACCAGGGCCTGCGCGCGCTGATCTTCGACGACGAGTTCGCGCCGCGGGTCGCCCTGGTCGAGGGCGTGGAGAAGATCGGCGAGGAGCGCTTCGAGGAGCTGATCACGGCCGCGCCGCGGGGATCGGGAACGGTCCCGCCGGAGCGCCCCGGGCGCACCATCGTGCTCACCTCCGGGACCACCGGGGTGCCGAAAGGGGCCCGCCGCCCGACGCCCGGCGGATTCCGCCCGCTCTGCTCGGTGATCGACCGGATTCCGTTGCGCGCGCAGGAACGCGTGCTGATCGCGGCGCCGCTCTTCCACACCTGGGGATTCGCCGGGCTGCAGATCGCGCTCGCCTTGCGCGCCACCGTGGTGCTGCGCCGCAAATTCGATCCGGCCGCGATCGTCGGCGATCTGATCCGGCATTCCTGCACCGGCATGATCGCCGTCCCGGTGATGGTCCAGCAATTCCTGGAATTGCCGGAGAGCACCGGGAAACCGCCCCTGCGGGTGGTCGCGGTGAGCGGTTCGGCGCTGCCCGGCGGGCTGGCCACGCGATTCATGGATCGGTACGGCGACGTCCTCTACAACCTCTACGGATCGACCGAGGCGTCGTGGGCGTCGATCGCCACGCCCGCCGATCTGCGATTCGCCCCCAACACCGCGGGAAAACCTCCCTACGGTACGAAGGTCGCCGTGCTCGGCGACGACGGGGAACCGGTCCCGCCGGGCGAGGTCGGACGCCTGTTCGTCGGCAACGAGATGCTGTTCGAGGGCTACACGAACGGCGCCTCGAAGACCATGCACGAGGGTCTGCTGGCCACCGGCGACCTCGGCCACGTGGACGCCGCCGGCCGGGTCTACGTGGACGGCCGCGAGGACGACATGATCGTCTCCGGCGGCGAGAACGTGTACCCCGCCGAGGTGGAGGGCCTGCTCGCCGACCTGCCCCAGGTCCGCGAGGTGGCGGTGATCGGCGTCCCGGACGACGAGTACGGTCAGCGGCTCGCGGCCTACCTGGTGCTGCGCGAGGCGGAGACCCTCGACCCGGAGGCGGTCCGCGAGCACGTGCGGCACCACCGGGCCCGCTTCAGCGTCCCCCGCGACGTGGTGTTCCTGGCCGAGCTGCCGCGCAACGCCACCGGCAAGGTCGTCACCCGCGACCTGCCCCGCTAGGGGGCGACCAGCCGGCGGACGCTGTCGCGCAGCAGGGCGCGCCGGCGTGCGTGGGACTCCTCGGGCTCGTCCGCGGTGGCCACGTAGAAGGTGCTGGCCGGGGACCACGCGCACGCCATCGCCAGCACCAGCGCGAACAGCTCCACCGGATCCCCCGCCCGGACCTGGCCGGCGGCCTGCGCCCGGGCGATCGCCTGGAACTTCGGCTCGTCGGCCGAGCCGCCGCCGAGCCGGCCGACCGGCCGCCGTTCCAGGCGCAGCCACCCGGTCAGCCGGACCAACTCGGGGTGCCGCAGGTTCTCGTCGTAGACGGCGACGGCGAACCCCGGCAGGTCCGCCGCGTCGAAGCTCAGCGCGTCGATCAGCCGCTCGGCCCGGTCCGCCACGACCGCGTCGAACAGGGCGTCCTTGCTGCCGAAATAGCCGTACAGCTGGGCCTTGTTGGTCTGCGCGGCGACCATGATCCGGTCGACCCGGGCGCCGGCGATGCCGCGCTCGGCGAACTCCTCGGCGGCCGCGTCGAGGATCCGGCGGCTGGTGGCGGCGCCGCGGGCGCTGGTCGGCAGGGCTGGCATGCGACCAGATTAACAAACAGACGAGTTGGTTTGTCTTTCCGCGAAAAGGCGCTACGTTGGTGGCAGACCGAATAGTCTGTCTGGAAGGACGAAAGCATGCGGACCACCACCGCCTGGCAGAGCAGCGGCACCTCCACCGCCCTGCGGCGCACCACGATCGAGCGCCGTGACCTGCGGGCCGACGACATCGCCGTGCGAATCGACTTCTGCGGCGTCTGCCACAGCGACCTGCACGCCCTGCACGGCCTGGTCGGCAAGCCCACCGACGGCCTGGTGCCCGGCCACGAGTTCACCGGCACGGTCACCGCGACCGGCGCCGAGGTCACCGGGTTCGCCGTCGGCGACCGGGTCGCGGTCGGCACGATCGTCGACTCCTGCGGCGTCTGCGCGATGTGCGCGATCGGTCAGGAGAACTTCTGCTACACCGGGCTCGTCACCACCTACGGCGCCGGCACCAAGGGCGGCTGGAGCCGGGAGTACGTGCTGCGGGAGAAGTTCGCCTACCGGCTGCCCGACGCCCTCGACCCGGCCGCCGCGGCCCCGCTGATGTGCGCCGGCATCACCATGTGGGAGCCGATGCGGGCGGCCGGGATCGGCCCGGGCAGCCGGGTCGCGGTCGCCGGCCTCGGCGGGCTCGGGCACCTCGGCGTGAAGCTCGCGGTCGCGCTCGGCGCGGAGGTCACCGTGCTCAGCCGCACGCCGGAGAAGGCCGCCGACGCCCGCGCCCTGGGCGCCACCGACCTGCTGGTCACGACCGATGACGATCAGCTGAGTGCGGCGTCCGGCCGGTTCGACCTGATCCTCGACACGATCGCCGCCCGGCACGACCTCTCGCCGCTGTTGCGCCTGGTCGCATTCGAGGGCACGCTCAGCGTCCTGGGCCTGCCGCTGGAGACGCCGGTCCGCCTGATGGAGCTGACCTTCGGCCGCAAGAACCTCAGCTCGTCCGGCACCGGCGGCACCCGGCACACCGCTGAGCTGCTGGAGTTCTGCGCCGAGAAGGGCATCACCGCGGACGTCGAGGTGCTGCCGTCGGCCCGGGTCGAGGAGGCCCTGACCCGCCTGGAGAAGGGCGACGTCCGCTACCGCTTCGTCCTCGACATGTCCGATCTAGATCAAACCAATTGAGACGTACGGCGGGTGCCCACGCCCGCCCGCACCCCGCCCGCGACGCCGCCGGCACCCCACGCCCAGCCGCGCCTCCCGCCCCGGCCGGCACGCACGGTCGCCCGAAGCCCGGAACACGACCACGAGCGCCGGCCGGTGAGCGCGAGCGGTCAGCGGTGGGTGACCGTCTCCGGGGTTTCGAGGCTGACCGAGGGCGTGTCGTCGCGGCGCGGCAGGGTGGCCGGGTCGGGCAGGTCGAGCAGGTCGTCCGCCGGCGCGGCGATCAGGCCGTTCCGGTGGGCGATCAGCCGCCCCCCGGCGACCAGGTCGTCCAGCATCGCGGCGAGCCGCGCCGACCCCGCCTTGTTCGAGCTCCACCCGAACAGCCGGGCCGCCGCGGCGAGCAGGTCGTCGCTCTCCACCAGGCCGGCGTCCAGCACCAGGTACTCCAGGGCCAGCTGCAGCTCGGACTCGGCGACCTGCTCCGGCTTGCGGGACACCTCGTCGCCCGGGACCCGCACGGCCGGGATCGGCGCGTCGGCGGCGGTCACGAACGTACCGTCGAAGGTCGCACTTGAATCGGCGACAGCCGATTCGATGGCCTGGCGGATCGGCTGGGTGACCCGGCTGATCGCCCAGGCCTCGCGGATCCGGCGCACCACCACGGCGATGTGCACCGGGCCTTCGACCTCGGCAATTCTTTCGACGGTACGGATCAGCAGCGCCCGCACCACCGCGTCGTTGACCCGGGCCGCCGCCGGCAGCGGTTCGAGCACCGCGTGCTGGTAGGGCAGCGCCCACTCGGGCGGCTGCGCGGGCCGGGTGACCAGGTCGACGTCGGGCTCGGCGAAGACGTCCGGGACCGCGAGCGCGTTCTCGATCGCGGCGCGCAGCCGGCCCTCCTCCTCGGCCCGGTCCCGGAACCAGGCGACGCTCCAGACCCGGTGCAGGTGCCAGCCGAGGCCGTGCAGGACCTGCTCGTGCAGCCGGTCCCGGTCCCGGGCCAGCGGGAACGCGGCGTATCCGGGGCCGTCGCACTGGATGCCCAGGGCGTAGGCGCCGCCGACCGGCTCGGCGTGCCGGATCCCGATCTCGATCCGGCTCCGCCCCGCGCCGACCTGGCGGGTGACCGCGTAGCCCCACTTCTCGACCACCTCGGCGACCGACTCGGCCATCGGCGACAGCGCGCTCTCCTCGCCCGGCAGCCCGGCGGAGTCGAGGTACGCGGCCAGCCGCCGCTCCCCCTCGTCGGCCGGTTCCTCGCGCCGCGCCTCGGCGATCGAGGTGACCACCTCGACGCGCTGGCGGGCCCGGGTGATCGCGACGTCCAGGCGCCGGGCGCCGGCCGGGCCGCCCGCCGCGGCGAGGTCCGCTCCGGTGGACAGGATGATCACGTCCCGCTCGTCGCCCTGCGCCGCGTCGGCGGGCTTGACGAAGAAGCCGGTCAGCGGGTCGTCGCCGAGGAACCGTTCCAGGTCGGGCCGGGCGCCGAGCACGGTCTCCACCGCGTCGGCGACCGCGTCGGCCTGGCCGGTGGTCAGCGTGACCACGCCGAGCGACAGCGTCGGCCGGGTGCTGAAGTGGTGCGCGACCCGCTCGGCGACCAGCGCGGCCTCGACCGGCGCGTCGACCGGCGGCAGCAGCCGCAGGCCGAGGTCCGGCCCGGCCGGGTGCGCGCTCGGGAACGTGACCAGGCGGTCCTGGTAGAACGTGTGGTTGGCGAAGCCGATCAGCGACTCGTGCCGGCTGCGGTAGTGCCGGGTCAGCGCGAGCCGGGTGAACGCGGCGCAGTCGTTCGCGGCCACCAGCACCGACGGGCCGCCGCCGGCCGGGGCGAGCTGGGCGTCGTCGCCGATCACCACGAGCGACTTCCCGCGGTGGGCGCAGGCCACCGCGGCGGCCGGCGTCATCCGGGACGCCTCGTCGATGATCACCACGTCGAAGCGCTCACCGGCCGGCAGGTAGCGGCTGACCGCGGCCGGCGGCATCACGAAACACGGTTTGAGGGCGGCGGTGGCGTCCCACGTACGGTCGAGAAGCTCGCGGACCGGGAGGTGGCCGTCGGTCTTGAGCCCCTCGGCCCGGATCAGCGCGGGCGCGCCGTCGGCGGTGACCGCCGGCCGCCGCGCGTTCAGCGCCTCGATGATCGTGCCGGCCGCGTCCTGCATCAGGTCGGCGTCGAGCCGGCGGAACTCCTCGACCAACTCGTTGCGCTCGATCGAGGCGAGCGGTTCGAGCCGCTCGTCCTCGGCGATGACCGCGTCCGCCCAGGCCCGGTAGACGGTCCGCTCGATCACCCGGCCGAGCCGCCCGACCTCGATGCCGTGGTCGGCGCAGTAGTCGACGGCGGTGTCCAGGCCGTGCTCGGCGAGCACCTCGCGGGCCGCCAGGTAGTCGAACCACTCGCGCTGGCCGGACTCGTCGTCGCGCAGGTCGCGCAGCAGGTCCCGGGCCGTCTCGTAGCGGTCCAGGGTGGTGCCGAGCCGGACCTGCCGGGCCGGGCCGAACGCGTCGATGATCCGCTGCCGGGCCTCCTGCCACAGTTCGATCAGCGTGCTCAGGTCCGGGTTCCGGGTGGCTCGCAGCGCCGCGGCCTGGTCCCCGGTGAGCGCCGCGTCCGCCCCGGTCCGCAGGGTACGGGCCCCGGCCGCCCAGTCCAGCGCCTGGCCGATCGCCCGCAGATCGGTGTCCCGCCCGCGGTACATGTCGCCGAGCGCGGCCTGCAGCCCCGGCGCGGCCTCGGCCAGCGCCCGGGCCGACGCGACCACCTGTTTGCGCACCGCGGCGATCTCCGCCGCCGACGCCACGTCCAGTTCCCGTTTGGCGACCGCGTCGAGCTGGCCGACCGCGGCGGACGCCGCCCGCAGCGGCCCGACCTGGGCGCGCAGCCACTCGACCGCGGCGACCACCGGGCCGAGCCCGAGCTCCGGCCGGGCGGCCGCCTCGGGCGCCGGGTGCAGCGTGGTCCGCCAGTGCCGGAACACGTCGCGGGCCTCGTTCACCACGCGCAGCAGCTCGCCGTCGCCGGCGCGGTTGCAGACGTACGCGATCACCGCGGCGAGCGCCTCCGGCGGCGTCACCCGCAGCGCCTCGCCGACCGTCTCCAGGGCCCGGCCGATCGCCAGGAAGTCGGTGTCCAGCCGCCGCCAGTAGCGGCCCAGCATGGCCGCGTTCTGCCGTTCCGCCGCGATCAGGCCCTCGTTGGCGCGCCGCCAGGCGACCGCGAGCGGCAGGTTGGCGACCGCCTCGTCGGCGGTGACGCCGGGCTCGGCGAGCGCGACCACGGTCTCCTTGTCCCAGCGGTGCCCGGCCAGGAGCTTGCGCATGCCGCGGTGCACGGTGGCGAACCGCTCGGCGAGATCCTCGACCGGCTCGTGCAGGACCGCCTCGGTGAAGTACTCGCGGGCCTGGGCGCGGGCCGCGGCGACCGCCTCGACGTGCCGCCGCAGCGCGCCGGCCGCGGCGTGCACGCCGGCCTGCGCGCCGGGCCCGAACCAGGCCGACTCCGGCTTGTCCGGGCGGGCGCCGAGCTCGGCGATCACGGTGACCAGCTCGACGTCGGAGAAGGTGACCACGTCCGGCAGGCCGAGCCGGCCGGTGATCCGGTCCAGGCTCTTCTGCTGGATCTCCAGCTCGTCGGCGTCCGCGGCGAACCGGCCGGCCAGGGCCTTCGCCGCGGCCGCGGTCAGCGGCGGCAGCTCGACCGCGGGCGGGTCCAGCTCGGGCGGCGCCGGCAGCTCGGCGACGTCCTGCTCGGCGAGGGCGGCGGCGGCCAGCCCGGTCCGGGCCCGGGCCTGCTCCTCGGCCCGGCGGATCTCCTCGATCAGCCGGGCGAGCGTCTCGGCGGCCTCGCGGACCGGGCGCAGGGTGGGCGCGGTGAGCCAGTGGTCGGCGGCCGCGGCCGGGCGGGACGCGGCGTGCGCGGCCAGGCCGGCCAGGTCCGCGGCGTCGACCGGGAGCCGGACGTGGAAGGCGGCGGCGAGCGGCCCGAACGCGTCGGTGGCGTCGGTCAGCGCGTCCAGCGCGAGCTGCGCCTCCTCCAGCGCGGCGTCGAGCGGCGCCTTCGCCATCACCTCGCGCCAGCGGAATCCGCTGCGCTCGGTGGCCGGCCGCCACGCGCCCCGCAGGCGCTCGGCGGCGGCGCGGACCCGGTCCAGGGCGTCCTCGGTCAGGGCGAGGGGCTGCAGGGCGGCGGCCGGGGCGGCCAGCTCGCCGTCGAGCAGTGCGTACCGGCCGAGCACCTCGTGCAGGCTGTGGCCGAGCGGTTCGCGGGGCTCGTTGACGCTCGCCGCGTACGCGCTCAGCCGCTCCCGCCGGTCCCGCAGCGTCTGCCGGTCCAGCTCGTCCATCCCGGGCGACGGCAGCGGCACCGCCTCCAGCGCGGCGGCCAGCGCGGACGCCACCTGGCGCCGGCCGGCCCGCTGCCCGTGCAGGTCGAGCAGGTAGTTGCCGAGCCCGGCGGCGGCCAGCCGGTGCTGGACCACGTCGAGCGCCGACGCGGTCTCGGAGACGAACAGGACCCGCTTCCCGGCGTGGGTGAGCGCGCCGATCATGTTCGCCACGGTCTGCGACTTGCCGGTCCCGGGCGGGCCGTCGATCACGAAGCTGTGCCCGTCCAGCGCGGCGGTGATGCACACCCGCTGGTCGGCGTCGGCGTCCAGGAGCAGCGGCACGTCCTCGTCGGCGGCGCGCGGCTCGAAGCCGAGACTGCCGTCCTCGGTCGCCAGCGCCCGGACCACCGGGTGCCGCAGGATGTCCGCCTCGTTCTCGGTCAGGTCCTGCCGGATCGCCTCGGCGGCCAGGTCGAAGCGGGCCAGCACGACCGCGTCGGCGAGCCGCCAGCCGGACTTGCTCGCGATTCGCGAGCGCAGCTGCCCGAGGTCGCCGGTCAGCTCGACGCCCTGCGCGCGCAGCCGCCGGGCCAGCGCCGGGTTGAGCACCGGGTCGCCGGTGGCGGCGCGCAGCCGGGGCACCTCGCCCGGGCCGAGCGCGACCAGGTCGACCGGGGTGAGCAGGACCGGGGCGGCGTGTGCCGCGCCGGTCCCGTCCTGCCAGTGCAGCAGGCCGGTGGCCAGGTGCAGGACGTCCTCGCCGTGGTCCAGGCTCTCCTGGTGGGCGTGCCGGCGCAGGTGCCGCAGCAGGGTCTGCAGGGTGGCGGCGGGCAGTTCGGTCCGCAGCACGTCCCCGCCGGCCGATCCGCCGCCGGTCCCGCCCTCGAACGCCCAGTCCCGGCCCTGCCGCAGGCGGTCCAGGACGGTGCCCGGGCCGGGTCCGGTGATCTCGACCAGATCGGTCCCGGCCCGCGGCAGGTCGATCAGCCGGTCTGCGGCGCTCGGGTCGGTGATCCCGTCGCGCCAGGCGGCGAGAGCCGCGCGGGCGTCGTCGCCCGGCCCGATCTGTCCGTCTGCATCATCCGGCCGCATGTGCCCATTGCAGCAAGGCAACCGATACCTTGCTGGCAATTCGTCCGAATCACACCTCTGCCGGTCCGGGTTGAGCCGTTATTTCTTGCGGCGGGCCACCAGCACCGCGTCGTGGATGACCCCGTCCTGGCCCGGACGCGGGCGCTTCTCCGTGGTCAGCACGTCCCACTCGGCCGGGTCCAGGCCGGCCGCCAGCTCCTCGGCGGTGAACATCATGTCCGGGAAGTGCATCGGGCGCGCGGCGGTGGCCAGGTCGTCCGGGTGGTGGCCGGCGATCAGCAGCGTGCCGCCGGCGGTGACCGCCGCGGCCAGCCGGGCGTAGAGCTCCCGCCGCGCCGCCCCCGGAAGGTGCATGAAGTGCGCCGACACCAGGTCGTACGACCGCTCGGCGGGCGGCTCCGAGCGCAGGTCGGCCCGGGTGAACGTGATCCGGTCGGCGAGCCCGGCGGCCGCGGCGTGCCCGGCCGCCCGGCTCAGCGCCTCCGCGGCGATGTCCACGCCGGTGACCGTCCAGCCCCGCTCGGCCAGCCAGAGCGCGTCGGCGCCCTCGCCGCAGCCGACGTCCAGGGCCCGCCCGGCCGGCAGCCCGGCGGCCTCGGCGACCAGCTGCGCGTTCGGCCGACCGCTCCAGATCGCCGGCTTGGCCCGGTAGCGTTCCTCCCAGGCGTCCGCCTCGAAGATGGTCGCCTGCTGGCGGCGGTACTCGGTGACCGCGTCCCGGCTCTCCCCGGCGATCAGGTCCATGTTGATCATCGCGCCGGCGGTCTGCCCGGCCGCGGCGGCGACCGCCACGGTCGCGCCCAGGTTGGTGACGTTGCCGGCCACCCAGACGCCGGGCACCGCGGTCGCCCCGGTCTCCTCGGCCGCGATCCGCAGGCCGACCTCGTGCCCGTTCATCTCCATCGGGACCGGCTCCAGGCCCAGCGACTCCAGGAGCGCCGAGCGGGCCACGAACCGCGGGCCGACCGCGACCGCTTCCAGGCCGATCACCCGGCCGCCGGCCAGCCGCACGCCGGTGATCCGGTCGTCGTCGATCTCCACCGCCTCGACCGGCTCCCGGACGACCGGGATCCGGCGGGCGGCCAGCAGCTCGGCCTGCTCGGGATCCGGCTCCGGGGTGCCGTTCAGCAGGTAGACCACGTCGTCGCTGAGCTGCCGCCAGAGCTGCGCCTGGTGCAGGCTCAGCGGCCCGGCGGCCAGCACGCCGATCCGCTTGCCGCGCAGCTCCCAGCCGTGGCAGTACGGGCAGTGCGCCACGTCGGCGCCCCACCGCCGCGCCAGCCCCGGGATCGCCGGCAGCTCGTCGACCAGGCCGGTGGTGACCAGCAGCCGGCGCCCGAGCACCCGCGCCCCGTCGGCCAGGGTGACCAGGAAGCCGTCCGCGGTGCGCTCGGCCCGCTCGGCGGTGCCCTCGCGGACCTCACCGCCGTACTCGGCGAGCTCGGCCCGGCCCGCTTTGTACAGCTCGGCGGGCGGGACGCCCTCCCGGCCGAGCAGGTTGTGCACGTGGCCGGCCGGGGCGTTGCGCGGGTCGCCCCGGTCGATCACCAGGACCGAGCGACGGGACCGGGCCAGGGTCACGGCCCCGCTCAGGCCGGCCGCGCCGCCGCCGATGACCACCACGTCGTACGTCTGCTCCATGGTCTTTCTCCTTTTTTCGCCGCTGCAGCCACCGTCGCTCGCCGCACCCGGGAACAGCAAGTAAGTTTGCTGTTATGGCAAAGGATCTGGCCTCGGTCGGCCCCCGGCTGCGGACGCTCCGGCAGAAACGTGACATCACGCTGACCCAGCTCGCCGCGACCACCGGCATCTCGGTCAGCACGCTCTCCCGGCTGGAGTCCGGCGACCGCAAGCCGACCCTGGAGCTGCTGCTGCCGCTCGCCGAGGCCTACCAGGTGACCCTCGACGAGCTGGTCGACGCGCCGGAGACCGGTGACCCGCGGGTCCGGCAGCGGCCGATCGAGCGCAACGGGCACACCTACATCCCGCTGACCCGGCGGCCCGGCGGGGTCCAGGCGTTCAAGCAGATCATCCCGCCGACGGCCGCGGAGTGCGATCTCGAACAGCAGACCCACGAGGGGTACGAGTGGCTCTACGTGCTCAGCGGCCGGGTCCGGTTGCTGCTCGGCGCGCACGACATCGTGCTCCTGCCGGGCGAGGCGGCCGAGTTCGACACCCGGCAGCCGCACCTGATCCTGAACCCCGGCCCGGAGCCCGCCGAGATCCTCAGCCTGTTCGGCCCGCAGGGCGAGCGCGTCCACGTCCGGGCCAGACCCAAGATCCAGACCTGACCCCTTCTTTGGTACGGCGTCAGCCCGGTCCCGCACCAGCCCCCGGGCACCGGCTCACGCCGTACCGAAAGCTGGTTTAGGGTCTGGGCTCGTGGATCTTTCTGTGACGGTGGACGAGGGCGTGGCGCTGCTGGAGATGCGGCGACCGCCGGCGAACCACTTCGACGAGGCGCTGATCGGCGGGATCGTCGACGCCGCGCTGGAGCTGGACGCGGATCCGGCGTGCCGGGTCATCCTGCTGGCCTCGGAGGGCAGGCACTTCTGCGCGGGCGCGGACTTCGGCGGCGGGGACTTCGCCGCGGATCACGTGGACGCGGCGGCGCGGCTGTACCGGCGCGCGGTGCGGCTCTTCGACGTGCGGACGCCGATCGTCGCGGCGGTGCAGGGCACCGCGGTCGGCGGCGGGCTCGGGCTGGCCTGCGCGGCGGACTTCCGGGTCGCCGAGGCCGGCACCCGGTTCGTGGCGAACTTCGCGCGGCTGGGGTTCCACCAGGGCTTCGGGCTGAGCGTGACGCTGCCCGAGCTGATCGGGCGGCAGAAGGCGACCGACCTGCTGCTGACCGCGCGGCGGGTGGGCGGCGAGGAGGCCTACCGGATCGGGCTGGCCGACCGCCTCGCCGAGCCGGGCCGGGTGCGGGAAACCGCGCGGGCGCTCGCGCTGGAGATCGCCGCCTCGGCGCCGCTCGCGGTCCGGTCGATGCGGGCCACGCTGCGCGGCGATCTGGCCGGGCGGGTCCGGGCGGCGCTGGAGCACGAGCTGGCCGAGCAGAAGATCCACTGGGCGACGCCGGACGCCGCCGAGGGCATCGCGGCCAGCCTGGCCCGGCGCGCTCCGAACTTCACCGGTTCCGTGGACTTCACGGGTTCCCCGGACCGGCCGGGAACGTGACGACCATGGCGACGCCGGGGTCGCGGGGCTCGGCCACCGCCTCCCCGCCGTGCGCCCGGGCCAGCTGCCGGACGATCCACAGGCCGAGCCCGACACCCTCCGGGCCGCCGACCGCGAACTGACCGAACAGGGTGGCGCGCAGGCTCTCCGGGACGCCCGGCCCGTGATCCCGGACCTCCAGCCGGTCGGTGTCGCCGTCGCGACCGATCCGGATCACGACCGGCGGACGGCCGTACCGGAGGGCGTTGGTGACCAGGTTCAGCAGGATCTGCTCGAAGCGCTGCTTGTCGACGCAGATCCGCAGGGCCGGATCCACCTCCACCTCGATCTCCTCGTCCGGCCGCAGATAGCTCAGCGCGTCCTCGATGAGCTCGAGCGCGGAGTGCTCCTGCCGGTCCAGCCTCAGGTGCCCGGAGCTGTCGATCCGCTGCACGTCGAGGAGCGCGTCGGCGAGCCGGTTGATCCGCGCGGTCTGCCGCAGCGCCATGTCCAGCATCGTCGCCGGCATCCCGGTGGCGTCCTCGCGCAGCTCGTCCAGGACGATCCGGATCCCGCTCAGCGGGCTGCGGACGTCGTGCGCCAGGGTGTTCATCAGCGCGGCCCGCCACTGCTCGATCCGGGCCAGCCGCTCCCGGTCCTCCCGCAGGTGACGGGCCTGCGCCTCGATCAGCAGGGCGACCGCGAGGGCGATCGGCATCAGGATGAACGCGCTGCCGATGACGATCTCCGGCTGACCGGTCACGATCAGCGGAACCAGGTACGCGACGGTGCCCGGCAGGACGTAGCCGATCAGCACCCAGCGCGGAAAGTGCAGCCCGGCCCAGGCGAACATCAGCACCAGGAACGGGCCGGTGCCGGTCGACACCCCGCCGAACGACCAGGTGGAGAGGCCGAGCACGGCGAAACTGGGCAGCCCGAGCAGCGCCGGGGCGTTCGGCCACTCCGGCCGCCAGCGGATCAGCAGGGCGGCCAGCGCCAGCACCAGGTCGCAGGCCGCGACCAGGAGCAGCCGGTGTGCCCGGTCCGGCGTGTTCAGCATGCCGAGCAGCGCGAGCAGACCGGCGAGCGCCAGCAGCGCCGACGACTGCCGGGCGGCGGCCCGCGGTCCGCTCCCCAGCAGGCGAAATGGTCCGACGTGTTCTACACGGTCAAGTTAGGCGACCCGGTTCCGCAGGGGGCGGTCGTTCACGAACGCGGCGACGTTTTCCTCGATCAGCGTCGCGGCGCCGAGCGGCCGGCCACCGGCCGCGTGCGGGCTGATGATCACGTTCGGCTCGTCCCACAGCCCGGAGTCCACCGGCAGCGGCTCGGTCTCGAAGACGTCCAGGGCCGCGCCGGCGATCCGGCCCGCGCGCACCGCACTGATCAGGTCTTTCTCGTCGAGCGTGCTGCCCCGGCCGACGTTCACCACCCAGGCGTGCGACGGCAGGAGATCAAAAACAGGACCGTGCAATGTGCGTACGGTGTCAGCCGTCGCCGGAAGGATCGAGATCAGCACGTCCGCGGTCGGCAGCAGCCGGTCCAGATCCGTTTCGGTCACCACCGGGAAACCGTGCCGCTCCCCCGCGCTGCGGGCCACCCCGGTGACCCGGGCGCCGAGCGCGGCCAGCAGCGGGGCCAGGGTCGCCGCGATCCCGCCGAACCCCCAGATCACCACGTGCGCGTCCCGCAGCGTACGGAAGGAATGCTTTTCCCGGACCGGTTGCAGGCCGCCCAGCTCGCCCGCCCAGCGATGGCCGATCTGGGCCCGGACCAGCAGGTTCAGCCGGCGGGCGGCGGCCAGCACCAGCGCCAGGGTGTGCTCGGCGACGGTCCGGTCGTGCAGCCCGAGCCCGGCGGTGACCGTGACGTCCGGGCCGAAGCCGGCCTGCAGCACCGCGTCCGGGCCGGCCGCCAGGGTCTGCACCCAGCGCAGCCGATCGAGCCGGCGGGCGGCGTCGGCCAGCTGACCGGGCGGATTGCCCCAGACCACCAGCACCTCGGCGTCGAGGTGGTCGTCGGGGATCGGCTCGGCGGTCGCGTAGACCACACCGGTGACGCCGGGCGGCAGGGTGACGTCGAGTTCCACGGAGTCGGGCAGCAGCACCTTCATGATCGGCGATTTTGCCAGTCGCGGCGTCTATCCGTCGTCTACCGGGCTCCCCCAGCATGGGCGGCACGGATCGGTGCGCGGGCGGGCCGGACATGCCACTGCCCTATCAGGGGTGTGTCCGTGCTGATCCGGTGCCCGGCGGCGGGCGGCCGCCGGGCACCCGCCCGTCGCTTTTGTGCACCCGCCGTGACGTGGGATGCAAGTGGCACGCAAGTGCGCTCCCGGAGACTGTCCGCTCAGTATTGACCGGTCTCATCAAGGAGCACCCTCTTGCCCGGCACGAGCACGCCGTACACCCAGGAAATGATCATGATCCATCGGGTGTTCCGGCGCGAAGCGGCCCAGTTGCGGCAGTACGTCGGCGCGGTCCGGAGCGGCGACGTCGCCCGGGCACGGCAGTTGGCCGGCGTCGTCCGCGAGTACATCGGCGGGCTGCACCACCACCACAGCGGCGAGGACGAGCTGATCTGGCCACTGCTGCACGCCCGCGCCCAGGTCCACGACGACCTGGTCACCCGGATGGAGAAGCAGCACGAGGCGCTCGACGGGACGCTCACCGAGATCCAGTACCTGCTGCCGCAGTGGGAGGCCGCCGCCGAGGAGACGGACCGGGACGAGCTGGTCGCCGCCCTCGCGGCCCACGAGCGGATCCTCCAGCAGCACCTCGCCGATGAGGAGGGCCTGGTCATGCCGCTCGTCGAGGAGCACCTCACGCTCGCCGAGTGGGAGCGGGTCGGTAAGAACGGGCTGGAGGGCATGCCGAAGAACCGGATCTTCCTGGCGCTCGGCGCGATCCTCGAGGACGCCACCCCGGTCGAGAGGGCCGAGTTCCTGAAGAAGGTGCCGCTGCCGGGGCGGATCGCGTGGAAGCTGGTCGGGCAGCGGCAGTACCGCAGTTGGCGCGCCGCGATCCGCGGCGACGAGGCCGCCGCTCCCGCCGGCCGGGTCCAGGGCGGTACCCCGTGACGGTCACGTTTGCCCTGCTGGGGCCGGTGCGGGCCTGGCGCAACGGCAACGAGATTCCGCTCGGCTCGCCGCAACAGCGCACCGCGCTGACCGTGCTGCTGCTCCGCGAGGGCCTGCTGACCACCGTCGACGAGCTGGTCGACGCGATCTGGCCGGTGGACCCGCCGACGTCGGCGGTCGCCACGGTCCGCACGTACCTGTCCCGGCTGCGTCGCCTGCTCTGCTTCCAGCACGGGGTCCGGATAGGTTGGATCGGCGGCGGCTACGTGCTGTCCGCGCCGGCCGGCTCGATCGACGTGCAGCTGTTCCACGAGTACACGGCGGCGGCCACCGAGGCGCTGCGCCGGGGAGAACACGCGGAGGCGGCGGCCGCGCTGCGAGCGGCGGTGGCGCTGCACCGCGGCACCCCGCTGGCCGGAGCGGCCGGCGGCTACGTCGAGGGCCAGCGCGCCCGGCTCCTGGAGCTCTGCCAGGGCGCGGCGGTGGACCTGGCCGCCGTGACGGTCGAACTGGGCGGCTACGCCGAGGCGATCGCGGAACTCCGCGCGATGGTCGCGGAGGAACCACTGCGCGAACAGTGCCACGCGCTGCTGATGACCGCGCTGTACCGGAGCGGGCGGACGGCGGACGCCCTCGCGCACTACCGCCAGGTACACCGCATGCTCGCCGACGAACTCGGCGTGGACCCGACACCCGAGCTACGCCACCTCCACCAGCGAATCCTGCTCGGCGCCACCGCCCGCGCCTAATTCGCCTTCCAGAAGGCCGGCCCCCATCGGGTGCCGGCCTTCTCTCCCGCACCGTTCTTTCCGCGCAGCGATCGCGGCCGCGTGCGCTTGTTTCCGCACGGCCGCGCCGGTCCGCTATTCCGCGCGGCTGATCCACGGGCGTAGGCACTGCGGACGGACTCGCGGCGGCGGGTGTGGGATCAGGCGGCGAGGCAGGCTACGCCGAGCAGGGCGCTCAGGACGCCACAGAGGTGGACGGCGGGGAGGCGTTCGCGCAGCACCGAGGTGTTCAGGAGGACGGTGACCGCGGGGTACAGCGAGGCGAGCACCGCCGCGGCCCCGAGCGCCCCGACGGACGCCGCCAGCGCGAAGGCCCCGTCCGCCACGCTCTCCAGCGCACCCACCGCGATCGGGATGCTCACCGCGGGCAGTCCCCAGCTCCGCGGCCCCCACCTCCGCAGCCCCCAACTCCGCAGCCCCCAGCCCCGCGGCCCCCACCTCCGCAGCCGCCCACCGAGCGGCTCCGCCCAGCGCGACGGCCCGGACGGCCGCCAGAAGAACGCGAGCACGAGAGCCGCCAGCCCACCGAACACCCGGCAATAGGCCGTAGCGACATACGGGTCCTCGACCGACGCCTCATGAAGCAGCACGAAGTACGTCCCGAAGCCCATCGCCGCCCCGCTCGCGTACCACACCGCCGAGCCCCGCCGCCGCTTGTCCACACCAGCGGGTTGTCCACAGGCCTCCCGCGCCCCGACCCCGGACTCGACCACAATGGCCTGAGGGGGCACCCCCGTGGAGGGTGGGCCCTGTCTGACCACGGAAGCCGAGGGCGGGCCCTGTCTGACCACGGAAGCCGAGGGCGGGCCCAGCCGGACCACGGAAGCCGAGGGCGGCCCCTGCCGGACCACAGGAGCGGAGGGCATTCCCTTCCGGGCCACGGAGAGCGAGGCGGAGCGCAGGACCGACGGCACCGGCAGACGAGCCGCGCCGGCCGGGCGGGGAGAAACGACGGACAGCACCCGGGCGGATGCTCCGGGCAGCCAGCCGCGAGACTCGGCGCGCGGCGAGCCGAGACGCGCCGCCGCCGGCGATCGGAGGGACCCGGCGGACATCACGTGGGCGGACGCTCCGGGCAGCGAGCCGCGAGACTCCGCGCGCGACAAACCGTGAGACTCCGCGGGCAGCAAGCCGAGACGCGCCGCCGCCGGTGAGCGGAGGGGTCCAGCGGGCAGCGCGCGGAGGGACAACCGGGACGGCAAGGCAAGGCGCGCCGCTGCCGGCGACCGGAGGGGTCCAGCGGGCAGCGCGCGGAGGGACGGCGCAGGCAACGCATGGAGAGACGGCGCAGGCAACGTGTGGGGAGACGGCGCAGGCAACGCATGGAGAGACGGCGCAGGCAACGTGTGGAGAGGCGGTGCGGCCAGCGGGTGGGGAGACGGCGCGGGTAGCGGGGCCGGGTGGTGTGGGGTTGGGGCGGGGTCGGCGGGGGTGACCGGCCAACTGGCGAGGGTGATGCCGGCCAGGGCGGCGAGTGCGCCGACCGCGCCGCCCGGGCCGAGGTGTTCCCCGTGGGTCAGGCCCCAGGCGACCGGGACCAGGGCGGCGCCGGCCGCCACCGGGGCGACCACGGCCAGCGAGCCGTCGCGCATCGCCAGATAGAGCAGCCCCATCGCCGGGAGTCCCAGGACGCCGGCCACCGCGGTGATCAGCAGCAGTCGGCGGTCCGCGGTGAAGCCGACGGCCAGCAGGACCAGCAGGCCCAGGACCAGGCCGGTGACCTTGGAGCCGACGAGCACGGTCCGTACCGGGAAGCGCCGTGCGCACCAGCCGGCCAGGAAGTCCGAACAGCCCCACGCGCCGGCCGCCACCGCGGCCAGTGCCATCGTCCATCCCACTGTTTCCGTCACTCCCTGTTCTGCTGTCGACGAACTGCCGCAACTCGGCGACAGTCCGGCGCAAGGTGCCGCGTTTGCCCTACCGATTAACGGGCAGCACCGTCGACAGGCGATTGACGGTCGCAAAACACCGGAAACGGATGTCTGTCGCGTTGCCGACGACAGCCGCCCACGAAACGAGAACGACTCGGGTCTGCCCTTAAGATCCCGGCAACGAACTTGCGCGCGGTAACCCTGCGTCAAGTTCCGGAACCCCGCCCCAGCGCCCGCCGGCCGATCCCCGGTGCCCCGGGCGCGACCCCACACCGATTACGTGGAGTGATCGATCGATGCCCTGCTCGCGAACCCCGGTCCGGCAGGGCTCCCACATGTCCAAAACCGGCCTGCCGGCCACCACCCGCCCGACCAGGAGCGGGAGCCGCCCGGCCGAGGACCGGCGCGGCCGCACGGAAGACCGGCGGGCATGATCGAGATTCGGGTGCTCGGGCCGGTCGAGGCGGACGTCGACGGCACCCCCGTCCCGCTGGGCGGCTACCAGCAGCAGGCGGTCCTGGCCATGCTGGTCGCGGCCGGCGGCCAGGTCGTCCCGGTGGACCGGATCGTCGACCAGCTCTGGGGCGACACCCCACCCCCACGCCCGCTGGCGTCGCTGCAGGCGTACGTCTCCCGCCTGCGCCGCCTCCTGGAACCGGACCGCCCACCGCGAGCCGAAGCCCGGGTCCTGGTCAGTGAGGGCGCCGGCTACGCGCTGCGGCTGGACCCGGAGTCGGTGGACGCCTGGCGGGTCGAGGGGATCCTGCAGCGGGTCCAGGACCTGCGCCCGCAGGGCCTGTCCCGGGCCGGCGCCGAGTCCGCCCTGACCCTGTTGCGGACGGCCGGCGCGATCTGGCGGGGCACGCCGTTCGAGCAGTTCACCGACGAGCCGTGGGCGCGGGCGGCGGTGGCCCGGCTGGCCGAGGCGCGGGTGGTGCTGGAGCAGCGGATCGTGGTGTGCCTGCTGGTGCTGGGCCGGCTGGGCGAGGCGGTGCCGGCGGCCCGGGCGCTGGCCGAGTCGGAGCCGCTGCGCGGGCAGGCCTGGCGGTTGTGGGCGGTGGCGCTGTGGGCGGCGGAGCGGTCCGCGGAGGCGCTCGACGTGCTGCGCCGGCACCGGCGGCATCTGGCCGAGGAGCTGGGTCTGGAGCCGGAGCCGGCGCTGGCCGGGCTGGAGCGGGCGATTCTGGAGCAGTGCCACGAGCGGCTGGCGACCGAGTTGCGGTTCGGCCTGCCCGCGGAAGATCAAGATCCGTTCCCGGTACGACCGGCGCAGCTCCCGCGTTCCCCGGCGACGTTCGCGGCCCGGGAGCCGGAGCTGGCCGAGCTGGCCCGGCACGCGGATGCCCCGGACGGCGCCCCGCTGGTCGTGATCAGCGGGGTCGGCGGGGTGGGGAAGACGACGCTCGCGGTCCGCTGGGCGCATCAGGTCGCGGACCGGTTCCCGGACGGTCAGCTCTACGCCGACCTGCGCGGATACGGCCCGGAGGACGCCCCGGCCGCGCCCGGTGACGTGCTGCTCGGCTTCCTCGGGGCGCTGGGCGTGCCGGACCACCGGATCCCGCCCGGGGTCGCGGACCGCACCGCGTTGTTCCGCAGTGTCCTGGCCGGCCGCCGGATGCTGCTGATCCTGGACAACGCCCGGGACGCCGGCCAGGTGCGGCCGTTGCTGCCCGGCGCGGCCGGCTGCGCGGTCGTGGTGACCAGCCGCAACCGGCTGGGCGCGCTGCTCGTCTCGGACGGCGCCCCGGCCGTGCACCTGGACGGCTTCCAGGACGAGGAGGCGCGCGCCTATCTGGCGAACCGGCTGGGCGCGGAGCTGACCGACGCGGAGCCGGCGGCGCGGGACGCGATCGTGGCGCACTGCGGCGGGCTGCCGCTGGCGCTGGCCGTGGTCTGCGCGCGGATCGCCGGCCGGCCCGGGTTCACCCTGGCCACGGTCGCCGAGGAGCTGGCCGAGGAGGGCGGGCTGGACGCGTACCTGCGGGCGGTCTTCTCCTGGTCGTACCGGCAGCTGCCGACGCCGGCGGCGGAGCTGTTCCGGCATCTGGCGCTGCATCCGGGGCCGGATGTCACGCTGGCCGCGGCGGTGAACGTGGGCGGCTCCCGGGCGCTGCTGCACGAGCTGTGCGACGCGCATCTGCTGAACGAGCGGCGGCCCGGCCGGTTCGCCTATCACGACCTGGTCCGGGGGTACGCGGTCGAGCAGGCCGGCCTCCAGGACTCCCCGGCGGTCCGGGAGCGGGTGCTGGCCCGGCTGGTCGAGCATCATCTCTACTCGGCGCGCAACGCCGCGCGGGCGTACATGTCGTACCCCCGCCCGGATCGGACCGGGGAGATGACGCCGGGGATCGTGCCGGTCGAGTTCACCGGGCGCGAACCGGCGCTGGTCTGGATGGACCGCGAGTACGAGAACGTGATGGCGCTCGCCGAGCACTGCCGCACCCCGGCCCTGGAGCACTACCTGCCGTGGCTGGCCTGGACGGTGCTGCCGTACCAGCAGGACATCCGGTTCCAGGTGGAGGACTCGTTCACGCTGATCGAGTGGGCGCTGGAGGTGGCCGAGCGGACCGGGGACCGGTGGTGGACCGGGTTCCTGACGTACGTGACCGGCCGCGGTCACCTGTGGCTGAACCGGTACGACGCGGCCGGCCCCTACCTGGACCGGGCGATCGCGGTGGGCCGGGCGATGGACGATCCGCTGCGGCTGGCGCACGGGCTGCTCGGCAAGGCGGTGGCGATCCTCGGCATGCACGAGGCGCCGACCCGGGAGCAGGCCGAGGCGGCGTATCCGTACGGCCGGGAGGCGCTGGAGAACTACCGCCGGGTCGCGCACGAGTCGGCGCGGCTGGAGGAGGCCGCCGCGCTGCACCCGATCGGCTGGTGGCACTTCTATCAGCCGGGTGGGCGGGCGACGGCGTTCGCGCTGTTCGCCGAGAGCGTCGAGATCCATCTGCGGTGGCACAACTCGATGGGCGCGGCCAGCTCGTCGATGCATCTGGGGCGGCTGCACCAGGCGGCCGGGGACATCCCGGCGGCGGTCGCGGCGTTCGAGAAGGCGCTCGACCTGTACGGGACGACGGTCGGCAATCAGCGCATCGAGCCGTTGATCGGCCTCTACCTGCTGCACCGGGAGGCGGGCGACGACGCGGCCGCCGAGCGGGCGCGGGCCGAGGCGCTGGGTCTGCTGGAGACCGCGCGGTACCCGGACCTGACGCGTTTGCAGGCACTTCTCGGGGCGTGACGCCCGTCAATACGCCGTACGGCGAAATGGTCTTTGTCTTTTGACAGGAAACTGTCCTATGAGAACTTCACCCGGGCCACGGTAGTGAACGTTAACAAGACGTCGGAAGATGCGCCAGAGCTTGAGTTTCAGCAGCCAGGACATCGAAGCCAACCTCTTGACAGCGCCATCGATGTTTGCGTACACATTGCCTACCGCCCCAACGCGAAACATCCCCGACACTTCCACGTTGCGTCTCCACCCCGCACCGGAGGACTCCGCATGCCCCGATCCACAAAGCGCCTGGCCGGCCTCGCCGTCGTCCTGGTCACCCTGCCGCTGGCGGTCGCGCCGCCGGTCTCGGCCGCCGCGGTCGAGCCGGACTACACGATCAAGGTCAGCCCGAGAGCGGACGGCGCCGCGCTGTCCAAGCAGCAGTACGGCGTCTTCTTCGAGGACATCAACTACGCGGCCGACGGCGGGCTCTACGCCGAGCTGGTCCGCAACCGCTCGTTCGAGTTCAACGCGACCGACGCGACCGGCTACACCGGCCTGACCGCCTGGACCGCCACCGGCAGCGCCACCGTGGTGAACGACGACCAGCGGCTCAACGACCGCAACCGCAACTACCTGGCGCTGAACGGCAGCGTCACCAACGCCGGCTACAACAGCGGCATCGCCACGAAAAAAGGCGACATTTACGATTTCTCAATCTGGGCCCGCGGAGACGCCGCGGTCACAATAACGCTGACCGGCGCCGCGCCACTCACGATCGCCGCCACCGGTGACGCCTGGAAGAAGTACACCGGCGTCCTCAAAGCGACCACCACCACCGACAAGGGCCGGCTGAGCGTAGCCAGCAGCACCCCGGTGAAGATCGACGAGGTCTCGCTGTTCCCCCGCGACACCTACCAGGGCCGGAAGAACGGCCTGCGCGACGACCTGGCCGAGAAGATCGCCGCGTTGAAGCCGGGCTTCGTCCGCTTCCCCGGCGGCTGCCTGGTCAACACCGGCAGCATGTACTCCTACGACGCGGCGAACAACTACCCGCGCGCCCGGGCGTACCAGTGGAAGGACACCGTCGGGCCGGTCGAGACCCGCGCGACGAACAAGAACTTCTGGGGCTACAACCAGTCCTACGGCCTGGGCTACTACGAGTACTTCCAGTTCGCCGAGGACATCGGCGCGATGCCGCTGCCGGTGCTGCCCGCGCTGGTCACCGGCTGTGGGCAGAACCGGGCCACGGTGGACGACGCGCTGCTGCAGCGGCACGTCCAGGACGCGCTCGACCTGATCGAGTTCGCGAACGGGCCGGTCACCTCGACCTGGGGCAAGGTGCGCGCGCAGATGGGCCACCCCAAGCCGTTCGGGCTGACCACGGTCGCGGTCGGCAACGAGGAAAACCTGCCCGAGCAGTACTGGGCGAACTTCCTCAAGTTCGAGGCCGCGATCAAGGCGAAGTACCCGGACTTCACGGTGGTCAGCAACTCCGGCCCGGACGACCAGGGCGCCACGTTCGACAACCTCTGGGCCAAGAACAAGGCCAACGGCACGGACCTGGTGGACGAGCACTACTACAACAGCCCGTCCTGGTTCCTGCAGAACAACGCGCGGTACGACGCGTACGACAGAAATGGTCCGAAGGTCTTCCTCGGCGAATATGCCTCGCTGGACGCCAAGTTCGCCAACTCGCTGGCCGAGGCCGCCTACATGACCGGCCTGGAGCGCAACGCCGACGTGGTGAAGATGGCGTCCTACGCACCGCTGCTCGCCAACATCGACAACGTCCAGTGGAAGCCGGACATGATCTGGTTCGACAACGACGAGTCGTGGGGTTCGACCAGCTACCAGACGCAGAAGCTGTTCATGAACAACGTCGGCGACCGGGTCGTGCCGAGCACGGTCAGCGGCGGCGGCGTGGTGCTGCCGAAACCGATCACCGGCGCGATCGGCCTGTCCACCTGGCGGACCGCGGCCACCTACGACGACGTCAAGGTGACCCGGCCGGACGGCACGACGATCTTCGCCGACGACTTCAACGACGGGAACGCCGACGGCTGGACCGCGGTGCAGCCGCGCGGCAACTGGACGGTGAGCAACGGCGGGTACGCCCAGACGACCACGGACACCGAGGACACCATGGTCAAGGCGGCGACGATCACCGACACCGACTACGACTACACGCTCAAGGCGACCAAGCAGGCCGGCGCCGAGGGCTTCCTGGTCGCGTTCGGCATCCAGGACACCGGCAACTTCTACTGGTGGAACCTGGGCGGCTGGAACAACACCCAGGGTGCGGTCGAGAAGGGGATCACCTCCGCCAAGGAGCAGATCCTGACCAAACCCAACACGATCAACACCGGTCAGACGTACGACCTGAAGGTCTCCGTCCGCGGCACCAAGGTCACCCTGTACCTGGACGGCGCCGAGTGGGGCAGCTTCGACGACAACGCGGTGACCGAGCCGTTCGCCCAGGTCGTGACGACCGACGCGAAGACCGGCGAGCTGATCGTCAAGGTGGTCAACGCCAAGGACACCGCCGCGGTCACGAAGATCGACCTCGGTGGCCGCAAGGTCGCGGGCACGGCCAAGATGACCGTCCTGGCCGGTGACCCGGGCGAGCAGAACACCCGGACGGCCGAGCCGATCCTGCCGGTGACCAGCACGATCAAGGGCGTCTCGGCGAGCTTCACCCGCGAGTTCCCGGCGAACTCGATCACCTTCCTGCGCATCCGGACCCGATGAGGAGCCCGATCATGAATCGTCGGACCCTACTGACCGGCAGCGCCGCCCTCGGCACGCTCGCCGTCGTCCTGCCCGCCGGCGCCGAGGGCGCCCCGCACGCCGACCCGGTGCGCAGCGACGCCGAGATCTACGGCGTCCCGACCACCCAGCCGCTGATCAGCCAGCGGGCCGACCCGTTCATCAGCCGGCGGTACGACGGGAAGTACTACTTCACCGGGTCGGTCCCCGCCTACGACAAGATCATCTTGCGGTCGTCGGACACGATCGCCGGACTCACCGACGCCGCCGAGACGACCATCTGGACCCGGCCGTCGAGCGGGAAGATGGGCGGTTTCGTCTGGGCGCCGGAGATCCACCGGATCGGCGGCAAGTGGTACGTCTACTTCACCAACAGCGACGCGAACGACATCTGGCACATCCGCCCGTTCGTCCTCGAATCAGCTCTCGACGATCCGATGGATCCGGCCGGCTGGACCGTCAAGGGCGAGATCGCCCTGGAGTGGGACAGCTTCGCGCTGGACGCCACGGTGTTCAGCCACCGCGGGAAGCAGTACCTGCTGTGGGCGCAGAGCGAGCCGGAGATCGTGGCGAACTCCAGCGTCTACATCGCCGAACTGGCCAACCCGTGGACGCTGAAGAGCAAGCCGACCCGGCTCACCACGCCCACCAAGAGCTGGGAGATCCAGGGCTACCGGGTGAACGAGGGACCGGCGGTCATCATCCGGAACGGGCGGGTGTTCCTGACCTACTCGGCCAGCGCGACCGACGCGAACTACTGCATGGGCCTGCTCACCGCGGACGCCCACGCCGACCTGCTGGACCGGGCCAGCTGGGTGAAGAGCCCGGACCCGATCTTCGTCAGCAACGACGACACCAGGCGCTGGGGTCCCGGGCACAACTCGTTCACGGTGGCCGAGGACGGGGTGACCGACGTGCTGGTCTACCACGCCCGCGACTACAAGCAGATCACCGGCGACCCGCTGTACGACCCGAACCGGCACACCCGGGTGCAGAAGCTCTACTGGCACCCGGACGGGACGCCGCTGTTCGGCGTGCCGGTCGGGGACGGCGGGCCGATCGTCCGGCTCTCGCCCGGCGGCGACACGTTCGTGCACCACGCGGGGACCGCCGTCCAGGTCGCCCCGGCGCCGCGTGACCTGGGCGCGACCCAGTTCCGGTTCACCGGCGACGGGCTGATCCAGTCCGTCGACAAGCCGGCGCTGTTCGTCCGGATCGACGGCACCTCGGTGACGCTGGACGCCACCGGCACGCCGGTCCGCCGGGTCCCGGCCCGGGGTGGCGTGACCATCCGTACCGTCGCCGACCCGGCCGTCTACCTGCGGGTTTCCGCCGGCGTGGTGACGACCGGCACGACCGGTACGGTGTTCCGGCAGAGCTAAGGCTCAGATCGGCCACCGGCGGCCCGATGATGCGGGGGTGTTCACCGCCCCTGAGATCAGCGAGCAGCCGGTGGCCGACGGCCGTTCCCGGGCCGTCGACGCGAGTTCGCTGGCGTACGTGCAGGTCGACCGGACCGGCCTGATCCGGGACTGGAATCCGGCCGCGGAACGGCTGTTCGGCTGGCCGCGCGCCGAGGTGCTCGGCCGCTCGCTGGCGGACACCATCGTCCCGGCTTCGCTGCGCTCCGGGCACAACGCCGGGTTCGCGCGCCGGGTCGCGATCGGGGACGGGCCGGACATGGGCCACCGCTTCGAGGTGCCGGCCGTGCACCGCGACGGCGCCGAGCTGAACATCTCGATGACCCTCGACTCGATCGGGCCCGAGGGCTTCTGCGCGTTCATCTCCGACCAGACCGACATGCATCAGGCCAAGCAGGAGTTGCAGCGCAGCAACCAGCTGATCAACGCGATCCTGCAGCACACCACCGCGGTCATCTCGGCCAAGGACCTGGACGGGCGCTACCTGTTCGTCAACGGCGAGTACGAGCGGGTCTTCCAGGTCAGCGCCGCCGACATGGCCGGCCGCGGCGAGGAGGACGTGATGCCGGCCGCGGTCGCCGCCGGCAGCCGCGCCCACGACGTCGAGGTCACCGAGACCGGCGACGCCAAGACCGTCCTGGAGCTGTTGCCGTTCGGCGACGAGATCCGGGAGTACGTGGTCACCCGCGTCCCGCTGGCCGACCCGGACGGCTCGGTCTACGGCGTGTGCACGATCGCGATCGACGACACCGCCCGGCGGCGCACCGAGGCCGCCCTGGCCGCCGGCGAGGAACGCTTCCGCAGCACCGTCAACAACGCGCCCGGGATGCTCTACCAGTTCCGGGTCGACGCCGAGGGCGCCCGGTTCACCTTCGTCTCGGACGCCTGCCGGGACATCTACGGTGTGGAGCCGTCCGAGGTCACCTCGGCCGCCGGGGAGATCGTGGACCGGATCGCCGAGGACGAGCGGGACGCCTACCTCGCCTCGGTCCGGCACTCCGCGGAGACCCTGGAACCGTGGGAATGGCAGGGCACGATCATCCGCCGGGACGGGGGCCGGCGCCTGCTGCACGGCATGGCCCGCCCGCACCGCGGGCCGGACGGGGCGACCGTGTGGGACGGGATCCTGCTCGACCGGACCCACGGCGGGAACCTGTGAGCGCGCCCCGTCTGCCCCGCAAGCTGGGCGAGCTCGCCGTGCCGACGGCGCCGCTGCCGCTCGACACCCCGGTCCACGACGTCGAGGCGGCGCTGCGCCGGGGCGGGCACACCCCGGGCGTGATCGTGGTGACCGCGACCGGTCCCGTGCTCCTCACCCCGGCCCGCCTGGACACGATCGCGACCGCGCCGGTCGGGGTACGCCGTACCGTCGCCGATCTTTCCCTGGCCGCCTCCCTGATCCTGCCCGCCGACACCGACATCGACGTGGCCGCCGAGGCGGCCCTGGCCCGGCCGGGCGCCGCACGCGAGGAGCCGGTCCTGGTCCGGTGGCCGGACGGCCGCTGCGGGATCGCCCCGATCATGGACCTGCTGGCCGCGATGGCCGGCCGGTACGCCAAGCTGTCCCGCACCGACCAGCTCACCGGCCTGCCCAACCGCGGCCTGATCGCCGCCGAGGGCCGGCGCCGGCTGGAGTCCGGGAACCTGATCGCCGTGCTGCACCTGGGTCTGGACCAGTTCCAGGACGCCAACGACGTGCTCGGCCACCACGGCGCGGACGCGCTGCTGCACCGGGTCGCGGTCGCGCTCACCGCCGCCCACGGCGCCGGCAACCTGGCCGCCCGGCTCGACGGCGACCAGTTCCTGGTGCTGCTCTCCGAGCTGCCCGGCGGGCACACCCCGCAGAGCATGGGCCGGCAGCTCGCGGCCGGCATCCGCGGCCCGCACCAGATCGACGGGCTGCCGATCGGCGTCGAGGTCAGCATCGGCATCACCCCGGCCGACCACCACGACTTCGCGGTGCTGCAGCGCCGCGCGGCCGCCGCGATGCGCCGCGCCAAGCAGGAACGCACCGGCGTGGTCGAGTGGACGCCCGGCCTGGACACCACCCAGCGGGTCGACCTGCGCCAGCTCACCGAGCTGCGGACCGGCCTGAAGAGCGGCCACCTGCGCCTGCACTACCAGCCGCTGCACGACGCGGTCACCCGCGAGATGAACGGCGTCGAGGCGCTGGTCCGCTGGCAGCACCCGCAGCGCGGACTGCTGCCGCCCGGCGTCTTCCTCCCCGACGCGGAACGCTCCGACGTCATCCTGGAGCTCACCGACTGGGTGCTGGCCGAGGCGCTGCACCAGGCCGCGGTCTGGCGGCGGGCCGGGCACCACGTGCCGGTCTCGGTCAACCTGCCGGCGTCCTACCTGGCCCAGGCCCGCGCGATCCCGACGATCCTGACCATGCTGGGGCTGGAACAGGTGCCCGCCGAGCTGCTCACCGTCGAGATCACCGAGACCGCGGTCCTGACCCGCCCGGACGAGGTCGCGGCCCAGCTCGCCGAGCTGCGGCTGCGCGGTGTCCGGGTGGCGATCGACGACTTCGGCACCGGCTACACGTCGCTGGGCCTGCTCCCCCGCCTGCCGATCGACGAGCTGAAGATCGACCGCTCGTTCGTCGTCCAGATGCACGAGTCCCCGGCCCACGCCACGATCATCGACTCGGTGATCGCGATCGCGAAGTCGCTCGGCATGAAGGTCGTCGCCGAGGGCGTCGAGGACGAGCCGACCGCGGCCGACCTGGCCCGGGCCGGCGTCGACCTGCTGCAGGGCTACCACCTCAACCGGCCCACCCCACCCGAGGCGATCCCGCTGGCGTCAGCTCCGCCGCTGCTCACGGCCGTCTAATTGCCCACGGTACGGCGTATTGCCCGCGCCCGCCCCCACCCGGTCCCGCGGCGGCTATTCGGGTGAGGCGGCGCGGAAGTCAGCGGGGCGCAGGCGGGCGGTCCGGCGGCGGTATTCGGTGGCCATGCCGGGCCAGTTGGTGACGATGCGGCCGCTGGGCGTGCGGTACCAGCTCTGGCAGGCGGTCCAGACACTTCCGGCGAGGCGGGTCTGGAGCTCGTCGTCGTAGGCGGCCGCGGTCTCCGGCCGTACCTCAAGCGGGTTTTGATCTTGAGAAAGATGACGGACGGCCTGGGTGATCCAGCGGGCCTGGGACTCGTGGAAGAAGACCACCGAGGTGTTGCCGGTGTTCGTGTTCGGGCCGTAGACCAGGAACATGTTGGGGAAACCGGGGACCGCCATGCCGAGGTAGGCGTGCGCGCCGTCCTGCCACACGGTGTCGAGCGAGGCGCCGTCCCGGCCGGTGACCTTGATCGGGACGAGGAACTCGGTGGCCGCGAAGCCGGTGCCGTAGACCAGCACGTCGACCGGGTGCTCCACGCCGTCGGCGGTCCGGATGCCGGTCGGGGTCACCGCGATGATCTTCTCGGTGACCAGGTCGACGTCCGGGCGGGCCAGGGTGGGCAGCCAGGCGTTGGTGAACAGGACCCGTTTGCAGCCCATCGGCTCGTCCGGGGTGACCTTGCGGCGCAGCTCCGGATCGCGGACCTGCCAGCGGCGCTGGGTGCGGGAGACGCCGCGCAGGAGCGCGATCGCGGCCCGGTTGCCGGTGACGGCGAGGCCGGTGACCACGGTCATCAGCCACGTTCCGGCGCGCGCGGCGCCCATCGCCGACGGGATCGATCGGTACAGGCCGCTGCGGATCCGGCCGTAGCGGCGGTCCGGTTTGGGCAGCGTCCAGGGCGCGCTCCGCTGGAAGACCGTGACGTGCGCGGCGACCCCCGCGATCGCCGGGACCAGCTGGATCGCGCTGGCGCCGGTGCCGATCACGGCGACCCGGCGGCCCTCGATCGGCACCGACGCGTCCCAGTCCGCGGTGTGCATCGCCGGGCCGTCGAAGTCGCCGGGCAGCCGCGGGATGACCGGGCGGGAGAGCTGGCCGACCGCGGGGACCAGCACGTCGGCCGCCAGGGTCGCGCCGGTGGTGGTGGTGACCTGCCAGTGGGTGCCGGTCCAGTGGGCGGTGGCCACCTCCGTACCGAATCGGATCTTGTCTCTCAGGCCGAATCGGTCGACGCAGGCGTCGAGGTAGGCGAGGATCTCGGGCTGCGGCGGGAAGCGGCGGGACCAGGCCGGGTTCTGGGCGTAGGAGTAGGAGTAGAGCGGCGCCGGGATGTCGCAGGCGCAGCCGGGGTAGCGGTTGTCCCGCCAGACGCCGCCGGCGCGGTCCGCCTTCTCCAGGACGGTGAGGTCGGTGAAGCCGGCTTTGAGCAGCTCGTTGGCGACCGCGACCCCGCCGAAGCCGGCCCCGATGATCAGGATCCGGGTGCTCGGCGGGCCTGAATTTCGATCAGGAGGCGGGCTGCTCATCGGTCCTCGCTTCGGATCAGGCGCAGGGCGGCCGGTGCGGTTGCCGGGACCGCCGGTTGGCTTGGAATGACCGGATTTATCGCGACATAGCCATCGCCGAGCGCCGGCCGTGCGTCGTCGTCACCCGCGTTCGGCCACAGCGCGACCGCCCGCTCCGCCAGCGCCGTGATGGTCAGCGACGGGTTCACCCCGAGGTTCGCCGCGACCACCGACCCGTCGATCACGTGCAGCCCGGGGTGCCCGTAGAGCCGGTGATACGGATCCACCACCGCCCCGATCGCGCAGCCCCCGATGAAATGCCCGGTCACCGGCTTGCCGACCAGTTCGGTGTACGACCCCAGCGGCACCCCGTCGATCTTCTCCGCGGTCCGCCGGGCCACGTCGTGCGCGACCGGCACCCACTCCGGGTTCGGCTCGCCGATCCCCGGCCGGCTGGTCAGCCGCCCCCGCTTGCGGAACACCGTGATCGAGTTGTCCAGCGGCTGCATGGCGAGCAGCACCACGGTCTGCCGCGACCAGTCCCGGGGCGACAGGTAGAGCCGCAGGTCCCGCCCCGCCCTGGCGAGCTGCTTGAGCCCCGCCCACCAGCGCGGCCGGCCTCGGCCGTCGTCGACCATCACGGTGGAGAGCAGCGCGAGCAGGTTGCTGCCCGGGCCGTAGCGGACCGGCTCGACGTGCGTGACCGGGTCCGGGTGGATCGAAGAGGTGATCGCGACGCCGTGGCTGTAGTCGCGGTCCCGGCGCCGGGTCCGCGCGCCCAGGATCGACTCCGAGTTGGTGCGGCTCAGCTCGCCCAGGCGCGGCGACACGTGCGGCAGGCTGCCCCGGTCGCGCAGGCGGTGCAGCAGTCGCTGGGTGCCGAGCGCGCCGGCCGCGAAGACGACCTGCTTCGCGGTGAGGCTGTCGTTCCGCAGTCCGCCGGTCCGGCGGGTGTCGACGGCGTAGCCACCGTCGGGCAGCGGCCGGACGTCCCGGACCGTGGTCAGCGGATGAACCGTCGCGCCCGCCCGCTCGGCCAGGTACAGATAGTTCTTCACCAGGGTGTTCTTGGCGTTGTTCCGGCAGCCGGTCATGCACGACCCGCACAGCGTGCAGTTCCGCCGGCTCGGGCCGGCCCCGCCGAAGAACGGGTCCGGCACTTCGGCGCCGGGTTGTGCTCCGAACAAGACCCCCACCGGGGTACGGCGATAGGTCGCCCCCACCCCCAGATCGTCCGCGACCGCCCGCAGCGCCTGATCGGATGCCGTCTCGACCGGGTTCACGGTCACCCCGAGCATCCGTTTCGCCTGGTCGTAGTAGGGCGCGAGCTCGGCCTTCCAATCCGTGATCGCGGACCACTGCGGGTCGGCGTAGAACGCGTCCGGCGGCTCGTACAGCGTGTTCGCGTAGCCCAGCGAGCCCCCGCCGACGCCGGCCCCCGACATGATCAGCACATTCTTGAGCAGGGTGAGCCGCAGGATGCCGTAGCAGCCGAGCGCCGGCGCGTACACGTAGTCCCGCAGCCGCCAGGACGTCTTGGCGAACTGCTCGTCGGTGAACCGGCGGCCGGCCTCGAGCACGCCCACGCGGTAGCCCTTCTCGGTCAGGCGCAGCGCGGTCACGCTGCCCCCGAACCCGGAGCCGATCACGAGGACGTCGTAGTCGTACGACATCGCCGTAGCATCACGCCCTTATTGGCAACATGTCAACAACGTGTTTCCGGTATCCCGCACACCGCGAATCAACCCGCCCGGCGGTGTCCTTCGCCGGCCTGGCACGGCAGGGTGCTCGGATGACGTCGCCGAACCACCACCGCCGGGGCTCCGGGCCGCCGCTGCTGCTGATCCACGGCATCGGCAGCCGCTGGCAGGTGTGGAACCCGATCCTCGACCTGCTGGCGCCGCACCGCGACGTGATCGCCGTCGACCTGCCCGGCTTCGGCGCCTCCCCGCTCTGGTCGCCGCCGGCCGGCCGGATCCCCGGGTCGGTGCCGCACCTCGCCGACCTGATGGAGACGTTCCTGGACGCGCTCGGCCTCGGCCGGGTGGCGGTCGGCGGCAGCTCGATGGGCGGCGGCATCGCCCTCGAACTCGGCCGTCGCGGACGGGCGCGGGCGGTGACGGTGTTCTCGCCGGTCGGCTTCTGGGCGCCGGGCGGCGGGCGCTGGGGGCGCTTCGTGGTCGGCGCGGCCCGGGCCGGGAGCAGCGCGCTCGACCCGCTGCTCCCCCGGCTGATGGCGTCCCGGGCGGGGCGGGCGGCGCTGTGCTCGGTCTTCTACGCGCACCCCGGGGGCCTGGATCCGGCGGACTGCCTGGACGATGCGCGGGCGCTCGCCGGGGCGCCCGGGTTCGGGGCGGCGCGGACCGCGTTCGGGCGGCTCGCGCCCTGGTCGGCGGTCGATCCGGGGGCGCTGACCCGGATACCGGTGACCGTCGCGTGGGGGACGCGGGACGCCGTGCTGCCGTACCGTAATCAGGCTTTTCGGGCTCGAAGGTTTCTTCCCGGCGCGCGCCACGTGCCGCTTCGCGGCTGCGGGCACCTGCCGTTCCCGGACGATCCGCGACGGTGCGCCGACCTGCTGCTGTCAGGGCCAGACGGCCAGTAGGAACGCCGCGTCGGCGGGCGTCCCGGACGGTGCGCGGCACAGGACCCGGACGTCCCCGGGCGCGGCGACGCAGGTCGCGTCCGAGTCGTACGCGGTCACCTGCACGCTCCCGGCCGCCCCGGGCAGACTCACGTGATAGTCCCCCACGCCGGATCGGGTGACCGTGTTCGATCCTGCGCCGCGATTGCGGTTGAAGTCCCCGGTCGCGGTGTAGCCGGCCTCGGACGGGCGGTCGGCGCGCAGGTAGGCGCCGGCCGTGCCGACCGCGAACGTCACCCCGAAGCGGGAGTCCACGGCCTGGCCGGCGGCGTCCCGGCAGCGGACCCGGACGGCCAGATACCGGCCTTCGGGGTAGGCGAACCACCGCTCCACCCCGCACACCGTCGCCGCGTCGCCGACCGCGGTGACCTGCACCGTCCCGCCCGTCGCGCCGTCCTGATGACCGAGATAGACCACGTACGACCCGACGTCCTCCCGGTCCGCCGAGTTGATCCCGCCGGCCTGTGAGTTGAAGCTGTACGCGTCCTCGATCGTCTGACTGGCCCGGCCCGGATCACCCAGCCGCAGGTAGGCCGCGGTGCCGTCGCCGCCGGTCAGGTACCAGTAGCGCGCCGAGAACCCGCTGTCCGCCGGCGCGCCCGCGCGATCGAAACAGGCCACCTCGACCTGCTCGTCGGCGCCGTCCGGGCGCCAGTCCGGCAGTGTGCAGATCCGGTCGTCGGTGGTGACCGGGGTGACCTCGGCGACGCCGCCGTCCGCACCCAGCTTCCCGAAGGTGACCAGGTAGCGGCCGGTCGCCGTCCGCTCGACGCGGTTCTCGCCGGTTGCCGAGTTGCACTGCTCAGCGGGCCGGTAGCGGCCCTCGGCGGGGCGGTCGGCGAGCACGTGCCCGGAGCGTCCGCGGGCCCCGGCCGGGCAGTCGGGGTGGACCGGCTTCGGCTTGGCGGCCCAGGTGACCACCATGATCAGAATCGGCAGCACCCCGCCGACCAGGGCGACCAGGGCGACGATCGCGCTGATCCGCGGCTCGGACGGGCCGGGCCGCGGGCCGGGCGAGATCCAGTCGCCGACCGCGGTCATCGCGCGCGAGGCCAGGCCGTCGAATCGACGGCGCAGGTCCGCGGCGGTCCGGGCCGGCGTCAACGGCATCCCGCGCCGCCGCAGCCTCCGCCGGTCGTCGCCCGCTCCGGGGCCGCGGCGGGCGGGGACGCCGGGCCGGGATCCGCCGGGGTGGGCGGCGCCTGGGTCTTCTTCGGCTTCGCCGACGGGGTCAAGGTGACCGGTGGGTTCACTTCCACTTGGGTACGGGGGTGCGCGCGGCGCGGCTCCACCCGTGGCAGCGGCGTCCGATCACGCATCCGCCCATGTCCGACATTTCCTGATGTGGGCTTCGGCGTGCTCGGCGGCTCTCCGCCCGGCTCCTCGTCACCCGGCAGGACATCGCGCGGCAGGTCGTCGCCCGGCAGAACGTCCCGGGTCGGCTCCAGCTCCGGTTCCTCCGGGGCGAGCACGGTCCGGCGCGGCGCCACCGGACTCGACGGCAGGCGGTCCGACACCGGGGTGAGCGACCGCCCCGCCCCGCCCCGGTCCTCGGTGGACGCGCCGCAGCCGGCCAGCGTCATCCCGGCCAGAACCGCGGCCACCAAGAGGTTTCGCCCTCGAATCACCGAACCTCCACCACACCCGTCTGCTCCTCAAACGACCCACCGCCGGAACGGTGATGCGGTCCGGGCCCTCGCGCTGCCACACTTCTGAGCGGCCCCGCCCGTACCTGATGAGGAGCTCGCTGACATGGCCCTGAACGACGCCGCGAAACTGCTGGCCCAGGCCCGCCACGTGGTGGTCTTCACCGGCGCCGGGATCTCGGCGGAGAGCGGCGTCCCCACCTTCCGGGACGCGCTGACCGGCCTGTGGTCCCGTTTCGACGCGCAGGCGCTGGCCACGCCACAGGCCTTCCAGGAGGACCCGGACCTGGTCTGGGGGTGGTACGAGTGGCGCCGCCAGTTGGTTCAGCGGGTCCGCCCGAACCAGGGCCACCTCGCCGTCGCCCGCCTCGCCACCCACGTCCCGCAGCTGACCGTGATCACCCAGAACGTCGACGACCTGCACGAACGCGCCGGCTCGGAGTCCCCGGTCCACCTGCACGGCAGCCTCTTCAGCCCGCGCTGCGCGACCTGCTCCCGGCCCGCGCCGCTCCCGGCCGGCGACGAGCAGCCCGAGGAGGGCCGCCGGGTCCCGCCGCCGCACTGCGCGCACTGTGCCGGTCTGATCCGGCCGGGGGTCGTCTGGTTCGGCGAGCAGCTTCCCGAGGCGGCGCTGGAGTCGGCCGCCCGGGCCGCCTCGGAGTGCGACGTGCTGTTGACGATCGGCACGTCGGGCCTGGTCTACCCGGCGGCGGAGCTGCCCCGGCTGGCGGCCCGCTCGGGCGCCGCGGTGATCCAGGTCAACCCGCAGCCCACCCCGCTGGACCCGATCGCCAGGGTGAACCTGGTCGGCCCCGCCGCGGAGATCCTGCCCGGCCTGGTCTCTGCCGCCTGGAGCTGAGCTGTCTGGACCTGAGCCGCCTGGAGCTGACGCCAGTCCGTGTAACTCCAGTTATCATAACTGTAGTTATCATAACTGTAGTTACGTTAAGGCGGGCCCGCGATGACGCTCGAACGACCAGCCCGGATGTTCGACCGGGACCGGGAGTGGAAAGCCCTCAGCGCCTTCATCGACGATCCCCGCCCCGGGGCCACGCTGGGCGTGGTCTCGGGGCGCCGGCGCCAGGGCAAGACCTTCCTGCTCCGGTCGCTCTGTGAGGCCGCTGGCGGGTTCTACTTCCCCGCCGACGAGGGCATCGACCGGGAGTCCCTCAACAAGCTCGGCGCGCTTCTCGGGCAGTTCACCGGCGCGCCCGGGCCCATCGCCTTCGAGGGCTGGCATCAGGCTGTCGACGCGCTTCTCGGGCTCAGCCATGACCGGCGCATCCCGGTCGTCATCGACGAGTTCCCCTACCTCGTGCGCGCCAACCCCAGCCTGCCCTCGATCATCCAGAACGCGCTCGCCCCGCTGCGCCCGGAGCGCGACAACAGCCGGGTCGGCCTCCTGCTCTGCGGTTCCGCGATGTCCTTCATGGGCCGCCTGCTCAGCGGCAACGCTCCGCTGCGCGGACGAGCCGGTCTCGAACTGATGGTGCCCACGCTCGACCATCGACTCGCCGCCGAGTTCTGGGGCGTCGACGATCCGGTCACGGCCCTGATGACCCACGCCGTGGTCGGTGGAACGCCGGCCTACCGGAGCGACTTCGCCCGCGACGACAAGCCGGCCGGGCCGGACGACTTCGACGCGTGGGTGATCCGGACCGTGCTGAGCCCGGCCAGCCCGCTGTTCCGCGAGGCGCGCTATCTCCTCGCGGACGAGCCGGACCTGCACGACAGCTCGCTCTACCACTCCGTGCTCGCCGCGATCGCCTCCGGCAACGCGCAGCGGGGTGCGATCGCCTCCTACATGGGACGCAAAACGGGCGACCTGGCCCACCCGCTGACCGTGCTGGAGGACTGCGGCCTGATCGTCCGGGAGCCGGACGTCTTCAAGGACAACCGGACCACCTTCCGGATCGCCGAGCCGCTGGTCACCTTCTACCACGCGGTGATGCGGCCGATCTGGTCCGACCTGGAGTTCACCGACGACACGGCCCGGTTGTGGCGACGCAGCCGCGCGCGTTTCGTCAGTGGTGTGCTCGGGCCGCACTTCGAGCAGGTCTGCCGCTTCTGGACCCGGCACATGGCGCCACCCGAGCTGTTCGGCGACTATCCGAACGTGGCCGGCGCCGGCACCGTCAACGATCCGACCAACCGGACCTCGCACGAGGTGGACGTCGTGGTGTTCGGGCTCGACGACGACAACCGGCGGCCGCTGCTGGCGATCGGCGAGGTCAAGTGGGGCGAGACGATGGGCCTCGGCCACGTCGAGCGGCTGCGCCGGATCCGGGCCCTGCTGGTGGCCCAGAAACGGCTCGGCGCGGAGACCGCCCGGCTCGCCTGCTACAGCGGCACCGGCTTCGCCCCCGAGCTGGTCGAGGCGGCCGCCCGCGAACCGGAGATCGTGCTGGTCGGGCTCACGGACCTGTACCGGGCCGGGCCTACCTGACGGTCAGGGTCACGCCGAGCGCGTTGGTCCCGGTCGACGCGTTCCAGGTGCCCGGGTTGGCCAGCCGGATGGCGTAGGCCGGCGTCGACGCCAGCCGGGCCGACGGGTCCGGCAGGGACAGCGCGATCGGGTAGGCGCCCGCCTTGCGCGGGGCGGTGAACGTCGCCGTCAGCGTGACCGGCCGCGACGGTGACCACGTGCGGACGTCGGCGGCGACCGGCACGGCCTGGGTCGCCGGGCCGGACAGCACGAGACGTACCGGGCGGTTCTGGGCCGGGGCCGCGTACCCCTCGTTGGTGATCGTCAGGCGGACCGTGACCGGACCGCCCGGCGTGACCGAGGCCGGCAGCGTCGCCGAGACCAGGCGAAGGCGGTAGCCGAGCCGCCGCGACGCCTCGGCGCGACCGGCCGCGCCCCACGAGTCCAGCACGTCGGTGTTGAAGGACGGGTTGAGGTACGTCCAGTGGTACGCCGCCAGTTCGGTGGCCGCCGACGCCCAGCCGGAGCGCGCCGACGGGTCGCAGGTCTCGCCGCCGACCAGCATCGACGGGCTCTGCGCGGCCATCCAGGCGAAGTCCGTGGCGGCCGGGAACGTGCCGTAGTCGTCGGTGCCGGCCAGGAAGCAGTCGTCGTGGATCCCGACGCGGGCCGCCGACGCCGCCGGGACCAGCCGCTTCCGGATCTCCGGCGTGCGCACCTGGATCAGCGCCGGCGTCGCGGCGAGCAGCGCGGTGATCACCTGACCGCGGTCCGACCAGTCCGATGTGGTGAAGTTCGTGGTGTAGTACCACTCGCCCCACCGCCCGACGAAGCCCGCCTGGACCGCGGTGATCAGGTCGGCGTTCGTGGTCAGAATCGGACTAAGCTGCCCGATCTGCCGGACCACCCGGGCGACCGGGGCGTCCCGGTCGTCGTCGGCGCTGTAGGCGAACCGGAGGACCAGTTTCACGCCCGCCTGGCGGGCCGCGGCGAAATCCGCCGCGATCAATGCCAGATCGGCGCCGGAAATGGCGTCCAGGTCGCGGTATTTCTCCAGGTAGACGATGCGATAAACGACGCTTCGCGATTGCGACGTACGGGCGGTGGCCAGCTCACCGGCGTCGAGCGGCACCCACCCGCTGCCGTCCGCCCGCAGGTGCGTCTCCGTCCAGGAGAAGAAGCCGCGCCCCGGATTCGCGAAATCGTCACTCGACACGGCGTACGTCCGAGTCGTGGTCTTGATGGTTTTCGGGGTTGCCGCGCAAGCGGTGCCGGGCACCAGGAGAACGGCGGCCGCCGCCACGGCCGGAAGAATGCGCATGACGGCGACCATCGTCGCGCCGGGACCGGACCTGAGAACTATCCGGGCAGCGGCAGATTCCGCAGCGGCCCTTTCCGGACCTTGTTCGAACCGGTCTTCGGCAGGTCGCCGACGACGTCCACGTAGACCGGGATCTTGTATTTCGCGAGCCGGTCCCGCAGGAAGGCCGGCACGTCCCCGGGTTCCAGCGCGGAACCCTGCCGGGGCACCACGAAGGCCCGCCCGACCTCGCCCCACCTGGGGTCCGGCACGCCGACGACGGCCACCTCGGCCACCCCGGGGTGTTCGAAGATGGCGGCCTCGACCTCCGCCGGATACACGTTCTCGCCGCCGGAGATGTACATGTCCTTGGTCCGGTCGACGATCCGGAAATGGCCGGACCCATCGACGACCGCCACATCCCCGGACCGGAACCAGGCGCCGTCCGCGAATGCCGCCGCGGTGGCCGGCGGGTCATTCCAGTAGCCGGGCGTCACGTTCGGCCCGCGGACCAGCACCTCACCGGGCTCACCCGGATCAGTGTCGGTCAGGTCCGGCCGGACGCACCGCACGTCCGCGAAGAACACCGGCAGCCCCGCCGAGCCGACGTGCTCGCGACTCTCCCGCGCCTCCAGGAAGGTCGCGCCGGGCGCCGTCTCGGTCATCCCGTAGCCCTGGCAGAACAGCAGGCCACGCTCCTGGTATCGGTGGATCAGCGCCTCCGGCACGGACGCGCCGCCGGTCATCAGGCTGCGCACCGAGCCGAGATCCGCGCCGGCCCAGCGCGGTGACTGGCTGAG
Source organism: Actinoplanes sp. L3-i22 (assembly GCF_019704555.1). NCBI lineage: Bacteria > Bacillati > Actinomycetota > Actinomycetes > Micromonosporales > Micromonosporaceae > Actinoplanes > Actinoplanes sp. L3-i22. The sequence continues at coordinate 8,684,920 of NZ_AP024745.1, forward strand.
CCCGGCGAACATCGTGGCGACGCCGAACATCCAGGTGACGCGGTGCCGCTCGATCAGGTCGAAGCAGCCGTCCACGTCCCAGCTCGGCATGATCACCGAGGTGCCGCCCTTGAGGAACGTCGGCAGCAGGCACTGGTCGAGCGCCGCGACGTGGAAGAGCGGGGCGCTGACCAGGGTCACCTCGTCGCTGGCCACGTCGACGCAGACGAGCAGGTTGTAGCAGTTCCAGATCAGGTTGCCGTGGGTGAGCATGGCGCCCTTGGGGTGCCCGGTCGTCCCCGAGGTGTAGAGGATCGCGGCGACGTCGTCCAGCCCGACCGATTCATCCGGATAAATTGGCTCTTTCTCCGGAATTTCATCGCGCGAGTAGGTCACCGGCGCGCTGACCGCCGGCATGCCCGGCGCGTGGATCAGCACCGACGCCCCGCTGTGCTGGAGCTGATACTCCAGCTCCGCGGCGGTCAGCCGGAAATTCAGCGGCACGAAGATCGCCCCCAGCGTCCAGGCGGCGAACATCGTCTCCACGAAGGCCGGATGATTCGGCCCGAGATAGGCGACCCGGTCGCCCCGCCGCACCCCGGAGTCCCGGAGTGCGGCGGCGAGCCGGGCGATCCGGTCGTGCAGCTCGGCGTACGTCACCCGCCGCTCGCCGAAGATCAGCGCGACGCGCCCGGGCGACATCGCCGCCCGGCGCGCCGGCCAGCAGCCCAGCCCCGCGTTGTGCATGGGGACAGGCCTCAGGCGTACTGGCGGTAGACGGTGCGGGCGACGCAGGCCGGCTTGTCGACGCCGTCGATCTGCACGGTGAAGTCGAACGTGCTCTGCGTGCCGCCGGGCACGTCGTCGACGCTGACCACGGTCGCCGCCAGCCGGATCTTCGAGCCGACCCGGACCGGGTGCGGGAACCGGACCTTCTCCAGCCCGTAGTTCACCCCCATCTTGACGCCCTCGACCTTGAGGAGATCCCCGAAGAGCGGGATGACCAGCGACAACGTCAGGTAGCCGTGCGCGATCGGGCCGCCGAACGGGCCGCCCTTGGCGCGCTCGGGGTCCACGTGGATCCACTGGTGGTCGCCGGTCGCGTCGGCGAACGTGTTCACCCGCTCCTGGGTGATCTCCAGCCACTCGCTGGCACCGAGGTCCTTGCCCGCGAGGGCCTTGAGCTCGTCGAGCCCGTTCACCACGGTCGTCATTTCGTGTCCTCTCCAAAAAACAGACGGGCGGCATTCAACTTCAAGATCTTTTCCCGTACGGCGTCCTTCAGCTCCAGCTTCGCGAAGTCCGCCAGCCAGCGATCCGGGGTGATCACCGGATAGTCCGAGCCGAACAGCACCTTGTCCTGCAGCAGACTGTTCGCGTACCGGACGAGCTGCGGCGGGAAGTACTTCGGCGACCAGCCGGACAGGTCGATGTACACGTGCTCCTTGTGCGTGGCGACGGCCAGCGCCTCGTCCTGCCACGGGAACGACGGGTGGGCCAGGATGACCCGCAGGTCGGGGAAGTCCACGGCCACGTCGTCGACCAGCATCGGGTTCGAGTACTTCAGCCGGATCCCGCCGCCGCCGCGCACGTTCGCGCCGATCCCGGTCTGCCCGGTGTGGAACAGCGCGACCGCGCCCAGCTCCTGGATCGCCTCGTAGAGCGGGTAGGCCAGCCGGTCGTCCGGCGCGAAGCCCTGGATGCTGGGGTGGAACTTGAAGCCGCGGACGCCGTACCCGGTGACCAGGCGGTGCGCCTCGCGGACGCCGGCCCGGCCCTTGTGCGGGTCGATGCTGGCGAACGGGATCAGCGTGTCCGGATGCGCCGCGCAGCTCTCCGCGATCTCCTCGTTGGCGATCCGCGGGTGGCCGGTGGCGTGCTCGGCGTCGACGGTGAAGACGACGGCGGCCATCTTGCGCTCGCGGTAGTAGTCGGCCATCTCGTCGATGGTCGGCTGCCGATGGCCGTGCGCCTTGAAGTAGTCCGCTGACGCTCCGAGCAGCTCCGGGCTCAGCGAGCTGTGCCCGTCCTTGCTCACCTCGGCGTGCGTGTGCACGTCGATCGCGGTCAGTTGCGAGGTGTCCATGATCAGTTGCCCGGGGCCGCGGGGGCCGGGATGCCGTAGGTCTCCGCTCGGAAATTCCAGGACCCGGCGATGTCATCGGCCGGCCATCCACCCTCCCGGTAGGCGATCTCCTTCTCGGCCGGGTGCGACCAGAGCGCCAGCTTGTCGCCGCCGATCCCGATCGCCTGCCCGGTGATGGCCTTCGAGGCGTCCGAGGCCAGGAACGTGATCAGCCCGGTGACGTCGTCCACGGTCCCGAGGCCCTCGTCATGGCGCAGCCAGGCCGGATAGGGCTGCCCGGTGCGCTCGGCCTCCTCGATCACCGGCGCGAAGGCCGGGATCGTCTTGGTCATCTCGGTCGCCGCGATCGGCACCACGGCGTTCACCGTGATCTCGCTGCGGGCCAGCTCGAGCGCCCAGGTGCGGGCCATCGCCGCGATCCCGGCCTTGGCCGCCGCGTAGTTCGTCTGCCCGAAGTTCCCACGCTGGCCGGCCGGGGAAGCGATCAGGATGATCCGCCCGCCGCCGCCCTGCTCCCGCATCCGGATCGCGGCGGCCCGGGCACACGTGAACGTGCCCCGCAGGTGCGTCCGGATCACCGCGTCGAAGTCGTCGTCGGTCATCTTCCACAGCACCCGGTCGCGCAGAATGCCGGCGTTGGTGATCAGCACGTCGAGCCGGCCGAACGCCTCGACCGCGGCCGCGACCAGCTGCTCCGCGCTCGCGGTGTCACCCACCGCCGCCGCGACCCCGACGGATCCGGGGACCTGCGCCACCGCCGCGTCGACCGCGGCCCGGTCCACGTCGTTGACCACGACCGACGCGCCGGCCGCGGCGAGCGCCCTGGCATATGCGAGGCCGAGTCCCCGGCCGCTGCCGGTGACGACGGCGACCTTGCCGCTCAGATCCATGTGTTTCAACCTCTCACGAGAACGGTGGGTGGCGCGACGGGTTCGGGCCCCGCAGCCCGTCGAACCCGGCGCGCCACCCCCGATTAACAGGATTCCTGTTGATCCCGAGTCTTGAGGATGATCAGGTTTCCTGTCAATGGGGTAATGTCGCAGCATCTTCACGACCGTTCGGAGGACCCCATGCCGTCGCTGCTCTACCTGGTCAAACAGCTCGAGCTGGCAGTCCGCGCCCGCCTGGACGAGGTGGTCCGCGGGCACGGGATCACGGCGCTGCAGTACACGGCACTGACCGTCCTGGAACGGCACGACGGCCTGTCCGCGGCCCAGTTGGCCCGCGACTCGTTCGTGACGGCCCAGTCCATCGCGGACATGGTCCGCGCCCTGGAGAGCCGCGGGCTGATCCGCCGCGAACGCAACACCGGCAACCGGCGCGAGCTGCTGATCCACCTGACCCCGGAGGGGCGCGGACTGCTGGCGACGGTGGCCGGGCCGGTCCAGGAGCTGGAGGCCCGGATGACGGCCAAGTTGACCGGCGCCCAGGCCGACGAGCTCCGGCAGAGCCTGGTCACCGCCTGGCAGTCCCTCTCCTGAGAAGACCCCGCCCGGCCCCGCCGCCCGGCCCCGCCGCCCGGCCCCGCCGCCCCGCCCGGCCCCGCCGCCCCGCCCGGCCCCGCCGCCCGGCCCCGCCGCCCCGCCCGGCCCCGCCGCCCCGCCCGGCCCCGCCGCCCCAAGCGCGGCACGAGGCAGCCCCGGCCCAACGCGGCCCGGCGCAGCGCGACATGGCCCGGCGCGGACCCGGCCCAGCCCGGGCCGAAGCAGCGCGGCATGGCCCGGCCCGGCACAGCCTGGCCCAGCGCGGCCAGCCCGACCCGACCCCACCCGGCCCGACCCGGCCCGGCATGGCCCGGCATGGCCCGGCATGGCCCGGCATGGCCCGGCATGGCCCGGCATGGCGCAGCGCGGCCAGCCCGACCCCACCCGGCCCGACCCGGCCCGGCCCGGCATGGCCCGGCCCGGCCCGGCATGGCCCGGCATGGCCCGGCATGGCCCGGCATGGCGCAGCGCGGCCAGCCCAGCGCGGCCCAGCGCGGCCCAGCGCGGCCCAGCCCCACCCGGCCCGGCATGGCCCGGCATGGCCCGGCGCGGGGCGGCCCGGCGCGGGGCGGCGCGGGGCGGGGCGGCGCGGGGCGGCGCGGGGCGGGGCGGCGCGGGGCGGGGCGGCGCGGGGCGGGGCGGCGCGGGGCGGGGCGGCGCGGGGCGGGGCGGCGCGGGGCGGGGCGGCGCGGGGCGGGGCGGCGCGGGGCGGGGCGGACCCCGCCCACCCAGGGGGCTGACCGCCTCCGGGATCGCTGGGGGCGCGATCGCCACCCCCGATCCTGCCGCAAATCCGCAAGATCACGCCGGCCCCCTGTGGATAACCGCCCAGTGTGGATAACCCCGGCGGCCCCTCAGCCTCGTGGCAGGATCGGAGCAACCGGCGGGAACGCACTCTCGATGTCACGGGCGGCGGCGAGAGCGATGTGCTCCCCCTGCTGGCGGGCGATGACCTGCACGCCCAGCGGCCGGTTCCCGGCTACCCCGGTGGGCACGGCCACCGCGGGCAGTCCGAGGAAGTTCGCCGTGACCAGCAGGCGGTGGGCTTTCCAGAGCTCGGTGGTGGCGGCCGGGCCGGACAGATCGAAGCCGATCAGGGGCATCGGCTGCGTGGTGACCGGTCCGAGCACGACCGGGTAGCGAGCGTGGAAGGCGCGCCACGCCGCGGCATGGACGAACCGTTCCGCCCAGGCGCCCTGATAGGCCGAGGAGGTGTCGAGAAGTTGCACGTCGACGATGTTGTCCTTGAAGTACTGCACTGTCCCCGCCGACAGCGGTCCGGGGAACACCCCGGGGGTGAGCAGCATCGGCGCGTTCTCCGTGGAGGAGAGCTGCCGCCAGATCGTGGCGCACCGGTCGACGGCCGGCGGCGCGGCCTCCTCGACCTCCCAGCCGGCCGCGGCCAGGGCGGTGGCGGCGGACCGGACCGCGGCGGCCACGACCGGGTCGACACCCCAACCGCAGGGGTCGACGGTGACGGCGACCCGGCGCGGGCCGTCGTAGCCGGACGGGTGTTCCACCGTGACGCTGAGCGGATCGAAGTCGTCGGCGCCGTGCATCACGCCGAAGAGCAGGTCGAGGTCGGCCACCGATCGGGCGAGCGGCCCGTTCACCGCCATGTGCTGGATCGACAACGGCAGTGGCTCGACCGCGCGGCTCGGCGCCGCCACCCGGCCGGCCGACGTCCGCAGCGCGGCGATCCCGGCGGCGTGCCCGGGCAGCCGCAGCGACCCGCCGTAGTCGTTGCCGAGCCCGGCGGCGACCATGCCGGTGGCCACCGCGACCGCGTCGCCGCCGCTGGAGCCGCCCGGTACCCGCGCCGGGTCCCACGGGTTCAGCGTCCGGCCGAACAGGTCGTTGTCGGTGTCCCAGCGCAGCCCGATGTCCGGCATGTTCCCGCGGGCGACCGGGATCGCGCCGGCGGCCAGGAGCTTGTCGACGAAGGTCGCGTTGGCCGGCGGAATGTGATCAGCCGCGAACGGCAGGCCGGAGGTGGTCGCCGACCAGGTCAGGTCGATGTTCTCCTTGACCGAGATCGGTACGCCGGCGAGCGGGCCCGGGTCCTCGCCGCGGGCGATCCGCTCGTCGAGGTCCGCCGCGGCCGCGCGGGCCCGGTCGGCGAGTACCACGGTGACCGCGTTGACCTGCGGGTTCACCTCGGCGATGCGGGCCAGACCGGCATCCACGACGGTGGACGCGGTGAGCCGGCCGTCGCGGACCCGGGCGGCGATGTCGCTCGCGGTGAGCTCGGTGATGGCTCGGTTGTCCATGGCTGATCCTTATCGGTCGATGGCAGACGGAACGACAACGGCAGAGTCGACGGCGGACGGAGCGACAACAGCGGAAGCGGCGCCCAATGCGACGGCGCCCGGCCCCGCGACGGCGCCCGGTGCAGCGGCGGCGCCCGGCCCCGCGACGGCGGCCGGTGCAGCGACGGCGCCCGGTTCAGCGGCGTCTGAGGGCAGGACGGTGCAGGTCAGGCGGGTGTCGGCGAGGCGGATTCGCTGCTGGTTGGGGAGGGTCTTCACGGCCAGCCAGCGATGTTCGCCGGTGCCCGGTGCCGGTACGAACTCCGGCGCGTCGCTGCTGGCCACGGTCAGGCGCAGGGCATGGCCCGGCTGGAGCCGGTAGCCGGTGTGCCCCAGGTCGACCGTCACCGGCACCCCGGCACCGGGGGCGAGCACGGTCTGTTGTCCGCGAGCGATCAGCCGAGCGCTGCCGTCCGGCGCCACGTCGACCAGCCGGGCGAACAGGTCCGCCTCCGGCCCGTCCGACCCGAAGACCGTGCTGAACGTGATCGGGCCGGCCAGGTCCAGCGGTTCCGCCACCGGAGCGCCGGTGAAGGCCAGCACGTCCGGCCGCTCGGCGAGGTGCCGCTCGTCCGGATGCTCGGCGAGGAACGAGAACGCGTCCCCGACCGGCGACGGCACCGGGTCCGCCGCGTCATGTGTCCAGGTCAGGACCGGGGAAAGACCATCGAACAACGGCAGATCGATGTGGTACGACCGGGGCGGCGGCCACGCGCTCGCGACGCGATGCTCCGCGTCTCCGGATCCGGCCAGCTGCCACCGCACCCGTGGAATCGCCCGCTCCCGGCCCCGCAGGAACACGTCGAAGAATTCCACGGCCGGATCCAGGTAACGCGGCAGGAAGGACGGATCGGTATTGCCCGTACCGGGAAGGAAGTGGGTGTTGTTCTCGTGGTCGATCGCTTCGAGCAGGAGATATTCGTTGCGCGCCCACGCCGGCCGCCGCTGCAGCGCGCGATGGTCGTCCCAGGACCACGGCGCGCAGTTGTCCCACCAGCCGATCGTCATCAGGACCGGCACGGCCGGCGCGTCGAACGGGTGACCGGCCGGGAAGCGGCGCAGGTTCACCGGGTGCGGGAACCACACGTCGTAGGAGGCGGAGCGGCTGCCGACCGCCGCGAAGAACTCCTCGACCTGGGCCGCGAACGGGCGGCGGGTCCAGTCGAGCTCCCACTCCAGCATGTCCTGATCGTGGAACATGCTGAGCGGGTAGAACCGGGCAACGCCCATCTCCACGTCGTGGGTGCGCTGGCCGGGGATCGGGCCGGGCAGTTCGCCGAGCCGGGTGCCGGTGACCCGCGGGGCGATCGCCCGCAGCGCCGGGTGGCCGGTGGAGACGGCGGCCCACTGGGTGTAGCCGTAGTAGGAGTCGCCCCACATCCCGACCACGCCGTCGGACCAGTCCTGCTGGATGATCCAGTCGAGAGTGTCGTGCCCGTCGTAGGCCTCGTTGACGAAGAGCAGCGTCTCGCCCTCGGAGCGGAACTTCCCGCGCACGTCCTGGACCACCATGGTGTAGCCGCGCGCGGTGAAGTACTCGGCGATCCGGGGCATGAACGTGTACTCGCCGCACTTGTCGTACGGCAGCCGGGTCAGGATGACCGGGCCGGGCGAAAGCTGATCAGCGGGCCGGTAGACGTCGGTGGCCAGGCGTACCCCGTCGCGCATCCGGACCATGTGCTGGGTGGCGGCCGGGGAGATCGGCCCCGGCCCGGTCCGATTGACGGAAACGGTCATCAGAGCACCTCGAAGAAGCGGATGCACACCTGGCCGGCCTCGCCGCGGGCCAGTCCGACGAAGACCGAGGAGGCCAGCCAGGCGTGCGCCGGGGCGTCGGTGCGGAAGACCGGGCTGGTCCGGTAGTAGTACTCGGTCTCGGGCAGGTCCTCGCCCGCCTCGACCCGCGCGTCGATCTCCGGCGTGGCCCGCCAGAAGCCGCGGTTGACGATGTCGATCACCGCGCCGTCGTCGGCCCGCAACAGGTACCGTGCGTCCAACTCGGTCACCTGGCCGCGGGTGACCGACCAGTCGCCGCCGCCGGCCAGGACCACGCCGTTGAGCCGGGGCCCGGCGACCGTGCCGCCGGTGATCGGGGTGAACATCAGGACCTCGTCCGGGCCCCGGCCCACGTGCACGGTCTCGGCCACGTCGACCCGCGCCTCGAAGGCGAAGACGAGCCGGGGATCGGGCAGTTCAGGCATGATGATCCTCGTTTTCTTTGCTGAAATGACAATCAATTAAGCTGTGGGGCGGCAGAGAGGAGCCGGGATGGGGCGCCCGAGCATGGCCGCGGAGCGGACCGAGCAGATTCTGCAGGCCACCGCGCGTTGCCTGCAGAAGAACGGTCTCGCCGGTACGACCCTGGAACGGGTCGCCGAGGAGTCCGGGCTGAGCCGCAGTCACGTCCGGCACTACGTCGGCAACCGGGACGACCTGCTGCGCCGGTTCGCGGACTGGCTGTACACCGGGTACGAGGCCGAGTTCATCGGCCGGATCGCCGGCGCCGCGAGCCGGGACAAGCTGCCGTTCGCGATGGACTACCTGTTCAGCACCGGTTTCCTGCCGATCAGCGACGACGACACGGTGATCCGCGAGCTGATCACGGCCGGGATCGCCGACGAGCGCATCCGGGTCACCATGCAGGCGCACTACACGCAGGCGATCCAGTCGGTCGAGGACGCGCTCGCCGCGGAGTACCCGGCCTCGGCCCCCGCGGCGCGCCGCTCGGTGGCCTACGGGCTGTGGTGCCTGGCGATGGGCAACTCGATGATGGCCGAGATGCAGCTGCCGATCGCCTCGGGCGGCCTGGTCCGCGCCGCCGCCGAGGCCCTGCTGGAACGGCTCAGCCCGCACACCTGACCGGCCGCGACGAGATGGCTCAGCCCGCACGATCGGCCGCCCGCGAAGAATCCGCACGGCTGACCGCCCGCGAAGAAACCGCACGATCGGCCGCCCGCGAAGAATCCGCACGGCTGACCGCCCGGGACGGGACCCAGCCGGGCCGGGGCACCGACTCGATCAGCCGCTTCGTGTACGCGTGCGCCGGCGCGGAGAGCACCTGCTCCACCTTGCCGGACTCGACCACCTGGCCGCGGTTCATCACCACGACGTCCTCGCAGACGTGCCGGACCACCGACAGGTCGTGGGTGATGAACAGGTAGGCGATCCCGGTCGCGGCCCGCGCGTCGACCAGCAGGTTCAGGATCTGCGCCTGGATCGACACGTCGAGCGCGGCGACCGCCTCGTCGAGGACCAGCAGCCGCGGGTTGGCGGCCAGGGCGCGAGCGATGGCGACGCGCTGGCGCTGGCCGCCGGAGAGCGCCCGGGGCAGCGCGGCGCCGTGCCGCTCGTCGAGCCCGACCAACTGAAGAAGCTCATATATACGGACATTCCGCTCGGAAAACGATAAGTCCGTGTGGAATTTCACCACCTCGTCAAGGCAACTGGACACCGTCTGCCGCCGGTCCAGTGACTGATACGGATCCTGGAACACCATCTGCACGGCGCCCCGATCCACCCGGACCGTCCCCGACGTGGCCTTCTCCAACCCGGTGACGATCCGCGCGCACGTGGTCTTCCCCGACCCCGACTCCCCCACCACGGCCAGCGACCCGCCGTACGGAATGTCGAAGCTCACCCCGTCCACCGCGACGAACCCGCCCTTGAACACCTTGCGCAGGTCCCGAACCTCAAGCAACATGCGGCGCCTCCCCGGCGAGAGCGAGCAGGTGACACGCGGCCTGCCCGGTGTCGATCGGCGACAGCACCGGACGCCGCGCACGACAGAGCGCGGAAACGTGCGGGCACCGGTCCGCGAACACGCACCCGGCCGGCGCGTCGGCGGCCGACTGCGGAGCGCCGGGAATGGTCTCCAGCCGGGATCCCGGCCGCACCGCCCCGGGCCGCGACCGCAGCAGCGCCCGGGTGTACGGATGCCGCGCGTCCTCGTGCAGCCGGTCGGCCGGCAGGATCTCGACGACCTCCCCGGCGTACATGACCGCGATCCGGTCGCACACCGCCGCGGCCAGTTCGAGATCGTGCGAGATGAACAGCAGCGCGGTCCCCCGCTTGTGCCGCTGTTCGTTCAGGATCGCGACGACCTCCTCCTGAGTGGTCACGTCGAGCGCGGTGGTCGGCTCGTCGGCGAGGATCAGCTTCGGCTCGGTGGCCAGCGCGGCCGCGATCACCACCCGCTGCAGGAGCCCGCCGGAGAGCTCGTGCGGCCGCTGCCGCATCCGCCGCTCGATGTGGTCCACGCCGACGTCGGCGAGCAGCCCGGCCGCCCGCCGGCGCGCCTCGGACCGGGCGACGCCCTGGTCACGCAGCACCTCGGTGAGGAAGTCGCCGATCGTCCGGACCGGGTTGACGGTCGCCCGCGGGTCCTGGAAGACCATCGCCACGTCCCGGGACCGCAGACGCCGCAGCCCGGCGCCGTCCAGCGCGTTGACGTCCCGATCGTCGAAGCGGACGGCGCCGGTGACCCGCGCGCCGGCGGGCAGCATCCGCAGCACCGACTTGACCGTCATCGACTTGCCCGAGCCGGACTCGCCGACCAGGCCGACCGCCTCGCCGGCGGCCACCGACAGGGTGACCTCACGCAGGATCACCCGCTCGCCGAGCCGGATGCCGAGTTTCTCGAACGAGAGCAGCGTCATCGCTCACCTCCACCGAACCGCAGGGCGAGGCGCTCGGCGACCACGGTGAACGCCACGACGGTGATCACCACGGCGACCGCGGCCTCGATGGACTGCTGGGGGAATCCCGCCAGGATGGACGGCTGACCGTTGGCGATCATCAGACCCCAGTCCGCGGCCGGTGGCTGCAGCCCGAGACCCAGGAACGAGATCGAGGCGAGGTCGATCATCGCGTACCCGAATCCGATGGCGGCCTGGACCACCAGCAAGGGTGCGAGATTCGGCAGCAGATGCCGAAGGCAGATGTGCCGGCCGGAAAAACCCTGGACCGTCAGGGCTTCGATGTACGGCAGGTTCCGCTCCCGGAGCGCCGCGGCCCGCATCACCCGGGCCAGCATCGGCACGAACGCCAGCGACAACGCCACCACCGGCGCCGTGAACCCGGCCCCGAAGATCGCCGCGACGGTGATCGCCAGCACCAGCCCGGGGAACGCGAACAGGATGTCGAGCAGCCGCGACACCGCCGCGTCGAACCAGCCGCCGAACCAGGCCGCGGTCACCGCCAGGACGGTCCCCATCGTGCCGGCCGCGAGGACCACGATCAGCGGCCCGGCCAGGCTGGTCCGGGTCCCCATGATCAGCCGGGAGAGCAGGTCCCGGCCGAGGTCGTCGGTCCCCAGCGGATGATCGCCGGAGAACGCGGCATAGGCGTTCAGCGGGTCGACCGCGTTCGGGTCGTGCGGCGCGAGCCACGGCGCGAGGATCGCGATCAGCACGACCAGTCCGCAAATGATCGCGGCGACCGCAGGAATGAATCGGATTTTTCCGAAACGTTGAGAAAGCGACCGCCCGGGCAGCGCGAGCGTCAGTGAGGTCATGCCTTCACCAACCGGGGATCGAGGACCGCGTTCAGCAGATCCACCAGCATGTTGACCACCACGAACGCGCTGACCAGCAGCAACGACAGCACCTGCACGACGACCAGGTCCTGCCGGGCGGCGCTCTGCACCAGCAGCGACCCGAGACCGCTCACCCCGAACGCCTGCTCGGCCACCGCGGTGCCGGCGAACAGCCCGGCCACGGTCACCCCGGAGACCGCCAGGATCGGCGGCGCGGCGTTGCGCAGCACGTGCCGGCGCAGGACCGCGCGCCGGGGCAGCCCCCGGGCGCGGGCCGCGGCCACGTGGTCGGCGGCGAGTTCGGCACGCACCTCGGTGCGCGTGATCCGGCTGACGTAGGCCAGATATCCGCCGCTCAGGGCGAGCGCGGGCAGTGTCAGGTGATGGATCCGATCCCAGAGCCCCTCGCCCGACCCGTAGACCGGGAACCACGACAGCTTCGTCGCGAAGATCCAGATCAGCAGGATGGCGGCCACGAACGCCGGCGCCGCCATCAGCACCGTGGTCGTCACCGTCAGCGCGCCGTCGACCACCTTGCCGGCCACCCCGGCGAGCACGCCAAAGGCCACCCCGAAGATCAAAATCAGGATTGCGGCGTACGCGACCAGCAGCACCGTCGTCCCGAGCCGCGCCGAGATCAGCGTGGTCACCGGCTCCTTGAGCACCATCGAGGTTCCCGGGTCACCGCTGAGCAGCCCGGCCAGCCAGTGCCAGTACTGCGCCCAGAACGGCTCGTCCAGGTGGTACTGCGCGCGGATCGCCGCGAGCGTCTCCGGGGTGACCTCGTGCCCGCCGGCCAGCAGACTCGCCGGGTCCCCGGGTGCCAGGTACAGCGCCCCGAAGATCACCACGCTGGCGACCGCGACGGTGGCGAGCATCCCGCCGACCTTGCGCAGGAGGAAACCGATCATGATTTTCCGACCTGCGCGGCCCACGCCGACGAGATGTAGCTGAACGATGCCGGCGCCCCGGTGATCCGCTTGTTCAGGAACAGCCGGTTGTAGGACTCGGCGAGCGTGATCTGCAGCTTCGCCGGCCCGAAGATCGCCTGCGCGGCCACGAACGCCTGCGCCGACGCGGCCGGGTCGGTCGCCGACACCGCGGTCACGATGTTCTTGGTGACGTCGGCGTTCTCGTAGTTCGTCCAGTTGAACAGCGCGCCCTTGAGCACGAACCCGGGGGCGTAGTAGAGCGCGCCGGGCACCTCGAGGTAACCGGTGGTCGCGATGAAGTCGATGCCCTTGCGCAGCGTCGGGTCGTAGAACAGCCCGGAGAACTCGGCCGCCTGCAGCTGCTTGATCGTCATGTGCAGGCCGATCTGCTCGGCCGCGGCCTGCGCGATCGTCGCGGTCTGCAGCAGCGACTGGTCTCCGGCCGGCAGCGCGATGACCAGGTCGGTGCGGCTCGGCGCGGCGTCGGTGACCAGCTGCTTCGCCTTGGCCAGGTCGGCCTTCGAGGTGTCCGGCAGCGCGGCGTACCCGGCGTCGTAGACGCTCTTGGCCGGGCTCCCCGACCAGGCCAGCGGCGGGGTGAACGTCTTGAGCGACTCCCCGGCGCCCTTGAGCACGCTGGTCACGAAGCTGGTCTTGTCGATCGCCAGGTCGAGCGCCTGCCGGATCCGCGGGTCGGCGGCCGGCCCGTCGGCGGCGACCGCGCCGAGGCTGACCGTCTCGGTGCTCGGCCCGAAGTACAGCTTGCCGGTCGTCGAACGCTGCAGCGCGGCGATGCTGCCGGCCGGGGCGCCGTAGACGCCGTCCACCTCGCCGGAGAGCAACGCGCTGGTCAGCGTGCTGCTGTCGGTCAGGAACACGAACTGGAAGCTGGCCGCCTTCGCCGTGCGCTCCGCGTCCCAGTAGGCGTCGTTGCGCTTGAGCGTGATCTTCTGGCCGCTCTGCCAGGTGTCCAGCCGGAACGGGCCGGTGCACATCAGCCCGCCGGTCGCCGTACCGAAAGCCTGTCCGGTTTTGACCGCGTATTTTTCCTGGATGATCGCGCCGGGCACGCCGGCCATGTCCGGCACGAACTGCATGTCCGGCGCGGAGAACTTGACGGTGACCTCGAGCGGGCCGGTCTTGTCGATCGAGCTGACGTTCGCGTAGACGTGCGCGGCGTAGGACGCCAGCTTCGGGTCCATGTTCCGCTTCAGGCTGTAGACCACGTCCTCGGCGGTCAGCGCCGAGCCGTCCCAGAACTTCACGCCGTCGCGCAGGGTGATCACCACGGTGGTGGCGTCCTTCTGGGTGACCGCGCTGGCCAGGCCGGGCGCGGTGGAGAAGTCGGGGTTCAGCCGGAGCAGGCTCTCGCAGAGGTTGGTCCCGACCGTGTTCGCCGAGTAGTCGCCGGTCCGGGCCGGGTCGAGCGAGGCCGGCTCGCCGGAGGGCAGCGCCCAGGTCACGGTGTCGACCTCACCGGTGGCCGCCGGGGTGGTCCCGGTCAGCTCGATCCGGGCGGCGGAGTTCGACCCCGAACCCGAGCCGGATCCGCCGCCGCAGCCGGACATCGCGACGCTCATGGCGACCGCCGACGCCATCAACGCTCTTTTGATGATCATCTAAATATCTCCCTGAACTGGGCGTGAGCTCACGTGAAGGCACCGGAACACCGCGGGGACCACGCCCGGTGATCTGCGGGCTCACCGGCTGTGGCGACGGTCTCAGAGTCGTCCGCGCCCAGTAAATTGTCAATCCTGGAAATCAATCTTTAACGGCTCTGCCAGCAATCCTGCGTTCACCTGGGCGGATCGTTAGGGAGAAGTCCGGCAGAAAAGACGAAAAACCCGGCGCCAGTCGCCGGGGAGCGACTGCCGCCGGGTTCCGGCCGGTGCGGTCAGCGCGGGATGACCGCCACCCCGTTCGCCGGGAGCAGGCCGTCGACGCCCAGGTCGACCGGCTCGCCGGTGCGGTTGATCAGGAAACGGTGCCCGTCCCGGACCGCCAACTCGACCCGCCCGCGCAGCTCCGGGGGCAGCTCGCTGGCCACCCCGGCCGGCTCCAGCAGGCGCGGGAGCAGCGTGGCGAGTCCGGCCGGGGCGAGGCGGGTGGAGACGTACGCCGCGGACCCGGAGCCCACCGCCCGGCGGGTGATCGCCGCCCGCCCGGCCTGGTCGCCGGTCCGATAGCCGGCGAGGATCTCGGTCGCCGGGTCGGTGACCTCGACGTGGTCGGTCCACAGGGTGCCGGTCGTGTCGTCGTCCAGCGCCACGCTCACCCCGTCCGGCAGCGGCCCGAACTCCTCGATCCGGATGCCGAGCAGCTCCCGCAGCGCGCCGGGGTATCCGCCCAGCCAGACGTGGTCGTTCTGGTCCACGATCCCGGAGAAGTAGGTGGTCACCAGGTGCCCGCCGGCGTCCACGAACGCGGCCAGCCGGTCGGCCAGGTAGTCCGGGACGACGTGCAGGATCGGCGCGATCACCAGCCGGTGCCGCTCCCAGTTCGACCCGACCGGGACCACGTCGGCGCGGACGCCCAGGTCGAGCAGCGCCGAGTACCAGTCGAGCGCCTCCTGGTGGTAGCGCAGCCGGTCGGTCGGGTGCGAGTCCTGCTCGGCCACCCACCACGACTCCCAGTCGAAGAGGATCGCCACGTCGGCGGGCACCCGGGCGGTCCCGGCGACCTCGTGCAGCGCGGCGAGCCGCTTGCCGAGGTCGGTCACTGCGCGAAAGACCGCACTCTGCTCGCCCGCGTGGGGCAGCATCGCTGAGTGGTACTTCTCCGCTCCGGCCCGCGACTGCCGCCACTGGAAGAAGCAGACCGCGTCGGCGCCGTGGGCGACGTGGGTCAGCGAGTCCCGGGCCAGCTCACCGGGCTGTTTGGCGAGGTTGACCGGCTGCCAGTTGACCGCGCTGGTGCTGTGCTCCATCAGGAACCAGGGCTGTCCGCCGGCCAGGTTGCCGGTCAGGTTCGCGGAGAAGGAGAGCTCGTCGCGGGCCTGCGGGCCGGGCGTCACGTAGTGGTCGTTGGCGACGAAGTCGACCTCGCCGGCCCAGGCCGCGTAGTCCATCCGCTTCACCCCGGGCATGACCATGAAGTTCGTGGTCACCGGGATGGCCGGGGTGAGCTTGCGCAGCACCGCCCGCTCGGCCCGGTAGTGCTCGCGCAGCGCGTAGTCGGAGAACCGCTGGAAGTCGAGCAGGCAGGCCGGGTTGATCTGGGCGGCGGCCTGCCGGGGCGGGATGATCTGCCCCCAGTCGGTGTAGCGCTGCGACCAGAAGTCGGTGCCCCAGGCCCGGTTGAGCACGGTCAGCGTGCCGTACCGGTGCCGCAGCCAGTGCCGGAAGGTGGTCGCCGCGTCCTCGGAGTAGTCGTGGCAGTTGTGCGCGCCGAACTCGTTGCCGACGTGCCAGGCGGCCAGCGCCGGGTGCCCGGCGTAGCGGGTGGCCAGCTCCCGGACCAGGCGCAGGGCGTGCTCGCGGAAGACCGGCGAGGTGGGTCGCCAGTACTGGCGGCCGCCCGGCCAGACCGTGTTGCCGTGCTGATCGACCAGCAGGATCTCCGGGTACGCGGTGGTCAGCCACGGCGGCGGCGAGGCGGTCGCGGTGGCCAGGTCGGCCAGGATGCCACCGCCGTGCAGCAGGTCCAGCACCTCGTCCAGCCAGGCGAAGTCCCACTGCTCCGGGCCGGGCTGCAGGCGGGCCCAGGAGAAAATGCCGACCGAGACGATCGTGACGCCGGCCGCGCGCATCGCCCGTACGTCGTCGGGCCAGACCTCGCGTGGCCACTGCTCGGGGTTGTAATCGGCGCCGTATTCCAGCCTTGCCTCGCCGGCGCGGCGAAGCCAGCGCCGATTCTCCGCGATACCCACGAGAGATCACCCTACGGCGAGCACGTCCCTACCAGGAGTTCTCCGGGCGGCCGTGACCCGGCCGATAGTAGCGGCGTGCAGAGCAGCGGACCCGAAACCGGTGACGGCGCATGATCGGTCGTTCCACCGGTGGAATCCGCCACCTGTGGTGGATCTACCTGGTAGTGACGTCCGCGCTGGCGGTCGTCTACGTCACCGTGCCGTTCAGCGCCGAGACCCGGTGGATCTACGTGGTGGTGAACAGCACCGCGCCGATCGCCACCTGGATCGGCATGCGCGGGCACCTGCCGCAGCGCCGGGGCGGCTGGCTGGTGATCGGGCTCGGCCTGGCGTTCTCGGCGATCGGCGACGTGATCTTCGCGGCGCACACCGCGGGCGGCAGCGATCCGGCGTTCCCGTCCGCCGCCGACGTGCTGTACCTGTTCGGCCATCTGACCATCGCCGCCGGCACGGCCATGCTCGCCTCCCGCGCCGGCCGGACCGCCTTCGTCGACGCCGCGGTGATCCTCTCCCCGCTGGCCAGCCTCGCCTGGATCCTGGTGGTGCAGCCGACGGTGACCGTCGGGGGCAGCCCGGCGGCCCGGTTCTTCGCGATGTCCGCGCCGGTCAACACGCTGATCGTGGTCTACTGCGCGCTCGCCCTGGCGCTCGGCGTGGAGTTGCGCGCCCCGGGCGTGCGCTGGCTGCTCTCCGGGCTGGTGGCCTGGTTCGTCTCCGACGCGCTCTACACCCATCAGGGCCTGACCGGGACGTACAGCGAAGGGGGTTTGATCGATCTGGGCTGGATGGCGATGCCGATCCTGCTCGGCACGGCCGCCCTGCACCCGTCGATGGTCACCACCACGCCCCGCCGCTCGGTGGTCAACGCGCTGACGCTGACCCGGGCCCTGATCCTGTTCGGCGCCGCCCTGCTGCTGCCCTGCCTGCACCTGTTCTGGGAGCCGGAGTTCTCGGACACCCCGCTGGTGCTCGGCTCGGCGCTGTCGATGGCGCTGGTCGCGGTGCGGCTGGCCGGGCCGATCCACGAGCTGTCCTGGCGGGCCGGGCACGACCCGCTGACCGGGCTGGTCAACCGCAGCCTGCTGATGGACCGGCTGGCGCTGGCGCTGAGCTCGATGCCGCCCGGCCCGGACGCCCGGGTCGGGCTGCTCTTCTGCGACCTGGACCACTTCAAGGACGTCAACGACAGTCTCGGCCACGACGCCGGCGACCAGCTGCTGATGGAGATCAGCGACCGGTTGCGGACCGCGGTCCGGGACTCCGACGTGGTGTGCCGGCTGGGCGGCGACGAGTTCGTCATCCTGATGCCGGACACCACCGAGGAGCAGGCCACCGAGATCGCCGGCCGGGTCGCCGACGAGCTCGGCCAGCCGATGCGGCTCTCCGACGGCACCGAGTTCTTCGCGTCGCTGTCGGTCGGGCTGCGCACCACCGGCGATCCCGAGGCCGACCCGGACGCCCTGGTCCAGGACGCGGACACGGCGATGTACCAGGCCAAGGCGGCCGGCCGGGGCCGGATGGTGCGCTTCGACGCGGAGATCCGGGCGGAGGCGGCGCAGCGGCTGCGGCTGGACGCCGACCTGCGCCGCGCGCTGACCCACCCGGGCGAGCTGTTCTGCGTCTACCAGCCGGTGTTCCGGGTCGACGACGGCCGGCTGAGCTCGGTCGAGGCCCTGGTCCGCTGGGAACACCCGGCCGACGGGGTGCTGCCGCCGGTCGTCTTCGTGCCGATCGCCGAGGCCGCCGGCACGATCGCGCAGGTGTTCGTGGTGGTGCTGGAACAGTCCCTGACCGAGCAGCGCGGCTGGTTCGACCGGACCGGCCGGTGGATCCCGGTCGCGGTGAACCTGTCGCCGCGCCAGCTCGACGGGTCCACCGCCCGGCTGGTGCTGAGCGCGCTGGAGCGGGCCGGCACCCCGCCGGACATGCTCACCCTGGAACTGACCGAGACCGGCATGGCCGAGCCGGAGACCGTCGAGGGCGCGCTCGGGCCGCTGCGCCGGGCCGGGGTGAAGATCGCCGTCGACGACTTCGGCACCGGGTACTCGTCGATGGCCCGGGTGGCCGACCACGGCTGGGACATCGTCAAGATCGACCGGGCCTTCGTCGCCGGCATCCACCGGGACCAGGCCCGTACCTCGCTGGCCGACGCGATGGTGAAGATGGCCCACGCCCTCGGCATGGTGACCGTCGCCGAGGGCGTCGACAACGCCGCCGACCTGCAGGTCCTCGCGCGCCTGGGCTGCGAGTACGCCCAGGGTTACCTGCTCTCCCACCCGGTCAGCGCGGACGGCATCCTGGAGCTGGCCGAGGTCGAGCCGCGCGAGTCGGTGGAGCTAGGCACCGGCCGCGTCGAGCCGGGCGAGCTGGCCGGCGTCGAGCTTGACGTCGAGGGCCGGGAGCAGGTCGTCTAGCTGCGCCGGGGTCTTCGGCCCGATCAGCGGGAGCACCGACGGCGCGGTCTGGTACCGCAGCCAGGCCAGCACCGTGCGATTCGGCGTAGAACCAACTTCCAGAGCGATTTCCTTGAGTACGGCGATTCGCGCGTCCGCGTCCGGCCCGGTGTAGTTGTCCAGCGCCCAGAGCCCGGTCCGCTCGGCCGCCGGGTTGTCGTAGACGCCCTTGAGGATCGGCGAGTACGCGACCAGCTGCAGGTCCCGATGCCCGGCCAGATAGTCCAGCTGCTCCACCCCGACGATCGACGCGGACGTGTTGCCGGCCTTGGCCCGCAGGTAGGAGTGCTGCTGCTGGACCGCGACCGGGGCGGCCCAGCCGTACCTGTCGCACAGCTGCCGGATCGCCTCCAGCCGCCAGGTCCGCACGTTGGACCAGCCCAGGTAGCGCGTCTTGCCGGCCTTGACCAGCCCGTCGAGCGCCGCCAGCGTCTCCTCCAGCGGCGTGTCCAGGTCGTCGACGTGCACGTAGTAGAGGTCGACGTGGTCGGTGCCGAGCCGCTTGAGGCTGGCGTCCAGCGCGTGCCGCACGGTGTCCGCCCCGGCCCCGGCGAAGGTGCGCCGGGCCAGCTCCCAGTTCGCGCCGCCGTCGGCGGTCCAGAGCTCGTCCGAGTACGCCGGCAGGGCGGTCCCCTTCGTCGCGAGGAAGACCTGGTCCCGGCGTCCGCGCAGGTAGCGGCCCAGCAACTGCTCGCTCTCGCCGCCGCGGCTGCCCGGGTGCGCCCACCACTCGTAGCAGTCGGCGGTGTCCAGGAACGTGCCGCCGGCGCCGCGGAAGCGGTCCAGGATGCGGATCGCGTCGGGCTCGCTCGTGGCGCCGCCCATCTGCATGGTGCCGAGGGCGAGCGCGCTGACCTGTGTGCCGGTCCGGCCCAGTTCGATCATTTCCATGCCATCGACGCTAGGGGCTGGAGCGCGCTCCAGGTCAACCGTCCGAGTGATGGAACACACTTTCGATACGAGAGCGTTCCGTTTCCTAACCCCGGGGACTACTGTCCGATATTGAGATACGAGACAGTTCCGTTTCAAAACCCGGGGAGAACGCCGGATGAACGACACCCAAGCACCATCCCAGACCGGGCATCCCCGACGCTGGGCCATCCTCGGCGTGCTGGTCATCAGCCTGCTCGTGGTGGTTCTCGACAACACCGTGCTGAACGTGGCGCTGCGCATCATCGCAGACCCGCAGCACGGGCTCGGCGCCACTCAGAGTGAGCTCGAGTGGGCCATCAATTCGTACACCCTGGTCTTCGCCGGCCTGCTCTTCACCGCCGGCATCCTGGCCGACCGGCTCGGCCGCCGGATCACGCTGGTCGTCGGCCTGTCGCTGTTCGGCATCGCGTCGCTGGTCTCGGCGTACGCGAACAGTCCCGACCAGCTGATCGCGGCCCGCGCGCTGATGGGCCTGGGGGCCGCGGCGGTCATGCCGGCCACCCTGTCGATCATCGCCAACGTCTTCGAGCCGAAGGAGCGCGGTCGCGCCATCGGCGTCTGGGCCGGCGCGGTCGGCCTGGCCGTCGCCCTCGGTCCGATCCTGGGCGGCTTCCTGCTCGAGCACTTCTGGTGGGGCTCGGTCTTCCTGATCAACGTCCCGATCGTGATCGTCGGCGTCTCGCTGGTCTTCCTGCTGGTGCCGGAGTCACGTGACCCGAAGCCGAACCGGATCGACGTGCCCGGCGTGCTGCTCTCCATCGTCGGCCTGACCCTGCTGACCTACGGCGTGATCAAGGGCGGTGAGGACGGCTTCGGTGACGTCCTGGCCTGGGGCCCGCTCGCCGGCGGCGTCCTGGTCCTGGTCGGCTTCGTCCTCTACGAGCGGTCCATCGAGTTCCCCTCGCTGGACGTGAAGCTCTTCAACAACCGCCAGTTCTCCGCCTCGACCGGCATGATCGGCCTGGTCTTCTTCGCGGCCATGGGCTCGATGTTCTTCGGCGCGTTCTACCTCCAGCTGGTCCGTGGCTACGGTCCGCTCGCCTCCGGCGCGCTGTTCGTCCCGTTCGCGGTCGGCCAGATGGTCTTCGCCCCGATCAGCTCGAACATGGTGAAGAAGTTCGGTCCGAAGGTGGTCAGCACGGTCGGCCTGCTGCTGGTCGCGCTCGGCCTGAGCACCTGGCTGCTGATCGGCGCGACGACCCCGATCGTCGTGGTCGCGGTCGCGTTCTTCCTGATGGGCGTCGGCATGGCGAACGTGATGCCGCCGGCCACCGAGTCGATCATGGCGGCGCTCCCCCGGGAGAAGGCCGGCGTCGGCTCCGCGGTCAGCAACACCATCCGGCAGCTCGGCGGCGCCCTGGGCGTCGCGGTGCTGGGCGCGGTCCTCTCCTCGGTCTACCGCGACAACCTGGGCTCGGCCACCGACGGCCTGCCCGGTGCGGCGGCCGACGCGGCCCGCGAGTCCATCTCCGGCGCCTACGCGGTGGCCGCCCAGGCCGGTCCGGCCGGGGCGAACCTGATCCACACCGCGAACGAGTCGTACGTCACCGCGATGCACTGGGCGGCCGGTGGCTCCCTGATCTTCGCGCTGCTCGGCGCTCTGGTCGCGGCGCTCTTCCTGCCGGGCAAGCGGACCGAAGGCCCGCACAGCCCGGTGCTCGCCGAAGAGCAGGGCGTGGCCCTGGTCGAGGCGTAACTCAGCAGTAACAATGAACCCCATGACCAGCACCACGTCGGCCGGCCAGGAGCGCAAGGCTCCTGGCCGGCCCCGCAACGCCCAGGCCGACCAGGCCATCCTCGACGCGGTGCTGACGCTCCTCGCCGAGGGCACCAGCGCGGCGGCCGTCTCGATCGAGTCGGTCGCCGCGAAGGCGGGCGTCGGCAAGGCCACCCTCTACCGCCGGTGGCCGAACAAAGAGGCCCTGCTCATCGACGCGGTCCGGAGCATGAAGGGCCCGCTGCCCGAGCTCACCGGCGCCTCCGCCCGGGCGGATCTGATCGCCCTGGTCACCGCGAACCGGTCGTCCCGGGCCCGGGAGTTCGGCATCGTCACCGCCTGCATCCTGCCGGAGCTGCAGCGCGACCCCGAGCTCAACCGGATGCACCACGCGGTGATGGAGCCCCGCCGCGAGCGGATGCGCGAAATCCTGCGGCACGGCATCGCCACCGGCGAGTTCCGCCCCGACCTGGACATCAACCTGACCGTGCTGATGACCTCCGGCCCGTCGATGATGCTGGGCATGTTCGGCGACGCCACCGGCGTCTCCGAGGAGGACTTCCCGACCCGGCTGGTCGACGCCCTGCTGCGCGGCGCCGGCGCCTGACCGCCGTCACCGGCCCAGACAGCTGCGGGTCAGGGCGGCGATCTCCGCGACATCGCCGTCACCAGCCCAGATAGCTGCGGGTGAGGGCGGCGATCTCCTCGACCGAGGCGATGCCGGTCTGCTGGTCGGGGTGACCGTGGGAGAGGACCGAGAGAGCGACGTCGGTCTTCTCGCCGCTGATCCGGCCGGTGCTGTTGATGATCCAGCGGTTGTCCTCGGACGAGCGGGCCAGCCAGCCGTTCTTCTGCGCGGTCTGCTCGCCGCTGAAGCTCGCCGCGCTGATGCCCCAGGTCTGGTCGGCGTTGACCCCGGCCATCAGGTTCAGGATCAGCTGCTTCGAGGCGGTGGTCAGCGGGCCGCCGGACGCGGTCAGCGCGGACACCATCCGGGTCTGGTCCTTGGCGGTGGTGTGGGTCAGGCCGAAGTTCGGCTCCGGGTCGGTGTCGTTCAGGCCGAGCCGGTGCAGCGCCGTCCGCAGCCCCGGCACCCCGCCGACGGCGTCGTAGACCGCGCTCGCCGCGTCGTTGTCGCTGGCCACGATCATCTTGCGGGCGCGCTTGCGCTCCGCCGAGGTCAGCGCCCGGCCGTCGTCCTGCGCCTGGAGGAGCAGCGCGGCGAGCAGTTCGACCTTCACCACGCTGGCCGTCTCGAACGGACGGTCGCCCTGGAAGTCGTACCGATGCCCGGTCTTGCGGTCGACGAAGGAGACCGCGAAATCGCCCTGGCGCTTGGCCAGGACCCCGGTCAGGCGCGCGGACCGCTCGGCCCAGGTGCCCTTGGCCAGCTTGCGGTTGACCTGGTCGCCCTTCTGCGGCCCGGGGAACACCTTCCCGGGCTCGGCGATCTTGATCTCGGTGCCGAGCGTCTCCAGGTCGCCCTTCCGCGGGGAACCCACGTTCGACGCCGGTGGGAGGGACCGCGCCGGCTGCCCGCTGAGCGCGCCGGCCAGGAAGCCGCGGAAGATCTGGTACGGCATCCCGTCGCCGTTGATCGCCTTGCCGTTCTTCGTCCGGATCGGGCCGGGCTTCTCCCGGCCGACCCAGGTCACCGCGGCCAGGCCGGGCGCCCAGCCGGCGGTCCACGCGTCGGACGAGTCGGAGCTGTTCCCGAACTGCTGGGAGCCGGTCTTCGCGGCGGCCTGCAGCCCGGGGATCGCGCCGTCGTGCTCGACCACCTGGGCCAGCACCGCGCCCACGTCGGCGGCGACGCCGCTGTCCAGCGCCCGGGTGGTCCGCGGCGCGGCCTTGTAGAGCCCGGTCACCGACTGGACGAAGTGCCGGTCCACCCGGCCGCCACCGTTGGCCAGGGTCGCGTAGACGCCGGCCAGGTCGGCCGGGGTGACCGGGTAGCGCCCGATCGCGATGTCCGACCGGGTCCTGCCCGGCGCCAGCTCGCCCTTGAGGTCGACCATGGTGGTCTGCTCGTCGTACTTCTCCGGGATGCCGAGCCGGACCGCGACGTCCCGGATGCTCTGCGGGCCGATCTGCTCGGCCAGCGCGTAGAACGGCGTGTTCAGCGAGTAGACCATCGCGGTGTCCAGCGGGCAGATCGGGCACTGCAGATTGTCCAGGTTGTAGAGCGGGGCGCCGCCCCGGCCGGCGAAGACCCGCGGCGAGGTGCCGTTGTAGTACGACCGGTAGTTGATGTCGTGCTCCTCGGCGGCGGCCAGCACCAGCGGCTTGAACGTCGAGGCCGGCGGCCGTGCGGCCAGCGCGTCGTCGTAGAAGCCACGGCCGCGGTCACCGCCGTAATAGGCCCGCACCCCGCCGTCGTGCGGGTCGATCGCCACCAGCGCGGACCGCAGATCGTCCGGCTGGCCCTTCAGCGCCCGGCCGATGGCGCCGGTCGC
Organism: Actinoplanes sp. L3-i22; assembly: GCF_019704555.1. Taxonomy (NCBI): domain Bacteria; kingdom Bacillati; phylum Actinomycetota; class Actinomycetes; order Micromonosporales; family Micromonosporaceae; genus Actinoplanes; species Actinoplanes sp. L3-i22. The sequence goes on from NZ_AP024745.1 coordinate 8,708,670, forward strand.
GGCGGCCTGCGCGGCCGGGTCGAGCGTGGTGGTGATGTGCAGGCCGCCGGTGCGGATCTGCTGCCGGCTGATGCCCGCGGTGACCAGTTCGTCCTCCACCCGGTCGGTGATCAGGCCGATCGGGCCGCCGATCGTGCTCGCGGTGACCGACTCCTTGGCGACCGCCGGGTACGCCGTCGTGTCCGCCGCGCCGGCCGGCAGCCAGCCGGCCTCGCTCATCGCGCGGAGGATCCACTTCCACCGGTTCAGCGTCCAGCGCGGGTCGACCGCCGGGTCGCCGCGCGTCGGGTCCTTGACCATCGCGGCGAGCACGGCGCCCTGGTACGCGGTGAGCCGGTCCACCGACGTACCGAAGAAGGCTTGTGAAGCGGCCTCGATGCCGGACGCGCCGCGGCCGAAGTAGATGGTGTTGAGGTACCGCTCGAGGATCTCGTCCTTGGTGAACCGGTGCTCCACCTTGAGCGCGAGCGCGGCCTCCTTGGCCTTGCGGCCGACCGTGCGCTCCTGGGTCAGGTAGGCGTTGCGCACGTACTGCTGGGTGATCGTGGAGGCGCCCTGGCCGGTGTCCTTGACGATGTTCGACCAGGCCGCGCGCAGCAGGCCGCGCACCGAGACGCCGTAGTGGTCGTAGAAGCCGCGGTCCTCCGCGGCCAGGAACGCCTGCCGGACGCCGAGCGGGACCCGGCTGAGCGGGACGTCGGTGCGGTCGCTCGTCCCGATCCGCGCCAGCACGGTCTTGCCGTCGCGGTAGTAGAGCACCGACGCCTGCGGGGGCGCCGGGTCGGACGGCAGGTCGACGCTCCACACGTAGCCGGCGGCGGCCAGCACCAGGACCACCTGCAGCACGACCAGGGTGGCGGTCACCCGGCGCAGCCATCGCGGCCACCGCCGGACCCAGCCGACCGGACGGCGCCACGCCAGCTCCCGCAGACGATCCGGACTCCACCGCATGCGATTCTTCCCCTCGCCATGCGGTGGCCCCGATGCCCCGCGTCTGAGTCCAAGACGCGAGCCAGAGTTCGTTTTGGGTGATGAAGGTGGAGAAGCTCACTTTTTACGTTCGGAGGCAACCGATCCGGCCGCGAATCCGTACCGCGCTCACTTCCGGGCCGGCGCGGCGGGCAGAACGCGGTGCCGGGCGCCCGGCGCGCGCTCCGCGGCGGGCCCCTCGACCGCTCCGGTACGCCCGGGCCGAGCCCCCGCCGCCCGTTGCAGCGCCCCGCGCAGCCGCTCCTCCTCGCCCGCCCGGTCGCGGTACCAGGCCAGCGCCCACGCCCGGTGCAGCCGCCAGCCGAGATCGATCAGCACCTGATCGGTGAGCCGGTCCCGGTCCCGCGCCGCCGGGCAATCCCGGTACCCGGGCCCGTCGCACCGCACGCCGAGCAGATAGTCCCCGGACGGGTCGTCCGGGTGCCGGATCGCGATGTCGACCCGCCCGCCGGAGGTGCCCAGCCCGGTCCGCGCCGGATAGCCCCACGAGCGGACCGTCTCCAGCACCGAGTCGACGAACTCGCTCACCCCGTCGGCCAGGTCCAGGCTGGTGTCGCCGGCGCCGTGCTCGACGTAGTCCAGGTACGCGGCGAGCTGCCGGACCCCCTCGTTCTCCGACTCCGGGACGTCCCGGGACAGGATCGAGGTGACCAGCTCCACGCGGTGCCGGGCGCGGGTGATCGCCACGTTCAGCCGGCGCCACCCGTTGGGCCGGTTCAGCGCGCCGAAGTTCGCGCTGATCTTGCCGGACTCGTCGTAGCCGTAGCCGATCGAGAAGATCATCACGTCCCGCTCGTCGCCCTGCACCGACTCCAGGCTCTTGATGAAGAACCCGTGCAACCGGTCGTCGGCGACCGCCCGCTCGAGCGCCGGATGCCCGGCCGCGACCTTCGCCAGTGCCCGTTCGATCGCCTCGGCCTGCGCCACCGAGAACGTCACCACGCCCAGCGTGCGGTCCGGCCGGGTGGTGAAGTGGTGCACGATCCGCTCGGCGACCCGCTCCGCCTCGACCGGGTTGTCCCGGCTGGTCGCCCGCCGGTACACACCGGACACCGGGTACAGCGCGACCCCGGTGTCCGGCCCGCCGGAGCCCGGCGCCGGGAACGTGCTGAGCCGTCCCTGGTAGAACGCGTCGTTCGCGAACGCCACCAGGGCCTGGTGCCGGCTGCGGTAGTGCCAGGTCAGACCCATCCCGGGGAACGCGCCGCAGGCCTTGGCCAGCTCCAGCACCGACTGGTAGTCGAGCACCTCGGTGTCCTGGGCGTTGCTGAACGAGCGGTCGAAGAACGACGTCGGCGGCAGCTGCCGGTCGTCGCCCGCGGTGATCAGGGACTGGCCGCGGTAGATGCAGTTGATCGCGTCGGCCGGGGTGATCTGGGACGCCTCGTCGAAGATGACCGCGTCGAAGCCGATGTCCGCGGGCAGCGACTGGCTCACGGTCAGCGGGGACGCCAGGACACACGGGCGCAGGGCGAGCACGACGTCGCGGGCGCGGGCGATCAGGTCACGGACCGGCAGTTGCCGGTCGGCCTTCATCGCCTCCCGCCGCAGCAGGCCCGCGGCGGTGCTGTCGGCCGGCGGCCGGCGGGCCTCGACCGACGCGATGATCTCGCGCGCCGCGATCGCCGCCAGCTTCTCGTCGGCCTGCCGGAACTCGGTGACCAGCCGGTCCCGGTCCTCGGCGCGCCAGGGCCGCAGCCGGTTGTCGGCCCGGACCACCGCGTCGACCCAGCCGTGCAGCAGCGCGCGTTCCAGCACGTCCGGCACGTCGGCGCCGTCCACCTGCTGGTCGGCGCAGAACTCGACGGCCGCGTCCAGGCCGTGGAAGGTCAGCACGTCCCGGGCGTCCAGGCAGGCGAACCACTCCTCCTGGCCGCTGCTGTCGTCCCGGATGTCGCGCAGGAAGGCGGCCGCCCGCTGGTAGTCGGCGAAGCGTTCGCGCAGGTCGGCCTGCCGGGCGGGACCGAACCCGGCGAGCACGGCCCGGCTCGCCTCGGCCCACTCCTGGGCGCGTTCGGCGAGCCCGGTGATCGGCCGCAGGTCCTTGAGCGCGGCAACCTGCGCCTCGGTGAGCGGCCCGCCGGTGAACTCGCGGGCCTGCGCGGCCCAGTCGACCGACACACCCCCCACTTCAAGATCAATTTCTACGGTACGGCCACCGAGCACCGCCTCGGCCTTCGCCGCCGCCGCCCGCAGCTCGGCCAGCCGGAGCGCTTCCGCGTAGTCCAGCGTCCGCCCGGTCGCCGCGTCGAACGCCCGGACCGTGTCCCCGGTCGCGTGCAGCGCGTCGACGTGCCCGGTCAGCCAGGTGATCGCGTCCTCGATCGGCCCGGACACCAGCTCCGGCCGGGCCGCCGGATAGGGCGCCGGCCGCAGCGTCGCCTGCCAGCGCAGCAGCGCGTCCCGGGCCTCGGTGACCACCTGGATCGGCTCCGGGTCGGGCCCCGGCGCGCAGACGTAGGTGAGCACCGACTCGACGCCGCTCTGCGGGGCCGACGCGAGCGCCGCGGTGGCCACCGCGATCGCCTCGTCGAGGGCCGCGAAGTCGGTGCCACGGCCCTGCCAGTACCGGCCGAGCGCGGTCGCGTACGCGTGCTCGGCCACCGCCAGCTCCTGCCGCGCCCGCTTCCACGCCACCGCCGTGCTCAGCCGGTCGACGGCGTCGCCGAGGTGCGCGGTCGGCAGCACGAACCCGGCCAGCGCCCGCCGGTCCCGCCGGTACGCCGACCGCAGCTTCCCGAATCCACGGTGCACGGTCACGAACCGCTCGGCCAGCTCCTCGACCGGCTGCGCCAGGATCGCCTCGGCGAAGTACGGCCGGGCCTGGATCTCCGCCCCGACCAGCACCTCCAGGGCGCGTCGCAGCGCGCTCGACCCGGTCTGCACGCCGGCCAGCGCGCCCGGCCCGAACCAGAACCGCTCCGGCTTGTGCGGCCGGGCGCCCAGCTCGGCGACCGCCGCCACCCGGGCGATGTCCCGGATCGTGGTCGCCTGCGGCAGCCCCAGCTTGGTGGTGACCCGGTTGACCGCGCGGCGGTGCTTGTCGAGCTGCTCGGCGGCCTTGGCGAAGGTCCGGGCCAGCTCGTCGGCGTCGGCCGCGGTGAGCGTGTCCAGCTGGACCGGCGCGGCGAGGGTGTCCAGCTCGGGCACGATCGGCAGGTCGGCGGCGGACGGCAGGGCGGTCCAGGCGACGCCGGCCCGCTGCTTGACCGCCTCGGCCGCGCCCGCGGCGGCGGCCAGCTCGTCGGTCCGGCGATCGGCCGCCTTGCGGACCGGGTCCAGATCCGGCGCGGTCAGCCAGGAGTCGGCGACCCGGTCCGGCCGCCGGCCGGCGTGCTCGGCGAGCCGCGCCAGCGTGGTCGCGTCGGCCGGCTCGCGCAGGCCGAACGCCCGGGCCGCGGCGTCGGCGATCCGGGCCGACCGGGCCAGCGTGGCGAGCGCCTTCTCGGCCCGGCTCAGCGCCGGGTCGAGCGGCTCCCGGGTGCTCACGTCCCGCCAGGACAGACCGTCGCCGTCGACCATCGCGCGCCACGACCGGGACAGCTGGTCGGTGGCCTCCCGGACCCGGCGCAGCACGTCCGGGGTGAGCGCGTTCGGGGCGATCGCCGGGACCGGCGCGGCCGGGGCCTCGGCGAGCCCGGCGCAGCGGCCGATGATCTCGTGGAGGCTCGCGTTGAGTGGTTGGCGGGTCTCGTTCATCGCGTACGCGAACGAAGTCAGTTTTTCCCGGCGCTCGCGAAGCGCGCCGCGGTCGACCGCCGGGCCCTCGCCCGGGGTCTCCGGCGCCTCGTCGACCGCCGCCGCGAGCAGCGTCGCCACCTCGCGCCGGCCGGCCTGCTGCCCGTGCAGCTCCAGGATGTAGCGGTCCAGCCCGGCCTCGGCGAGCCGGTTGCGCACCACGTCCAGCGCGGCCACCTTCTCGGAGACGAACAGCACCCGCTTGCCGGCGTGCAGCAGCGCCCCGATCATGTTCGCCACGGTCTGCGACTTGCCGGTCCCGGGCGGGCCGTCCATCACGAAGCTCTGCCCGGCCAGCGCGGCGGCCACGCAGGCCCGCTGCGAGGAGTCGGCGTCCAGGACCAGCGGCACGTCCTCGGGCGGGGCCAGCCGGTCCACCTCCTCCGGCCGGATCGGGGTGAACCGGAACTGCTCGGTCTGCCGCCGGTGATCGGTGGTGGCCAGCGCCCGGACCACCGGGTGCGCGAGGATCCGCTCCTCGTTCTCCTGCAGGTCCCGGTAGATCGCCTCCTTGTGGAAGGTGAGGCAGGTCAGGATGACGGTCCGCTCGATGTGCCAGCCGTGCCGCCGGGCGACCGTGTCGGTGAAGTCCGCCCAGAACCGGTCGACGTCCAGCTCGGCGCCGGGCTCCAGCCCCTTCAGCGCGATCCCGGCCTGCCGCAGGCGCAGCGCGAGCGCCGGGTTCAGCACCGGCTCCTCGTCGCGCAGCCGCAGCTCGGGCAGCTCGCCCAGCTCGTTGCTGACCAGCTCGGCCGGGAGCAGCAGCAGCGGGCTGGCGTAGCCGCCGGTCTCGCCGCCGGCGCTCTCGTCGTCCTCGGCCGGCCGCCAGTGCAGCAGGCCCAGCGCGAGATGCAGCACGGCCACGCCCCGGTCCAGGTACTCCTGCTGGGCGCGGCGCTGCATCCGGCGCAGCAGCGGCCCGAGCGACCGCTCGGCGACCTCGGTCCGGAACACGCCGTCCGGCGCGCTCCCGCCCGGGCCGGCCAGGGTCGCCCGCCCGCCCCGGGTCAGCGCGGTCACGATCGGGCCCGGCTCCGGCGAGGTGATCTCCAGCAGGTCGGCGTTCCCGCCGGAGAAGTTGATCAGCCGGTTGTTGTCGCCGAGGTCGACCAGACTCTCGCGCCAGGCCCGCAGCGCCGCATGCACGCCGGCCCGCGCCGGCCTGGGTTCGGGCTGTTCGTCGTCGTCCCGGGGTGCCATGCCCCGATTGCAGCAGCACAAAGGCCTTTCGCGAGGCAAAATCGCGTTCTTCGTCTTTGTCGCTTTCCCCCACACCCGAGCGACCGGCCCGCGCCCGAGCAAACAGCCCGCGCCCAAGCCGGCCGGCCCGCAACCGAGCAAACGGCCCGCGCCCCGCAGCGCCGGCCGGTCAGTGCAGGACGACGGCGGGGGCCGGGCCGTCGCTGGCTTCGGCGAGGCGGGCGGTGAGCAGGCCGGTGTCCGCGTCGGCGCGCAGCGGCCGCAGGTGGGCCGGGTCCAGCGGGGGCACCTCGACCTGGGAGATCAGCGGGTGGAACGGGCGCCGGTCCACCTCGCCCGGCGCGAACAGCGTCTCGGCGAGCTTCTCCCCCGGCCGCAGTCCGGTGTACTCGATCGCGATCTGCTTCCCGGACAGCGCGACCATCTGCCGCGCCACCTCGGCGATCCGCACCGGGGCGCCCATCTCCAGGACCAGCGCCTCGCCGTCCAGCCCGATCGCCGCGGCCTGGATCACCAGGTGGACGGCCTCCTGCGTGGTCATGAAGTAGCGGGTCACGTCCGGGTGCGTGACGGTGACCGGGCCGCCCTCGGCGATCTGCGTGCTGAACGTGGTGAACACCGACCCCCGGCTGCCCAGCACGTTGCCGAAGCGGACGCTCAGGAACGTGCCGGGGCGGCGCCGCGCGGTCCAGGCGGTCAGCCGCTCGGTGATCCGTTTCGAGTAGCCGAGCACGCTGGACGGCGCGGCCGCCTTGTCGGTGGAGATGTTCACGAACCGCTCCACCGACTCGGCCGCCTCCAGGACGTTCAGCGTCCCGATCACGTTGGTCTTGACCGCCTCGGCCGGATAGCGCTGCAGCAGCGCGAGGTGCTTGAGGGCGGCCGCGTGGAAGACCACCTGCGGCCGGCGGGCCCGGAAGATCTCCCGGATCCGGCCGGCGTCGCGCAGGTCGGCCAGGATCACCGACGGGTCGTCGAGGCGGGCCTGCGGGTCGATCGAGAGCTGCACGGCGAGCAGCGACGTCTCGTCCCGGTCCAGCATCATCAGCTCGGCCGGCCGGAAGTGGTGGATCTGCCGGCACAGCTCCGAGCCGATCGAGCCGCCGGCGCCGGTGACCAGGACCCGTTTCCCGGTCAGGTAGCCACCGATCACGGTCAGGTCGGTGTCGATCTGGTGCCGGCCGAGCAGGTCGGTGACCTGCACCTCGCGGATGTCGCCGACCTGGACGCCGTGGTCCATCAGCTCGCTGGCCGACGGCACCACCTTGAACGCCGCGCCGGCCGCGGTGGCCCGGTCCCGGACGTCCCGGACGAGCGCCGCGTCGGCGTTGGCCACCGCGAAGACGACCAGCTCGACGCGGGTCCGGGCGAGGACCGCGGCCAGGTCGTCGCGGGTGCCGAGGACCGGCACGCCGAGGATCCGCAGCCGGCGTTTGCGCGGGTCGTCGTCGATCAGCCCGATCGGGACGTACCGGCCGGACGGGTCGTGCAGCATCGAGTCGACCAGCAGCTCGGCCGCGGATCCGGCGCCGAACAGGATCGCCGGGGCGGCGCTCTGCGGGCGCCGGCGCCGGGACAGCTGCACCCGCCGGACGTAGCGGCCGGCGAGCATCAGGACCAGGGCGACCGCGCCGCCGATGGCCGGTAGGCCGGGTGGGATCGGATGCCGGGAGAGCAGCAGGTCGACCGCGGTCAGGGCGAGCGTCACGACGACCGTGGTGGCGGCGACCGCGCGCACGTCGTCGAAGCCGGCGAAGCGGTAGCGGCCCCGGTACAACCCTCGAGTGTGGCCGACGCCGGCCTGCAGCGCGACGGCCATCAGCATCGCGGCGAGGGCGCCGGCCAGGTGCAGGCGGGTCGGGGCGAAGTCGTACCGGGCGAGGACCGCCGCGAGGAGGCCGACCAGCCACGCGGCGCCGTCCACGAGTAGCGGCAGCAGGCGAGCGGCCCTCATGTCCGGCACTCTAGCAGGACAAATACGGATTAAAACGGACTATTCCGATACCGAAGAAGCGCCCTTTATCCGGTCATATCGTAGCCGCGTGGGCCTGCGGGATTACCTCCGTGTCGCCAGACGGCACTGGTGGTTGCTGCTGGTCTCGGTGGTCGTCGCGCTCGGCGTGGCCCTGGTCGTGAACCTGAACACCACCCCGGTGTACGCGGCACGGGTCACGTTCTTCTTCTCCACCCCGATCGCCGGCGCCTCCGACCTCTATCCCGCCAGCATGTTCAACACCAGCCGGCTGTCCACCTACGCCAAGTTGCTGACCAGCGACGAGGTCGCGACCCCGCTGGCCGGCACGCCCGGCATCGACCTGGATCCGCAGGAGGTCCGGGACGCGATCTCCGCGGCCACGATCGCGGACACGGTGATGATGGAGGTGAGCGTGGAGGACCAGGACCGGAACCGGGCGTTGCTGCTGCTCACCCGGGTCACCCAGCGCTTCGAGACCGCGGTCGAGGACCTGGAGCGGCCGGCGCCGACCGAGGCGTCGACGGTCAAGGTCACCGTCGTCACCGGGCCCGCCCTGGACCCGGACCCGGTCGCCCCGAACACGCTGAACAACTACGCCCTGGCCACGGTCGCCGGCCTGGTGGTCGGCGCGATGACCTCGGTCGGCCGGGAGGTGGCCGACCACACCGTCCGGACCGCGGAGGCGCTGGAGCTGCTCACCGCCACGCCGGTGCTCGCCCGGGTGCCGCTGGACCCGGGCAGCCCGTTCGTCTCGCCGAGCACCTCGGCGCGGACCGAGGCGCTGCGCGAGGTGCGCACCCAGGTGCAGTGCGCGGCCGCCGCCGCCTCGGTGAAGACCCTGGCGGTGACCAGCGCGGTCCCCGGCGAGGGCCGGTCGGCCACCGCGTGCGGGCTGGCGCTGCTGTTCGCCGAGGCCGGGCAGCGGGTCCTGGTGGTCGACGCCGAGCTGCGGCACCCACGGCTGGCCGCGTTCCTGGGCCGGGAGGACTCGGCCGGGCTGAGCACGGTCCTGGACGGCACCGCGATGCTGGAGCAGGTGCTGCAGCCCTGGGGCGCCGGACTCTGGCTGCTGGCCAGCGGGCGGACCCCGCCCAACCCGAGCGAGCTGCTCAGCTCGCCGCGGATGACCGAGCTGGTCGACGACGTACGCAAAAGATTTGATGTGGTGATCTTTGATTGTCCGCCCCTGCTGCCGGTGACCGACGCGGCCGTGGTGGCCGCGCGCACCGATGGGACGCTGCTCGTGGTGCGCGCCCGGCGAACCACGTCGGCGCAGGTCACGGCGGCGGTGCAGGCGCTGCACGCGGTCAACGCCACGCTGCTCGGCTGCGTGCTGAACATGGTCACCCGCAAGGGCCCGGACGCGGTGCCGACCTACGACACCTACCTCTCCGGGCCGAAGCCGAAGCAGCCGCCACGGTCCTGGGGCGACTGGAAAACGCAGGCGGCGGCCTGATGACGATCCTCGGAGCGCGATGATGGAACTGCCCTATGTCTCGGTCGTCATCCCGTGCTGGAACGAGGCCCGGTTCGTCGACGCGTTCCTGGACTCGGTGAAGGCGCAGACCTATCCGGCCGACCGGATGGAGATCCTGCTCATCGACGCGATGAGCGACGACGGCACCCGGGCGATCGTCCGGGAGCACGCGCTGCGCGAGCCGAACATCCGGCTGCTCGACAATCCCGGGCACAGCCGGCCGGCCGCGCTGAACCGGGGCATCGCCGAGGCCCGCGGCGACGTCATCGTCCGGCTCGACGTGCACGCCGAGTACGACCCGGACTACCTGCTCAAGTGCGTGCAGGGCCTGCTGCGCAACCCGCGGGCGGACAACGTCGGCGGGGTCCGGCGGTCGCTGCCGCGCGACGACACCGCGGTGGGCCGGGCGATCGCGGTGGCCGCCACCGACATGTTCGGCTCGGGCGCGGCCCGGTACCGGACCGGCGCGGGCGGCCCGCAGTGGGTCGACACCGTGTTCGGCGGCTGCTACCGGCGCACCGTGTTCGAGCGGATCGGGGTCTTCGACGAGCAGCTGAGCCGGGCCCAGGACCGGGAGTTCAACCAGCGGCTGCGGGCGGCCGGCGGGAAGGTCCTGCTCCTGCCGGACATCTCCAGCACCTATTACGCGCGCAGCGACTTCCGCGAGTTCTGCGCGTGGACGTTCGAGGCCGGCTACTGGCCGTTCCGGGCGTCCCGCTCGGTCGGCCGGTGGATCGGGTCGTTCCGCAACGTCGTACCGGTGGGCTTCGTCCTGACCATGGCGGCCGGCGCGGCCGCCGCGCCCCGCTCGCGGACCGCGCGCTGGGCCACCGCCGGGATCGCCGGCCTCTACGGCGCCGTCGCGCTCGCCTCGGCCGGGCGGCTGGCCTGGCGACATCGCGATCCGGCGCTGCTGGTCGCACTCCCGGTGGTCTTCGTGACCACGCACGTCGTCTACGGGATCGGCTCGATCTGGGGCGCCCTCGACCCGGCGGCCCGGCGCGGATGAGCACGATCCTGCATTACCACCGGGGGCGGGTCGCGCTGCACGCGATCCTGCGGGCGCTGCACGTCTCGGCCGGGGACGAGGTGGTGGTCCCGGCGTACACCTGCGCGGCGGTCGTCGAGCCGCTGCTGCGGCTCGGGATCACGCCGGTCTGGGCCGACATCGACCGGGTGACGCTGAGCCCGGTCGACCTCGCCGGGCAGCTCACCGAGCGCACCCGGGCGGTGATCGTGCAGCACACCTTCGGCTATCCCGCGCCGTTCGAGGAGCTGGCGGTGCCGGTGGTCGAGGACTGCACGCACCTCGGCCCCGGCTCGATCGACGCCGGGAAGCGGGGCGTGGCCGCGTTCTGGTCGTACGGCTGGGGCAAGCCGGTCTTCGCCGGGCTGGGCGGGACGGCGGTCGTCCACGATCCGGCGCTCGCCGCCGAGATGCAGACCCGGTACGCGATGTACGCCAACCCGCCGGCCACCCGTGAGCTGCTCACCGCCGGGCTGATCGCCGCGGGCCTCGGGGTGCCGTGGCGGCTCCGGCCGCACTGCCGCCGGGTGACCGGGGTCCGCCCGACCGATCAGGAGTACGGCTGGCGGATGAGCCGCACGGCCCTGCTCCGGCTGCCGGGACGGGTGATGGCGGCGCGACGCGATCTCGACGTACGCCGCAAGGTGTTGACCGCCTATGAGACCGGCCTGGACCGGATCGGCGTGCTGCACCACCCGCGGCCCGGCCCCGGCGCGGTCCCGCTGCGTCTCCCGGTGCGGGTCTTCGGCAAGGACAGCGTGCTGCGCGAGGCGGCCGAGGCCGGCGTCGAGCTCGGCGGCTGGTTCCGCACCCCGGTGCACCCGCTGACCGGCGACGACCTGGCCGCCGCGCACTACCGGAAGGGCTCCTGCCCGAACGCCGAGTGGGCCGCGAACCACCTGGTCACGCTGCCGATCCGGAGCAGTCTGCGGCCGTCGGACGTGGACCGGGCGATCCGGTTCTTCGGCCGGTTGAAGGCGAAGGGCCATGTCTGACCGCCGGCCGCATGCCCACCGGTGAACGCCTGCGTCTCCGGTCACTGCTGCGGATCGTGCCCGCCGCCGTGCGGCGCGACTTCGTCGCCACCCTGGCCGTCCAGTGGTTCGTGCTGGGCACCGGGTTGTACCTGTTCCACCTGGTCGCGCAGCGGGGCAGCGTCGGCGGGTTCGCCTACTACCAGATCGCCCGGGGCACGGTGAGCACGTTCCAGCCGGCCCTGATGCTCGGGCTCGGCCTGGGCCTGCAGCGCTATCTGCCGCGCACCGAGCACACCACGCGCCGGCTCGCGCGGCACGCGCTCTACGTCGAGGCGGTCCTGGTCACCGTCGTCGGGCTGGTCGGGGTCGGCGCCGGCACCTGGATCGCCGGCCGGCTCGGGCTGACCGGCGGGCGGGACGCGGTCGCCGCCATCCTGATCATGCTGGGCGGCAACTGCCTGTGCGCCGCCGGGCTGGCCGCGCTGCGCGGCAACCACCAGGTCGTCGACTCGAACCTGATCTCCGGGCTGGGGCTCGGCCTGATCCCGCTGGTCGCGTTCCTGACCGCGGACCGGATCGAGGACTTCCTGATCATCCAGGGCATCGGCTCGGCGGCGGTCGGCGTCTGGGGCACCCTGGTCGTGCGGCGGCGCCCGGTGTCCCTTCTGGAAGATCAAGAGCCAGACCTCAAGACCCTCATTGCGTACGGCGTACGCCGCATGCCCGGTGAGGTGGCGCTGCCGACGCTCTACACGTTTCCCACCTTCGCCGTCGCCGTGACCGTGCCCGGCGGCCCGGAGCCGGGCTACGTCGGGTTCGTCACCTCCGCGGTCACCCTGATCTGCTCGCTGTTCGCGATGCTCACCCCGGTGCTGCTGCCCCGGCTCAGCCGGCTGTTCCACCGGGCCGGTGAGGACGCCGGGGTGCGTCAGCTGCTCACCGTGCTGCCACTGGTGGCCGGCGTGCTCGCCGCGGTGCCCACCCTGGTGATCTTCGTGTTCGCGCCGGTGCTGGTGCGCGGGTTCCTCGGCGACGAGTTCGCCGGCGCGATCCCGATGCTGCGGCTCGGGGTGTTCGCGGCGATCCCGCTCGCGATGTTCTACGCGGCCCGGCCGACGATGGAGACGCTGCTCGAACCGAAGTTCATCAGCCGCCTGCTGCTCGCCTGCCTCGCCCTGGAGATCGTGGTGACCGCGATCGGCACGGTGTTCCTGGCGCCGACGCACGCGGCGGTGCTGGGGCTCGCGGCGGCGGCGACCGCGCTCGGGGTCGACGCGGTCGGGCTCGCCGCGTACGCCGTGCGCCTGCCCCGGCGATGACCGCCCCGCCCGCCGCCGCCCGGCCCGGACTGGTCGTCGGGATCGCGTTCGTGGTGGCGCTGGCCGGCCGGTTCACCCTGGCCCGCGCCGGCGTGGACATCCCGGTCGTCAACGACGTACGGGTGCCGCTGTTCTTGATCTTGTTGTTGAGCCTGGCCCTGGAGTCGCACCACGCCGGCCACCACCCGGGCGAGGGCGGTCAGGCCCTGCTCGGCGTCCTGCTCCTGCTCGGCTACCAGGCCGCCTCGGTGCTCTGGGCGCCGCCCGGCGCGGTCACCGGCCCGATCCTCGGCGACCTGTGCGCGATGGCCGGACTGCTGGCCGTCTACTACCACCTGGCCGCCTGGGACCGTGACCGGGTGACCGACACGACGCTGAAGCTGTGTCACGTCGCGGCCTGGGTCTACTTCCTGGCCGCCGCGACCGGCCGGGGCCACCAGTCGAACGGCCGGTGGGCGGCGCTCGGCGGCGGCCCGAACGTCTTCGTCCGGCTGATGGTCCTCGGCATGATCACCTCGCTCTACCTGTACCTGCGCAACGGCGAGCGGCTGATCTGGCTGGTGCCGATCCCGGCGTTCCTGTTCGGCGCGATCGCGTCCGGCTCCCGCGGCGGTCTGGTCGGGCTCTTCGCCACTATCGCGATCGCGCTGCTCGCGATCCGGCCGCGGATCGACTTCGCCCGGATCGCCAGGCCGCTCGCCCTCGTCGGGGTGGTCGGCACGATCGTGGTGATCACCGGCGGGCCGCTGATCGCCGGCTTCGTCCAGCAGCGGTTCGTCAACGCGACCGTCGGGCAGGGCTACACCTCGGAGCGGGACGTGCTGTTCGCGATGGCGTTGCGGTTCTTCCTGCAGCACCCGCTGCTCGGTGCCGGGCTGAACGGCTTCCCCACCCTCAGCGGCCTCGGCGAGGGCAACGTCTACGTGCACAACCTGCCGCTGTCGATCGCGGCCGAGGGCGGGGCGATCGGGCTGGGCCTGCTGCTGCTGGCCTGGCTGGGGCTGTGGCACGGGTACGTCGCGGTGCCGGTGCGCGAGCGCGGGCTGGCCGCCCGGACCTCGGCCTACTGCGGCATCTTCATCGGCGCCACCTGCCTGTTCTCCGGCGACTACTACGACGCCCGGCTGATGTGGATTCTGTTGCTGCTGGCCGCGGTGCACCCGGCACGCGCCCCGGCCACCTCGGTCAGGACCTTCTCGAAGTCCTGAAACAGCAGGTCACGATCGAAATGGTCACGGGCGAGCGCGGTCGCCGCGGTCCGCGCCGCCGCGCAGGCCGCCGGATCCCGCAGGAAGGCCGCCGCCACGTCGGCCGCGCCGCCCGGGTCGTCCGGCGGCAGGACCAGGCCGGCCCCGGTCTCGGCGAGCAGGCCGGCGATCCAGCCGCCGTGGTTGACCGCGACCGGGCGGCCGGCGGCCAGCGCGTCGAGCAGCTTGTTCGACGAGTCGCTGCCCAGCTCGGGACGGTTGATGGTGAGGCCGGTGGCCAGGTCACAGGCGGCGAACCAGGCGACCACCCCGGTCTTGGGGACCGGGCCGAGCAGGAACAGGTTCCGGTTCAGCACGCCCAGCTCGTCGGCGAGGATCCGGATCGGCTCGCGCATCCGGCCGTCGCCGACGATCACGATCCGTACCTCGGGATCGGTGTCGGCCAGGCGGGCGGCCATCCGGACCAGGTAGTCGACGCCGTTGACGACGCCGAGAGCGCCGGCGTACAGAATCATCGGCCGGTCCTGGAGCCACGGTGTGGCCCGGCGCAATTCCTCCCCCTGCTGGTCACCGCCGAACAGCTCACGGTCGCAGCCGTTCGGGACCACGGTGACCGGGACAGCGGGGAACCGGCTCCGGATGCTCGCGGCCATCCCCCGGGAGAGCGCGATGACATGCGCCGACCGGTGATAGGCCCACGCCTCGAGCCGGCGCGCGGCCCAGCGGGCGGCCGGCGAACGCAGCGCGCCCAGGGCGATCGGCACCTCCGGCCACAGGTCGCGGACCTCGAACACCATCGGCACCCGCCGGCGCCACGCGGCATACGCGCCCGGGATCGCCACCGTCAGCGGCGTGCTCGTCGCGAACACCAGATCGTGCGGCAGCCGCCCGGCCTCGAGCGACGATCGACCGACAAACCCCGCAAAAGACAAAATCCGCCTACGGTACGACATCCTGTTGTCGTAAGGAACCGGCAGCCAATGCACCACGATGCCGGACTCCACGCTGATCCGGGTCCGCTCCCCGTCCGGATCCCCGGTGATCACGTGCACCTCGTGGCCACGCTCGACCAGCCGCCGGGCGAACTCGTAGGAGCGCGTCCCGCCGGCCATCCCGGGCGTCTTGAAGTACTGATGGATGTACGTGATCCGCACGGCTCCCCCTAAACGGCCGGCACGCCCTTGACGGTCCGGCCCGCCTCCACGTCCCGGACGATGCGGGCGTTGGCGCCCACGATCGCCCCGTCCCCCACCGTCCGGCCCCGTAGATCTCCCGGCCGTAGCCGGCGCACCCCACGATCACGATGGCCTCAGGCAACGTCCCGCTCCCCGTCCCGTGGTGTGCCGGTGAACTCCGCCATGGTGGACTCGCCCGGGGCGCTGATCCCGGTCCGGCGCAGCAGGACCAGGGCGGTGCGCAGCAGGATCCTGGCGTTCAGCCCGAGGGAGCGGTGGTCGACGTACCACACGTCGATCGCCAGACGGTCCGTCCAGCTCAGCGCGTTGCGCCCGCTGACCTGCGCGAGCCCGGTGACACCCGGCCGGACGAGATGCCGGCGGGCCTGCTCCGGCGTGTACAGGTCAAGGTAACGCATCAGTAACGGCCGCGGCCCGACAAGGCTCATCTCCCCGCGCAGCACGTTCCAGAGCGTCGGCAGCTCGTCCAGGCTGAACGTCCGCAGCGCGCGACCCAGGCCGGTGAGCCGGTCCCCGTCGCTGACCAGCCCGCGCCGCTCGTCCACGTCCCGCATGGTGCGGAACTTGACCAGGGTGAACTCCCGGCCGTGCAGACCCGGGCGGGGCTGACGGAACAGCACCGGCCGGCCGAGCCGGGCGCCGACCACCACCGCCACCCCGGCGATCACCGGCGAGAAGACCACCAGGCCGGCGCCGGCCACGGCGATGTCCAGCGCCCGCTGGACGACGTCGGTCACCGCGGGCCTCACCGGTGCCCCTCCAGGAACTCCGCGATGTCGTCCAGCACCCGCCGGACCTCGCTCCCGGTCAGCGCCGAGCCGCTGGGCAGGGCCAGGCCGTTGCGGAACAGGTGCTCGGCGGCGCCGGACAGCACCGCCCGGGCGCCGGCGAAGACCGGCTGCAGGTGCATCGGCTTGAACAGCGGCCGGGTCTCCACGTTCCGCGCGGCCAGATGGGCGGCCAGGTCCCGGGCGGGCCAGCCGGTCCGCTCCGGGTCGACCACGATGCCGGTCAGCCAGCAGTTCGCCGCCGGGTCGTCGGCGCCGGGCAGCAGCACCCCGTCGACGTGGGCGAACACCTTGGCGTAGCCGTCCCGGACGGCCCGCCGGCGCTCGATCATCTCGTCCAGCCGGCACAGCTGGGCCCGGCCCAGCGCGGCCAGCAGATTGCTCAGCCGGTAGTTGTAGCCGATCTCGGCGTGCTCGTAGTGCTCGGCCGGCAGCCGCGCCTGGGTCGCCAGGTGCCGCGCCCGCGCGGCGAGCTCCGGGTCCGCGGTGAGCAGCATGCCGCCGCCGGAGGTCGTCATGATCTTGTTGCCGTTGAACGACAGCGCCGCCGCCCGGCCGAACGAGCCGGCCGCCCTGTTCTTGTACGGGCTTTTCTTGTCCGGGCTTTTCGCATACGGGCTTTTCGCATACCGGGCACCGAGCGCCTCGGCCGCGTCCTCGATCACCGGCACGCCGTGCCGCTCGGCCGCCGGGAGGATCCGGTCGTAGTCGGCGCACGACCCGTACAGGTCGACGGTCAGCACGGCCTTCGCCTCGCCCAGCAGGCCCGGCAGCAGATCCGGGTCGAGATTCCCGGTGGCCGGGTCGCAGTCCACGAAGACCGGGGTCGCGCCGGTGTAGGCGACGGCGTTCGCGGTGGCCGCGAACGTCATGGTCGGCACGACGACGACGTCACCCGGGCCGACGCCGATGCCCAGCAGGGCCAGGTGCAGCGCCGCGGTGCCCGAGTTGACCGCGACGGCGTGCGGCACGCCGACCCGGTCGGCGATCTCCCGCTCGAAGAGGTCCAGATCCGGGCCGGCCGGGGCGACCCAGCCCGAGCGGAGCGCGGCCAGCACGTACTCCTGCTCCAGGGGCCCGATGTCCGGACCGGACAGCAGCACGGTGCGATTTTCGGCAAGCATCCCCCACCACCTGTCCTACCGGCGCGGGGGGATGCGTGCGGCTCGGCGTCCTCGCCAGCCATGCTAGCCGGGGCCGGGGGCCCTCAGCCGCTGGTCGCCCAAGCTGGGCTCAGTTGCCCCGAATCATTAGTTACCGGGCAGCCAGCTCGGTGTGAAGTCGATGGCCCAGCCCACGACCGCGCCGACCAGCGCGATCCCGAGCCCGATCAGCATGCCGACGCCGAGCGCCTTGAACCGCTCGTTGTTCGCCAGGATCACGCCGACCGCCCCGGTGACCGGGGCGATGCAGCAGCCGCCGGTGCCGTAGAAATACATCCACTGGTGCGGATCGTCGGTACCGGTCCACAACCAGTTCGCCGCGAACAGGCCGAGACCGACGTGCAACGCGAGCACGAGAATGCCGACCAGCACCGCCAGAGATCCCTTAGCCACACGGGAACGTTAGCCGCACCCGTCCCACCCGGCACACGGGCGGGGTGCCCAGTCTCGGCTGAATCCGGATTTATAACCGCAAACCAGACTTCCTCTTTGGACGTTTTCCGGTGATTTCAAGTGATTTCCGATGCTTCTTGATCAGGGCCGCCCAGACCGCGCCGGCATGCCGCTGCACGATCATCGCGGTCAGCGTCACCAGGCCCGCACCGAGCCAGGCCACCGCGAACCCGAGCAGCGGCCGATCCGCGAACGCCACCCCGCCGAGATAGCCGAGCAGCGCGCTCTGGGTGGCCCAGACCGCCGCGCCGACGAGGGTGAACCCGGCATATCGCCGCGCCGAATAGCCCACCGCACCCGCCGTGAACGCCGTCGCCGAACGCACCCCCGGCACGTACCGCCCGAGAATGATCAGCGGCGCCCCGTGCCGCCGCATCACCGACAGCACCCAGTCATGAATCGCCTCACCCCGTTTGCCCCGCCGCAACCGCCGGGTCACCGCGGGCCCACTCCGCCGCCCGATCAGATAGGCCAGCCCGTCCCCGGCGAGCACCCCGGAAGCCGCCGCGAGAATGACCCAGATCAATAGCGGACGCCCGGTTTCCGCCACTCCGACACTGACCACCACGATGATCGTCTCGCTCGGAATGAACGGCAGCACCACGTCGAACATCGTCGCGGCCAGCACGATCACCAGCACCCAGCGGCTGGTCGCCAGCAGATCGACGTACTGCGAGAACATTCGGCACCTCCCCCGCTGTGCCGAGATTCCCAGCCCCGGGCAGCGCCGAAATGACATCCACGAATACGCCGAACGTCACCCGGACAACAGCGTCCCCTCCCACCAGAAACCTTCCGGCCTCCCCGCAAAGAAACCCTCCGATTTCCCGGCGAGAAACCTTCTGGTCGGCGCGAGGCCGCTTTCCCCCACCCTCAAACCTGCTTCGGTACGCCCATTGCCCCCGCCCACCAAGCCGACCCGACTCCCGCCCCGCCCGCCGCAGCCTGTCCGGTCCAGGCAGCGCCCACCTAGCCGAGCCCCGGCCCGCCCAGCCGAGGCAGCGCCCACCGAGCCGAGCCCCGGCAGGCCGGGACGGGCCGCCCCAGGCCGCCCGGCTCAGGCCGCATCGGCTGTCCGGGCCGCCGGGTCAGGCCGGCACGGGCCGCCGGGCGAACGACGCGACCGACATCGCCGCCACCGCGAGCAACCCCGCCACCGGCGCGAACGTGAACCCCGCCCGGATCGACTCGCCCACCAGCGGGCCGGTGATCGCCGCGCCCGCCGCGCTCCCCACCGTGAACGCCGTGATGATCCAGGCGAACGCCTCGACCGCCGTCCCGGCCGGCGTCAACCGGTCCGCGGTCAGGAACACCGCGGTCAGCACCGGCGGCAGCGAGAACCCGGCGACCGCGAGCAGCACCGCCATCCACCCCGGGTCGGGCACCAGCAGCAGCGGCACGAATCCGAGCGCCAGTCCGGCGGTGACCAGCGGCAACCGCCCGGGCCCGCCGGGCCGCGCCCGCATGTAGAACAGTCCACCGGCCAGCGCCCCGACCGCCTGTGCGGCGAGCAACCACCCGCTCAGCGACCGGTCCCCGGCCGCCTCGGCGTACCCGGTGACCACCACCGGCAGGCTGCCGATCGCCGCCCCCGCGCACATCACCCCGAGCAGGATCACCACGAACCGGGCGACCCGCAGCGGCCCCGCCCAGTGCCTACTCGCGGCCACCCCCCGCCAGACCCGCACGGCCGGCGTCGACGCGAACACCGCCACCCCGACGAGTTGCAGCAACGCGGCGACGACGAGCCCGGCGGGTGGCCCGGCGATCCCCACGGCGAGCAGCGTCACGAGCGGCCCGGTCACGTAGATGACCTCTTGGACGGCGATGTCCAGGGAGTAGGCCGCGGCGACCGCGTCCGCCGCGACCAGCTCCGGCCAGAGCGCGCGCAGGCAGGCTTCCAGCGGCGGCGTGCCGAGGCCGCCCAGGACCGCACCGGCCACCGTCGGCGCGATCGCGTGCCCGCTGAGCGCGACCAGCAGGAAGCCGAGGCCGGAGAGCAGCGTGGAACCCCAGAGCACGGGCGGTTGCCGCCAGCGGTCGACGATGCGGGCCAGAATCGGCGCGCTCACCGCCATGCCCGCAGTGTAGGCGCCGACGACCAGGCCGGCGACGGCGAGGCTGTGCGCCTCGCGGGCGAACAGAAGAAGAGCCAGCGGCGCCGAGGCCATCGGCAGACGCCCGATCTGACTCGCGATCAAAAGCCTTGCGACGTACGGCGTTTTCAGCAGTTTCCCGAGTGCGGACATGCGCTCTTTCGTCTCCGTTGAGGGGTCGGGTCGCGGCGTGGTCGGTTTCGGACACGACTCCACGCCGCGACGCGGTCAGCGCGCGGGGAGATCGTGGGTGGAACCGGCCGGGCGAGTGCCTCAGGGGGCGAAGTCGGCCCGATCGTGGTCGGAGCCGTAGAGCGGCAGATCCGGCGTGACCCAGACGGCGTACGCAGCGGCGACGGCGTCGAGTGGGTTCACGTGAGCAGCGTACCGGAGCGGGCGGCTCACGCCGTACCCCGGGAATCTCCGCAATCGGAAGCGGACCGGGAGGTCGGCGCGGACCGCAACCCCGGCGGCGGCCCCGACCGTGCCAGATCGTTTCAACTGTTGACGCGGGAGCAACGGGATCCGTAGCCTGAATGGCGTCTGAAACGTTTCATCATTTGGAAGAAAGCGGGACCGCCCGATGAGCCTCCCCCTGGACCAGATCAAGGAGACGCTGCGCGCTCAGCGCATCGAGACCCCTTCCTGGGCGTATGCGAACTCCGGCACCCGCTTCAAGGTCTTTCCGCAGCCCGGCGTCCCCCGCGATCCGTTCGAGAAGATCGCCGACGCCGCCGTCGTCCACCGCCTGACCGGAATCGCCCCGACGGTCTCCCTGCACATCCCGTGGGACCGGGTCGACGACTTCACCAAGCTGGCCGAATATGCCCAGGAGCTGGGCGTCACCCTCGGCGCGGTGAACTCGAACGTCTTCCAGGACGAGGACTACAAGCTCGGCTCGGTCACCAACCCGGACCCGCGGGTGCGCCGCAAGGCCACCGACCACCTGCTGCAATGCGTCGACGTGATGGACGCGACCGGGTCGCGCGACATCAAGCTCTGGTTCTCCGACGGCACCAACTACCCTGGCCAGGACGATATCCGCGAGCGGCAGGACCGGCTGGCCACCGCGCTGGGCGAGGTCTACCAGCGGCTCGGCGACGAGCAGCGGATGCTGGTCGAGTACAAGCTGTTCGAGCCGGCCTTCTACACCACCGACCTGCCGGACTGGGGCACCGCGTACGCGCACTGCCTGGAGCTCGGCCCGAAGGCCCAGGTCGTGATCGATACCGGACATCACGCGCCGGGCACCAACATCGAGTTCATCGTCGCGTTCCTGCTGCGGCAGGGGAAGCTCGGCGCGTTCGACTTCAACTCGCGCTTCTACGCCGACGACGACCTGATGGCCGGCGCCGCCGACCCGTTCCAGCTGTTCCGGATCATGTACGAGATCGTCCGCGGGGACGCGTTGAACCCGGCCTACGGGATCAACTTCATGCTCGACCAGTGCCACAACATCGAGGCGAAGATCCCGGCGATCATCCGGTCCGTCCTCAACATCCAGGAGGCGACCGCGAAGGCGCTGCTCGTGGACCGGGAGGTGCTCGGGGCGGCGCAGCGGGACGGGGACGTGCTGGGGGCGAACGGGGCGCTGATGGACGCGTTCAACACGGACGTACGGCCGTTGCTGGCCGATCTTCGGGCGGAGAACGGGCTGGACCCGGATCCGATGGGGGCGTTCCGGCGGTCCGGGTACCTGGCGAAGATCTCGGCGGAGCGGGTGGGCGGCGAGCAGGCCGGTTGGGGCGCCTGAGCAGCCCCTCCGTTCGACATTTCGGTCAGCCCACCGCATCTTCCTCAGCCCAGCCACTTCGCCTCTGCCCCGCCGGCCTTCTAGTTTGCGAACGGCCTGCCGCGGGCCGCTGCGCGGCGCGGGCTGCCTGGCTCGGGCGGCTGCCTGGCGCGGGCTGCCTGGCGCGGCTTTCTTGGGCGGTACTTTCGGGCCGGGTCTTTCGGCGGGTGGTTTCCTCTTGGTCGGGCGGATAGCGTCGGTATCGGCCGAGAGGAAGCCATGGCGGACAAACAGGTCGAGAGCACCGCGCTGGGCGTCGGCACGATCCGCGCCATCGAGAGTCACGAGAGTTCTGAGCTGCGCCTTTTCGAGGACCCCGTTGCCGAGGGGTTCCTCACCGGCACGGTCGCACGGATCGTCCGGAACGGACCGGCCCGCCGCGTCTTCCGCCGCCTGATCGAGGCGGCCGCGCCCGGCATCTACGGCAGCGTCGTCTGCCGTACCCGCCTGATCGACGACGCCTGCGCCCGCTTCCCCCAGGTCGTCCTCATCGGGGCCGGCCTGGACACCCGGCCGTACCGTCTGACCTCGATGTTTCCCCCGGCCCCGGTCTGGGAGATCGACCTGCCCACGGTCCAGTCCGCGAAGAAGGCCGCCGTCCAGCGGGTCCTGGGCACGCTGCCGTCGAACGTCCGCTACCTCCCGGCGGACCTGACCGAGAACCGGCTCGGCGACCTGCTCCCGGCCGCCGGCTTCGACCCGCGCGCGGCTTCGCTGCTCATCTGCGAGGCGGTGCTGCAATATCTGCCGCCACCCACGGCCGACACCATTTTCGCGTATGCGGGGAGCCTCCCGCCCGGCAGCCGCCTGATCTTCACGTACCTGCCGGAGGAGGTCCTGCACGCCCCGCGCCACGCCCGCCGGGTCCGCTGGTTCCGCTGGCAGACCGCGTTCGATCCGGTCCGGCTGCCCGCGCTCCTGGCCACCCACGGCCTGACCTTGACCACCGACCTGGGCCGCGCCGAGTTCGAGTCCCAATGCCTGACCCCGCTCGCCCGCTCCCTCCCCGTAGCCGAACTGGAACGAGTAGCCATAGCCGAAGTCCCCACGCCATAGCCCGCGCCACCGCCACCGCCACCGCACCTGCCCTGCCGCCCGGCGGCCCCGCCGCGCCCGCGCACCCGCCCTGCCGCCGCGCACCCGCCCTGCCGCCGCGCGCCCGCGCTGCCGCCCTGCCGCCGCCCTGCCGCGCCACCGTTCCCGCACCGCTCGGCCTTCTCGACGCCCAGCGCGCCGCGCGGTCGAGACAGGGCGACCGGCGAAGGTGCGGCGAGGTGCGAGTGCGGCTACCCATCGGACTCCCGAGCCGACGGCGAACGAGGCGCAGGCCCGCCGCGCACACTCGCCAGCCGAACCGGGCCGCGCGAAGGCACAGCCGGAGGCGCTGTCAGAGGCGGCGGATTACCGAGACGACCTTGCCGAGGATGGTGACGTTGTCGGCGGGGATCACCGGGTAGTTCGGGTTCTGCGGGACCAGTTCGATGTGGTCGTCGCGGCGGCGGAACGTCTTGACCGTGGCCTCGCCGTCGATCATGGCGGCGACGATCTCGCCGTTCTCCGCGACCGGCTGGGAGCGGACCACGACCACGTCGCCGTCGCAGATCGCGGCGTCGATCATCGAGTCGCCCTTGACGTTCAGCGCGAACAGCGTGCCGTGACCGACCAGGCCGGTGGAGACGGTCAGATGGTCCAGCACGTGCTCCTCGGCCAGGATCGGCGCGCCGGCCGCGATGTCGCCGAGGACCGGGATGGTAACGGCCGGGTCGGAGCCGGCCGAATCGGGCGCGAACTGGTCGCGCACGTCGACGGCCCGGGAACCGTTCGGCTGCCGCCGCAGCAGCCCGTGCCGCTCGAGAACCTTGAGATGATGCGCCACCGACGACGGCGAGACGAGCCCGACCGCCGCCCCGATCTCCCGCACGGTGGGCGGAAAGCCCCGCTCCCGCACCGAATCGCGAATCACCGCGAGAATGCGCTGCTGTTTCGCGGTGATCCGCGGCTGCGACCCGTCGGACCCGGCATCGACGCTCATGTCCGCACCTTACCCCATGATTAGATCAGATGTACTAATCGTGACCGGAACCGCACGTTCGAGTGCACCTACGACTCACGAGCAACCGCCGCCCGGATCTGGCCGAGCCACTCCGCCGCGAGCCGCCGCCCGTCCGGAAGTTGATCACCACGCTCCCATCGCCAGGTCGTGATCATCGCGAGCACCAGGGTCCGGCAGTCCCGCAGCAGCTCCCGATCGATCCCCGGATAGTGGTCGCCGACGTCCTCGGGCGCGTGCGCGAGGTCGAACTCGACGGGCCCGCGGCAGCACGTCTCGAGGTCGATGAAGCGTGGCCCGTCCATCGTGGCCAGCAGGTTCCCGGGATGCGGCTCGCCGTGCAGCAGCTGCTCGGCCGCGCCCCGGCCGGCGATGGCCCGCCGCAGGCCCCGCAGGGTGTCGCCGAGCAGCTCCCGGTCCGCGGCGGCGAGCTCCGGCGTTCGGTCCGGTTCCGCCACGAGCCGCTGCGCCCACTCGACCCGATCCATGAAGTGCGGCGCCGGTACGCCAACCCCGCGCATCCCGGCGTGCAGCCCCCGGAGCGCCTCCGCATACTCCCCCGGCGAACACTCCTGAGCAGGCTCGTAATAGGTCCACAGCGTGATCAGGTAACCGTCACGCGCGTAGACCCGCGGCTCCACCCGAGGATCCAGCGCGGCCACCGGACTGCCGGCCTCGGCCAGCCGTTGCGCGAGCTCGATCTCGAAATACGCGATCTGATCCGTCGCCGGCGCCACCCGGGCCAGCACGTCGCAGGGCAACAGCCGCAGCGTCAGCTTGTTCGAGTTCTGGAGCACGACCGCGTCGCCGGCGTCGAGACCGAGCGACGAGGCGGTCGCCATCGCCGCGGCCACCGCCCGCGAGACCTCCGAAGTCTCCACGACCACCCGTCTCCCTGAACCAGCTTCGCGCGGACCCCGCCCCCGGCCGCCGCCTCCGCCTCGGCCGCCGCCATTCCAGCACGCCCCTACGACGTCGACGGAGCCGGCGCACGAAGCACCGGATCAACGCACGAAGAGCAGGAACAGCCCGGCCCAGGTACATCCGATCATGAACAGCACCAGCGGCAACTCGCCGGCGAGCGTGGCCAGCGTCGACCGCCCCGGCACAGCGACCGCAACCCCCGCCGAGTCACCCCCGACCACGAGCCCGGACACGGCAACAGGCGCCGACGCGGCAGCGAGCGGCAATCCCGCAACGGGCAGCGGCCCGGCGGGCCGCGACGCGGTTGCGGGCGGCAACGCGGCGGCGAGCGGCGGCCCGCCGACGGGTGACGCGGCGGCGGTGATGGCCGCGTCGTGGGCGACGATCACGCCGAGTACATGTCCGACCAGGATCAGCGCGACCTGCGCGACCGCGATCACCGCCGGGATCGGCACCACGTTCCACGCCGCACCCGGCGCCACACCCCACTGCTGGACCAGCAGAACAACACCCCGCGGCGCCTCGACCACCAGCAAAGACAGGTAATGGGCCAGGGTGTAACCCACCGCGATCGGCACCAGCGAGGCGGTCACGTCAAGCTTTCCAGCAATTTTGCGTACGGCGATCAGCACGCCCGCACACACCAGCACCAGCGCCCCGCTCGCATAGAGCGAGGCATGCCCGGCACGCTGCGTGAACCCGGCCCAGACCGGCGACCCCGAAGCGCTGTCGAAGACCGTCGATCCCCACCACACCGCCACGAAGGCCGCCAGCCCGCCGGCGAACGGCAACGGAACGGCGAGACCACTGAGCGGAACCCGCCACCGGAGCGGACTGAGCCGCCCGGCCAACTCCGAGTAGAGCTCGAAGCAGTCACCCCGGGCGAACCACTCCTCGCCCCGGAGCAGCGCCATCCCGAGTTGCGCCACCGCGTACCCAAGCAGGCAGCAACCGATCACCAGCGGATCCGTCCGATCCGGGGCGACCAGCTCGAACCAGACGAACGCCAGCAGCCACAGAACGCCCGGCCACGCCGCGGCCCCCGGTCCCGGCCGCAGCCCGGCGCGCGGGAACCGCAGCAGCCGGGCGAGCGTCCGCAGCGGGTTGACCGCCCGCCACACCGGCCCGAAGAGCACGCTGAGCGGCACCAGCCCGACCCACAACCAGACGAACAGCGCATGCGCCGCCGGGTTCGCCGAGTTCCGCGGGCCGAGCAGCGCGTTCCCCACCAGGTACGCGGAGAGCAGCAGCACGGCGATACGCAGCGCCGGCAGCCAGCCCGCGGTCCGCACCGGCCGGATCGTGCCCCCGCCCAGCCGCGGCCGGGTCCACAGCACCGCCGCGATCAGAAAGGAGAGCACCACGGTCGCCGCGCCGGCCTGCAGCACCAGGTCGAGCGGCAACGGCAGGTCGGACGAGCTACCGACACCATGAGCGAGCAGCACGCCGGACGAGCCGCCTCCATGAGCGAGCGGCACGCCGGACGAACCGCCTCCATGAGCGAGCGGCAACAGCACGCCGGGTGAGCTGCCTCCAAGGGCGAGTGGGCTCACTTCACTTCGAGCTGGAGGAGCAGCGTGTCCGGGTGGGCCTCGACGTCGAAGAGCCCGGCCTGCGAGGCGACGAACACGATGCACGTCGGCTGGCCGGGCTGCACCGGATACTCCAGGTCGTAGCCGTGCACGTGGATCTGCGCGGCGGCGTCCACCGAGACACCGAGCCGGACCTGGCTGCCGAGCGGCACGCTCACCCGGTGCGGCGCCGGCGAGGCCTTACCGCCCTGCAGCGCCACGGTGGCGACAACCTGATCCGGGACCGCCGAGCCGCACGCGGCCGGGGCGGCGGCCTGCGCCGCCGGTGCCTGCGCGCACCCGGGCAGCAGCGCGAGCGCCGCCAGCAGGAACGGAACGAGCCGCAGCGATCGCCGCCGCGGACCGGACATCGCCGGCGAGAGCGCCGGAGCTGCCGGGAAGACCGACGAGAGCAACGGAACCGGAGCCGGCAGCACGGCCGACGAGGACAACGACAGCGGCGGAAGCTGCGCCGGCAGCACGGCCGACGAGTCCGACGACGGAAGCGGCGCCGACCTCGCGGCCGGAGAGGCCGACGAGCGCGGTGCCATCGGAGGCGCCGAGCGCGGCGACCGGCGCCGGGTCAGCGACAGCACCGCCAGCTGCAGGAAGGTCGCGATCGACGCCGACGACACCAGCAGCACGAACGCCGCGAACAGCGACGAGGCCGAGACCAGGCTGGTCGCGGTCATCAGGGTGTTGACGCCGATGACCGCCGGCAGGACCAGGAACGCCGACGACACCAGTAGAAGCAGCCCGATCAGCACCTTCACACCTCCTCCTGGGCGACCGCCGCGCGTTCCTGGGCGACCGCCGCGCGCTGCGCCAGCGTCCGCAGCACCGACGCGCCGGCCACCGCGACCCCGGCGCCCAGGCCGAGGGCGAGCACGACCAGCACCCGTTCCACCACCGGCGGCCCGGCGAACGGCAGGACCGCCCGGTGGAACGCGGTGACATCCGGGAAGACGAAGACCGCGGTCAGCGCGGCGCCCGCACACACCGCGAGCAGCCCGGCGGGCCGGCCACGGAGCGCGACCCAGGCGCCGCCGAGCAGCAGCGGCCAGCTCAGCAGGTTGATCCCGGCCGCGTTGAGGAACGTGCCGGCGAGCGGCGCCGACTCGACCGCAAGGGTGGATCCGGTGACGTGCGCGACCGACGCGGCCATCGCGATCCCGCCGGCCGCGGCGAGCAGCAGGTCGGCGCGGTGCAGGCGGCGGGCGATCACGGGTACGGCCACGGCCGCCACGATAGCCAGCCCCCACCAGGGCAGCGGATTCGGCGGACGCTCACCGGTGAGGACGCCGGTGACGGTCACCGGGGTGCCGTTCGCGTCGAGCGGGAGCGACCAGTCCGCCGTACGGCCGAAATCGATGTTTTTGTTTTCTGGGGTTGATCTTGAATCTGCCCAGGTCAAGGCGGATCCCGGGGCGACGACGCGGTCGATGCCACCGATCGTGATCGGGCCGCCGGTGTCGTTGGTCAGGCGGAGCTTGGCGCCGTCCTCGATCGCGACGACGGTCAGTCCCGGGATCGCCGGTGTGATGGCCACCACGCGACTGCGGGCGTCGGTGGCCACGAGACCCCCGGCGTGCGCCGACGCCGGCCCGGCAGCACCGAGCACGATCGCCCCGGCGACCAGCGCGAGCACCGCCAGACGTCGGACCACCAGTCGCCCCAACGCCGATCGCCGCAGGGCCGGTCGCTGCAACACCGGCCGCTGCAACGCCAGCCGCCGCAACACCGATCGCCACGGCGCCAGCCGCTGCGACGCCGGTCGCCACGACGCCAGCCGCTGCGGCGCCGACCGCCGCGTGGTCGGTCGCCGTGACGCCGGGAACGGTCTCATACCGATCGGCTCATTCCGGCTGGAGGAACTGGATGCTGCGGGTGACCAGCACCGTTGCCGCGCCGGTGAACGCGGTCAGGGTGAGCAGGCCGCTCACCATGTGGATGTTCCACCCGACCGTGCCGGTCTGAATCTGGCCGACCAGCAGCACCGCGCCCCAGACGGCCGGCGGCGCGACCAGCCCGAACGCGAGCC
Organism: Actinoplanes sp. L3-i22; assembly: GCF_019704555.1. NCBI lineage: Bacteria > Bacillati > Actinomycetota > Actinomycetes > Micromonosporales > Micromonosporaceae > Actinoplanes > Actinoplanes sp. L3-i22. The sequence goes on from NZ_AP024745.1 coordinate 8,736,655, forward strand.
AGCGAGCCGTGACCGGAGCGCTGACCAGGTGATTCGCCACGCGGAGCACCAACTCGACGACCGGCGCGGCGAGCGCGACGGTGAGCTGCGGCCACCAGGGCGCCTCGGAGTCGAACATCAGGTGCATGAGCAGCGCCGGGATGGCGACGAGCGCGGTCGGCAGGCCGATCGGCAGCGGCCAGCGGCGGCCGATCATCAGGATCGGAACGAGCAGCAGAACCGTGCTGAACAGGTAACCGTGGACGAGCTGACCGTCCGGGGAGAACACGTTCGGCACGGCGACGCCGGTGCCCAGATGGCGGAAGCCGAGCGCGCTGGCGTGCAGGGAGTAGATGTGCAGCGGCAGCACGGAGAAGAGCGCGGAGATCCCGACCAGCCAGGCGCTGCCGAAGCCGAGCGTGCGACCCGGGACGGTGGCCATCATCAGCGCCGGGCCCATCGCGACCAGCACCATGCCCAGGATGATCAGCTCATGGCTGGGACTGACGAAGATCTCCAGGTTCTTCTCGATGCCGAAGATGTTGTGCCAGAGCGTGTCGACACCCCCGCCGACCAGCAGGGAGGCCATGCCGAGGAGCGGGATCCGGAGGGCGTTGGGCAAGGAGATCAAGCTTTGGTACGTCGGGATCGCTGGCAGTCTCGACCGCATGATCCAGAGGAGCGTGAACCCGGACGCCGCGATGCCGGAGTAGAGCACCCCGTGCCACGGGGTCCAGAACGTCTCCAGCTCGGGCGTGGTGGCGTGGGCATACGCGTCGAGCTGCAGGCCGATCACCAGCCAGGCGCTCGCGACCAGCAGCACCCATCGCTCCCGCGCGGTGAACGCGGCAAATCCGGGCGCAGCCTCGGTGGGCTGCGGCCGTTCCACGGACGTTGTCACGTTTCCCCCTCCGTTCGAACCGGGCGAACGTAACCTACATCGCCGGTGTTACATGGATCGATCAGATACCGGACCTGTGGACAACGGATTGACGCGGGACGCCCCCGGCCTGTGGATAAGGTGTCTGCCGTGGCGAACCTGCGGGAAAACCAGAAGCTGATGACCCGGCGGCTGCTACTGGATCATGGCCTGGCGCTGTTCCACGAGAAGGGCTACGCGACGACCACGATCGACGAGATCGCGGCCGCGGCCGGCACCACCCGGACCACGTTCTACCTGCACTTCCCGTCGAAATCGCAACTCATGCGGGCGCTCATCACGGATGTCGACGCCATCCTGACCGGCGCGGACGAGCCGCCGCTGGCCGAGGTCGTCGAGCGCGGCGACCGGGACCTGATCGAGCAGTGGATCGGCCGGAAGTTCGATCAGTGGGAGTCGATCCGGCCCTACCTGGTCGCGACATACCAGGCGGCGGTGCTGGAACCGGAGATCGCCGCCGCCCTGGAGACCTGGTTCCTGGCGACGACCGGGGCCATGCACGAGGGCCTGAACCGCGCCGGCCGCTTCGACCCGGCCAGCCGGAACATCCGCTGCGTGCTGGCCTTCGGCCAGTTCGAGTTCCTGGCGCGGCGCTGGCTACGGACGGGTTGGACCTTCGACCGCGACATCGCCCTCAAGTCCCTCACCGACTCCTGGCACCACCTACTGGCATAGCCCACCGCCGCAGCCACCCCCATCCGCGAGCGCGCCCACCGCTACAGCCACCTGCACCACCAGCCCGCCGCCGCAACCGCGCCTGCTGCCAGCGCGCCCACCGCAGCCCCCAGCGCGCCCGCCGCAACCGCCCGCGCCGCCGCGCCCGCGACCGCCGCCGTCGCCCGCGCCGCCGCCGTCTTCAGCCGAGGCGGGCGAGTTGCTCCTCGAGGTGGAAGATGTGGTCGAGCACCAGCATGCCCTCGTCCGGCCGCAGCTCGCCGAGGACCGGGAAGAACTCGGCCATAGCGGCCTGCCAGCGGGCGTTTACCTCGGTGCGGGCCATCGCCTCCTGAGCCGCCGCGAAATCGTCGGTCTCCAAAGTCCCGACCAGCAGCCCATCCGGCCGCAGGAAGAGCCGGTAGTTCCGCCAGCCGGTCGCCTGCAACGCCTTGATCATGTCCGGCCAGACAGCGGCATGCGCTTCCCTGTAGGCGTCCAGCTTTGCGGGATCGACCTGAAGCGTGAAACAGACGTGGGTCACCTCATGAAACGTATCAGTCAGCAGGTCGAGTGGAACAGCCCTCCGACCGCTGCCCCCGCAGCCAGCTCGTTGTAGATCCGCACCGCCTCCTTGGTCTCCGCAACATGCACCTCGACATCCCGTTCCCGGAGCAGCTCCATCGTCGCCGGGTCGACCTGCAGCACCAGGTCCATCCCGCGGGAGAGCACCACCGTCGTAGCCCCGTTCTCCAACAATTCGACGACGTCAGCCGGCTGGATGCCGGGCTCATGCCGCGTACCGGTCTCATTCCAGTCCCAGGCGCGCCCACCCCCGGGCCACAGCTTGAAGTCCTTGCCGTCAGGAAGCCCCTCGACCGTCATCACTCCCCAGGAAACCGCAAGAACCCTCGGCGAATCCGCCATAGTCATCCCTCCAAGCCCACCAGTCACCACTCGACCTCGAACCACCACTACCACGCCCCAGCAGGCACAAACCCCCGCCCCAAACGCAGATCTTCGCCCCACACACAGAGCCCACACCCTGTTCCCGCACGAAGCCTTTCGCTCCGCCGCCCCGGCCGAGGCCAGTCGCCCGCCGTGGCCGTAGCCCGCACCGCCCCGCCGAGGTCAGCCGCCTGCCGTGGCCGTAGCCCGCACCGCCCCGCCGAGGTCAGCCGCCTGCCGTGGCCGTAGGCCGCACCGCCCCGCCGAGGTCAGCCGCCTGCCGTGGCCGTAGCCCGCACCGCCCCGCCGAGGTCAGCCGCCTGCCGTGGCCGTAGGCCGCACCGCCCCGCCGAGGTCAGCCGCCTGCCGTGGCCATGGCCTGCAACGCCTCGGCCAGTCGCGCCGCCGCGGCCGGAAGCGGATCCTGAAGCCAGGCCAGCGTCATTCGCCGGCCTTCGTCCGGGCCGCCCCGAACCGGCAGCACCCGAACCCCCTCCGGCACCGTTCCGGCCAGCACCGGCGGGATGGTCGTCAGCCCGCACCCAGCGGCAACCAGGTGCAGCTTCGCCAGCCAGTCGCGGGCCACGTGCGCGATCACCGGCCGTTCGTCAAGCCCTGGCCACACTCCCATCAGCCGTTCGTTCCCGGAACTCTGACCTGCGATCCATTCCTGGCCACGCAGGTCTGCGACGTCCACGAACGAGCCCCCGGCCAGCGGATGCGTCGCCGGCACCGCGACCATCAGGCTGCGGTCGGTCAGCACCCGCGTCCGCAACGGCACACCGTCCGTGTCCGGCGGCCGGTGCGGTGGCTCAGTCGCGACCACCGCGAGATCCAGGCTGCCCGCGCGCAGCGCCCGGATCAAGGCCGGTGTCGAGCCTTCCCGGCTGGTCACGGTCACCGCTGGATGCGTACGCCGCAACTCACTCAACACCCGTGGCACCAGCCCAGCCCCGGCACTGGTGAACCACCCGAGCCGCACCCGGCCACCCGCTCCCGGCAGCCCGGCCAGCTCCCGCGCCGCCGCGTCGACCTGTTCGGCCACCGCAACCGCACGGCGCAGCACGATCCGTCCAGCGGGGGTCAGCCGCACCCCCTCGTGCCGCCTCTCCAGCAGGTCCGCCCCAACAGCCCGCTCGAGAGTCGCAATCTGCCGAGAAACCGCAGATTGCGTATAGCCCAGGGCGGCGGCCGCAGCGGTGAACGTGCCCCGCTCCGCCACCTCCCGGAACACCCGCAAAGCTACCAACGAAGCGTCCGTGATCGCCATGACTTCTACTCATACCAGGTATGAGTAAATCTCGTTGGTCGCATGCCCGAGGCATGCCTAGCTTTGTCGCATGACTTCACGCATCGCCCTGGTCACCGGGGCTACTCAGGGGCTCGGCACGGCGCTGGTGGCCGGCCTGGCGCAACGGATGGATCCGGCCGACACCGTCTATCTGACAGGCCGCGACGCGGCCCGGGTGGGCACGGCAGTCAGTTCTCTCCCGGTTACTTCAGCTGAGGTACGAGGTGAGGTGCTCGACGTCTCCGATCCCGACTCGGTCACCCGTCTCGCCGCCGAGCTGAACGATCGCCACGGCGGCATCGACATCCTCTTCAACAACGCGGTGATGCGCGTCGGCCCGGACGACGACCCCCGAGCGATCGTCGAGGAGTACACGCAGGTCAACAACTTCGGCACCACCCGGGTGATGCGCGCCTTCGCCCCGCTGCTCCGCGAGGGCGGCCGGCTGCTCGTGGTGGCCAGTTCGCTCGGCTCGCTGAAGTTCCTGGCCCCGGTGCTGCACGACCGCTTCGACGGCCTGTCCTCGCTCGACGCGGTGGACGCGGCGACGGCCGCCTGGCGCGACCAGGTCCGGGACGGCAGTGCCCGAGCCGGCGCCTGGCCCGGCTTCGTCAACATCCCGTCCAAGATCGCCCAGGTCGCCGCCGTCCGCGCCCTGGCCGCCGAGCGCCGCCCACGGGACACCGAGCGCGGCATTCTCCTGGCATCGGTCTGCCCCGGCATGATGAACACGCCGACCTCGGCCCTGTGGTGGGACGTCAGCGACGCCCCCACCCCGGAGCAGGCCGCCGACCCGCTGCTGCCCTTGGCGCTCGATCCGATCAAGCCGGAGCACTACGGCGAGCTGATCCGCGACGGTGCCGTCCTCCCCTGGCGCCCGGCCACCTGACAGCGACGCGACCGCAGACCAACAGGCAACACGGCGCAGCGCGGGTGCGGGGCCGGATGCAAGCCGGACGCGGGCGCGGGGCTGGGCGCGGGGCCGGATGCGGGCGTGGGGCCAAGCACGGGCGCGGGGCTGGGCGCGGGGCTGGGCGCGGGCGCGAGGCTGGGCGCGGGCGCGGGGCTGGGCGCGGGGCTGGGCTGGGTGCGGCCGGGAAAAGCGCTGCGCTGCGCGGCACGGGCACGGCGCGGGCGTGGAGGCGGCGGTGGGCCGACTGGCTCTGGGCACTTATGGCGCTGGAGACCGCCACGGGAGCATCGATGCTGCGTTGTACTCGCGGGACCGGGCGACTGCGCAACCACTCCCCGGTCGCTCAGCGGCCACACAGTGTCACGCGCGCACAGTACTTGCCGGAGGCCGTGGTGAGAATCCGCACGTGAGTGGTCATTTTCACGGCATACGGGTATGCGGAAGTGCGCTGTACTAAGCGGACGGACTGCGACGGGAGCAGGCAATGACTCAGGCAAGTCACCGCCAACGTGTGGTCGTGGTGGGGGCCGGTTTCGGCGGACTCTTCGCGATCAAGGCGCTGCGCAAGGCTCCGGTGGACATCACCCTCATCAACGGTACGGCGTATCACCTCTTCCAGCCGCTGCTCTACCAGGTGGCGACCGGGATCCTGTCCGAGGGTGAGATCGCCCCGCCGATCCGCGAGGTGCTGAAGAACCAGGACAACGTCGACGTCCGCCTCGGCTGGGTGTCGGACATCGACATCGAGAAGAAGGTCGTCTCGGTGTCCGGTCCGGGCATCGACTACACCGTTGAGTACGACACGCTGATCGTGGCGGCCGGCGCCTCCCAGTCGTACTTCGGCAACGACCAGTTCGCCGACCACGCGCCCGGTATGAAGAGCATTGACGACGCGCTCGAACTGCGCGCCCGGATCTTCGGCGCGTTCGAGGTGGCGGACCTGCACACCGACCCGGAGACGATCCAGCGCTGGCTGACCTTCGTGGTGGTCGGCGCCGGTCCGACCGGCACCGAACTCGCCGGTCAGATCGCCGAGTTGGCCCACCGGACGCTGCCGGGGCAGTACAAGCACATCGACCCGCGCAAGGCACGGATCATCCTGGTCGACGCGATCGGGGCGGTGCTCAACACGTTCGGCGACCACCTCTCGGCCGGTGCGCAGCGCCAGCTGGAGAAGCTCGGTGTCGAGGTCAAGCTGAACACCAAGGTGGTCGGCGTCGACTCGACCGGTATCGAGGTCGAGGACGCGAACGGCCGGCACACCATCCCGTCGATCACCAAGGTGTGGGCGGCCGGGGTCGCCGCGCCGCCGCTGGCTCGCAAGCTGGCCGAGGCCGCCGGGGCGAAGACCGACCGGGCCGGCCGGGTCCTGGTGGAGAAGGACACCACGCTGCCCGGGCACCCGGAGATCTTCGTGCTCGGCGACATGATGAACCTGGCCGGCGCGGACGGTAAGCCGCTGCCCGGGGTCGCGCAGGTCGCCATCCAGAGTGGCCGGCACGCCGCCGACCAGATCAAGCGGCGGCTCGGTGGCAAGGACACCGGGCAGGCGTTCAAGTACTTCGACAAGGGCAGCCTGGCGACGATCTCCCGGTTCTCCGCGGTGGCCAGCGTGGGCAAGATTCACCTGTCCGGCTTCCCGGCCTGGGTCGTGTGGGTCGCGGTGCACCTGTTCTACCTGGTCGGGTTCAAGAACCGGGTGACGGCGGTGCTCCACTGGGCGGTCAGCTTCATCGGCCGTGGGCGTTCGGAGCGGGTGGCCACGCAGCAGCAAGCGTTCGCCCGGCGCGCGATCCGGGCGTATGGCGACCCGTTCGAACGCGAGCGCGCCGACGCCGTCACGGCCCACAAGCAGGAGCTCGCCAACCACGCGGCCGCCTCGGAGACGAAGCAGCCGACCGTCCAGGCAGAGCCCACGCGGACGCAGGAGACGGAGCGGCCGACGGCCGACACCGAGCCGGAACGGGAACCCTTGAGCGTCCGCGAGTAGTCCGGCGATACGCGCGAGTCTCGCCCGGGAGGGCAAGCCCACCGCTCCCGGCGGGACGGCGACCGGGCCGGGAACGACCGGACCGGGCCGGGCCGGAGCCGGCCGGGGCCGGAGCCGGCCGAGGCGGCGCGGTGCCGGCCAGGCCGAGGCGGGGCCGGCCAGGCCGAGGCGGGGCCGGCCAGGCCGAGGCGGGGCGGGGCATGGGAGCGTGCCCAATCGGGCACATAGGAGGCATGCGCCGATCACTCCTCTGCTCGCTACTGGCGACGACCCTGCTGCTCACGGCGGCCTGCGACGGCCGCGGCGTCTTTGCCGGGCATGGGGACGACGGGCATCGCGACAACGGGCACAGCGGCAGCGGTGATCGGGTGGTGACCGGTGGCAGCGTCGGCGACCACGATCGGGCCACGTTCGCGATCGTCTCCGGGGCGGACGTGGTCCGGGTTCGGGCGGCTGATCTCGGGGGTGACCTCTATCGCGTCAGCACTGCGGACGACGCCAAGGTTCGGCCGTCGGTGCGGGTCGACGGGGACACCGTTTATGCCGCGCTCGCCGACACCGGGGACCCGGGTCCGGCCGTCGTCACCGCCGAGCTGAGCAGTGCCGTGCACTGGCAGCTGCGGTTCGACGGCGGGGCCAAGGAGGAGTCCGCCGACCTGGCCGGCGGCAAGGCCACCGGCGTGAGCTTCGTCGCCGGCACCAGCCTGGCCGAGGTCACCCTCCCCGCGGCACAGGGCTCCGTCCCGGTCACGCTCGGTGGCGGCGCGAGCCAGGTCACCGTGCATCTCACCGGGAACGCGCCGGTTCGGGTACGTGTGGGCGGCGGCGCCGGTTCGGTGACCGTCGACGGCACCCGGCATACCGGAATAGCTGGTGGAACGGATTTCGCGCCCGCCGGATGGAGCGCCGCGACCGACCGTTACGACATCGATCTCACGTCAGGTGTCTCGAACCTGACCGTCGACCGGCGGTAACCTCGCGTTCGTTCATTAGGTAGCGTGTACCGGCCCCGACCTGACGAGACGGGCCGCACCGCCACCGCAGAGAAGAGGCCCCGATTGATGCCGGTCACCGCCGCGACCGTTATGGCCCCACGGCAGCCGGCGCTGGCCCCGGTCTTCGGGACCCTGACCCTGTTCACCGGGCGAATGGGCTCCGGCAAGAGCACCCTGGCCCTGCAGAACGCGTTCAACCGACGCCAGGCCGGCCGCCCCGGAGTGCTGTTGACCAGCCAGGACCGGGCCGGCGAGGGAATACTGTCGTCGCGCCTCGGGGTGACCGCCGACGCGATCGAGGTGGACCAGGGCATGGACCTGGCCGTGCTGGTCGCCGATCGGGTCCCGGCCGGCGGTTTCGTGATCTCCGATGAGGCCCAGTTCCTGACGCCGGGCCAGGTGGAGCAGCTGGCCTGGGCCGCCGACGAGCTCGCGGTCGACATCGACTGCTACGCGATCACCACGGATTTCCTGTCCCGGCTGTTCCCGGGCGCGCAGCGCCTGGTCGAGCTGGCCGACGTGATCGTGCCGCTGCAGGTCGAGGTGACCTGCTGGTGCGGACGCCCCGGCCGGCAGAACGCCCGGATCGTCGACGGCCAGGTCGCCCGGGCCGGCGAGCAGGTCGCGGTCGGCGACACCACCGAGACGTCCGCGGTCTCCTACCGAGTCCTGTGCCGCCGCCACTGGCGCAACGGTGAACCCGGCCCAGCCTGACCGCCAGGCAAACCGGGGCAAACAGCGCGGCCTGACCACCCAGGCAAGCCGGCGCGAGCGACGAAACCGCCCCAGCCTGGCCACTCGGGCAAGCCAGGACGAACAGCGAACCCGGCCCAGCCTGACCGTTCGGGCAAGTCGAGGCGACGTGTTGACTTGACGATGTTGACTGGATCAACGTTGATGGTTGATTCGGTCGGCCAGGTGTTGATTCAACGTTGACTGTCAACACTGCCCGGTCCCCCACCACCGGCACACCACGGTCCACATGTCCGCGGTCTGCAGCCGCACCTCCCCGCCCGCGTCGTTCAGCACGTTGCGCCCACCGGCCAGCTGAACGTCGAGCGACTCCCCCGCCGCCAGGATCGTGGTCTCCTCGAACCGGTGCTGATACCGCCCGCCGAGCACGACATGTCCCTGCAGGTCGATCGGCCCGTCGCTGATGTTCACCACGGAGATCCGCTCGATCCCGCCGTACTTCACCTTCAAATCGACCTTGCCGGTGAGCGGACTACCGCAGCCCACCAGGCACGGGTAGACGAACGCCCGCCGCAGGTCACCCTGCGGATCGAAGAGGTACGCCCCTTCACCGACCCCCGGGTGCACCGGGTCCACGTTCGTGAAGACCTGCGCCGGCATCCCCCAGTACTTGTCGGTCGCGGTGTCCCGCCCCTTGCCGACGTGCACGTAGATGCGTCCGCCGGCGGGCACCACGGTTCCCCGCTTGAACGTGTACCGCCGCAGCCCCGAGTCCCGGACCCACCAACCGCTCAGGTCCACCGGCTCCGTCCCGGTGTTCCCGATCCGGATCCATTCGCCGTTCAGGTTGAGCCCGTCGTCCCCGTCCGCGTCGCTGTTCGCCCACACGGTGAGCTGCGCGTCGGCCGCCGGCCCGGCCCCGCAGTAGTCGCTGTCCCACATGTAGTTCTGCTCGGACGCCGCGTGCGCCGACGCCAGCTCGTAGGTGCGGTCCCAGGCGTCCTCCCCCGGGAACGGCAGCGTCAGCGCATACCCGTGCCGCACCAGGTCCGCGCCGACGTCCACCCACCGCCCGTTGATCTTCACGGCGATCGAGCGCAGCGGCCGGCCCCGGCTGCTGCTGCGGGCGTGCCGGGCGGTCAGCCGCACCACGCCCTTACCGGCTTTGATCAGCTGTTCGACGCGCGCGGTCGCTTCCAGGGCGTGGCATTCGCCGGTCCGCTTGGCCGGGTTCGCCGAGTATTTGTGCTGCTCCATGGCCTGCACCCCGATCAGCCGGATCGGGCGGGCGGTCTTCGACCCGTTGACCTTGATCATCAGGGTGTCACCGTCGGCGACCCAGTCGACCTTGCCGGTCCACACCCCGCAGCGGGGGCTTCCGGCGCCCGGCCGGCAGGCCACGCTGCCGGCGAGGGCCGGTGCGGGCGTGCCGCCCAGAGCGAGGGCGACGGACGCGGCGAGGGTGACGAGACGGCGCAGCATGCTTCCAAGATCGGGCCGGGACGGTTGCGGTTCGAGTCATCCGGCGATGCGGACCGGTTGCGCTGATCCCGGAGCAGAGGCAGATTGCGACGTACGGCGGAAGAACACGCACGATGGACCGAAGAGACACGCTGAAGGAGTCGCAGAGATGGTCGAGTACCGCCCCTTCGGGCGCACCGGTGTGCAGGTCAGCAACCTGACGCTGGGCGCGATGAACTTCGGCAGCAGCGGCAACCCGGACCACGGGGACGGGGTCCGGATCATTCACCGCGCGCTGGACGAGGGCATCAACGTCATCGACACGGCAGACGTCTACTCCCAGGGGGAGAGCGAGGAGATCGTCGGCGAGGCCCTGGAGGGGCGGCGGGACGACGTGTTCCTGGCCACCAAGGTGCACGGCCAGATCGGCACGCGGCTGAACCAGGGCGGCAACTCACGCCGCTGGATCATCACCGAGGTGGAGAACAGCCTGCGCCGGCTGCGCACCGACTGGATCGATCTCTACCAGGTGCACCGGCCGGATCCCTCGACCGATTTCGACGAGACCCTGGGCGCGCTCAGCGACCTGGTCCGGGCCGGCAAGATCAGATACATCGGGACTTCGACGTACGAGCCGTCGGCGATCGTCGAGGGCCAATGGCTCGCCGAGCGTCGGCACCGCGAGCGGGTGGTCGCCGAGCAGCCGCCGTACTCCCTGCTGGTCCGGGGCATCGAGAGGGAGGTGCTGCCGGTCGCCCAGCGGCACGGCCTGGCGGTGATCCCGTGGAGCCCGCTGGCCGGCGGCTACCTGTCCGGGCAGCGTCTGGAGAGCTGGAAGTCGCTGCGGGCGGAGCGGATCCCGGGCCGGTACGACACGTCCGCGCCGGCCAACACGCCGAAGGTCGAGGCGGTCCGGAAGCTGCAGGCGCTGGCCGACGAGGCCGGGCTGTCGCTGATCCACCTGGCGCTGGCGTTCGTCCTGAACCATCCGGCGATCACCTCGGCGATCATCGGCCCGCGCACCCTGGAGCACCTGGAGTCGCAGCTCGGCGCCGTGAAGGTGACGCTGACCGAGGACGTGCTGGACCGGATCGACGAGATCGTCCCGCCGGGCACGAACCTGAACCCGGCCGACGCCGGCTACCTGCCGCCGTCGCTCACGGACAAGACGCTGCGACGCCGCTGAGCGTGCCCGTCACTCCGGCGCGAGAAGGCCGGCGATGACCCGGTTCCGGCCGGCGCGCTTGGCCGCGTAGAGGCGGGCGTCGGCCCGGGCCAGCAGCTCCGCCTGCCCGTCCCCCGGCATCACCGAGTCGGCCCCGATGCTCACGGTGACGGGCAGGTCGCCGGTCACCGCGCGCCACGGATGCCCGGCCACGGTCGCCCGGACCCGCTCCAGGAAACCGACCGTCCGCACCTCGTCCAGCCCGCTGACGACGAGCAGGAACTCCTCACCCCCGAGCCGCGCCGCGAAGCCCCCGGGGTGAGGCGCGAAGCCCCCGGGGTGAGCCGCCAAGCCCCCGGGGTGAGGCGCCGAGCCCCCGGGGTGGGCTGCTGAAACCGCGGGGGCGGCCGTCGAGGCGGAGGTGAGCAGGCGGGCGACTTCCACCAGGACCCGGTCGCCGGCTTCGTGCGTACACAAGTCATTGATTTGTTTGAAATGATCGAGATCGAGAACCGCGGCCCACAACGGGACTCCGGTCCGGTTGGCCTGTTCGATCAGGCCCGGGAGCTGTTCGTCGACGTAGCGGCGGTTGCGCAGCCCGGTCAGCGGGTCGCGCCGGGCCTGCTCGCGGAACTGCTCGGCCTCCTGCCGCGCCTCGTTGACCTCGAAGAGCGCCTGCCGGTTGCGGGCCTGCGCCTCCCGGGCCGCGGAGAGCACCTCCTTCTCGGCCGCGTGGAAGCGCTTGTACTCGGCGAACGCCGGCTCGAACGCGCCGGCCGCGGCGTGCAGCTCGGCCTGCTCCTGCATGACCCGGACCAGGATCTCGCCGTGCCCGTGCGCCTCGCACTGCTCGCGGCAGGCGTCCAGGGTCAGCTGGGCGTTGCCGAGGTCGTCGCGCAGCCGGCGGGTGATCGCGAGCGTGAGCAGGAACTCCGGGAGCGCGTCGGCCTCCAGCGGCGCGTCCGGGTATCCGTTGATCGCGGCCAGGACGGTCTCCTCGGCGTCCTGGTAGTGACCCAGCGCGATCTGCACGCTGGCCACCGTGTCGAGATCGTTCGGGTCGAGCCGGTGCCCGTGCGCGGCGGCGGTGGCACGCATCCGCCGGACCACGGTCCAGGCGCGTTCCGGCTCGCCGGCGAGGTACTCCGCGTACGCGTGGTTGTTCAGCACCATCATCTGGTCGCGCAGGTCGGCGCTGTGCCGGGCCAGTTCCTCGGCCTGCCGGTAGCGTTCCCGGGCGGCCTCGATCGAGCCGGTCTCGGTGAGCGCGTCGGCGTACTTGACCACGTACGGCAGTCGGCGCCGGGGCAGGACGCTCTCCTCCAGGGCCTCGACCGCGGCGACCGCGTGCACCAGCAGCGCGGCGACGTCGCCCAGGTTGCGGTAGGTGCGGCCGAGCAGCAGGTGACTGCGCGCGATCAGGTAGCGGTCACCGTGCGTGTGCGCCCACTCGTTGATCAGCCACATCGCCTCGGCGGCGGTCTTCAGCTCGCCGGACCGCTCGGCGACGTCGGCCCGGATCAGGCGGGCGCGCATCCGGTCGGCCTCGTCGGCGGCGTCCCGCTCGATCTCCGCGGCGCGGGCCGCCCGGCCGGCCGGGTCCCGTCCGACCCAGTCCTCCAGGTCGTCGAGCTCGGCGGCCAACGTCGGATGCACGGCGGCACTCACGCCGATCATCGTGGCGTGACCACGGCACGGTCGGCAAGCGAACCGTGACAACTCGTTCACTCCTATCACGAAGGTTTCGCTCCGGGAAGATCGTTAGCTAGGCTAAGCACCTAAGTCGTTAGGAGCGCCGCTTGCCACCCCTTCCACGCCGCGCACCGCGGGCCGGCATCCATCCCGACCCCTCCAAGAGCTGGCTCCGCCGCGCCTGGCCGCTGCTCAAGGCACACCGCACCCTGCTGATCACCTCGCTCGGGCTCTCGTTCATCGGGCTGATCGTGCAGGTGCAGATCCCCAACCTGGTCCGGGTCGGCATCGACCGGGCGCTCGTCGCGCACACCGCCGGCCTGGCCAGATACGTGTGGCTGATCGCCGGCCTGGCCCTCACCCAGGGCGTGATCAACTACCTGGCCCGGCTCTATCTACTGCGTACGGCATACGAGCTGGAGTACGACCTACGCAGCATCGTGTTCAGCCACTTCATGCGGATGTCGTACGGCTTCTACGACCGGGTCCAGTCCGGCGAGCTGATGTCCCGCGCCACCTCGGACATCCGCGCCGTCCAGATGTACCTCACGTTCGGCCCGTCGATCCTGGTCCAGTGCATGATCGCGGTGATCGCGTTCGTGCTGATGGTCTCGATCAACCCGCTGCTCGCGGTGGTCGCGATGCTGACCATGCCGGCGATCGCGGTCCTCGGCGTCCGGATGCGCAAGGCGATCTTCCCGGTCTCCTGGCTGATCCAGTCCCGGCTGGCCGGCATCGCCACCGTCGTCGACGAGAACATCCAGGGGGTACGGATCGTCAAGGCGTTCGCGGCCGAGCAGCGGCAGGTCGACACGCTCGCCGGTGCCGCCGACCGGGTCCGCTGGGCGTACACCACGGACGCCCGGCTGCGCAGCCGGTGGATCCCGGTGATGGACAACCTGCCCCGGCTCGGGCTGGCGCTGGTGCTTCTGGTCGGCGGGCTGATGGTGCTGCACGGGCACGCGACGGTGGGGACGGTGGTGGCGTTCAACTCGTACGTCCTGATGCTGCAGCCGCCGTTCCGGATGCTCGGCATGATCATCATGATGGGCCAGCGAGCGGCCGCCTCCTCGCAGCGTATTTACGACATTCTAGATACAAAAGCTGAAATAACGGACAGGGAAGACACGGTGACGCCAGCGCCACGCGGCGACCTCGAGTTCCGAAATGTCCTTTTCGACTACCCGGACGGCACCCCCGGGCTCAAGGGCTTGGACCTGCACATCCGCCCAGGTGAAACGGTGGCGCTGGTCGGCGCGACGGGAAGCGGCAAGTCCACGATCGGCCGGCTGGCCGCCCGCTTCTACGACGTGACCGGCGGCGAGGTGACGCTCGACGGGGTCGACGTCCGCGACTACCCCCTGGAAACCCTGCGCGACCGGGTCGGCATCGTCCCCGACGAGCCGTTCCTGTTCTCGGTCTCGCTGCACGACAACATCGCCTTCGGCCGCCCGGCGGCCACCCGGGACCAGGTCGTCGCCGCGGCGGTCGCGGCCGGCGCCGACGGGTTCATCCGGGAACTGCCCGAGGGGTACGACACGGTGGTCGGCGAGCGCGGCTACACGCTCTCCGGCGGTCAGCGGCAGCGGGTCGCGATCGCCCGGGCGCTGCTGGTCAACCCGCCGGTGCTGATCCTGGACGACGCGACCAGTGCGGTCGACGTCCGGGTCGAGCACGAGATCCACGAGTCGCTGCGCACGCTGATGGTCGGCCGCACCACGATCATGGTGGCGCACCGGCTCGCCACGATCGGCCTGGCCGACCGCGTGATCCTGATCGAGGACGGCCGGGTGGCCGCCGACGGCACGCACGCCGGGCTGCTGGCCACCGAACCCCGATACGCCCAGGTCCTGGCCGCGGCCAGCGCGGCGGAGGTAAAAGCATGAGCATGTTCGGAGGCGGCTTCGGCGGGCCTGGGGGCGGGCCGGGCTCGGGGCCGATCGGTGGCATGGGCGGCGTCGGCGCCGGCCGCCGCGACCGTCAGCAGGGCGGCAGCCCGTTCGCCGGCATCCCACCGGAGCTCGCCGCCGGCGTGGCCCGCCTGGAGTCCACCGAGCCGGCGCATCCTGCCCCGGACGAGCCGTTCCACCAGCAACCGGACAACCGCGAACTCACCCTCTGGGCGCTGCTGGTCAACCGGCCGGCGGTCCTGGCCACCGCCGCCGTCGCGGTGCTCGCCGAGGCATTGTTGCTGCAGGCCGGCCCGCTGCTGGTGCAGATCGGCATCGACCACGGGATCGTCGCGCGGGACGTGCCGGTGCTGGTGATGGCCGCGGTCGCGTTCCTCGCCGCGGTCGTGCTGACCGCGGTCGCGTCCGGCGTGCGGATCCGGCAGAGCGGGCGGCTCGCCGCGTACGTCACCCGGGACCTGCGGGTTCGCGTCTTCAGTCACCTGCAGCGGCTCAGCCTGGACTTCTACACCCGGGAGAAGGCCGGGGTCACGATGACCCGGATGACCTCCGACGTCGAGGCGATCCAGCAGCTGCTCCAGGAGGGCTTCGCCCAGTTCCTGATCCAGGGGCTGACCATGGTCGTGGTCACCGCGGTGCTCGTGCACTACAACGTGGAGCTGGCCGCGATCACGCTGCTGCTGGTGATCCCGCCGCTCGCGGCGCTGTCGATCTGGTTCCGCAAGGCCGCCGACCACGGCTACAACCGGCAGCGCGACGCGATCGCGGGGCTCTTCTCGCACCTGTCCGAGAGCCTCTACGGCGTCCGCGTGATCACCGCCCACAACCAGCAGCAACGCAGTGTCGTCGAGCATCGCGAGGTGGTCGGCGCGTACCGGGACGCCAACGACCACACCGGCCGGATCAACGCCGTCTACGGCCCCGGCAGCTCGGTGATCGGCCTGCTCGGGCTGGCCGCGCTGCTGCTCATCGGCGGGCGGATGGTGCTGCGCGGCGAGCTGACCATCGGCGAGCTGACCGCGTTCGTGCTCTACCTCAACGCGTTCTTCCAGCCGGTCCAGCAACTCGTGCAGCTCTACACGAACTATCAGCAGGCCCGGGCGGCTCTCGGCAAGCTGCGCGGATTGCTGGGGACGGCTCCCGGCGTACCGGAAGCAATTGATGCTCTTGATCTTCCGCCGGCGAACGGCGGCATCGAACTGCGGAACGTCTCCTTCGGGTACGACCCGGACCGGCCGGTGCTGCGCGACGTCACGCTGCGCATCTCCCCCGGCGAGACGATCGCGTGCGTCGGGCCGACCGGCGCCGGCAAGTCGACGCTGGCCAAGCTGGTCGCCCGGCTCTACGACCCGGACCGCGGCGCGGTGCTGATCGACGGCCACGACCTGCGCGACGTCACGCTCGACTCGCTGCACCGGCAGGTCGGCGTGGTGCCGCAGGAGCCGTTCCTGTTCGCCGGGACGCTGCGCGAGAACATCGCCTTCGCCCGCCCGGACGCGTCCGACGACGAGGTGAACGCCGCGGTCGACGCCGTCGGGCTCCGCGATCTCGTCGACCGCTCCCCCGACGGCCTCGACACCGTCCTGCACGAACGCGGCCAGTCCGTCTCCTCCGGCGAACGCCAGCTCGTCGCCCTGGCCCGGGTGTTCGTCGCCGCGCCGCGCGTGGTCGTGCTCGACGAAGCCACGTCGAGCCTCGATCTGCGCTCGGAGCTGCGGGTGGAGGCGGCCGTCCAGCGCCTGCTGGAGGGCCGGACCGCGATCCTGGTCGCGCATCGCCTGTCCACCGCCCGGCGCGCCGACCGGGTGATCGTCGTCGACAACGGCGGCATCCTCGAATCCGGCACGCACGACGAGCTCATCGCGGCCTCCGGCCGCTACGCGACGATGTTCGCCACCTGGGAATCGCACGCGGCGCCGGCTTAAACCAATTATTCGGTACGGCGTGAGCCGCGTCCCGTGCGCACGTCACGGGACGCGGCCGCGCCTCACAGGCGCTGCAGGATCAGCTCGTCGATCGCCTTGAGCAGGGCGGTGTCGTCGGGGCTGTGCGCGGTGACGGTCACCGTGACCCGGCGCCGCGGATCCACGATCGAGTACTGCCCGTACCGGCCGTCCATCCGGAACGTCCCGTCGCCGCCGAGCCAGACGCCGAGGCCGTAGCCGTGCCCGAACGCCGAGCCGTGGCCGGCCGCCGTCGCGGTGTCCACCGACTCGGCCGGCATCCGGCGCACGAACTCCGCCGGAACCAGCTGCCGGCCCTGCCACTCGCCCTCCCGCAGCAGCAGCTGAGCGAACCGGGACAGCTCCTCGGTGCGCAGGAACAGGTCACTCTCCGCGAACGGGAAGCCGAGCGGGCACGTGTGCCAGGCCGGATTGTGCAGGTCCAGCGGCCGGAAGAGGCGGGGCTCCAGGTAGGCGCGGACATCGGCGCCGGTGGTCCGGGCGAGAAGACGACCGATCGCGTACGGCCCGGACCCGGTGTACGCGAAGCGGGTCCCGGGCTCGGCGTCCAGCGGCGTCGCGACGAACTCGTGGAGCAGGTCGGCGGCGTCGATCCGCTCGTCCGCGAACCACTTGTGGGTGGAGCCGCTGGTCATCGTGATCAGGTGCCGCGGGGTGACCCGCTCGAAGCCGTCCGCGGCGATCCCGCGCAGCTCCGGGAAGTGGTCGAGGAACGGGGCGTCCAGGTCGAACCGGCCCTCGGCGACGGCCAGGCCGGCCGCCACCGCGGTGAACGTCTTGGACACCGAGTAGAGGTTGACCCGGTCGTCGGAGCGGAACCGGTGGGTCAGCGGGTCGGCGTCCGCCCGGTATACGTGGATCCCGTAACTGCCGAGGCCCTGTTCCTGGTCAGCACGCACGAAATCGGCGAGTAGATCGTCAGCCATGTCCGGAAGCTACCCGTTCGGGGCGCTCACCGCCGTACCGTAATCGGGTCCTGATCTGGTTTTTGATCTAGTTTTTGATCGGGTTTTATTCGACCGGGGCGCTAGTCGACCGGGGCGCTAGTCGACCGGGGCGCTAGTCGACCGGGGCGCTAGTCGACCGGGGCGCTAGTCGACCGGGGCGCTGATCGACCGGGGCGCTAGTCGACCGGGACCAGGAAGGCGAAGACTCGGACGCCGACCGGGCCGGTGGGCAGCGGTGCCGGGGCGGCTGCGGAAACTTTCATCCCGGTCTCCCAGGGCTCGCCGTCCAGGAAGACCTCGTTCGTCAGCATCTGCCCGTCCTGGTGGGCGGTGAAGAACCGCAGCGCGTGCACCGCCCGGCTCAGCGGCACATCCTTGAGCTGCGCCAGCAGCCGGTCGAAGAGCGGCTCCGCGGACGGCACCGGCTCGGTCGCGAACAGATCCACCTGCGCGCCCAGCAGCAGCTCGAACTCGCCGGCCGGGTGGCTGTACCGCTCGACGTGCACGTTCTCACCGGCGGCGGAGCGGTCCAGCAGGGCGGCGATCATCGGGTACGCCACCGCCCGCTCGAACATCGCGAGGGTCTGGAAGATCGCCTCCTTCCAGGTCGGCGCCACGCCCACGCAGCTCTCCACCATCCACGGCCGGGCCAGCGCCGGATGGTTCACCGCGAAGTTCACCTGCGCCACCACCAGCTCCGGAGTCGGCCGCGGATGCGCCGCGAGGGTCGCCTGGAACTCGGCGTCACCCAGCCGCAGATCGTCACCGATGGTCACGCCGTAGGCCGCCATCCAGTGCGCGAACACCGACGCCGGCGACGGCACGCCCCCGCTGCCGGTCCCGACCGGCGGCAACGGCTCGTCCAGCGCGACCGGCCCGAGCCGGAGCTTCGCCAGCTCGGCCCCGCTCTGCAGGGCCTGGCTGACCGCGGCGACCTCACTGCTGTACCCGGCGATCCGGGCGATCTCGGCCTCGTCGGCGATCAGCGCCCGCTCCGCGGCGGCGCGATACACCGGATCCCGGTCCAGCCGCCGGCGGGTCTCCCCGTCCAGGAACGTCTCGTCGACCTCCACACCGCCGAGCACCCGGCGGCCGAAAGCGAGCGGCAGGAAGTAGGTCAGACGACTCGCCAGCCACGGCTCCAGACCACCGTTGACCAGCTTCTCCTTGACCTCGGCCCCGGACGGCGCCGCCGCGCCCTCACAAAAAGCCGTGACACCCACCACAACCGCCTCGTCGAACATCGCGTGAGCGTACCGTCCCGCCGATCTCCCGCAACTGTTCCCGGCCAGTGCCCCAAACGTCCCGTACACCGGACCTGTCCCGAACGATGCCGGACAGGCTGATCGCCCGTTGTCGCCGCCTCGGCGGCCATACCGAATCATCGCCGGGCCGAAGCCGAATCGGCATAGGCGGCAGTGCGGCGCGCATTCCGGATCACCGCCACGTCGAGGCCGAATCGGCATAGGCGGCAGTGCGGCGCGCATTCCGGATCACCGCCAGGTCCAGGCCGAATCGGCATAGGCGGCGGTGCGGCGGGCGTTCCGGATCACCGCGAGGTCGACCATGCGGCCGCGGGCGTCGAGGCAGACGCCGCCGCCGGCCGCCTCGAAGCGGGCGATCAGGTCTCGGGCGGCGGCGATCTCCGAGTCGGCGGGGGTGAAGACCTCGTGGACGATCGGGATCTGGGCCGGATGGATGCACGCGCGACCCCGGAACCCCAGTCGCTTCAGCGCCTCGGTGGACCGCCGCAGCGCGTCCAGATCGCGGAAGTCCGTGGTGACCGCGGCGGCCGGCGGCTCGATCCCGGCGGCGGCCGAGGCCAGCACCACGGCGGACCGCGCGAAGAGCAGTTCCCGCTCGTCCTCACCGGGGCTCACGCCCAGCTCAGCCGCGAGATCGGCTTCGCCGATCTGCATCCGGTTCACCCGGGGCGCGGCGGCGATCCCGGCTGCGGCAAGGATGGCCTGCGGGGTTTCCAGCAACGGTACGACCCCCACCCCGCCCGCCGGATCCAGCTCGTCCAACAGCCGGCCCAGCGCCGTGACCTGCTCGAGCGAAGCCTTCGCCACCACCAGCCCACGCACCACCGCGCCGGCGGGGAGACGCCCGGACCCGGCGCCATCGGGCTCGCGGGCCAGCAGGGCCTGGGTGTCGTCGAGGCCGGCCGGGCCCGCGTTCACCCGGACCCACACCGGGGCGCCGGGTGGCAGGGTGCGCAACCACTCGGCGACGGCCGCGCGGGCCGCGGCTTTCTCGGTCGGCGGGACCGCGTCCTCCAGGTCCACGATCAGCGCGTCCGCGCCCCGGCCCAGCGCCGAGGCCAGCATCGACGGGCGGTTCCCCGGCACGTAGAGAAATGACCTCATCCGATCGACGCCTTGCCGGCCAGGAGGGCGCGGGCGATGACCACGCGCTGGATGTCGTTGGTGCCCTCGCCGATCATCATCAGCGGGGCGTCCCGGTAGAGGCGTTCGACGACGAACTCCTTCGAGTAGCCGTACCCGCCGTGGATCTGCATCGCGTTCAGGGCGCAACTGACCGCCGCCTCCGAGGCGAACGCCTTGGCCATACCGGCCTCCATGTCCACCCGGTGGCCGCCGTCGGAGCGGGCCGCGGCCCAGTAGACCAGCAGCCGCGCGGCCTGGACCTGGGACGCCATCTCGGCGAGCTTGAGCTGGACGGCCTGGAACTCCCCGATCGGCTGGCCGAACGCGTGCCGCGACCGGGCATACCGCAACGCCTCGTCGTAGGCCGCCTGGGCGATCCCGAGCGCGCGGGCCGCGACGTTGATCCGGCCCGTCTCCAGGCCGGACAGGACCTGCTGCATGCCGCGCCCCTCGACGCCGCCGAGCAGCTGAGCCGCC
This sequence comes from Actinoplanes sp. L3-i22, assembly GCF_019704555.1. Lineage (NCBI taxonomy): Bacteria > Bacillati > Actinomycetota > Actinomycetes > Micromonosporales > Micromonosporaceae > Actinoplanes > Actinoplanes sp. L3-i22. The sequence goes on from NZ_AP024745.1 coordinate 8,757,064, forward strand.
GGGACGCGGACGTCCTCCAGGAGCACCTCGCACGACTCGGTGCCCTTGTAGCCGAGTTTCGGCAGGTCCCGCTCCACGGTGAAGCCGGGCGTGCCGGCCTCGACCAGGAGCACCGACATGCCCCGGTGCGCGGGGTCCGCGGACGGATCGGTCTTGCACAGCACCGGGAGCGGATCGGCGTGCCGGGCGTTGGTGATCCAGGTCTTGCGCCCGTTGAGCACGTAGTGGTCGCCGTCGCGGACCGCGGTCGTGCCGATGCCCTGCAGGTCCGTCCCGGCGTCCGGCTCGGTCAGGGCGATGCCGGTGCGGCGCTTACCGGTGGCCAGGTCCGGCAGGTACCGCGACTTCTGCTCGTCGGTGCCGTGCCGGGCGAGCAGCCAGCAGGACAGCGAGTGGCTGCCGAGGATGCCGGCGATGCCCATCCAGCCCTTGGCGATCTCCTCGAAGACCAGCGCGAAGCTGATCATGTCGGCGCCCAGTCCGCCGTACTCCTCGGGCACCGTGAGACCGAAAAGGCCCATCTCCCGCATGGTCTCGACGATCTCGGTCGGATAGCGGCCGGCGGCCTCCCACTCGGTGGCGACCGGGCGGATCTCCCGATCCACGAAGTCGCGCAGCACGTCGCGGAACATCCGCTGCTCGTCGCTGAGCTCGAAGTCCATCATTCGCTCCTGCGGGTTCGCGGGACATGGTGGCCGGGAATCCAGACCGGCAGCGGGTCCCGGGGGACGAACCGCACCGGCTGGTCGCAGCGGGGCTCGGGGTTGTCGGCCAGGTGGCCGAGCACGACCGGGCCCTCGACGAGCCGGACCCGGGCGACGATGTACGGCGTCTCCGCCCGGTGCACGACCGTGAAGCTGTCCACGTGGCCGTTCCCGGAGGTGACCGTGTCCGCCAGGAGCTCGGCGTCGCCGCAGGTCAGGCAGATCGGCCGCGCCGGGTGCTGCAGGCGCCGGCAGCGCCGGCACTGCTGAACGACGTGCATTCCCGGTCCACCCGGCTGAACGTCGCCCGTCACCGGTCCACCCGGTGGAACGTCGTGCGCCACCGGTCCACCCCACTGGACGTCGCGCGTCACCGGTCCACCCCGCTGGACGTCGCCCGCCGCCGATCCACCCCGCTGGACGTCGTGCGTCATCGGTCCACCCCCAGGATCACGGTCGCGTGGCTGGAGAGGATGCCGCCGGTGCCGTGGACCAGGGCGGTGGCCGCGGATGGGACCTGGCGCTCGCCGCACTCGCCGCGCAGCTGCCGCACCGCCTCGACCAGCAGCAGCACCCCGAGCTGGCCGGGGTGGCAGTACGCCAGCCCGCCCCCGCCCGTGTTGTGCGCGACGGTCGCGCCCAGCCCCTCGCCCGGCGCCGCGAACCCGAGCTGCTCCAGCCCGAGCGGCACCGAGATCGTGAATGAGTCGTAGAGCTGCACCACGTCGATGTCGGCCGGCGCGAGCCCCGCCCGTGCGAACGCGCGCTGTCCGGAATCGATCGCACCGGTCCGCAGCAGGTCGGGGGCGCCGAACATCGACGAGTGGGTCAACGCCTCGCCGTATCCCAGCACGGCCACGGGCGGGCGTGGCAGGTCCCGCGCCCGGTCGAGCGAGGTCATCACGATGGCCCCGCCGCCGTCGGTGACCAGGCAACAGTCCAGCGCGCCGAGCGGCGACGAGATCATCTCGGCGGTGCGGACGTCGTCGACGGTGAGCGGGCCCTTGCCGTACGTCCAAGCCTGGGGATTGCGCAGTGCCCGCGCCCGCGCCGCAACCGCGACCCCGGCAAGGTCTTCCCTGGTCAGGCCGTGCACGTGCAGGTACCGCTGGGCGACCATGGCGTAGTACGAGATCGGGTACAGCGGGTGGAACGGCTCCTCGCCCAGGGCCTCGGGCGTGCCCTCGGCATAGGTCGCGGTCAGGCTGCGGCTGCGGGCGGAGCGCTGATTGCTCGCGTACGAGATGACGACCGTCCCGCACTGACCGGCGGCGATCGCCTGCGCCGCGCGGGCCACGTACATCTCGAAGACCGCGCCGCCCTCGAACGTCGAGTCGCACCAGGTCGGCTGGATCCCCAGGTATTCGGCCAGCTGGGTGGCGGAGAACCGGGAGATGCCGTTGGTCGCGATCCCGTCCACGTCCGCGAGCGTCAGCCCGGCGTCGGCCAGCGCCCTGGACACCGCCTGCGTCTGCAGCTCCAGAACCGTCTTCCGGGTCTTGCCGAGATCACACTCCGCCGCCCCGGCGATCGCCACCCTCATGACGGCTCCGGTGGCTTTAGCGTCGCCGAGGCCGGCGCGACCGCGACCCGACCGTCCTCGACCACCTCGACACGCAGGTCGACATGGAGGAGACCGCCCGTCTCGGCGGCGACCGAGCCGACGCAGCGGATCGTCTCCCCGGCGAAGACCAGGCTCTTGAACCGGAACGTCAACTCGGAGATCACCGCGCCCGGGAACCACTCGGCCAGCGCCATCGCCAGGTAGGCCCCGAACACCTGGCCGTCGACGACCGGCTTGGTCAGCCCGCGCCCGGCCAGATAGTCCGCGTCGTAGTGCAGCCGGTGCCAGTCCCAGGTCGCCCCGGCGTAGGCGACCATGTCCGGCAGCTCGATCGTCCGCTCACGCTGATACATAGATCAGGGTCTCCTCGTTCACGGCGAGCAACCGTCGCTCCTGGTCGGTGTACTCGGCGATCGAGGTGACCACGAGCATCCGCTTCCCACCCCCGGTGACCCGCTCGGTGATGTCGTCGAGCCGCCACCTCGCGGTGATCACCGTGGTCGGCTCGACCGGCCGCACGAACCGGTACGAGTTGCCCCCGCGCACCAGCCGCGTGCCCGGCACGGAGAGGCGCCAGCCGTGCCCGGCGTAGCCGTCCGCGTCCCGGGGCAGTCCCGTGTACTGATTGGTCTCGCAGATCATCGTCGGCGGCGCGACGTCCCCGGCGAGGTGCGCCGGATCGGTGTCGCCGGTGGCCAGGGCGAAGTAGCGGATCGACGCGCGGCCCAGCGGCTCCGGCGCGGTGTAGGTGACCTCCTCGCCGATCCGGGCGGCGAGCTCCGGCGTCAGCAGGCTCATCGGAGCACCGCCGTCGGCACGGTCTCGATCAGGAACTCCGGCCGCAGCAGCGCGGAGCAGACCACGGCGTCGACCACCGCGTTCGGGAAGTGCTGTTTCCGCAGCACCACGGTCGCCGGATAGTCCGCGACGGCGGCGGGCGTCACGAACTCCACCAGGTGGGTGACGTGCTCGCCGGTCGCCCCGGCCTCGGCCAGGACGGTCTCGACGCTGCGGTAGACATATGCCGCCTGCGCCGCGAGGTCGCCGGCGTGCAGGGCCTGCTGGCTGACCGGGTCGAGGGCGCCGAAGCCGGCCAGGAAGATCCGGCCCCCGCCCCGGACCGCGGGCTTGTAGGTGAGCGTGTCGTACCTCGCCCACCCCGGGTTGAGCACCTGCAACCCGCCGTCGAAGGCCAGCGCGTCCAGGGACACCAGGGCGCCCGGCGCGACCGGGACGTCGACCAGGATGCCGGCGGCGCCGGGATGGACCGGCCCGGTGCCCAGCACCTCTTTCCGCGGCCGGCCGCACTGCGGATACTCCGCCCGGGTCGCGGTCGTGGTGTAGTCCACGGTCCGGACCAGCGATCCGGTGCCCAGCCCGGCGACGGCGAGCAGCGCGGCGATCCGGTCCAGGCACCATCGATACTGCTCCCGGAAATCGCCCTCGGCGGTGTGCACGCTCGGCAGGTGGACCACCCCGCCGGCGACCCGGAGCACGTCGTCCCCGTCGGTCAGCATCTCGCCACCGCCCGCGTGCGCGGTGACGCCGAGCGCGTAGGAAGCGGTGGAGATCAGTGCGTCCGGCCCGAGGACGGCCTCGACCGGGACACGCGAGACCGGCACCGGGTGACCCCCGAGCGCCGCCACGCGGGCGCGGTCCAGAGCAGCCGGATCGCCGAGCGCGGCGGCCGTCGCGTATTCGGTCACGTGCACCACGTCGACAGTGGTCAGACCGGCGGCGGCGAGCGCGGACGCGAGCTGCGCGTAACCGGGCACGGCCGGCAGGTGGACGGTCATTGCAGGCACCCTTCGATCGCATCGAGCAGGTCGGCCGCGCTCGCCCCGGAGTCGATCGCGGCGAGCACCTCGCCCGCCCCCGAACCGAGGTTGGCGATGGCCTTGGCACGAATATCCCGCTCCGGCGCGGCGTCCACACCGGCCGAAAGAAGGGGGTACCCGGCCGGAAGAACGGAGCGGAGAGCTCGGGGAATCGGGAAGATGGACTGGCGCCCGGAGGCAACGACGATGCCGGGAGCAGACGCGGCCGGCCCGTCACCCGCACCGGTCCGCACCACGATCCGGCCGGCCAGGGCGAGCACGTCCGGCCGGTCCAGCCGCTCGAACGTGTCCAAACCGACCTGGCCGTCCACGATCGCCGACGCCACACACCAGTACACGCTGAACTTCGCCTCGTAAGAGCTGCGCGGCCGCCGTTTGTCGGCGCCCGCGATGATCGGAATGGAGTCCGGATGCAACGTCACCGTCACCCTCTCCGGCAGGCTTCCGTTCCCCGCGAAAGCCCTGGCCGCCTCGATGGACGTGTGGGCGAGCTGGCACGCCGGAAACAGCTTCACCGCGATCCGGGTCGTCTCCCACCGCTCACCGAGCTCGCCCAGCAGCACCGGCAGGTCCGGTTCGCGGCCGGCCAGCGCGCGGAACAATCCGAACGGTCCGTCGAGGGCGCCGGCCGGCCCGGTGGCACCGGCCGCGGCGAGCCGGGCGGCGAGAATGCCGTTCGCCACCGCCGTTCCCGGGTGCAGCTGCTTGGTGCTCGCCGGGCCGTGCAGGAATTCGAGCAGCCCGCTCGCGCCACTCGCCGCGATCCCGATCGCGTGCGCCATCTCCGTGCTCGACAGCCCGAGCAGGCGGCCGGCGGTGACGGCCGCGGCCACCGGCCCGCACATCGAGGTGGCATGCAGCCCGCGCGCGTGAAACCCGTGCGGCGCCGCCGCCCCGAGCCGGCAGACCACCTCAAGACCCGCGACCAGCGCGGCGATCAGCTCACTGCCGCGACTTCCGGTCTGCTCCGCGAGGGCCAGAGCCGGGGGTACGACCACCGCGCTCGCGTGGACCAGCCCGCCCGGATGGGTGTCGTCGTAATCGAGGGCGTGCACCGCGACCGCGTTACCGAACCCGGCGGCGACCGCGCCCACCCGTTCCCCGGTGAACAGGCGCGCCTCGGGCGGCCCGCCGAGTCCCGCCGCCACCGTGAGCGCCGGGCCCACGGCCTCCCGCCGGATCCCGGCGACCGCACACCCCACCGCGTCGGCGAGATGCCGCCGAGCCGCTGCGACGACCGGCTCCGGCAGCGCCGCGAATTCCAGCCCCACCGCCCACCGGGCCAGCACCAGCGCCGCCGGCTCAGTCACTCCGCCACCTCGCCACCCGGTTCCGGCGGCACCGCCGCGCCGGCTCCACGAAGTCCGCCGGCCTGCTGCGCGCCCTCGACACCCGGCCCCGGGGTGCTGGGCCGGTCAGGGCCGCGGGGGTGAAGGCGGTTCGGGATCGCCTCGCCACCCGGCTCCGGGACCGGCTCGCCAGCCGGCTCTGGCGTGGCCTCGCCAGCCGGTTCCGGGGGCGGCTCGCCAGCCGGCTCCGGCGTGGCCTCGCCAGCCGGTTCCGGGGGCGGCTCGGCACTCCGGTCCGGGGCGCCGAAGGCGCCTGACTTGCGAAGCACGGCCAGTTGTTCGGCCGAGTAGCCGAGCAGGTCGGCGACGTAGTCCAGGTCCTCGCCCCGGCGTGGGGCCCGGCGGTAGGCCGGCGCCTGGTCGCCTACCCGGACCGGTGAGGCGACCTGGCGGAGCGTCCCGTAGTGCGGGTGTTCCGTCTCCACGACCAGGCCGCGGGCGATGGTGTGCGGGTCCCGCAACGCCGCGGCCACGTCGTTGACCGGGCCGCACGGCACGCCCGCCGGTTCGAGGCGGGCCAGCCAGTCCGCGACGGCACGGGTTTTGAAGATCGATTCGAGTAGGGAAAGGAGGTCACCGGCATGGGTACGACGGTCGGCGAACGTGGCGAAGCGGGGGTCCAGCAGGGCCGGGTCGTCGAGCACCGCGACCAGACGCTGCCAGAACTTCTCCTTGGCGCAGCCGACCACGATCCACCCGTCGGCGGCCGGGAAGAGCTGGAACGGCACCAGCGACGGGTGCGCGGAATGTCTCGTCCGGGCCGGCTCGAAACCGGCGTTGAGATGCCAGGCCGCGGGGTAGGTGAGCATCCCGATCGCGGTGTCGAACAGGCTCAGGTCGCAGTCCATGCCGTAACCGTCGCGCCGGGCCGCGTGCACCCCGGCGAGCAGCGAGATCGCCGCGACGAAGCCTCCGGAGTAGTCCACGATCGACAGTCCGGACTTGGTGGGCGGGCCGCCGGGCTCGCCGGTCAGGTCCATCCAGCCGGCCAGGCCCTGCAGGATGTAGTCGTACCCGGGTTGGCGGGCGCGCGGCCCGGTCATCCCGAAACCGGTCAGCGAGCAGCAGACGATGCTCGGGTTGACCTGCTTGAGCTGCTGATACGTGATCCCCATCTTGGCCGGGACGTCGCCGCGCAGATTGGACCAGACGGCGTCGGAGTGGCGTACCAGATCCTCGAAGACCTCGCGGCCGGCGGCGCTGGCGAGATCCAGCGACAGCGAGCGTTTGCCGCGGTTGAAGGTCTCGAAGAAGAGCGAGTCCTCGCCGTGCTGGTAGGGCGGCACGTAACGGCCGACGTCGCCGCCGGTGGCCGGTTCCTCGATCTTGATGACGTCGGCGCCGAGGTCGGCCAGGTGCACCGAGCCGAACGGGCCGGCGCCGTACTGCTCGACGGCGATGATCCGGATGTCCTCCAACGGCCTCATGTGACGTCTCCCAGCAGTTCGAGCAGGCTTTTCTGGGCGGCCCGGGTCTCCTCGGCCGGCAGACCGTAGGAGGGCGGGGAGAGTTTGAGCGCATCCGCTTTGCCGGAGAAATCAGACAACCGGGCCGCGCACCGGGCCGGCGTGCCGGCGATCGTGTAGTGGTCGATCATCTCGTCCGGGACCAGGTCGCCGAGATCGTCGGCGGCCCGGCCGGCTCGCAGGGCCGCGACCGCGGCGTCGGCCACGGCGCCGAACCCGGCGCGGGCGAAGCCGCCGGCGTAAGACTTGACCGAGGCGTAGAAGCCGACGACGTTCGCCGCCCGGCGGCGGGCGACGGCCGGATCCGGATCGACCGAGCAGCAGGCCGCGGCGACCACGTCGAAGCCGGGGCGGCGCAGGGGCGGGATCTCGCCGGGCGGGCACAGTTCGTGCGCGATCCAGCCGTCCGCGACCTCGCCGGCCAGGGCGATCATCGCCGGGCCGACGCCGGCCAGGTAGATCGGGAGGTACGGGCGAGTCGGTGGGTACGGGCGGCGCCAGCCGCGCACCCGGATTGATCGGACGCCTTTGTGGAGGATCGGGTCACCGCCGGCCAGGACGGCGCGGACGATCGCCACGGTGTCGCGCAGCCGCGGGACCGGGCGTTCGAACGGGACGCCGTGCCAGTCCTCGTTGAGCCGCGCCACGCCGGTGCCGAGACCGAGGCGGAACCGTCCGCTGGAGAGCTCGTCCAGGTCGGCGGCGGCGAGCGCGGTCAGCATCGGACTGCGCGCGAAGGCCAGCGCGATCCCGGTCGCCACTCCGGCCGTGGACGTCGCGGTGGCCAGCGCCGCCGCCGTCACGAACGCGCTGCGGTGCAGTTCCGGCGCCCAGACCACGCCCGCGCCGGCGTCCTCGGCGTCCTTCGCGGCAACGAGCAGCTCGGCCATCGTCTCGCCCCACGGCTGCACATCGAGGCGAATCACGCGACCACCGACGGCCGCACGCCGGGACTGAGCGCAGCAAGCCGCTGCCGCGCGCCAGGACCGAGCGGGGCGAACTGGTGGCGCACGCCGCGGCCAGGCGGAGTGGCGCGGCGGCGAGCGACTGGGCTGGGCGGAGTGGCGCGGCGGCGAGCGACTGAGTTGGGCGGAGTCGGGCGGCGGCGAGCGACGGGGCCGAGCCGGGCGAACCAGTGGTGGTGGCGGGGGTTGGGGGTGGTCATGGGGTGGCCGGGCCGTGGCCGCGTTTGTACACCAGCATTGCGCGGGTCCAGGTGATCACGTCGACGCTGTCCTGGTTAAAGCCGGTCGTGAACACCTTGACGATGCCGGCGTACGGGCGGGACTTCGACTCCCGCAGCTCCAGCACGGTCGACCGGGCATAGATGGTGTCGCCGACGAAGACCGGGCTGGGCATCCGGATCTGTTCCCAGCCCAGGTTGGCGAAGGCGTGCTGGCTGACGTCGGGCACCGACAACCCGGTCACGATGGCGACCGTGAGAGTCGAGTTGACCAGGAGTTTCTTGTACGGCGTCCCGGCCGCGTAGTCCGCGTTGAAGTGTGACTGATTGGTGTTCAGCGTCAGCAGCGTGAACCACGTGTTGTCGGCCTCGGAGATGGTGCGGCCGAGCGGGTGGCGGTACGTGTCACCGACGGTGAAGTCTTCGTAATAACGGCCGAGCATGCCGCGAAGCTAGCACTTGTTTCGCACAGCGGAAAGATGTTTCCATCTAGCGATGCTGGCTGCGTTCCTCTTCCTGCACATCGTGCTCATGGTCTTCTGGCTCGGCGGCGACCTCGGCGTCTTCTACTCCAGCCGGTATGTGATCAACCCGTCCCTCACGCCCGCGGCGCGCCTGACCGCCCTGAAGATCATGTCCGGTTTGGATCTGGGCCCGAAGATCTGCCTGATCCTCTTCCTGCCCAGCGGCCTGACGCTGATCTCGCTCGACGAGCACGGCGGCTCGCTCCTCGGCATCAAGCTGTTGCCGTGGTGGCTGCTCGTGCCGGTCTGGATCGGCGCGCTCGTCTGGCTGCGCCTGATGCATCTCGATCATCACGAGCCCGGAAGACACCCGCTGGTCCGGCGGATCGACTGGACGATCCGGATCACGGTGATCGCCGGGATGACGGCGACCGGCGTGTACACCCTGGTCGCCGCGCACCCGTTCGGCGTCGACACCAACCCGAAGTGGCTGGGCGGGAAAGTGCTGCTCTACTCGCTCGCCATCGCGGCGGGCCTGGGCATCCGGCGGACGCTGCGCCCGTTCGGCCCGGCCTTCGGCGCGATCATGGCCGGGAACTCCGACGACACGACCGAGGCAGCGGTCCAGAGCAGCGTGAACGGCTGCCTCCCGTACGTATGGCTGATTTGGATCTCGGTTTTGATCGCCGGTCTTCTCGGCGTCGCCAAGCCGTTCGCCAACCTCTGAGCAAGCGGGAAAACCCCGACGAGCAAAACCGAAATAAGCAAAACCGCAGGCCTACGGTACGTAACCAAGCTGCGCGCTGATCCGACCGGCGCACCCGAGCAGGTCGGCGATGACTGTCGCGTCCGCGTCCGGTTTGAAGCGCAGCGCCGGCCCGGCCACGCTGATCACGGCGACCACCCGGCCGTCATGGTCGAACACCGGGGCGGCGATCGACGCGGCGCCGGCCTGCCGCTCCCCGTTCGAGGTGGAGTAGCCGCGTTTCCGTACCGAAGCAAGGTCTTTGCGCAGTTTGACCGGATCAGTAATGGTCTTGTCGGTCACGGCCGCGAGCGGGTGCCGGGTCAGGTAGGTCTCCAGCTCGAACTCGGGCAGGAACGCCAGGAACGCCTTGGACGAGGCGCCGGCGTTCAGCGCGAACGGGATGCCGAGGCTGACCTCGAGGCGCAGCTCCTGGTCGGGGACGACCTGGTCGACGTAGAGCCGGGTGTCGCCGCGGCGCAGCGAGAGGGTCGCGGTCTCGCTGGTGCGCTCGGAGAGGAACTTGAGCTCCGGCGCGGCCATCGCGCGCACGTCGGTGCGGGCCAGGTAGGCGCGACCGAGCGCGACGGCGGCGTGGCCGAGCGCGTACCGCCGGGTGGACGGGTCGACGGTGATCAGCTCGCGGCTGCGCAGCGCGGTGAGGATGCGGTGCACGGCGGCCTTGGTCAGGCCGAGCGCGGTGGCGATCTCGGTCACCCCGAGGTCGGGCTGCTCGGCGCGGCCGAAGTAGAGCAGCACGTCCATGGCCCGCTCGACCGCGGCGATCGACCGGGACTGCCCCTCGTCCTCGGAGGCCGGCGAGGTGGCCGGCGAGGCGGCCGGCGCGGTGCCCGGCGCGGCGGCGGGTGCGGACGGGGACGTCGAAGCGGTTCGGCCTGGCATCGCGAAACTCCCCCGGAACAGGAACGGAACAAACCTTGCCGAAGCCTAGCCTGCCATTTCGCACCGCGAAACGCTGTACCGATCCGGCGTTGACAGACCCCCGGCCACCTCGTTACCTTCGCGGTAACGCTGTTTCCCAAGGCGAAACGGCCAGACCTGAAAGCGGAGTGCGACAGGTGCCGGTCGACAGCACGACGTTCCGATCCGTGCTCGGTCAGTGGCCGAGCGGCGTGTGCGTGGTGACCACGATCGGTCCCCACGGGGTGCACGGCATGACCGCCAGTTCATTCTCCTCGGTCAGCCTCGATCCGCCGATGGTCTCCGTCTGCCTCGGCAATCACCTGCCCAGTCACGCCCTGCTCGGCGCGGCCGGCAAGTTCGCGATCAGCTTCCTCGGCAAGGACCAGGCGCACATCGGGCGCCGCTTCGCCGGCCAGGAGCGCGACATCACCGACCGGTTCGCCGGGCTGGACTGGGTCACCACGCCGAACGGCTGCCCGGTGCTCGCCGACGCGGTCGCGTGGCTGGACTGCCGGATCGCGCACGCGTACCCGGGCGGCGACCACACCATCTTCGTCGGCGAGGTGACCGAGGCCGCCACGCCGCGGTTGATCTCCCCGTTGCTGTTCCACTCGCGCAGCTGGGTCCAGCTCGCCGACCCGCTGCCGGCGACCATCCACGTGTCCGAGGCTCCGGCGGGCGCGCACCTCGTGCCGGACGCGTTCGACCCGGCCCGGGAGGACGAGGTGCTCGACACCATCGGCCGGCTCGCGGCGCTGGGCGCGGAGGAGATCGTCTGCGCCGAGTCGGCGACCACGCCGGCCTCGCCGTTGCAGGTGCGCCGGGTGCTGCAGGACGCGGTGGTCCGGGCCCGGCCGGCCACTCTCCGGGTGCGTCTCGCCGACCACCGGCTCGCCCTGGTGAACGCCCTGGTGGCGATGAAGAGCGGGGTCGCGCACTTCGACCTGACCAGCACCGGGCTGCCCCTCGACGACCTGCTGCACCTGGCCCACCAGCTGGACGTGGGCCACCGCCGCGACGACCTCACGCAACCCCGAACCGACCTCGCGCAGCCGAAAGCCGCGCAGCCGAGAACCGATCTCGCCCAGCTCAGGGAGTGACACCGATGGCCGACCGACTCACCGGCGAGCGACTCGTCGACGACATGACCGTCGAGGAGAAGGCCCGCGCCGCCCTCGTCGAGCAGGTGCTGCCGGCCCTGCGCGCCAAGGCCGAGCAGGCCGACCGCGACGGCGCGTTCCCCCGCGAGCACCTCGGCACGCTGCGGGAGGCCGGCCTGCTCGGGCTGATCGTCCCGGAGGAGTACGGCGGCCTCGGCGGCACCCTGCGTGACCTGGCCGCCGCCACGTACGCGATGGGCACCGCCTGCCCGTCCACCGCGCTGGCCTTCTTCTTCCACAACACCTCCGCCTCCCGTGGCCTGCTGCCGCTGGAGGCGATCGAGTCCGGCCTCTTCGCCGACGACGAGGTCCCGGTCGTGACGGCGTTCGCCGAGAAGGTGCTGCGGCTGATGTCCGGCGGCACGTGGCTGGCGAACTTCGCCAGCGAGTCGGTGAAGTCGAGCAGCGCCAACATCGCGATCGCCACCACCGCCGTCGAGGTCGAAGGGGGCTGGGAGCTGACCGGCGAGAAGTCGTTCGGCTGCGCCACCGGCATCGCCGACTACTACCTGGTCACGGCCCGGCTGGACGGCACCGAAACGGCCGACGGGCTGGCCATGTTCCTGGTCCCGCGGGACGCGGACGGCGTCACCGAGCGCCCGTTCTGGGACGGCATCGGCATGCGCGGCAGCGCCAACCACGGCATCAAGCTGGACCGGGTCTTCATCCCGCACGCGGAGGCGCTGACCGTGCCGGGCGCGTTCGTGAAGATGCTGCAGTGCAGCCGGGGCAGCTTCGTCGGCAACCAGCTGGCGATCACCGCCGTCTACGTCGGCGCCGCGCAGGGCGTCTACGACGACACGCTGGACCGGCTCACCCGCAAGACGTTCGCGGACACCGGCCGGTCCATCGCGGAATCGCCGATGCACCAGGTGATCATCGGGAACATGACCGAGAACCTGGAGACGGCGTACCTGTGGCTGCGCCGCCAGCTGCTGATCGAGACGTGCGAGCCGCCGATCGCGACGAAGTCCGAGGTGTACGCCCAGTGGCGGATCGCCAAGGGCTCGATCTGCCAGGCCGCGTTCGACGTGGCGGTGAACGCGCTCAAGGCGTCCGGCACGTCGAGCGCGACGATGAACGGCGTCGTCGGCCGGGCGCTGCGGGACCTGTCGATGGGCCTGGTGATGACGTTCCCGCCGGAGCGCGGACGCCTGGAGGCCGCCTCGGTGATCACCTCGAACAAGGCGAACGAGCTGTTCGCGAGCGTCCCGAAGTGAACGACCTGGTCAACGGCGTGTGGTCGGCGTGCGGCACACCGGTCGGCGTCGAGCTGGAGGATCCCGCGACCGGGCGTGTCCTCGGGCCGGCGCTGGGCTCCTCGGTCGAGAACGTTTCGGCGGCGATCGCGGCGGCCGACGATCTCGGCTCTTGGGACCTCCCTGCCGCCGACCGAGCGGACATTTTGGACAGCATAGCCGCCGAAGTCCAGGCCGCCGCCGGGGAAATCGTGCTGCTGGAGGCCAGGTCGACCGGCGTCCCGATCCGGCAGACCACCCCGCTCGGCATGATCCTCTCCGGCGCGTTCGCCCTGGCCGCCGCCCAGCTCCGCACCGGCGTGCTGACCAGCACGACCACCCGCGAGGACGGCAACCAGGTCCTGGTCGAACGGCTCCCCTGGGGCCCCGTCGCCTGCCTGGTCCCGTGGAACGCGCCCGCGCCGATGGCGGCCCACAAGGTCGCCAACGCGCTCGCGGCCGGTTGCCCCACGATCCTCAAGCCGTCCGAGTACGCGTCGTCCGGCACCGAACGCCTGGCCGTCGCGATCGACACCGCGCTGCGCGCCGCCGGCGCCCCGCCCGCCCTGTTCCAGCTGCTGCACGGCGGCGCGGCGACCGGCGCGCACCTGGTCGGCGACGCCCGGATCCGGGCGGTCTCGTTCACCGGCGGCCTGGCCGGCGGTCGCGCGGTCGCGTCGGCCTGCGCCTACGACATCAAGCCGGTGCAGCTGGAGCTCGGCGGCAACAACCCGCTGATCGTGCTCCCGGACGCGGACGAGGCGGTCGCCGTCCGGGCCGCCGCCGACCTGCTCACCACGCTGAACGGCCAGTGGTGCCGGGCGTTGGGCCGGTTGATCGTGCCGGCCGGCCGCGAGCAGGCGATCGTCGACGGCGTCCTGGACCGGATCGCCGGGCTGCGCGCCGGGGACCCCGCGGACCCGGCCACCGATTACGGCCCGCTGATCCATTCCGGCCACCGGGCCGCGGTGGAGAAGGCCCGCGACGGGCTCGGCGGCACGGTTCACACCGCGAAGCTGGCCGTCCACACCGCGACGCTGGCCGGGCACACCGCGACGCTGGCCGGGCACACCGCGGAGCTGGCCGGCGCCGGGAACTTCCTGGCCCCCGCGCTGGTCACCGGCGCCGACCCGGCGCGGACCACCGAGGAGATCTTCGGGCCGGTCGCCGCGGTGCACGGCTACCGCACGGTCGGCGAGGCGATCGCGCTGGCCAACGGCACCCGCTACGGCCTGGAGGGCTACGTGATCGGCGCCGACGAGGCGGCCGCGGTGCGGGTCGCCCGGCGGGTCCGGGCCGGCGAGGTCAAGGTCAACGGCTCCTCGATCATGAGCCTGCACCTGTTCACCCCGCGCCCGGCCTGGGGCATCTCCGGCTACTCGACGGAGGGGACCGCGGAAACGTTGCTGTTCTTCACCAACCCGCGCGTGGTCGGTGTCGAAAACGGATTCGCGTTGCACAATCGCTCATGACCGCTTCCGCGCTGCGCGCGCTCCTCACCTCCGGCCGGGTCACCCACGTGCCCGGCGTCTACGACCCGGTGACCGCCGCGCTCGCGGTCGCGGCCGGCCATCGGGCCGTGCACCTCTCCGGCGCGGCCGTCTCGGCGACCATGCTGGGCCGCCCCGACCTCGGTTTCGTGCACGCCACGCAGATCGCCGACCGGGCGGCCACGCTGGTCCCGGCGCTGCAGGGGGTGCCGCTGCTGGCCGACGCGGACACCGGGTACGGCAACCCGGTGCACGCGGTGTGGACCGGGCTCGCCTACAGCCGCGCCGGGATCTCCGGGCTGCACCTGGAGGACCAGGTGAGCCCGAAGCGCTGCGGGCACCTGGCCGGCAAAGAGGTGATCGAGGTCGGACTGGCGGCCGCCAAGATCCAGGCGCTGGCCGATCAGGTGCCGGAGCTCGCGGTGATCGCCCGGACCGACGCGTACGCCGTCAACGGCCTGGCCGACACGATCGAGCGGTGCGTGGCCTACGCCGAGGCGGGCGCGGACGCGGTCTTCCCGGAGGGCGTCCGGACGATCACCGAACTCGCCGAGATCCAGCGCGCGCTCCCCGGCGTACCCCTGGTGGTCAATCGCAGCGAAGCTGCCGGCGCGCCGCCCGCCTGGACCGACGCGGACCTCGCGGAGGTCGGTGTCCGCTTGGTCCTGCACCCGGTCGCCGCTCTGCTCGCCGCCATGCGCGCGGCGTCGGTGACCTATCGCGCCATCGCCGAGACCGGCAGCGCCGACGACGTCGAACGGATGCCGTGGGCGGCCTTCACCGCGCTGGTCGGCCAGGACGAGGCCCTCGACCTGGACGCCCGCTATGTCCCACGGAGGTTGGAGACGTGAGTCGTGTCGTCGTCGCCGGCGCCGGGCCGGTCGGTCTGACCGCCGCCCTGGCGCTGGCCCGGAAGGGCGTCCCGGTCACCGTGCTGGAGTCCGGCGGGGACCTGGCCGCCGAGTCCCGCGCGTCGACGTTCCACCCGCCGACCCTGGAGATGCTCGACGACCTGGGCATCGGCGCCGAGCTGCACGACCGCGGCCTGCTCGCGCCGACCTTCGCCTACCGCGACCGCGCCGCGGGGCTGATCGCCCGGCTGGACCTGGCGGTGCTGGCCGGCGACACCCGGTTCCCCTACCGGCTGCAGTGCGAGCAGTCCAAGCTCACCCCGATCCTGCGCGCTCACCTGCTGCGGCACGACGGCTGCGAGATCCGGTACGACTGGCATCTCGCTGCGGTCACCCAGACCGGCGACACGGTGACCGCGCGGTCCGCGGACGGCCGGACCGCCGAGGGCTCCTGGCTGATCGGCGCGGACGGCGCGCACTCCGCCACCCGCCGCGCGACCGGCACCGGGTTCGACGGCATCACCTATCCCGAGCGTTTCCTGGTCGCCTCGGCCGACGAGGACCTCACCGCCTGGCTGCCCGATCTGGCCGCGGTCAACTACGTCTTCGACCCGGTCGAATGGTGTGTCCTGCTCCGCACCCCGGACCACTGGCGAGTCCTGCTCCCCACGCCGGCCGAGACCCCGGACGAGGTGGAGTACGCCCGCCTGGACGAGCGCCTGCGCGGCGTCTTCGACCCGGGCCGCCCGTGGCGGATCGCGCACGCCTCGATGTACCGGGTCCACCAGCGGGTGGCCGCCGCCTTCCGGGTCGGCCGGGTGCTGCTGGCCGGGGACGCCGCGCACGTCAACAACCCGCTCGGCGGCCTGGGCATGAACTCCGGCATCCACGACGCCGTCGCCTACGCGGACGCGCTGGCCACCGGCGATCCGGCGGTGGTCGACGCCGCCGCGGCCCACCGCCGCCGGATCGCGCTCGAATACGTGCAGAGCGTCTCGCACCAGAACTACGAGCGCCTGCGCGCCACCGACCCGGCGGCCCGCGCCACCTACCTGGACTCGCTGCGGGCCACCGCGGCCGACCCGGTCAAGGCCCGCGCGTCCCTGCTGCGCAGCTCGATGATCGCCTCGCTGCGCCCGGTGACCGCATGACCGACCTGATCGAGCGGGAGAATCCGGCCCGGTTCGCCGAGATCGTCGGCGCGGTCGCGGTGACGTCACCGGCCGAAGTGGACGCGATCGTCCGCCGGGCCGACGCGGAACAGCGCCGCTGGGCGGCCACCCCGCTGCCGGACCGGCTCGCCGCGCTGACCGGCGCCGCGACCGCGCTCGAGAACGCCGTCGAGGAGCTGGCCACGCTGCTGGCCAGGGAATCCGGCAAGGTCCTCGCGGACTGCCGCGGCGAGCTGGGCTTCGCGGTTCGCTTCCTGCGCTGGGTGGTCTCAAGAGCGATTTCGGCGTACGCCGACAGCACCGTCGACGACGATCTGGGCCGTCTCGTCCTGCTCCGCAAGCCGTACGGCGTCATCGCCGCGATCACGCCCTGGAACGCCCCGGTGATCCTGGCGATGCTGAAGATCGCCCCGGCCCTGGCCGCCGGCAACGCCGTGGTGCTCAAACCGTCCCCGCTGGCCCCGCTCACCATCTCCCGGGTGGCCGCGCTGTTCGAGGCCCCGCTGACCGTGGTGCACGGCGACGGCGCGACCGGCGCCGCCCTGGTCGGTCACGACCTGATCCGCAAGGTCGCGTTCACCGGCGGCGCGACCGGTGGCCGGGCGGTGGCCGCGCTGGCCGGCGACCGGCTCACCCCGTCGGTGCTGGAGCTGGGCGGCAACGATCCCGCGGTCTTCCTGGCCGACGCCAGTTTTACCGACGCGGCGATGGATCGCCTGGTGATGGCCACGTTCGCGACGAGTGGTCAGGTCTGCATGGCGGCCAAGCGCCTGTACGTCCCGGAGTCCCGTCTCGACGACTTCGTCGCGGCGTACCGGGCCGCCGCCGACCGGGTCCTGGTCACCAGCGACCCGCTGGCCCCCGGCGCGACGATGGGCCCGGTCATCTCGGCGGACGCCCAGCGGTCCGCCGCCGCGTTCCGGGACGACGGCGCCCTGGTCGATCTCGGTCGTTTCGACGCCGACCCGGCGACCGGCTACTTCGTGCGCCCGGGCCTGGTGGTGGCCCCGGATCCGGATTCCCGGCTGGTCCGCACCGAGCAGTTCGCCCCGGTCGTCCCGGTCCTCGGCTACCGCGACGAGGAGTCGGTCCTGGCCGCGGCGAACGCGGGTGACCTGGGGCTGGGCGCCTCGGTGTGGAGCGCCGACGAGGAGCGGGCGTTCGCGTTCGCCCGGCGGTTCGAGGCCGGGTTCGCGTTCGTCAACACCCACAACCGGACCGGGATGTCGCTGCGGGCGCCGTTCGGCGGGGTGAAGCGTTCCGGCTGGGGTCGCGAGTACGCCGAGGAGGGCCTGCTCGAATACGTCCAGACCTGCGTGATCCACGCGCCGGCGGCGTTCCGGCCGGGCGCGGAGATCCCCGCCGCCGGTCCCTCGGCGTACCCGGCCGGCTGAATCCAGCGTTTCCGGCCGCCCGGCGGGGCCACGTGGTCAGCTGAGGACCTATCACCTTGTCAAGGGGAAAGGTCCGACATGCCGAACATCGGCCGCATCACCATGATCGGAGCCGGCCTGCTGGCGGGCGCCGTTCTCGCCGGCACCCCGGTCCAGGCCGCGCCGCCGCACCGGGCGGGCGTCGTCGAGAAGCGCGAGTCGTTCTGGAACTTCAACTCCTGCATGCGCGCGATCCGCGAGCACGTCCGCAACGGCGACTTCGCCCACGCCACCTGCGAGGAGTTCCAGGACGACAGCGGCCGCACCCGCTTCCTGCTGGTCCCCCAGGCCGCCCCGCCCGCCGACACTCAAGGCGGCAATCAAGGCGGCGGCAACCAGGGCGGCGGCAATCAGGGCGGTCCGTGGGACGGCAGCCAGGGCGGCGGCGACCAGGACTGGGGCGGGCAGGAACCGCCGGGACGACGCGGGTAGCACCACGAACGGAGCCCGGGACCACGAACGGTCCCGGGCCGAACGCCGTTCAGGCGGTGTAATCCACGACCGCGCGGGAAACCAGTAGCGGGCGCACCCAGGCACCGAATTCGTGGTGCGCCGGATGTGCCTGATAGGACCGCAGGTCGTCGGCGTCCCGGTGGGTGGTGCGCAGGAACAGATGCCAGGAGACTTCGGTGGCGAGCTCGTCCACCGCCACCTCGATCGAGCGGATCGCGGGAACGACACCGGCGAGTTCTTCCAACCGCAACCTGGCCTTGGCAGCATCGCCCGCGTCGGCGAACTTCATCAGCACCACATGGACCAGCACGAGGCCTCCCGACGACAACTCAAGAACGTGACGAAACCGCAGACGAAACCTCTGTTGCGAATGTGGCACCCAAGTGTAGTTTTGGGAAACGCCGTTTCGCTAGGGGGAACCGGATGCCCGGTGTCGCACGTGTCGCCGCCGCCCAGATCGAAGCCGGTCAGGACGTCGCCGCCAACCTCGCCGCCTGCCTGCGCGTCATCGACGCCGCCGCGGCCCAACAGGCCCAGCTGATCGTCCTGCCCGAGTTCTGCAACCACCTGTCCTGGTACCCGTCCCGCGCGCGGGCCCGCGAGCTGGCCACCCGCCCCGGCGACCCGTTCCTCACCGCGATCGCCGACCGCGCGAGGCGACACCAGATCTGGATCAAGATCAACGTCACTTTCGCGTACGCGGGTGGCCGCACCGGCGGCACGAACCTGCTCCTCGACCCGTACGGCGAGATCGTCGCCCGGTGCGACAAGCAGACCCTGATGGGCGCCGAGAACGACTTCCTCGACCCGGCGGTCACCGAGGGCCCGATCGTGGACACCCCGCTCGGCCGCCTCGGGATGTACGCGTGCATGGAGGGCGTGATCAGCGAGGTCACCCGCGGTCTCGCGCTGCGCGGCGCCCAGGTCCTGCTGAACAGCCTGAACAGTTTCGCCCTGGACGAGGCCGACCTGCACATCCCGGTCCGCGCCGCGGAGAACAAGGTGTGGGTGGTCGCCGCGAACAAGGTCGGCCCGCTGCTCCCCCGCGACGAGCTGCCGGCGATCGCCGAGCGGCTGGGCGTCCCGCCGGAGTGGCTGCACGGCGCCGGCGAGTCGCAGATCGTCGCCCCGGACGGCACGGTCGTCGCGAAGGCCCCGCGCACCGGCGAGCACGTGATCGTCGCCGACATCGAGCCGGCCCGGGCCGACGACAAGCGCCGCCCGGACGGCACGGACCTGCTGGCCACCCGCCGCCCCGAGCTGTACACGCCGATCGCCGACCCGCCGGTCGGGCGCCGCCGGCCGCCGGGCGCCGCCGAGCTGGCGGTCGCGGTGGTCCGCGGTCCCGGCCTGGTCCGCGCCGCGGCGGACCAGGGCGCACGGCTGATCGTCCTGCCGGAACGCACCGGCGATCCCACGACGATCGCGGAGGCCCTGAACGGGACCGAGAGTCGGGTCGTCACCACGGTCGTGGACAACGACGTACACCAGGGGATCTTGATCTCGGCGGACGGCATCGTGGCGCGGCAGCCACAGCTCCACGCGGGCGGCCGCGCCGGGAAGGTGATCGTGCCGATCGACCTGGCGTGGGGCCGGCTGGCGATCGTGGTCGGCGACGACGCGCTCTATCCGGAGACGTTCCGGCTGGCCGCGCTCGCCGACGTGGACGTGGTCGCGGTCCCCTGCCGGGCGCAGGAGCCGTGGGAGCTGGCGCTCGGGCTGCCCGAGCGGGCCGCCGAGAACCGGCTGAACGTGGTGGTCAGCACCCCGCTCGACCAGCCGGCCGCGATCCTCGCGATGAGCCCGGACTTCACGCTCTGGACCGCGTGGCAGGGCCCGTTCACCGGCCGGATCTCCACCCCGGTCCGCACCGACGTCCCGGCCGGCGTGCCGCTCGGCACGGCGACCGTCGCTCCCGCCCAGGCCGCGAACCGGATGGTGTCGCGGCAGACCGATCTCGTCGACGGCCGCCCCTGGCGGCTGGCCGGCGCGCTCATCGACAGATAAGGGAATCCGATGGCGGAGACACTTCAGCACGTCGAGGACATGGTCGACAGCTCCCCGGTGGTCGACGTGCACGACACGTTCAGCTTCTACCGGCAACTGCTCGCCGACCTGAAGGCGAAGATCGACGCCCGGTTCACCACCACCCGCGATCCGTCCTCGCTGGAGCTGCAGACCTACGGCGGCTACCCGGACGGGCCGGGCGGCTCGCTGGAGGCCTACTCCGGGCCGGAGGTCGACTGGATGGTGCACTCCTGGCTCGGCAACCCCGGCGCCAGCTTCGCGAACCTGCATCTGACCTGCTGGCTGGGCCCGCAGGTGAAGGTGCCGCACCTGGGGATCGCGCTGCTGGTCTGGCCGGGCGGCTGGTTCTACCTGGACTCGGTGCCGCGGACGAACATGGTCGAGGACGGGGCGTACTTCGACAAGTACTACGCCGAGCTCGACGAGGAGTGGCTGGAGCTGCGCGGCGACCCGCAGTTCGAGTACTTCGTGAGCCGGGCCGGGTTCATCCGGGCCAGCCTGTCGCCGACGGCCTACTGCTACTCGTTCGAGCGCAGCGAGCGCAACCTGGCGATCGTCTCGGCCCGGGCGCACGCGCACGTGGACCGGTGGCTGCGCTGGGTCGACGAGGCCGAGCCGGTCCCGGCGGACGAGCGGGCCGCGCTCGCCGAGACCGACCTGCGGATCCGCCGGAACATCGCCGAGCGGGACCCGGCGAACGTGATGGGCGTCCGGTTCTTCGGCGAGGAGACGACGAACAAGCTGGTCCGGGCGTTGTGGGGCGGGGACCGGGAGCTGCCGCGGCCCGGGGTGACCGGATGATCCGCTCGATCTGGTGGGCCGCGACGATCCCGGGCGCCGACAAGCCGTTCGACACCGCGCACCTGCGGATCTACTACCCCGCCGTGGCGACCGGTTCGGATCAGGAGCGGCTCACCGGGGTGTTCCCGGCCGACCCGGCGCAGGCGCCCTATCCGGTGGCGCTGATCGTCTCCGGCGTCAACGTCGGCCAGGAGGCCTACCGCTGGCTGGCGACCGAACTGGCCGGTCGCGGGTTCATCGCGGTGACCTACGACTGGGTCGGTGAGCTGTTCGGCGGACTGAAAGGGATCACTCCGGGGGTCATCCTCGACGCCGCCAGGCCCGACTCCTACGGCACCCAGCCAACCACGCCTTCGGTTCCCGCGGTTCTGGAAGCCCTCGCCGAATCGCCGCTGGCCGAGGTGATGGATCTCGATAAAGTCGGACTTGTCGGTCACTCCGCCGGCGGGACGGTCGTGTTGCAGAGCGCGCGTTTCTTCCCCAGCGTGAAGGCGGTGGCGGCCTACGGGACGCACACCATGGTCGCGACGATGCTCGGCTGGCCGGCCGGGACGGTCGTGCCGGCCCAGGTCGCCTCGCCGGTCCTGCTGATGGCCGGCTCGCAGGACGGCGTGATCAACGGATCCGCCGACCGTTACGGCGAAGAAGCAACCTCAAGACAAGACCCGATCTCCCGTACGTTCGACGAGGCGCTGCCCGACCGCAACGGCGCGAACCTGCAGGTCACCTTCGCCGGGGCGAACCACTTCGGGATCGTGCACCCGGTCGACGAGACCGCGGCGCGCGCGTTCCTCGACCTGCCGGCCACCACCGATCCGGCCGTGACCCGGGCGGCGCTGGCCGACGTGCTCGCCGCGTTCCTCGACGTGCACCTGCGCTCGCTGCCGGGCGACGCGCTGGACAAGGCACTCCAGTCATCCGACATCGCCGCGATCCGGCGGAGGTAACAGCCATGCTCAAGAACTTCTGGTACGCGGTGGAGTTCTCCGACCGGGTCACCACGAAACCGGCGCGGATCACCGTGCTCGGGCAGTACCTGGCCATCTACCGCACCCCCAAGCAGGGCCGCGTGGTCGTGCTCAGCGACCTCTGCGTGCACCGGGGCGCCGCGCTCTCCGGCGGCCACCTCAAGGACGACAAGATCGTCTGCCCGTATCACGGCTGGGAGTACGAGCCGGACGGTCAGTGCACGCGCATCCCGGCGAACCTGCCGGGGCGGGCGATTCCGCGCAAGGCTCGGGTGGACTCCTATCCCGTACGGGAAAAATATGGTTTTGTCTGGGTTTTTCTCGGTGATCTGCCCGAGGAGGAGCGGCCGCCGATGCCGGTCTGGCCGGAGTTCGACGACCTGGTCGAGAACGGCGGCAAGTTCCGCGTGGTGACCGGCGAGTTCCTGTGGAACGCCAACTACGAGCGGATCCTGGAGAACGGCTGCGACATCGCGCACGCGCCGTTCGTGCACGCCGGGCGGTTCGGCAACCCGGAGATGCCCGAGGTGCCGGAGTACGAGGTGGAGAGCCCGGACGAGTGGTCCGCGTTCGCCACCGTCGACCTGCACCCGCCGAAGCCGTCCGGGATCTGGGGCAGGTTCGGCCGGCTGGTCGGCAACGACCTGAAGAAGCGGCCGCCGGTCACCACGTCGGCCGGCTGGATGCTGCCCAACATGATCAAGCTGCACGTGCGGCTACCGATCGGCGACATGGTCATCTACGACACCAACATCCCGATCGACGAGACGCACACGCTGGTCAAATGGGTCGCGCTGCGGACGTTCTTCACCGGCAGGTGGGCCGACAAGGACGCGATCAACCGGACCATGCGGATCTTCTACGAGGACGCCGCGGTGGTCGACAAGGTGCGGCCCGAGCTGCTGCCGTTCGATCTCGGGGCGGAGCTGCACATCAAGAGCGACATGATCGCGGTGCACTACCGGCGGCGGCGTCAGGAGCTGGCCGAGAAGGGGTGGCTGCTCAATGAGGAGGACTTCATCACCGGGGACGTCCCGAAGCGGACGGCGACCGTGATCCCCTCGCCGGCGCGGCGGGAGAACCCGGAGCTGAGCCGGGCCTGGGTGCACAAGGCCCGCGGCGAGCACCCCAGTGTGGCCGCCGCCCAGATGATCGACCCGCCCGCGTCTTCGGAGGACGAGAAGTGAGCCTGCCCGCCGAGCTGTCCGACACGACTCTTTCCAAGATCCTCGACCGCTTCCCGGTCGTGCTCGACTCGGACCGCGAGCTGACCTCGCCGATGAGTCCCGCGCCGGTCGGGCGGATCCGGGTCTGGCGCGGCGACGGGCCGGTCGTCAAGGTGGTCAACGTGTCGCTGGTCGTGCCGCCGATCGGGCTGGACAGCCACATGATCTTCGCGTTCACCGCGCCGTCGTCGGGCGTCCCGCACTTCACCGTCGACTCGGTGGCCAACGGGGAGAGCTACGCGTTCCACCTGGATCTGATCCCGCGGATCGACCTGGCCACCTCGCTGTCCTATCTGGACCAGGTCTACGAGCCGCTCACGCCGCTCTACCAGGAGGTACGCGGTCGCGAAGGCCTTACCCCAGCACACCTGACGCCGCGCCAATATGCTCTTATGTCGCCTTGGATGCTGGTGAATCGGGCAACGGCTGAGGCCTTTGTCGGCATCGGCGAAGCCGTGGACGCCTACGTCACGCACTGGGCCGGGCTGGTCGAGGCCGGGATCAAGGCGGACGGCACCGCCGAGCGCGACGCCGAACACCGCGCGCTGCTGTTCAGCCCGGAGATCGACCCGGTCTGGAAGCAGACCGTGCGGCTGCTCGGCGAGGAGCAGAGCGAATCGGTCCGCGCCGAGCTGGTGGCCAACTGATGACCGCGCCGAGCGTCTGGCAGCAGCGGATCGCCGGGGAGTGGCACGGCCGGCCGTCGCTGTTCGACCACGCCGGCACGTGGTGCGGCTACGAGGAGATCCACCGGTCGTCGGAGTTCGCGGACGGGGTCACGACGTACAAAATGGATGGTGGTTTGATCGGGGGTGGGCCGCTGGCCGGGCAGTTCCGGCTCGGCGCGCCGTTCTCGTTCGGCGTGCTCGACTCGGACGCCAACCGGGTCTACACCGGGCCGGACTTCTTCGGCACCGGGCAGCCCTACGGCGGGTTCGTCGACTCGCACTACTACGGGCCGGGCTGGCAGGTCGACCTGAACACCTGGAACCAGGTGCTGCCGGACGGCGAGACCCAGGTCTACTCGTCCGTGCTCTACCAGGGCTGGGCGGTCGTGGGCTGCTTCAACGGGCTCTACACCCGGGTGCCCGGGCGGGTCGACCCGCTGATCGACGCGGAGACGCGCAACGGGCCGGTGCCGTACATCCTGCCGACCAAGCGGGCCGGGCGCTTCACCGGTGCCCTCGAACACTGGGGCGCCGATCAGAAGCTCCGCGGTTCGGTCACGGTCGCTCTCGCCTTGGAACCCATCAACCTCTTGCGTACGAAACGGGTCGTCACCTGGCATGGCCCGAGCCTCGACCGCGCGTTCACCGTGGAGACCCGCCGCGACGGGAACCGGCTCTTCTTCGAGGGGCCGGACGCCTACGGCAACGCGATCGGATTCGGACGCGCCTCGTTCTCGTCCCTGCATCTGAACGACGTCTGGAAGGTCAAGGGGCGGGAGTTCACGCTCGACGCCTCGCCCGGAATGTCCGCCGGGGGCCGGCTGTCGGTCGTCTACGAGCTGTTCGAAGGCGGGAACCTGGACTCGGTGCTGCACGGCGTGCTGGAGTGGGAATCGTGACCGGGCCGGTCGTGGTGGTCACCGGGGGGACGCGCGGAATCGGTCAAGGGCTGGTCCGGGCGTTCGCTGCTCAGGGCGCTTCGGTAGCCTTCTGCGGTCGCTCGGACGCGTCCGTGCAGGGGGCCGGCGCGCCCGGCGACGTGCTCGGTGTGGTGGCCGACGTGACCAGTCGTCACGACGTACGCAAGCTCTGGGATGCCACGGCGGACCGGTTCGGGCGGGTCGACATCTGGGTCAACAACGCCGGCCTCTCCACCTCCCGGCGGAAACTCTGGGAACTCGACGCGGACGAGATCGACGCCGTCGTCGACGTGAACCTGCGCGGCACGCTGCACGCCAGCGCGGTGGTCCTGGACGCGATGCTGGCGCAGGGGCACGGCGCGCTGTGGAACATGGAGGGCCTCGGGTCGAACGGGCAGATCGTGGCCGGGCTGACGCCGTACGGGGCGACCAAGCGCGGGCTGACCTACGCGACCATGGCGATGGCGAAGGAGCTTTCCGGCACGCCGGTGACGGTGGGACTGCTCTCCCCCGGGATGGTGGTGACCGACCTGCTCACCCGGGACTACTCGCCCGAGGAGTTCGAGAAGGCGAAGAAGATCTTCAACATCCTGGCCGACCGGGTCGAGACCGTGACGCCCTGGCTGGCCGCGAAAGTGCTGGCCGGGGTCAAGAACGGGGGCCGGGTCGCCTGGCTCACCAACCGCAAGGCGGCGTACCGGTTCGCGACCGCGGCGTTCACCAGGCGCGACCTGTTCCCGGGGGCGTGACCGTGGCGTACCCGGTGGTTCTCGCGCTCGAAGATTTTGTCCCGACATTTCTCGGTTCAGTGGGATTCGGGCTGCTCGGCCGCCTCGCGCCCACCTCGCCGGCGCGGCGGGCCGGGCTGGCCGGGGCCGTGCTGATCGGGCTCGGCGGCGGCGCCAAGTGCCTGTGGAAGCTGCTGGTCGCGGCCGGCGCGGGCGACTTCCCGGTGCTCGAACAAGCGCTGTTTCCGCTGATGGCGGCCGGGGCCTGCCTGCTCGCCTGGTCGCTGGCCGTGACGATCCGGCGCGGGCGGCGTACCCAGGTGTGGGGTTTTGTCGTGGTTTATCTGGTGGGTGTCGGGGGCTCGATCGCGGCCGGCAGCCTGCACCCGATGTTCGTGGTCGCGACGTTCGGGGTGACCGCCGTCAGCGTGCTCGGGGCGATCGTGGCCGGGCGGTACCGGCAGTGGTGGGCGGTGTCGCTGTTCGTGCTCGGGCTGGTGCTGGTCACCTCGCTGGTGCCGCTGCGGCAGTCGCCGAAGCACGAGACGCTCGCCTATCAGTGGCTGGAGCAGTCCCTCAACACGTCCGCGCAGTTGGCGCTGCTGGTGGCGGCTCTGCTGACCGTGCGCGCCCTGCGCCTTTCCCCCGTCTTTTCCCCCACCGCCTCTTCCCCCGCTGGTCCTTTTTCCAGCGCCACATCCAGCACGCCGGATTCGGCCGTTGCGTCCGGCACGCTTGAGGAGACCGCATGACCGACGCCCTCGGGTGGCGCCGCAAGTTCGGCGTGATCGCCCCGTCGACCAACACCATCGTCGAACCGGACTTCTACCGGATGACCGTGCCCGGGGTGACCGCGCACTTCTCCCGGATCCACATCCGCAACCAGGACCTCTCCGACGACGCCAACTTCGAGAACCTGCTGGTCCAGATCCGGGCCGAGATCGGGTTCGCCTGCGAGCGGGTGCTGACCTGCGAGCCGGACTACATGGTGATGGGCATGTCCGCGGAGACGTTCTGGGGCGGGGTCGAGGGGAACCGCGAGTTCGTCGGCCAGATCAAGGCGATCACCGGGCTGGAGGTGGCGACCGGGGCGGAGGCGTGCGAGCGGGCGCTCAAGCTCTACGGCGCCCGCAAGATCGGCGTGGTCACCCCCTACCAGCCGGTCGGCGACGCGAACGTGGTCCGCTTCTTCGGCGAGATCGGCTTCGAGGTGACCGCGATCGAGGGTCTGAAATGCCCGACCGCGGTCTCCATCGCCCACGTCACCGAGGACGAACTGCGCGCCGCGATCCGCTCCGTCAACGGCCCGGACGTCGACGCGATCGTCCAGTGCGGCACCAACCTGTCCATGATCAGCCTGGCCGACGAGGCCGAACGCTGGCTGGGCAAACCGGTCATCGCCATCAACGCCGCAACCTGGTGGATGGCCCTCCGCGACAACGGAATCACCGAAAAACTCCACGGCGCCGGCAGCCTCCTCCGCAACCACTAACCCCAACCCAGCCCGCCAACCTCCGTCACCCAACAGCAGCGATCATCGGGCTTCCGGCAGGTCGTAGACGACGGTGGGGATGTCGTGGGCGCACAGCGTCGCCAGGATCAGCGGCTCGATCTTGTCCCAGGTGCCGCCGGCGAGCCCGCTGCCGATCCGTGGCATGTGGACGGACGCCTGATGCGCCCGAGCATGCGTGACCAGGGTGGTCAGGCACTCGTGGATCGCCTCATACCGCACCGGCGGGCCGGCGCCGAGCTCGTAGCCGGAGCTGGTGCGCAGCCCCTGCTTCGTCACGATGCCGTGCTGGCCGACCATGTTCGCCACCCAGAGCTCAGCCTCGACCGGCACCAACTGAACCGCCCCCAGCCGGAAAGCCGGAACCGCCCCACCCAGCTCAGGCCGCGGGCTTTGCTGGTCGGCGGCGGACTCGCGGTGCCAGCGGCGGAACTCCCGCTCCGGCTCGGGCCAGCGACGCGAGATCGCCTGGACGATCCCCTTGCCCCAGGCCCCGATGTCGTTGCAGACGTGAGCGATGATCCGGCGCCCCTCGCCGGCCGGAGCGGTGGCGTCGCCCTCGACGTAGCTCAACTTCTGCATGCCACGACCCTAAACACCACCCCCGACAAGAACGCCGCCTTTTTGACCCGCAGCGATACTTTCTAGTGAGCCGTTGCCAAGTCGAGATGTCCCGGAGCAGAGGTTGATCATGACTGTTGTTAACGTCCCAGCGTGAGCGAGCAGCTGCCACCCCCGCCGAGTCACGGAACGCCGCATGGCGACCCGGCTCCGTCGCCCCATACACCCGATTCGTCCGCCTCGGCCGACGCAACGATCGCCCACCCGGCCCCGAGCGACGCAACCGTCGCCCAGCCGACCGCGAGCGACCCAGCTCCGAGCGAGCCGACCTGGAGCGAGCCGGCCCCGGCCGATGCGACGATCGCCGACGTGAACGCGGCCGACACCCCGGCCCACCCCGAGTTCCCCGCCGGGCCGACATCCGCGGACGAGTCCGGGCCCGCCCCCGCGGACGAGACCTACGCCTACCGCGTCCCGGACCCGACCTCCACCTACCCGGCCCCGGAGCCCACCGCCCCCTACGCGGCCCCGGCCTTCCCCCCACCCCCGGACGCCGCCCCGAGCCCGCCCGTCCAGGCCTACCAGCCGCCGGCCTCCCCGGCTCCGGCCCCGACCTTCCCGGCCCCCGGCCAGGCTTTCCCGGCCCCCGGCTTCCCGCCCCCGGGCCAGGCGTATCCGGGCTACCCGCCCCCCGGCGGCGGCCAGGCCTACCCCGGCCAGGCCTACCCCGGCCAGGCATATCCCGGGCAGGCATATCCCGGGCAGGCATATCCCGGGCAGGCGTACCCCGGGCAGGCATACCCCGCCCCCGGCTACCCGCCGACGGCCTACCCCGCCCCGGGCCAGCCCACCTATCCCCCGGCCGCCGCCTACCCGGCCCCGGGCTATCCCCCGGCCGCCGCCTACCCGGCCCCCGGCTACCCGCCGACCGGCTACCCGGGCCAGTTCCCGCCCGCCGGCTACTACCAGCAGGCCCCGGGATTCCCCGCGCCCCCGAACCCGTACCAGAGCCAGGAGACCAACCGCCTGGCGATCATCTCCCTGGTCACCGGCTTGATCGGCCTGATCCCGTTCGGCCTGATCTTCGGCATCCTGGCGATCCGGCAGATCAACCGCACCGGCGAGCGCGGCCGCGGCCAGGCCGTCGGCGGCCTCATCGCGGCCGGCGTCTGGATGTACATCGTCTACTCGATCATCATCGGCGTGCGGGGCGCCAACGCCTACGAGGACGCGATCAACAACAGGTACGCGAGTCCGACCAGCAACTCGCGGGGGATGGCCGGCCTCTACCCGGGTATCTGCATCGACAAGATGTTCGGCAGTAACGCCGAGGCGCTGACCATCGTGCCGTGCACCTCGCCGCACGAGGCCGAGGTCTACTCGGTGTTCACCCTGCCCGAGGCGGACGGTTTCGAGGGCGCCACGGCGACCCGGGACCGGGTCCGGGAGAGCTGCGAGGGCGACTTCCAGCGTTACCGGGTCGGCAAGGACGCGACCATGCGGGTCGAGTTCCTCTATCCGGCCACCGAGACGGACTGGTACGACGACCGCAGTGTGGTCTGTGTCGCGGTCGATCCGAGCGGCCCACGCACCGGTTCACTGCAGGACTGAGGCACCGCCGGATCGGGGTCGTGGGGGCTGCCCCGCGCAAAGCCGCCCCCACGACCCTGAACCGGCCCCGGTCAGAGCAGCATCCGCCGCCGCCGGGCGGGCAGCATCGCGAGCAGTCCGAGCCCGGGCAGCAGCAGCGCCGTCCCGATCAGCCCCATGGTCGCCCACTCCAGGCCGGGCCCGGTCTTGGGCAGCGAGTCGGTGTCGGTCGCGGCGGCCGCCGACGAGGACGAGGCCGAGGTCGGCGACGTGGTCGCCGTCCCGCTGGTGAACGTGATCGGCACCTCCACCTTGTTGGCCGCGACCACGTCGGCCGGGTTGCTCGACGGCAGCAGCTGGGCCGCGATCACGCAGCCGCTGGTCCCGCACTTGTGCCCGCCGAACGTGGTGGCCAGTTTCAGCGTCACGGTCTTCGTCTTGCCGCCGGCGTCGGAGGAGACGAACTCGGCGCCGCCGGACAGGTTGCAGTCGGTCGACGTGCCCGGGTTCTTGATGCACTGGCCGAGCGCGATGTTCTCCAGGTTCTTGGTGAACCCGGTGCCGTAGACGGTGATCGTGTCACCGCTCTTCAGCCCGCTGGTCTTGGAGACGTGCAGCGTGGGCTTGGCGGCGGCCGGCGAGACATCCAGGACGACCACGGCGGCGGCGCACACGAACCCGGCCGCGAGCGCCGCGGCGTACCGTAGCAAGGTTTTTGATCGAACCATCAGAAGCCTCCAGATCGAGAGACGGCAGCCTCGTCGGTGCCGAGGTAGGACAGGACGACGGCGGGGTGCGCGCGGACCTCGTCGGGGGTGCCGGCCGCGATCACCCGGCCGGCGTCCATCGCGATCAGCCGGTCCGCGACGCGGGACAGCAGCGGCAGGTCGTGTTCGATGACCAGCACGGTGGTGCCGAGCTCGGCGCGGACGCGGAGCATCAGTTCGCCGAGGGCGACGCCGTCGGACTGGGTGAGCCCGGACGACGGCTCGTCGAGCAGCAGCAGTCGCGGGCGCAGCGTGAGCAGGCAGCAGAGTTCGACGATCCGGCGGGTTCCGGTGGAGAGCTCGCCCACCGGCCGCTCGGCGATCCCGTCCAGACCCATCGCCGCCAGCGCGGCTTGGGCCCGTTCGGCCTTTCCGGCCTCCGGCCGGGCATCGCCGAGGAGATCTTCGATCAGATGCGCCGGGTTGCGGCCCTCCGCGGCGATCATGACATTTTCCCGTACGGACATGGCCGGGAACAGCCGAGCGTCCTGAAAGGAGCGCACCAGCCCGGCCCGCGCCCGCCGTTCCGGGGTCCAGCCGGTCACCGCCCGCCCCCGGTACCGCACGGTCCCGCCGTCCGCCCGGGTGAAGCCGGCGAGGATCTCGAAGAGCGTGGTCTTCCCGGCCCCGTTCGGCCCGATGATCCCGACGATCTCCCCTTCGGCCACCGCGAACGTCGCGTCCCGCACGGCCCGCACCCCGCCGAACGCCCGCCGGATCCCGGCCACCTCCAGCAGCAGCCCGGCCCCGCCCGGCTCCAGCCGCCCCACCGGCAACTCCCGCACCTGCCACCGCCCACCCCCACCGGCTGGTCCCGAGGGCTGGGTCCCGGGGTCCGGAACAGCCCTGCGGACCAGCCGGGACCGCAGGCTGTGCGGGAGGCCGCTGAGGCCGTCGGGTAGGAAGATCACGATGAGCAGCCACCCGAGGGTGAGCAGCGCCTGGCCGGGGATGCCCATCGGGATCAGGGCCGGCAGCCCGACGATCACCAGCGCGCCGAGGAGCGCGCCGCCCGGGCGGGACAGCCCGCCGACCACGGCCAGGGCGACCACGTCGATGCTGGCGGAGGCCGGGAACGTGTTGATGCTCAGCTGCGACTGTCCGAAGCCGATCACCACGCCGCCGAGGCCGGCCAGGGCGCCGGCCACGCCGTACACCTGCAATTTGCGCATCGGCGCCGGGACCGTGAGGGCCCGGCTCGCCTCTTCGTTGTCGCGGATCGCGATGAGCAGGCGGCCGAAGCCGCCGCGGCGCAGCCGCGCGGTGACCCACCAGCCGAGCGCGAGCAGCATCAGGGCGAACAGGTAGTAGTCGGTGGCGACGCTGACGACGTAGTCGTGCCAGACCGGGTACGGCGTGGTCAGACCATCCCCGAGCAGCCAGTCCCGGCGCAGCAGCCAGCCGCTGGTGGCGAGCGCGAAGGCGAGCGTGGTGACGCCGAGCGCCACGCCGCGCAGCCGGAGCGCCGGGATCCCGACGAGGATCGACGCGACCGCGCCGGCCGCGCAGCCGGCGAGCGTGCCGAGGAACATGTTGCCGCTGACCCCGGCGACGTGGACGGCGACCGCCGCGCCGATGCCGGCGAAGCCGAACTGGCCCAGCGAGAGCTCGCCGGCGATCCCGGTGACCAGCACCACGGACATGCCGACCAGCGCGTATCCGCAGATCGTGGTGAGGATCGAGGCGGTCGCGTTGCTCACCACGTAGGCGAGGCCGATCCCGAGCCCGGCCAGCAGGACCAGGACGATCCTCGGCGGGCCTGCGGTGCTCAGCCGCGGCCAGGTCGACTGCTCGGAACGGCGCCCGGCCTGCCCCTGCCGGAGCAGCGAGATCAGGATCGCGACGCCGAGCACCACGTCGACGAACCCGGCCGTCTCCCGGGAGAGCAGCACCTGTTCCAGGACGCCGACCGCGACGGACGCGGTGAACGCGATCGGCAGCGAGGTCATCCGGGCGATCACCGCGCCGGCCAGACCGCGCAGCAGCAGCTCCGGCCCGAGCGACTCGATCGACTGCACGCCCTGGGTCGGGGTGAGCAGGATCGACGAGAACGCCGCGACCGCCCCGGCGACGGCCCAGGCCAGGCTGGTCATCCGCGGCGCCGGGACGCCGTTGACGGTCGCCGCGTCGGGGTGGTCGGCGGCGGCCCGGATCGCGATGCCGTACCGGGTGCGCCGGAGGAAGAAGGCCAGGGCCGCCAGCAGTACCGGCGTGAGCAGCAGCATCGCGGTCAGCGACGACCCCACCGTGGTGGTGCCGATGGTGAACGCCGGCAGCCCCGGCGGCTTCGGGTAGGTGCTGCCGGAGAAGCTGTCCCGGTCCACGAGCAGCGCCAGGACCAGGATGAACTGGGCCAGGCCGAGCGTGGCGATCATGCCGATCACCCGGGGCCGGCCGCTGAGCCGCCGGACCACGGCGACCTCGGTGCCGGCGGCCAGCGCGCCGGCGATCCCGATGGCGATCGGGAACGCGATCCAGAAGTTCAGCCCGTCGGTGAGCCGGGCGAGGACGGCCGCGCCGAAGACGCCGATCGCGCCGTGCGCGAAGTTGACGAAGCGGCTGGATCGGTAGACCAGGACCAGGCCGATCGCGAGCAGGCCGTAGGTCAGCCCGGTGAACAGCCCGACGGCGAGCCGGTCGAACCCGAAGTCGAAACCCCAGAGCGTCATGCGTGCCCTCCGAGCACCAGGCGGCGGGCCAGGTCCGGGGCGGCGCGCAGCTCGTCCGGCGTGTGCTCGGCGATGATCGTGCCGTGCTCCATGAAGAGCAGCCGGTCGGCGACCGCCATCGCGACGTTCACCGACTGCTCGATCAGCAGCGTGGCGACGCCGGCCGCGGCCAGCCGCCGGACCAGTTCGAGCAGCCCGCCGACCACGACCGGGGCGAGCCCCAGCGAGAACTCGTCGATCAGCAGCACGACCGGCCGCTGGATCAGGGTCTTCGCGAGCACCAGCATCTGCCGTTCGCCGCCGGAGAGGGTGGACGCCGGCTGGTCGGCGCGGGCGGCCAGCCGGGGGAAGACCGCGAGCGCGCCGTCCACCACGGTCTCCACCCGGTCGTCGTCGCGGCCGTTCGGGTACGCGTGCACGCGCAGGTTGTCCCGGACCGAAAGTGATCCGAACGCCTGCTGCCCGATGACCGTGGACATGCCGAGCCGGACCCGCTTCGCCCCGGGGACCGCGGTGATGTCGGTGCCGCGCAGCCGGACCGTGCCGGTGTCCGGCCTGGTCAGCCCGGCGAGCATGCGGACCAGGGTGGACTTGCCGACGCCGTTCGGGCCGCAGAGGGCGACGGTCTCGCCGCGGCGGACGGTCAGGTCGATCCCGAACAGCACCTGGATCGCGCCGTATCCACCGGTCAGGCCGGTCACCTCGAGGATGTCATTCGCCAAGGCGGGTCACCGGGCCCTGGTAGGTGAAGCAGGCGCACGTGGTGTCGTACCGAAGCACGCGGTAACCGGTGCCGGCCGCATGGCCGGACGTCTCCAGCCCACCGAAACCCACCGCGGTCTTGAATTTCGCCTGCTGGGCCGCCAGGCCCCAGGCGGCGGCGTTGAGATCTTTCCCGGTCGCGACACCGGCAGCGGCACCGGCACCGCCGCCGGCCTGGAGCAGCAGCGCCGCGTCGCAGTAGCCGAACGCGACCCGCGCGTTCTGCCGCTCGGCGAACGTGATCCCGGCGTCCGCGTAGATCTTCTGGCAGTTCTTCTCCGCGTCGGTGTCCGGAAACGACAACTGGCTGTCCGGCACGTCGTAGCCCGGGGCGAAGCCGATCCCGACCATGTCCTCGAGCGCCGCGGCCGGGATCAGGGCCGGGTTGGCGACCATGAACGCGGGACTGTCGAACGTGGAGACGCCGTAGCGGGCGGTGAAGCTCTGCGCGATCGCGGCGGTCATGAAGAACGGCGCGATCCGGGCCCCGCCGAGGAAGAACACCCGGTCGATCTTCCTACCGCGGAAGTTCACCGCGGCCTGGCTGAGCCCGGTGTTCAGACTGCTCAGCGACGTGGTGTCGATCCACGAGACGGTGACCGCGACGCCGTCCTGCTGCAGTGCCGGCACCACGACGCTGTCGTAGACGGCGTGGTTCGCGGGCGTGTCCGCGGCGACCAGTCCGGCCTTGTCGCGTCCCTCGAAGAACTTTTCCTTCCGCAGCACCCCGAGGAACGAGGTGGCGAACGCGTCGTACTCCGGGAACGAGGCGGTCCAGAGGAACGGCGCGAGCCGGGTGAACGTCGCCCGGTCGTCGGCGATCAGGGTGGCGTCCAGCATCAGCGTCTGCCGCTGGGCGTAGCACGGGCGGGCGTTCGGTTGCAGCTGCCCGGTCAGGACCACCGCGAACGCCCGGTCGTCCTGGGTGATCTGGCTGCACAGGGTGGTCTCGGCGGCCGGCGAGTCGTTGCTCGCCTCGTACTCCCGGTAGACCGCGTGCAGCGTGCGCCCGCCGATCCCGCCGTGCGCGTTCACCCAGCTCTCCAGGGCTTTCACCTGGTCGGCGGGCTTGCCGACGTCGGGCTGTTTGAAGCCGGTCATCGACGCGGTCTTGCCCAGGTCGGTGCCGATGAAGACCACCTTGACGCTGTCCGCGGTGACGCCCGGCCCGTCCCCGCCGGTCGCGAGCGGCGCGTTCTGTCCCGGCATCAGCGCGCCGCAGCTGGTGTAGGCCAGGGTGATCGCGAGCGCCACCGCGCCGATCCGGAACGTCAGCGGCCAGTCCGGTCTCATCCGTTGCCCTCTTCTTCCATTACCGAGATGCCCCTGGGGAATCGCCGCGCCAGCACGTGACCGAGCGCGTCGACGTCCAGCACCGAGTCGCCACGCTGTTGCTGGCCCTGCCCGGAACCGATCAGGTGGCGCAGGCCGTCGAGACTGAGTTGCGCGCCGGCCCGGCCGTGCAGCCAGCGGGCGCCCGGCGCGTCGTCGAAGACCAGGTAGGCGCCCAGCCCACCGAGGCGCACCACCGCCGGCAGCATCGCGTCGGCCGGGTCGACGTGCCGCAACTCCCGCCGCCGCAGCAGGCGTCGGAGCACCCCCCAGGCGATCAGCAGCACGCCGACGACATTTATCAAGATCAGGCCCCAGGGGTACGCGTTGTAGCGCAGCCGCACCCCGGCAAGTCCACTGACGTCGGCCGTGACGACGTACCGTCCGAAAGCGAACAGCGGAATGTCGACCGGGACATCGAACGTCCGGCTCTGCCCGGGCGCCAGATCGGTGACCTTCTCCTGGTAGAAGACGTTGTCGCTGCCGCCCCCGCCGAGCCGCGCCTGCACGGTCGCGTCGACCAGCGTGGACGCGGTCGGGTTCCGCACCGTGAAGGTCAGCGTCAGATGTTCCGGCGCGCCGAACCAGGCCGCCGCGGTCCGCCCGCTCAGGTGGTAGTCCTGCAGCTCCAGCTGGTGCACCACGGTCGCGGCGGCCGGCAGCGCGCCGGTGCCGTGCCCGGTGACGGTCAGCGGCAGGTCGACCGGGTCCTCGTTCCCGCCCTGCACCCCGGCGATGTGCACCACGCACGGGCAGGCCTTGGGCGGGTCGCCGACCTGCAGGTTCACCACGAACGTGCCGTCGGCGCGGACCGGGGTGGCGACCGCGGCGCGCATGTCGCAGGCGGCCGAGCCGGTCAGCCCGCCCTCGCCGCACGTGACGAACTGCAGCAGCTTCCCGGCTGCCCAGCCCTCGCCGGTCACGCGTACGACGTCGCCGGGCTTGGCGCTCGTCGCTGAGAGTCGCGCAACCGGGCCGCTTGCCTCGGCTCTGGCAGGGACAAGAATCAACGCCAAGATCAAGAGGGTTATTTTCGGATATGTCCGACTCATCCGGCAGCCACCAGCCCCCGCGGCCTGGCGACCCGGCTGCGGAGACGGCGGCGCAGCCGCCACCAGATCAAGAGAATCAGACCCGCCAGTACGGCCAGAGCAGTCCACGACACCACCACGGTCCGCGCCGCCCGAGCGGCGTAGACGTCGCCCTCGGCGCGCACGGCCACCCGCGTGGTGACCAGGTCGATCGGCCAGATCCCGCTGGTCCGCGCGGTGAACGTGCCGCCCGCCCCGGGCACCATGTCGCTCGACGGTCCGGAGCCGGCCGCCGTGATCCGGTGCCCGAACAGCCCGGTCACCGTGACCGTGGCGCTCGGCACCAGGTGCACGTTGCCGATGTTGCTGACCCGGTACGTCATCACCCCGCCGGTCCCGACCGGCAGCAGCGGCGCGTCGACGTCCACATCGAGGTCCGGCACGCTGAGCCCGGGCAGGATCGTGCCGGCCACCCGCAGGTAGATCCGGGCGGCGACGGCCCGCTGCACCCGGACCGCGGCTCCGGCCGCCTCGGTGGTCGCGCTCGGCTCGGCCTCCATCGCGACGATCCCGCCGACGTGGTCCCCGGGGGTGGCGTTGGCCGGCACGGTGATCGTGAACGGGATGTCGGCGCTGGTCCGCGCGGGCACCTCGACCGAGGTGACCGGCGAGACGATCCAGGTGCCGAGGCCGGTCTGCGGCTCGTCGCGGGACCGGAAGGCGAACCCGCCGTTGTGCGGGGTGTTGTACGCGTCCGCGCCGTAGACCAGGAACGACCTGGGCCTGGTGGTGAGGTTGCTGACCCGGACCGACTCCTTGACCGTCTGACCGGCCGGGGCGTCCAGGAAGAACATCAGCCGTGGCGTGGGTCCCGGATTCCTGGCCGGGGTCGGCGTGACCGACCACTCGCCGTTCCCGGCGGCCGCGGCGGGCGTGGCCGGGACCAGCACGGCGATGATCGAGAGGGCGAGCACGCTCGCGCGGATTCGCATGGCCGTCCTTCCCAAGTGGAAGGTGGGGGCGGTGGCGGCCGCCCCCACCCGGCGCTCAGCCCAGGGTGAGGGTGAGCGTTGCCGCGTACGTACCGGCGAAGACGTTCGCCGGCACCGCGAGGGACAGGTCCCCGGCCGCGTCGAACGACCCGCCGGTCAGGGCGGTCTTGCCGTCCGGACCGGAGCAGA
This sequence comes from Actinoplanes sp. L3-i22, assembly GCF_019704555.1. NCBI lineage: Bacteria > Bacillati > Actinomycetota > Actinomycetes > Micromonosporales > Micromonosporaceae > Actinoplanes > Actinoplanes sp. L3-i22. The sequence continues at coordinate 8,793,840 of NZ_AP024745.1, forward strand.
TCGTCGCGCCGTCGCCGCCGAGCGAGACCCCGGCGTCACCGGCCACCGCCGTGACCGCGTTGGTCGCCCCGGCGTGGGCACCGCAGGACGGCGTCACGGTGAGCGCGCTCCCCGCGATGGTGCCGCCCGGGACACCGGTGAAGTCGGTGACCTTCGCGGTGAGACTCCACGGCAGGGTGCTGCCGCGGAAGTCGGTCACGTTGATCGCCGGCAGGGCCGCCGTGGCGGTCTGCGCCGAGCCGTTCAGCGTGATCCCGGAGAACGTGATGGTGCTGCCGCCGCTGCCACGGGACATCGACAGCGAGCCGGCGTTCACGGTCTGCGAGAGCTGGAACGTCAGGTTGCAGGTGGTGCCGGTGGCCGCCGTGCAGGCGTCCGCGGACATGCTCCACGCCGACAGGGCGTAGAGGCTGCCGGACAGGGCGCCGAGGTACGCGGTCGCCTTGTCGTTCACCGTGTACGCCGCGGCGAACGACCCGTCCGTCCCGGCCGTGGCGGAGACCGCCGCGTCCGAGGTGGCCGGGGGCGGCGGCGCCCCGGTCAGGGCCTGGTAGCCCCGTACCGTGATGCTGCTGCCCGGGTTGAAGTCGGTGCCCTTGACGGTCGTCGTCGTGCCGGCGCCGCCCGCCGCGGGCGAGAGGGTGATCTTCGGGGTGCCGAGGATCGTGATCGGCACCGACAGCGCGTCGGTGCCGTCCGTGACGACCAGGGTCCGCTTGCCGGCGGTGGCCCCGGTCGGCACGGCCAGGGTTCCGGTGCCGGCGCCGGTGGCGTCGGTGGTCCCGGTGCCGGCCCCCTCCCCCGTGCCGCCGCCGCTGCTGTCCTTCAGCTGCGCCGTCAGCGTGGCGGAGGCGGCCAGGCCGGACACCTTCCAGCTGATCGTGTTGCCGGCCCGGGCCGAGTCGGTCACGGTCTGGCCGGAGATCCCGGTGACCGCGATGCCCGAGTCCACGACCGGCACCGCCTGGACGATCGTGGTGTCGGCCGGGGCCGCCTTGTGGTCCCGGTCCCCCTCCGCCGAGCAGTAGGTGGACGCCGTGGTGTTGGCGAACTTGACCTGCTTGACGGTGAGGGTCAGGTCGCCCGCGGCGCCGGCGGTGAACGAGCCGGTCGCGGTGAACCCGCCGAGCTTGGCGTAGGCCGCGGTGGCCGCCGCCGGATAGGTGGGCTGGTTGAGGGTGACCGTGCCGGTCTGCGACCCGGCGATCCCGACGGTCACGATCACCGGCACCGAGCCCGCGTCGAGCGGGACCGGGCCGTTGGTGGTCCCCGCGGCCGCGGTGAGCGACACGGTCACCTTGGCGCCCGGTGCCGGCTTGGCCGGCGACTGGGTCAGGGTGAACGTGTCGGCCCAGGTGCTCGGCGACGAGCCGGCGCCGGTGTCGCTGAAGTAGATCCGGCAGCCCAGGGAGTTGGCGGTCGGCCCGTACGCGGAGGCCGGCGCCTGGACGACCAGGACGGCCCCCAGTCCGACCGTGGCGATCAGAGCCGTGCGAGCAATGCGTTTCATCGTGGTGCCGCGTCCCCTCTCTCGGGTGGGTGCACCGCCGCTGTCCCCAGTGGCGGCGCCTGGCGCGCGGTACGCATCCGATCGTGTTTCCCATCGGGAAACGGCGTTTTACTTCTGCGTGGGATCTATAAACTCAGTCGCGGGCCGGTGGTGTCAAGCCTCCGGCCAGCCATATTTCGCCAGGCGATACACCGTTTCCCGAAACGGGGTCAGAGCGGAAACAACGCGGAAACCGGGCCACCGTCGCGCAGGGCCCGGACCGCGTCGGCGAGCTGGTCCGGCCGGTCCAGCGCCCGGCCCGCGTTGTCGGTGAACTTCGCCCGCACCTCGGCCTCGCTCAGCGGATGCCCGGGGCCGCCGCGGGAGCTGCCGACGCGATGCTCCAGGACCGCGCCGCGCTTCGTCCGTACTCTCAGGACACCGGCGAACGCCCGGGGGAACGCGGCGGTCGCGGCCGGGTCCGCGCAGACCGTCACCCTGGCGGCCAGTGCCAGGCGCTCCGGGGTCAGCGCGGTGAAGTCGTCCAGGCCCACGCCCAGTCCACCTCCGCCGGTCAGGGCCACGGCCAGGGTGTACGGCCCGGAGAACTTCGCGTGGTACCCGCTGCGCGGCCGCGCCTTCTCCGCGGGCGGCTCCGCGATCGTCCGCAGCACCGGCTCGGCCACGCCCAGCTCGAGCGCCGCGATGTCCCGTGGATCCAGGCCGCCCGCACGCAGCGCCAGCGCACAGTCGATCCCGGCGTGCGTGAAGTGGTTCGACGGATACGGCTTGAACACCGTCCGCAGCAGCTCCCAGTCCGCGCCGAGCCCGTCCAGGGCGCGCGGGTCGAAGCGGCCGGTGTGCGCCGTGAAGAACCCGAACCGTCCCTCGAGGACGGTCGGCGGCCCGGTCAGTCCCTCCGCGGCCAGGGTCGCCGCGACCACGCCGGCGTGCGCGGCCCAGCCGCAGTGCGTGCGTTTCACCGAGCCGCCGGTGCGGTTCGCCTCCAGCACGCCCGCGCCCATCGAGGCGGCGATGCCGATCGCGTCCGCGATTTTTGTCGGACCCAGTTCGTAGAGTCGGGACACCGCGACGGCCGCGCCGATCGTGCCGCAGATGGAGGTGGCGTGCTGACCACGGTCGAAATACAGGTTCGCGCCGGTCTCCGGGTCACAGCCGGCCATCCCGAGCCGGTTGGTGACCTCGATGCCGGCCGCGATCGCGGCGATCAGGTCGCCGGGCGCGCCGGCCTGCGCCGCGGCGAGCGCGGCCGGCACCACCGAGGCGCTCGGGTGCAGCACCGACGGCAGGTGCGTGTCGTCGAAGTCCAGCGAGTGCGCGAGGACCCCGTTGACAAACGCGGCGGAGGGCGCGGGGAGACGTTCGCCGGAACCGATCACGGTCGCTTCGGGGACGCCACCCCAGCGTTTCATCACGGCGAGCGCGGCGGGCGCGGCGTCCTTCCCGATTTCGGCGTACGCCGCCAGGGCGTTCCCGAGCACATCGAGCACGCGCGCCGGGACATCTGCCCGGACCCGTTCCGGCGGATCGACGCTCGCCGCGAACTCCCCGAGCAGGTGCGCCAGCGGCGGCGCCGTCACGGCACCACCGCCAGCGGCCGCACCGGCGAACCGGTCGCACCGATGAGCCGCAGCGGCGCCAGGATCAGCTGGAACTCCTTGACCCCGGCGTCGGCAAGCCCGCTGAGCAGCATCGTCTCGACGATGTTGATCCCGGCCTCGACCAGCAGGATCCGGTGCACGGGCAGGCTCGCGTGGCCGGCCGCCGGCGCGATCCGCTCGTAGGCGATGGTCTCCGCCCCGGTGACCGTCACGCCCTTGGCCACCAGCCAGCGGGCGGCTTCCGGGCCGGGGCCGGGGACTCCTTCCGCCGTACCGAGGAAGGAAATCGGATCGCCGAAGCGCCGGGACCAGCCGGTGCCCACCAGGATCGCGTCTCCGGGGTTGATCTTGAGGTCGCCGGCGGCGGCCGCGAGATCGCCCGCCGTCACCTCGTAGCCCGGCGGCAGGATCTCGACCCCGTGCAGGGCCGCGACATCGAGAAACACACCCCGGCCGACGTACGGCGGGAACTCGTCGATGCCGAGTCGGGCGAACCCGGCGTCGGACTGCACGTCGGCGGCGACCACCCCGCCGTGCAGCAGCCCGTCCTGGGAGACGTGCGCCAGCGCGTCGACGTGCGTGCCCACGTGCGTGCCCAGCACCAGGATGTCGTTGGCGGCCGAGCCACCGCCGGCCCGGATCACGTCGCCGTGCCGCCGGACCAGCGCGTGCTGGTAGATCGGATGGTTCGGGGACTGTGGCATGCCCCGCCGCATGGGCTGGGCGAGATCGAAGACTTTCACAGGACTCCTTCGGAGCGCAGCGCGTCCAACTCGTGCTGGGGGTAACCGAGGCCGGTGAGCACCTCGTCGGTGTCGGCGCCACGCTCGCGGCCGGTCCAGCGGATCCGGCCGGGCGTCGCCGACATGCGGTAGAGCGGGGCGGGCATCCGCACCGGCCCGAGCACCGGGTCGTGCGCGGTGGTCACCGAGTCGCGCGCCTGGAACTGCGGGTCGGCGAAGACGTCCGCGATGTCGTAGACCGGGGCGACGGCGGCCTGCGCGGCCTCGAACGCCGCCGCCACCGCCGCCAGGTCGTGGGCTTTGATGTACGCGCCGACCGCCTCGTCCAGGACGTCGGCGTGCGCGGCCCGCCCGGCGCCGGTGGCGAACCACGGCTCGTCGATCAGCTCGGGCCGCCCGACCAGCCGCATCACCCGCTCGGCGACCGCCTGCGCGCTGGTCGAGACGGCGACCCACCGGCCGTCGGCGGTCCGGTAGGTGTTGCGCGGGGCGTTGTTGACCGAGCGGTTCCCGGTCCGGGTCTGCACGATGCCGAGCTGGTCGTAGACCATCGCCTGCATGCCGAGCACGGTCAGCATCGGCTCGACGATCGCCAGGTCGATCACCTGCCCGGGCTGCCCGTGCACGTCCCGGTGGTAGAGCGCGGTCATGATCGCCTGGGCGCAGGTCAGCGCGCTGATCCCGTCCGCCAGGCCGAACGGCGGCAGCGTCGGCGGGCCGTCCGGCTCCCCGGTGATGGCCGCGAAGCCGCTCATCGCCTCGGCCAGGGTCCCGAAGCCGGGGCGGCTCGCATACGGCCCGAACTGGCCGTAGGTCGTCACCCGGGCGATGACCAGCCTCGGGTTGATCGCGTGCAGCGTCGCCGGGCCGAGCCCCCAGCGCTCCAGCGTGCCCGGCCGGAAGTTCTCGATCAGCACGTCCGCGTCCGCCAGCAGCTTCCGGGCGATCGCCGCGCCCCGGGCATCGCCGAGATTCAGCGTGATCGTGCGCTTGTTGCGGCCGAGCATGGTCCACCAGAGCGGGACGCCGTCCTTGGCCGGGCCGTGGCCGCGGGCCGGGTCGCCCTTGGCCGGATGCTCGATCTTCAGCACGTCGGCGCCGTAGTCCCCGAGGATCGTCGCGGCCAGCGGACCAGCGAAAAGGGTGGACGCGTCGACGACGGTCAGGTCGGTCAGGGCGGTCATGCCACACACTAACCGCTCTGTTCCGATGAAGGAAACCCCGTTACTGTGTGCGAAACGCAGCTCTCCCCGGAGGTTCCGATGAGCCGGTATGACCTGTTGGTACGCGGCGGCACGCTGGTCGTCCCCTACGTCGGCACCATGCGCGCCGACCTGGCGGTGACGGACGGCCGGGTCGCCGCGATCGCCACCTCGATCCCCACGTCCGAGGCCGGCCAGGTGGTCGACGCCACCGGCCGGCTGGTCTTCCCCGGCGCCGTCGACGCCCACTTCCACCTGGGCATCTACCGCCCGCTCGCGGTCGACGCGGCCGAGGAGACCCGCTCCTCACTGGTCGGCGGGGCGACGACCGTGCTCTCGTACTTCCGCACCGGGCAGCACTACCTGAACAAGACCGGGCCGTACGCGACGATCCTGCCCGAGGTGCTGGACGCGGTCGCCGGGCACGCGTGGACCGACTACGGCTTCCACCTGGCGCCGATGGACACCACCCAGGTGCGGGAGATCCCCGCGCTGGTCGAGGCCGGGATCAGCTCGTTCAAGTACTACATGTTCTACAAGGGCTTCAACCTCGCCGCGGACTCCCGGGACGCCAAGGCGTTCACCATGAGCGACGAGTACGACCTCGGCCACCTCTACCAGCTGATGGAGGCGGTGTCCGCGGCCGGCGCCGCCGCCGACCGCCGGATCTCGCTCTCCCTGCACTGCGAGCAGGCCGAGCTCATGCGCCTGTTCATCGACCGGATCCGGGAGGCCGGCGACCCGCAGACCCTGAAGGCCTACTCGGACGCCCGGCCGCCACTCACCGAACGGGTCGCCATCGGCGAGGCCACCACCCTGGCCCGGGCCACCAACTGCTCGGTGAACCTGCTGCACCTGTCCTCCGGCGAAGCCCTGGCCGCGGCCCGCGAGGCCCGCCTGGCGATGCCGTCGGTGGACATGCGCTTCGAGGTGACCCTGCACCACCTGTGCCTGTCCTACGACGACCTGTCCGGCCTGGGCGGCAAGGTCAACCCGCCGATCCGTAGCCGGGCCGACACCGAGGCACTCTGGGCCGGCGTCCTGGACGGCACGGTCAACTGGGTGGCGTCGGACCACGCCTGCTGCCAGGAGTCGTCGAAGGGCGAGGAGCTGTGGCCCGCCCTGCCGGGCTTCGGCGGCACCGCCCTGCTCTACCCGATCCTGCTGAGCGAGGGCATGCACAAACGCGGCCTCACCCCGGCCCGGGTCGCCGAACTGGCCTCGGCGAACCCGGCCCGCGCGTACGGCCTGGACGGCCGCAAGGGCAACCTGCTGGTCGGCTACGACGCCGACCTGACCATCGTCGACCCGGACCTGGAACAGGAGGTCACCACCGACCTGCTGCTGTCCGGCCAGGACCACTGCCCGTTCGAGGGCCGCAAGGTCCGCGGCTGGCCGGTCGCCACCATCGTCCGCGGCCACCTCGCCTACGAGAACGGCAAACCCCTCGGCACCCCCCAGGGCCACTTCCTGGCCCGCTGACCCACCGCCCGGACGGAATCGCCAACCTCCGCCCAGCGGCCGCTCATCGAAGACCGAGGCGCCGGAGGGCGCGATTCAGCCACCAGGTCGACGCCGAGTTCCCGCAGGCGGGGCCGGATTTCGGCGAGCTGGTTCTCGATCTGGCCCTCGGCCATCTCCTCGCCGTCAACGAAGAACCAGTCGTAGCCCGGATCCTCCGAGGCGGAATCGAACGGATAACCGCCCTCGGCGACGCTTCGCTGGGCGGCGTCCGCTTCCGTCCCGGACACCTGCCGCCACATTCCGAGAGCCCGCATCGTCCGCGCCAGTTCGGCCCGTCGCTGGTCCACATGCTCATCATGGAGAAACTTGTCCGCGGTCGAGGCCGATATCCCGAGAAAGCGGCGACGTGAGGCGCGCGTCCCGCTCACCGATATCGTCTCCGCTCATGTCGGTGGATGTAGAGGTCGAGCTGCCGCGCCCGGTCTCGCTCGGCGCGGTCGCGCGGGAGACCGGGCTGGTGCTCGGTGAGCTGCTGGGCGGGACGGTCGTTCCTGGATTCGACGTCCTGGACGGGGACGGCCGCCCGCTCTCCGGTGCGCGTCTGGACCGGACCCTGATCGGGGAGCGGCTGCCGCCCGCGCCGGACGGGAACCGCCCCGCGATCTTCTTCGACCTCGTGATGCCGGCCACCGGGGACGGTGTGCAGCTCATGGTCATCGACCATCGGCCGGACAACGTGTTCGCCATCATCAGCCCCTATCGGACCTGCGTCGGCGTCACCTTCGCGGTCGGGCTCGGGCTGGCGACGGCCCGGCTCACCGGCGGCCCGTACACCGACGAGATCCGGCTGGCCGAGGACGACGAGACCGATCCCGAGGCGGTCATCGCCCGGACCCGGCTGACCGCGGCCGGGGTGGACTTCGCCGAGGAGTGCGAACGCTACCTGCGCCGGGCACCGGCCATGACGGCCTGGCCGACGCTCCGGTCAGCGGCCGGCCTGCCTGCCTGGAAGTCCCGCGTCTGAGGCGATCACGAGGCGGCGTGCCGCGCGTCCTCCTCGGCCATCGCCTCCTGGCGGGCGGGCTCCTCGCGCAGGATCGCCGCGTTCAGCCACTCGTCCGGGATCGCGAACGCCTCCACCAGCGTCGACAGGTGCGGGCGCAGCTCGCCGAGCAGGTCGTTGACGACCCCGGTGACCGCCTTGGAGCGGGCCGGGGTCAGGCGCCCGTGCTCCAGGAACCAGCCCTTGTCGGCCTCGATCACGGTCAGGGCGTACAGGTCGCAGACCCGGTTGAGCAGGGCTTTCGCGCCCGGGTCGGCGGCCCGTTCGATGCCGGCGACGAAGGCTTCCAAGGTGATCCGGTCGATGTGCGCGGTGGCCGTCTTCAGGACGTGGTCCTGGACGTCGTTGAAGATGTCGAACGGGCGGTCCTTCTTGGTCGCGGCGCCGTTGCGCAGGCGGCGGATCGCGCCCTCCAGGACGTGCTTCTCGCGGTCCTCGAACATGGTCAGGTGCCAGCCGCGGTCGGTCACCGCGACCTCCTCGTCGCGGCCCGGGACCGCGCTGACCAGGCGCTGGATCAGGCCGCGGGCGGCGGTGCGCTCCAGGACCATCTCGCGGACCTGCTCGGCGACGAACGTGGCCCGGCCCCAGCCGTCGAGCGAGCCGAACGCGTCCCGGTAGCCGGTGAGCAGGCCCTTCGCGACCAGTTGCAGCAGGACCGTGTTGTCGCCCTCGAACGTGGTGAACACGTCGGTGTCGGCCTTCAGCGCGGGCAGCCGGTTCTCCGACAGGTAGCCGGCGCCGCCGCACGCCTCCCGGCACATCTGGATCGTGTGCGTGGCGTGCCAGGTCTGCATGGCTTTCAGGCCGGCGGCGCGGGACTCCAGCTCACGCTGGCGGTGCTCGTCGACCGGGCCGGGGCCGGACTGCACGTCGGCGAGGGTGCCGACCAACTCCTCCTGGGCGAACACGTACGCGTACGACGTGGCCAGCGCCGGCAACAGTTTGCGCTGGTGGGCGAGGTAGTCGTTGAGCACCACCTCCCGGTCGTCGCCGGGCACACCGAACTGGCGGCGGCTGTCGCCGTACCGAATCGCGATTGTCAATGCTTCTCTGGTCGCGGCGGAAGCCGCGCCGCCCACCGTGACCCGGCCGCGGACCAGCGTCCCCAGCATGGTGAAGAAGCGGCGGGTGTCGTTCTCGATCGGGCTGGTGTAGGTGCCGTCCGCGGCGACCTGGCCGTAGCGGTCGAGCAGCATCTCGCGCGGCACGGTCACGTGGTCGAAGCTGATCCGCCCGTTGTCGACGCCGAGCAGGCCGGCCTTGTGGCCGGCGTCGCCCAGCGTGACGCCCGGCATCGGGTTGCCGTCGGCGTCGCGGATCGGGACCAGCCAGGCGTGCACGCCACGGCTGCGGCCCTCGGTGACCAGCTGGGCGAAGACGACCGCCATCCGGCCGTCCCGCGCCGCGTTGCCGATGTAGTCCTTGCGGGCCGCCTGGTGCGGGGTGTGCAGGTCGAACGTGCCGGTGGCCGGGTCGTACACACAGGTGGTGCGCAGTTTCTGCACGTCGGAGCCGTGACCGGTCTCGGTCATCGCGAAGCAGCCCATGACCTCGGTGGAGATGATGCCGGGCAGAAACTCGGCGTGGTGACGCTCGGTGCCGAGCGCGACGACGGCCCCGCCGAACAGGCCCCACTGCACGCCGGCCTTCACCATCAGGGACAGGTCCGCGTACGCCAGCATCTCGGCCGCCACCACGGAGCCGCCCGGGTCGTCCGACCCGCCGTAGGCCTTCGGGAACGCCGACGCGACGCCGATGTCGGACGGGATCTGCCGGATCAGCGCGGAGATCCGCTCCCGGGCCTGCTCGCCGGTCTCGCCGTGCACCACGGCGAAGCCGGCCTTGCCGAGTTCGTCACGGACCGCTTGCCGGATGTGCGCCCACCGCCCGTCGAGGACGTCCTGCAGGTGGGCCGGGTCGATGGAGTCGCCGATCATGATTTCCAGCTAAGCACGCGCTCAGCTTCTCCGCTGCGTGGCCGATTGGTGGATCATGCGGAATTGGTCGGTTCGCTGGAAGCTCAGCAGTCTCATCCTGATGAGCGTGCTGCTCGCGGTGGCGCTGGGCGTCACCGCCCTGGTCAACATCACCCGGCTGGCCACCGCCTCGACCGCGCAGGACGAGCTCCGCCAGACCAGTCTGCTGCTGTCCCGGCTGGACACCACCGCCACGATGGTGCGCAGCATCGTGAACGGCAACATCGGCTTCCCCGAGGACACCGCCAACTTCATCGCCCTCAACAAGCCGTTCCTGGCCGAGGGCGACGACCTGATCAGCCAGTTGACCGCCCGCGAGCTCGCCGCGGCCGGCTCGCTGGGCACGTCCTGGCAGGCCTACTCGACGACCGCGTCCGGGGTGCAGACCCAGCTGGGCGACGGGGCGACGAAGGCCGAGCGGTATGCCGCCGGCGAGTCGCTGTTCACCGCGAACAAGGCGTTCTCCGCCGACCTGACGACCGTGATCGACTCGATCGCGAAGCAGGCCACGGCGTCCGACGCGGCACAGAAGAGCCTGGTCAGCCGGGTTCGCTGGACGGTCGGCCTGGTGCTCGCGATCGGCCTGGCGCTGCTGGTCGGCGCGGGTTTCCTGATCGGCCGGTCGATCCTGCGGCCGCTCGCCGTGTCGGTCGCCGCGCTGCGCCGGGTCGCCCAGCGCGACTACACCGCCGACGTGCCGGTGACCAGCCGCGACGAGATCGGCCAGATGTCCGCGGCGGTGAACGAGGCGGTCGGCGACATCCGCCGGGCGATCGGCACGATCGCCGAGAACGCCCACTCGCTCCGCGCGGCCTCCGAGCGCCTCACCCTGATCAGCGGCGACGTCGACGCGTCGTCCGAGCAGGCCGCCGGCCAGGTCAGCACGGTCTCCGACTCCAGCACCCTGGTGACCGAGCGGGTCCGGGAGGCCGCGCAGGGCGCCGAGCAGATGACCGCCGCGATCCGGGAGATCGCCGGGAACACCACGACGGTCGCGCAGATCGCGCAGGGCGCGGTGGAGACCGCGCAGCAGACCACCGCCGCGATGTCGAAGCTGTCGGCGTCCACCGACGAGATCGGCAACGTGATCAAGCTGATCACCAGCATCGCCGAGCAGACGAACCTGCTCGCCCTGAACGCGACGATCGAGGCGGCTCGGGCCGGCGAGTCCGGCAAGGGCTTCGCGGTGGTCGCGAGCGAGGTCAAGGACCTGGCGCAGAGCACGGCCCGGGCCACCGAGGACATCGGCCAGCGGATCGAGGCGATCCAGGGCGACACCAGCCACGCGATCGAGGCGATCGGCCGGATCGCCGACGTGATCAACGAGATCAACCAGTACCAGGCCAGCATCGCCGGCGCTGTCGAGGAGCAGACCGCCACCACGAACGAGCTCAGCCGCCTCTTCGACGACGCCGCCCACGGCGCGGACGCGATCCACCGCTCGATCGACCAGGTCGCCACGACCGCCTCCCAGACCGCCAACGGCGCCACCTCCACCCGCCAGGCCGCCACCGACCTGGCCGGCCTCGCCACCAGCCTCAACGACGTGGTCTCCCGCTTCCGCATCCACGCATGAGCAAACCCCCAAGATCAAAATCCGATTAGGGTACGGCCACAGCCCCGCACCTTCGCTTCGTCCGCTCCACTCCAGACGTCGCGGCTGTTCGACGCCACGGCCCGGGTGGGAGCGATTCCATCGCGGCGTGACCGCCATGCGAGCCCACCGATAGATACGGGTCGATTGTTGTTGAAAAACGCCGGGGCCTATCCTCGGCAGCGTGGATCTCGAGTTCCGTGGTGAGCTGTGGTTCTGGAAGGGGCCGGCGCCCTGGCACTTCGTGACCGTGCCGGCGGAGCAGTGCGACGAGCTGGAGGCGGCGTCGTCGCTGGTCAGCTACGGGTGGGGAATGATCCCGGTAGCGGCGCGGATCGGGGGCACCGACTGGACGACGTCGCTGTGGCCCAAGGACGGGCGCTACATCGTGCCGGTCAAGGCGCGGGTGCGGGCCGCGGAACGGATCGACGTCGGTGACACCGTGTCGATACGGCTGTCGCTGGACGGCGTCGGATGAGCGTGCGCGGCGCCGACCTGCTGAGCGTCGACGACTACGGGACGCCGCGCTGGCGGGTGCCGGCCGGCGGCGTGGTCTTCGAGGTGGACGCGGGCGAGGTCGTCGCGCTGGACGCCGCGGTGCGGTCGGCGACGAACGTCCCGGTGGTGGTGGCCGAGGATCAGGAGACGGTGCGGTTGCCGCTCGGGGAGCTGGCTTCCTTCGTACGGGAACGGCTGATTCTTTTCGGTCTTGATCTTGATTTGTCGGAGTGGATGCCGGACCCGGCCGAGGTCGCGTCGCGGGTCGATCTCGAGCACTGGCCGCTGGACCCGCCGGTGGCCGACGCCGACGTGACCGATCTCGTGCTGCTCGCGGCGATGTGCGCGATCGGTCCGGAGGCGACCGCGGTGGACGCCACGGGCCGGTGGCGCGGCCTGGGCGGATTCGGCGAGGAGCAGCCGGAGCACGAGCTCGGGCCGCTGCCGGAGGGGGCGATCGCGGTGACCGCCGCGGTGCACGACGAGCGCGTGGAGCGCCTGGCGTTCGCCCTGCTCGGGCCGGGCCGGGCGCTCCTCGCGATCACGCTCGCCTAGTGCCTTTCCGCGCGCGGATCGGCAGGCGCGCGGATCGGCAGGTGAGACCCTAGAACGCGGCGTCGAACAGGCCCTGCAGGCCGGGCGCGTCCGCCTCGCCGCTGTAGCCGCAGGTGATGATCTGCCCCTGCGACGCCGCGACCAGGTACTTCTTGCCGGCCTCGAAGGAACCGCTGCCCATCAGCCCCTCGGACGCGCCGGGCGCCTGCGGGACGTGGACCAGATCGACCGCCGCGCCCTTGTAGACGTTCGTGACCTGCAGCGTCACCGTGTCACCGGCGACGTCGCGGACGGTCGCGGCGAACGCCAGGTCGGCGCGCGACGCCAGCACCTCCGCCGTCGGCTCCACGCACTTGGCCGCGATTCCCGCGCCGGTCAGAGTGATGGCCGTGGGCGCGGCCGTGCTGACCTGATCATCACCGGACGGCGGGCGGAGCTGAAGCCAGGCGAGGCCGGCGCCGACGACCAGGACGAGGGCCGCGGCGGCGAGCAGGGCGGTCCGGCGCCACCGGGACGGCGGCGTGACGGTGGGGGCGTCGGCGAACGGGGTGGCCATGGTCTGCTCCAGGAGGTGGTCGACGCGGGCGGGAGGCAGCGGTGGCAGCGACGCCGCCGGGTCGGCACGGCGCAGGGTGGTACGCAGATCGTCGTCGGTCACGGCCGGCTCCCTTCTGTCGACTCCTCATGTCCGGCAGCCTCGATCAGCTTTCGCAGCTTCTGTTTGGCCCGGTGCAGCCGGATCGTCGCGGCGTTCGTGGAGATGCCCAGGACCAGGGCGATCTGGGGCGGCGTGAGGTCCTCCCAGGCCCACAGGCGCAGCAACTCGGCGTCCTCGGCACGCATCTCGGCGAGCACGGCGGTCAGATCGGTCTCGGTCACGGCCGGTTCGGCCACCGCCTCCGGCGGCGGATCGAGAACGGCGATCCGGGCGGCCAGCCGGGCTTGGCGGCGCCGCCCACGGTCCGCGTTGGCCAGGCAATTACGAGCTACGCCGTACGCCCAGGGCAGGTGCTCGCCGGGCATCTCGTCCAGTCGCCGCCAGCAGATCAGCAGCGTCTCGGAGAGCACGTCGTCGGCGGTCGCCGGGTCGGTGCGCCGCGCCAGGTAGCGGCGGACGGCGTCGATCACCGCCGGGGCGATCGCCTCGAACCGCTTCCGGCGGTCGTCCACGTTCACGGGGTCCACCCTGCTCCATGTCCGGCACGGGGCCGGGGCTTTCACCCCGTACCGAATAATTTTGTGGCGAAGCGGAGAAGCGGGGCGGCGTCGCGTCGGCCGGTCGTGACATGGTCGGCGGATGGAGCGGACCCTTTATCACCGGCTGGCCGGCGGCAGCGTCGATCGACTCGCGGCGATCAGCGACGGCATCTTCGCGGTGACCATGACGCTGCTGGTGCTGGACCTGCGCGTCCCGGTGATGGACGAGATGCGCCGGCAGCGGCCGCTGTGGAGCGATGGGGCGATGGAGCCGGAGCGGGCGCTGTTCAGTCTGCTGGCGCACGTCGGCCCGAGCGCGCTGGCGTTCGCCCTCAGTTTCCTGACGCTCGGGATGTTCTGGCTCGGGCAGCAGACCCAGCTGAACTTCTGCGCGCGCGGCGACCGGCAATTGAGCTGGCTGCACCTGACGTTCCTGCTGGGCGTGTCGTTCATGCCGTTCTCGACCGCGCTGCTGGCCGAGTTCATGACGGTCCGCCTGGCGCTGCTGGTCTACTGGCTGAACCTGCTGGTGCTGGGCCTGCTGCTGCTCGCCTGCCTGCGGTACGCGGACCGGGCCGGCCTGCTGCGCGAGGACCGGGAACCGGGCTTCCGGGCGAGCCTGCGCCGCCGGATCGTGGTGGCACAGGCTCTCTACCTGGTCGGGGTGCTGCTGGCGGTGTGGAACACGTACGCCGGAGTGGGGTTGATCGTGCTCTTGCAGCTCAACTCGGCGTTCGCGCCGAAGATCCGCCCCTTCGACCGGTTCTGATCACATGCCGTCGCCGGACCAGTCGCCCCGGCTGCGGGAGCGGACCGGCATCGTGGAGATCACCGGGGCGTGCTCGTGCGGGTAGTTCTCCGCGTGGCCGCCCCACTTGACCCATTCCTCGGTGGTGTACCAGTTGATCAGCTCGCCGTCCGAGCGGATGATCCAGTCGATGTCGGTCTCGGCGACGAAATGCCCGTGTTTCACGCCCGCCGGCCGGAAGCAGTAGGTGCCCTCGTCGATGTCGCCGAAGTTGTACGCCATCCGCCCGCCGAGCGTGTAGAACTCCTCGTAGCAGGGGTGATGCGCGAGCCGGTGGTCGGTCCAGCCCTGCTTCGCCCGGATCAGCCGGGTGTAGAAGCCGGTCTTCGGGTCCCGGTGCAGCAGCTTGATGTAGAGCGGGGTGAGCGGCCCGACCGACGGCGCCTCCACCCAGTCCATGGTGTTCGCGTCGACGACGGTGGCGGTCAGCTCCGTTCCGCCGTCGAGCGGGTCGAAGCCGGCGTCGCCGTACTCCCGCCAGTGCAGGACGCGCGACCCCTCCCGGATCTTGATCCAGTCCATCGCCTCGCCCTGCGGCACCTGGACGTAGCCGCCCGGCCCGAGCTCCCGGCCGCCGTACAGCATCGAGCCCTCGACCACGTAGAACTCGGTGTCGGCGTGCGGGGTCCCGGGGCCGCGGCCCCAGTCCGCGGTCGCGTGCAGCGACAGCGACGACGACCCGTCCTCCTCGTCGGTGGACAGCCGTCGTTCCAGGATCTTGCCCTCGCCGAACGGCAGTTCCCCGGCGTGGAAGATGTAGTCGTCCTCGTGGATCAGTTCCACGTGTGCCCTCACGGCGTACTCCTCAGCTCGCGTTTCAGGATCTTTCCGGCGGCGTTGCGGGGCAGCGCCGGCACGGCTCGGTACTGCTTGGGGACTTTGAAACCGGCCAGCCGTTCGCGCAGAAACGCCTCGAGTACGTCGGGCTCCAGGGGGCCCTGACCGACCAGATATGCGACCACCCGTTCACCCCAGCGGTCGTCGGGCTCGCCGACCACCGCACACTCGGTGACCGACGGATGGGTGAGCAGGACCTCCTCGACGTCACGCGGGTACACGTTCACCCCGCCCGTGATGATCACGTCCTTGACCCGGTCCACGATGGAGAGGAAGCCCTCCTCGTCCCGGATCACGATGTCGCCGGACGTCAGGAAGCCGTCCGCGGTGGTGCAGGCCGCGGTCGCCGCCGGGTTCCGGTGATAGCCGTTCATCAGGTACGGCGATCGGCTGAACAGCTCGCCCGGAACGCCCGTCCCGACCGGCTCCCCGTCCGGGCCGACCACCCGCACCTGCGTCGCGAACCACGGATGCCCGACCGAGCCGGCCTTGCGCCGCGCGTCCGGCGGGCGCAGATTCGTGACCACGCCGGCCTCGGTGGAGCCGTAGAGCTCGTGCACGCCCACGCCGGGGAACGCCTCGAACACCCACTCCTTGAGCACCTTCGGCAGCGCCGCGGCATTGAAGTAGAGCGTGTCCAGGGTCGTTGATCGGGGTGGTTCGGGCATCGCGGCGCGAATCAACTGGGCGTGCGTCGGGACCAGGAAGACCGACTGCGCGCCGTCCCGATCGATCATGTCGAGCAGCCGGTGCGGATCGAACGAGCGCAGCATGCTGACCGTGCCGCCGCAGTAGACCGACGCGTAGGCGAACGCGAACCCGGCCCCGTGATACATCGGCGCGACCGCGATCGTGCGGCGCCCCGGCCCCAGCCCCCACTCCAGCGCGGTGGCATAGAACGTCAGGCAGCGGGACCGGTGCGAGATCAGCACGCCCTTCGGATCCCCGGTGGTCCCGGCGGTGTAGGCGATGCAGAACGGGTCCCGCTCGTCCACCGCGATCCACGGATCCACGCTGCTCGCCGCGCCGAGCCAGGCCTCATAGGAAGACCCGATCAAAACCCGATTGAGGGGTACGTCGTCAACCGCCCCGGCCAGCGCCTCGTCCACCAGCACCGCCCGTGCCCCGGAATGCTCCAGGATGAACGCCACCTCGGGCGCGGTCAGCCGCGGATTGACCGGCACCAGCACCAGCCCGGCCTTGGCGATCCCGGCCGCGATCTCCGGATACTCCAGCCGGTTGCCGCAGAGCAGGGCGACCCGGTCGCCGTACCGAAGACCCTGCTGGAGCAGCCCACAGGCGACCCGGTTGGAACGTTCGTCGAGCGCCGCGTAGGTGAGCGTGCGGTCGCCGTCGCGCACGGCGATCACGTCCGGGGTCGCCCGGCCGAACTCCCGAATCCCGCCGGCGATCGTCAGATCCGCCCCACCAGCCCGCAACATGCCAGAATGGAAACACCGTTTCCATTCGGCGCGCAAGAGCCCCGAACGTTTTCCACACCAGCGACTTGTCCACAGCCCCCCAACCCGATCATGAATCCCCAGGCCACAATTACGGCAGTGGAGGTGGCCCCCCTTGGTGAGGGCGGGTCATGTTCAGTTGGGGGGCCAATCCGTCAAATGGCCTTAGGCGGGAAATTTCCGGCTCGACCGATTTGGGCCGGCACCTCGATGCCCAACTCCGAGCCGATCCACGATCCGGCCTCCGCTGCCACCGGCACCGAGACCCCGGTCCGCAAACCCGACCGGTTCAGCAGATACGCCAGGTCCTCCGTCGCGATGTTCCCGGTGGCGGCCGGCGCGAACGGGCACCCCCCGATCCCGCCGACGCTGCTGTCGAGCGCGGTGAATCCCGCCGCCACAGCCGCCATCGCGTTCGCATACCCGGTGTTGCGCGTGTTGTGAAAATGCGCCCGAAGAGGCAGGCCCCCGCGCACTTCCGGGGCGCCCACCGCAGACGAACCGCCGCCCGCCGTAGACGAACCGCCGCCCGGCGCGAACGAACCAGCGCCCGCCGCAGACGAAATCGCCCCGCCGGCGTGCGCCTTGAACGGCGTCGTCTCGCGGACCGCGGCGGCCAGCTCGGTGACCTGCGGCGGGACGCCCACCCCGATGGTGTCGGCGAGGCACAGTTCGTCGATCGGGCCGGCCTCGTCGACGATCGCCCGCACCCGGGCCACCGGCACCTCCCCGCTGAACGGACACCCGAACGCCGCCGCCACCGTCAATGTCACGAAAAATCCGGCATCTCGGGCTCGCGACGCAACCTCGCGAAACGCCGCGAGCGACGCCATCGTCGCCACCCCTTGATTCCTACGGGAGAATTCATCGCTGGCCACCACCACATAGTTGATCTCGTCCGGCCGAGCGTCCCCGAGCGCCAGCGCCCGCTCCAGTCCCCGCCCGTTCAACACCAGAGCGACATACCGAACCCCCTCCACCCGCGGCACTCCCCGCAACACCTCGGCGGCGTCCGCCATCTGCGGCACGAGATCGGGACGGGCGAACGCCGCCACCTCGATCCGGCGCAGCCCGGCCGCGATCACCCGCCGTACCAAATCGATCTTGACTGCCGCAGGCAGGATCTTCTTCTCGTTCTGCAGCCCGTCCCGGGGACCGACCTCGACGATCTCCACCCGACACCCCCTGTTCCGTCTAGCGAAACATCGTTTCACACGGATAGGGTGCTGTCATGACCGCGCCACTCGCCGACATTCGAGTCCTGGAAACCGGAACCCTGCTCGCCGGCCCGTTCTGCGGCCAGCTCCTCGGGGATTTCGGCGCCGAGGTGATCAAGCTGGAGGATCCGGGCCGCGGCGACCCGATGCGCCAGTGGGGGCGGGAGAAGCCGCACGGCCAGTCGCTGTGGTGGCCGGTCGTCGCGCGGAACAAGAAATCGGTCACCTGCAACCTGCGCGAGCCGGAGGGGCAGGCCCTGGTCCGCCGCCTGGTCGAGCACGCGGACGTGCTGCTGGAGAACTTCCGGCCCGGCACGCTGGAGCGCTGGGGGTTGTCGTACGACGAGCTCGCGAGGATCAATCCGCGGCTGATCCTGGTCCGGGTGACCGGTTACGGTCAGACCGGGCCGTATGCGCCGCGCGCCGGCTTCGGCTCGATCGGCGAGGCGATGGGCGGCCTGCGGCACGTCACCGGCGAGGCGGACCGGCCGCCGTCGCGCAGCGGCATCTCGATCGGCGACTCGCTCGCCGCGACCTATGCCGCGTTCGGCACGCTGGCCGCCCTGCACGCCCGGGAGCGCACCGGCCGCGGGCAGGTCGTCGACTCGGCGATCTACGAGGCGGTCCTGGCCATGATGGAGTCGCTGATCCCGGAGTGGGACGTGGCGGGCTACCGCCGCGAGCGCACCGGCCCGATCCTGCCGAACGTCGCGCCGAGCAACGTGTACCCGACCGCCGACGGCTCGGACGTGCTGATCGCGGCGAACCAGGACACCGTGTTCCGCCGCCTGACCGACGTGATGGGCCGGCCCGAGCTGGCCACCGATCCGCGGTATGCGACGCACGGCTCGCGCGGGCAGCACCAGGCCGAGCTGGACCGGCTGATCAGCGACTGGACGGCGACCGTCCCGTCCGGGAAGCTGCTCGCCCTGCTGCACGAGTCGGGCGTGCCGGCCGGCGGCATCTACACCGCCGAGGACATCCTGGCCGACCCGCACGTGCGGGCCCGCGAGGCCGTGATCACCGTCGACCACCCCGAGCTCGGGCCGCTGAAGATGCAGAACGTCGCCCCGCGGCTCTCCGGGACCCCGGGCGCGGTGAAGTGGCCGGGGCCGGCGCTCGGCGCCAGCAACGACGAGGTCTACCAGGGCATTCTCGGTCTGACCGGCGATGAGATGGCCGGCCTGCGCGAGCGCGGCATCATCTGATGACCGGGCTCGGCGAGGACTACGCGACCGCCGGGTTCGCCCGCCGGCTCGGCTGGGGAGACCGGCCGGCGGTGCTGCTCGTGGACCCGGCGGTCGCGTACACCCGGCCCGGTTCGCCGCTCTACCTGGGCACCGGGGAGATCGCGGCGCAGGCGATGGCCGCGCTGGCCGCGTCGGCGCGGGCGGCCGGTGTCCCGGTGGTCTGGACCCGGGTCCACTTCGCGGACGCGTCGTGCGCCGAGGCGCCGCTGTTCGCCGCGAAGGTGCCCGCGCTGAAGGCGTTCGCCGAGGGCAGCGCGCTGGCCGGTTTCGCGCCGCCGCTCTCCCCCGCGCCCGGCGAGACGGTCGTGGTCAAGCACTACGCGAGCGCGTTCGCCGGCACGTCGCTGGCCGCCTGGCTGACCTCGCACCGGATCGACACGCTGGTCATCGGCGGTTTCTCGACCAGCGGGTGCGTGCGGGCGTCGGCGCTCGACGCGCTGCAGCACGGCTTCCGGCCGATGGTCGTGCGCGAGGCATGCGCCGATCGCGCGCCCGGCCCGCACGAGGCCAACCTGTTCGACCTGGACGCCAAGTATGCCGACGTCATCGCCCTCGACGAGGCGCTCACCGAGATCCCGCGCCGAGGACCAGATCAAGATCAAGACCATTCCGCCGTACGGCGATAGCCCGCGCTTCTCCGAGCCGGGCGCGGTGCTGCGGCCGTACGTCGCCATGGTCTTGATGGAAGCCGGCGCCCACGGCGAACCGTGCCGTGAGCGCCGGGTCTTCAGCCTAGGGAAGCGTGACGATCGTGCCGGCGGTGAGCAGCGACTGGTAGTAGGTGCCGCCGGGGTAGTTCGTCGCGGTGGTGGTCCCGGCGACCGTGTCGTTCGCCCAGGCCACCGCGAGGGTCTGCAGCGCGGTGACGTTGGCGGCCTTCGACGCCCCGGCGGTCAGCGTGCAGAGGAAGTTCGTGCTGGAACCCTCGGCGTCGCAGTGGCTGCCGGTGGTCAGCCGGACCCCGAGGAACGGCCGGTTCAGCGTCGTGGTCAGCTCGACCGTGCCGCTGGCGTTGCTGTTGGCGGTGTAGGGCGGCGACGAGATCGTGTAGATCGGCAGCGTCGTGCCGCCGATCGCGGCCAGCCCGGTCGCCATGTTGGTGCCGGACGGGGACTTCACCGGGTCGAGCAGCTGCAGGAACCTGAGGTTGGCGAAGGCCGCCGGATAGGTCGTCCTGAGGATCCCGGCGACGTAGGTGACCGCCTCACCGCCGGCCGAGTGCCCGGCCAGGACGAGCGGGGCGGGCAGCGTGCTGCCGGTTCGCCCGGCCGTCGCCGCCGCGGACGCGTAGCTCACCGCGAGCGGGCCGGCCGGGTTGCCGAACCAGGCGGCGACGTTCTTCAGGAAGGCCGGGTTGCTGCCGGTGTTGTTGACCGTGCAGCCGGAGCCGTTGGTCGACGGCAGGGTCGGCACGAACACCAGGAAGCCCGCGGCCTGGTACTTGCCGGCCAGCGCGGCCATGTTGCCCTTCGAGCGGGAGAAGCCGTGCTGCAGGTAGACCAGCGCCTTCGGGCTGGTCGCCGCCGGGAAGTACCAGTCGGCGGCCTGGTGGTTCGTGCTGCTGCCGCAGGCGACGTCGACGGTGTTGCTGACCACGGTGGCCGCCGCGGACGCTGGTGCTGGGACGCCCAGCAGGGCCGCCGCGGTCACGACGATCGCGGCGAGAAGACGGGACAGGGACACGGGACCTCCAAGGTCAGCCGTAACACTCTCCGAAACAGTGTTTCCATTAGCGTGTATCGATGCCCGAGTGTCAAGGCCCACCCCTCAGCCGCCGACGTGCCGCAGCACCGCCAGGACCCGCCGGTTGTCGTTGTCCGAGGCCGGCAGGCCGAGCTTGGCGAAGATGCTCGCCACGTGCTTCTCCACCACGCCGGGCGTGATGACCAGGGCCGCCGCGATCCCGGCGTTGGACCGGCCCTCGGCCATCAGCGCCAGCACCTCGCGTTCGCGGGGCGTCAGCGCCGCCACCCCGGCCGGGCCCGGCCCGGCCCGCATCAGGTGGCCGACCACCTCCGGGTCCAGCGCGGTACCGCCGGAGGCCACCCGGGTCAGCGCGTCCACGAAGTCGGCGACGTCGGCGACCCGGTCCTTGAGCAGGTAGCCGACGCCGGACGGCCGGTCCGCGAGCAGGCGCGTCGCGTAGCGGGTCTCCACGTACTGCGAGAAGACCAGCACGCCGACGCCGGGATGGTCGCGCCGGATGTCGAGCGCGGCGCGCAGGCCCTCGTCGGTGTGCGTCGGCGGCATCCGGATGTCGACGATCGCCACGTCCGGCACGAAGGCCGCGATCGCCGACCGCAGCGCGTCCGCGTCGCCGACCGCCGCGCACACCTCGAAGCCGCGGTCGGTGAGCAGCCGGACCAGCCCCTCGCGCATCATCGCGGCGTCCTCCGCGATCACCACCCGCATGTCGTCCTCCCCGCTGCCCGCATCACACGTGGGTGGGCAGGTCGATCGCGACCCGGGTCGGGCCGCCGGCCGGGCTGTGCACGCGCATCCGGCCGTCCACCACGGCGATCCGGCGGGCCAGGCCGGACAGGCCGGGACCGGCCGGGTCGGCGCCGCCGCAGCCGTCGTCCTCGACGGTCAGCGTCAGGTGCTCGCCGGAGCCGGTGACGCCGAGCGTGATCCGGCGCGCCCGGCTGTGCTTGGCCGCGTTCGCCAGCAGCTCGGCGGCGCAGAAGTAGGCGATCGTCTCGATCGCGGGCGCCGGGCGGCCGGGCAGCGCGACGCCGACCGCGACCGGGACGGCGCTGCTCGACGCGAGCGTCGCCAGCGCGTCGCCGAGGCCGTTGTCGAGCACCGGTGGGTGGATCCCGCGGACCAGATCGCGCAGGTCGGCGAGGGCCTCCTTGGCCCCGCGGTGGGCGAGCGCGACCAGCTCGCGGGCCTGCGCGAGGTCGGGTGGCGGGCCGTCGGCGCCGAGCTTCTCGGTGGCCATGCCGAGGTTCATCGCGAGCGTGGCCAGCCGGATCTGCGCGCCGTCGTGCAGGTCGCGCTCCAGCCGGCGCATCATCGCGGCCGCGTCGTCGATCGCCCGGGCCCGGCTGACCCGCAGCTCACGGACCCGCTCGGCGAGCCGGGGCGGGGCCAGCAGCCGGCGCATCGCGGCCACGTCCAGGGCGGCGCCGGCCCGCATCACCCAGGGCGCGGCCAGCAGCATGGCGAGGCCGGCCGCGGCGATCAGGAACGACCCGGCGAACGTCCGGGCGCTGATCATCCCGAACGGCGTCAGGGCCCGGACCGGCCCGAGGGTGGTGCCGGGCGGGTGGTTGCGGAACAGCGGCCACCACACCGGGTAGCTGAGGTTGACCACGCCGAACAGGTAGCAGAACGCGCCGTACCCCTCGGGGATCGCCAGGGGCACCTTGAGCAGGGCGTACCCGACGGCGCGCCAGCCCGGCCCGTCGGCGACCCACCGCGCGGCCCGGGGCGGCGGGCCGTCGACGCGCACGCCGAGCTGCCGGTCGGCGAGGGCGCGCTGCCCGGCGCCGAGCGCGCGCCCGAGCCGGGGCGCCAGCACGACCAGCAGCGCGACGGTGAGCGGGAACAGGACCAGGAAGACCGGCGCGACCACCGGCGCGGGCTCGTCGGCCATCGCGCCGGCCGCCTTGAGGATCAGGACGGCCGCGGCCGGCAGCGCCGCCGGGACGGCCAGGACGGCGACGGCGACGACCACGCCGGCGACGCAGAACACCACGTGGCGCAGGGCCAGGCTGGTGAACGGGGCGCGCAGCGCGGTCATCGGCTCATTCTCTCCGGTCATGCCGCTACCGGTCTCACGCGTCCCGGCTGCGGAGCAGGACGCCGCCGAGCAGCAGCGCGACCGCCGCGTACCCGCACATCAGCAGGGCGCTGACCCAGCCGGCGAACAGCCCGGGGATCGGCGCGGTCACCGCGATCGAGTTGAGCAGCATCAGCAGCGGGACGAACCGGCCGACCTCGATGCCGCTCGCGCCGAACAGGCCCACCACGATCATCGGGACGAAGGTCAGCCCGAACAGCGTGCCGATCGCCGCCCCCGAGTGCCGCAGGACCGTGCCGACACCGACCCCGATCAGCGCGGTGGCGCCCAGGTAGACCCCGGTCAGCAGGACCGGGCGCAGGATCGCCGGGTCGCCGAGCGAGGCGGCCGGAATGGCGGTCCCGCGGATCGCGAGCTGCCCGCCCAGGTAGCCGGCGAAGCTCGCGAGCAGCCCGGTGGCCAGCGCCGCACCGCCGCCCACCACGGCCTTCGCGGTCAGCACGGTCCGGCGCCGGGGGACGGCGGCGAACGTGGAGCGGATCATCCCGGTGCTGTACTCCCCGGTCACCGCGAGGACGCCGAGCGCGCCGAGCAGCAGCTGGGCCAGGATCGCGCCGCCGAGGCTGTTGTTCAGGATCTGGGCGGCGGTGGCGACCGGCGTGTGTGACCGGTACCCGACACCCACGCCGGCGCCGGTGGCGGCCATCGCGACCACCGACGTGATCGCCAGCCACCACGTCGACCGGACGCTGCGCAGCTTGATCCACTCCATCCGCATCGTGGCGCTCATGCCGCTGCTCCCCGGTAGTCGGTGGCCTCGTCGGTGAGCCGGAAGAACGCGTCCTCCAGGCTCTCGGCGCCGGCGGCGAGCTCGGCGACGGTCGTCTCGGCCAGCAGCCGGCCGCGCCCGATCACCACCAGCCGGTCGGCGGTCAGCGCCATCTCGGCGATCAGGTGGCTGGACACGAAGACCGTCCGGCCCTCGGCGGCGAGCCCGCGCAGCAGGTCCCGGATCCAGCGGATGCCCTCCGGGTCCAGCCCGTTGACCGGCTCGTCGAGCAGCAGCACGCCCGGGTCGCCGAGCAGGGCCACCGCGACGCCGAGCCGCTGGCGCATGCCGAGCGAGTAGGTGCCGGCCCGGCGCCCGGCCGCCTCGGTCAGGCCGACGACCCGCAGCACCTGCTCGACCCGGGCGGCGGGCAGGTCGTTGCCGGCGGCCAGCGCGGCGAGGTGGGCGCGGGCGCTCCGGCCGGGGTGGAACGCGCCCGCGTCGAGCAGCGCGCCGACCCTGGTCAGCGGCTGTTTCAGGGCGGTGTACCGGACGCCGTCGAGCAGCGCCTCGCCGCTGTCCGGGGCGTCCAGGCCGAGGATCATCCGCATCGTGGTGGACTTGCCGGAGCCGTTCGGACCGAGGAAGCCGGTCACCACGCCCGGCTGGACCCGGAAGCTCAGCCGGTCGACGGCGACCCGGCGCCCGTAGCGTTTGGTCAGTTCACGTAGTTCGATCACACGAACGACGCTAGGCAAATCCGGCGGTGGTCAGAAGCCGGACAGCCCCCGCTTCGCGGTGGGGGTTTTCCCCGGGGTGTCCCGCCCGGGAACGACGGAGCCCGGCGCCACCGGGCGCCGGGCTCACCTTCCGGATTCGTCGCGCTGCGTCACTCCTCGCCCGCGCCGAGGTGCCACGGAACGACCAGCGGATGGCGTTCCTCGTCGCGCGCGGCGATGCCCTCCATCGATCGCAGGTATTGCCGGCGCGTGATGTCGCCGTCCATCAGCTGGGTACAGAGCACGCCCTCCAGGCTCGCCGGAGCGAAGAAGGCCTCCGGCACGAGCAGCGGTTCTTCCGCTTTGCGTGCCTCGGCGCGGACCCCCCGCACTGCGAGCACGCAGGCGGCGACCAGGACCAGGATGAGCAGGAAGAGGATCAGCATCGCCACCGCCTTGTCGAATCTTGAGCGGGCCGAATTCGTCCGCCTTGTCAAAGCAAACGGATCACAGGGCGTATCGGTTCACGGTTTCCGGACGATCTCTGTCAAGCCCGGATCCGGGCGTTCCCCCGAACGGCTCCCCGATCGGGTACGGGGGATGTCCACGACTGGTGATCACTGGCTACTGTCCAGATGTGCCCGGAAAATCCGGTTCACCGCTTAAAACACACTAAATGCGTGCTGTGCGCAACCGGGCCGTCTGTCCACATTGCTCAGGGAGCACGATGCCCTACGACTACGACAGCTTCAGCCGTCTCGCCGGATCCGCGGATCCGGCCCCCGAGGGTGACTACCGGGTCCGGCTCAAGCGCCTGGCCCACCATCGCCCGGTACGCAGCCTCCTGATCGCGGGTTTCGCGTTCACCTGTGAGGCCACGTTCTTCGGCTGGCTGCTCACCTCCGCCGACCTGTCCGGCGGGCTCGCCGCGCCGACCACGATCATGATCGCGGCGATCACCCTGATCGAACTGTTCCGCCTGGTCAACGTGGTGACCCTGTGCCTGGCCACGCTGCGGGCCCGGGACCCGGTGCCGGTGCCGCCGGAGCGCGGGCTGCGGGTCGCCTTCCTCACCACGATCGTGCCCGGCAAGGAGCCGATCGAGATGGTCGAGGGCACCCTGCGGGCCGCCCTGCGGATCTACGGCTCGCCGGACGTCTGGTTGCTCGACGAGGGTGACGACGACCAGGTCAAGGACATGTGCAAGCGGGTCGGGGCGCATCATTTCAGCCGGAAAGGCGTACCCAGGTGGAACGCCGAAGGCGGCGCCTTCAAGGCCCGGACCAAGCACGGCAACTACAACGCCTGGATGGACCGGCACGGCGACGAGTACGACGTGTTCGTCTCGGTCGACCCGGACCACGTCCCGCTGCCGTCGTTCTGCGAGCGCCTGCTCGGCTACTTCCGCGACCCGGACGTGGCGTTCGTGGTCGGCCCGCAGATCTACGGCAACTACGACAACCTGGTCACCCGGTGGGCGGAGTCGCAGCAGTACCTGTTCCACTCGCTGCTGCAGCGGGCCGGCAACAAACTGGGCTCGCCGATGCTGGTGGGGACGAACAACGCCGTACGCATCAAGGCTCTTCGCTCTGTCGGGGGTCTGCAGGATTCGATCACCGAGGACATGGCGACCAGCCTGGCGATCCACGCGGCCCGCAACCCGGCGACCGGCCGGCGCTGGAGCTCGGTCTACACGCCGGACGTGCTCGCGGTCGGCGAGGGGCCGTCCTCCTGGACCGACCTGTTCAGCCAGCAGCACCGCTGGTCACGCGGCACCGACGAGGTCTGCGTGGCCGGGTTCTGGAAGCGCGTCCCGAAGCTCGGCGTGCGCCGGTCGCTGCACTACGGGCTGCTGATGGCGTACTACCCGCTGACCGCGATCGCGTGGCTGCTCGGCACCGCCACCGCGGTCGGGCACATCGTGCTCGGCGTGCGCGGCGTGCAGGTGCCGCAGCAGGTCTGGTCGATGCTCTACGTCGACGCGGCACTGTTCCAGGTCGGGCTCTACCTGTGGAACCGGCGGCACAACGTCAGCCCGCACGAGGAGGCCGGCTCCTCCGGGTTCGCCGGGATGCTGCTCTCCACGCTGTGCGCGCCGGTCTACGTGGCCTCGTTCCGGCAGACGCTGCTGCGGCAGCGGGCCGGTTTCGTGGTCACCCCGAAGGGCGACTCGGCCAGCCCGGACCGGATCGCCACCTTCCGGGCGCACCTGAACTGGGCCGCGTTCTTCGCGGTGCTGCTGGTCACGGCGGTGGTCACCGGTCGCACCCAGGGGCTGATGTGGCTCTGGCCGACGGTCAACCTGGCGATCTGCCTGGCCCCGCCCGTGCTCTGGGCGTTCGGCCGGCGACCTGCGCCGGCCCCCGCGCGAATTCCCCACCAACGAACAAAAGAGCCGATTAGGACGTACGCATGATCCCCCGACCCCAGCCCACCATGGCCCGCCGCCTCCTCCGCGGCCTGGCCGTGCTCCCCGCCGTCGCGGCGATCCTCGCCGCCAACCGCCCGATCGTGGTCTTCGCCGCGGACCGCTACCACGAGTTCCGGATCGACCGGCCCGCCTACAAGGAGACCTACGGCCACTGGTCGATGCTGGCGGTCCCGGACCAGTTCAAGATCAACGCGATCCACGCGGCCCTGCTCAGCACCGGCAAGGTGCTGATCGTGGCCGGCTCCGGGAACAACCGGCAGAACTTCGAGGCCGGCACCTTCAAGACCATCCTGTGGGACCCGGCCACCGACAAGTACTCGCTGGTCCCGACGCCGACCGACATGTTCTGCGGCGGCCACACGTTCCTCGCCGACGGCAACCTGCTGGTCGCGGGAGGCACCAAGTCCTACGAGGTACTTCCGGAGAACATCAAGTTCGCGGCCGGCGTCATGAAGATCAAGAACGAGTCGCCGGACGGCGGGCCCCGGCTGATCAAGAAGGGCACGGTCTTCCTGGCCCCGGACGGCAGGCGGTACGCGACCCGCACCGACGTGACCGTGCCGGTCGCGATGAAGATGCGGCACAACGGGCAGACCATGGTGCACGCCGGCGAGGTCGAGGTGTGGGCCGACGCGCTGATCGCCGGGGACTCGCAGGTGATCGAGCAGCCGGCGCAGTACCGGATCGAGGGACTGACCGGGCCGGCCGCGCGCAACCTCTACGGCGTCGCCGACAAGATCAGCCGGGACAAGCAGGAGTACGGCGGGGACAACACCTCGTACGAGTTCGACCCCAAGACCGAGCAGTACGTCCGGACCGGCAACCTCACCGACCACCGCTGGTACCCGACGCTGGCCCCGCTCCCCGGCGGCAACGTCATCGCCGTGTCCGGTCTCGATCAGTTCGGCCGGATGCTGCCCGGCCGTAACGAGGTCTACTACGCCAAGGACAAGCGCTGGGTCGCCGCACCGAAGCTGACCCGGGTCTTCCCCACCTACCCGGCCCTGTTCGTCGCCCGCGACGAGCGGCTGTTCTTCTCCGGCTCGAACGCCGGGTACGGCTCGGCGAGCGAGGGCCGCACCCCCGGGCTGTGGAACATGCGCACCAACGACTTCCAGCCGGTGCCCGGCCTGCGCGACGCGACGATGACCGAGACCAGCGCGTCGGTGCTGCTCCCGCCGGCCCAGAAGCAGCGGGTGATGATCCTCGGCGGCGGCGCGGTCGGCGACTCCCCGGTCTCCACCGCCCGGACCGCGATCGCCGACCTGGCCGCGAAGCACCCGGTCTGGGAGCCCGGGCCGGACCTGCCGCATCCGACGCGCTACCTGAACACCGTGGTCCTGCCCGACGACACGGTCTTCACCAGCGGCGGGTCGGCCGGCTACCGCGGCGGGCCGTACCACGGGCAGACCCGCAGCGACCTGCTCACCGCGCAGATCTACGACGTGGGCGCGAACGTCTTCCGGACCGCGGCCGCGCCGACGGTCGGCCGCGACTACCACTCGGAGGCGCTACTCCTGCCGGACGGCCGGGTGATCACCATGGGCAGCGACCCGATCTACGACCGCGACGGCAAGAACCCGGGCGTGTTCGAGCAACGCATCGAGATCTACAGCCCGCCGTACCTGTTCAAGGGCGCCCGCCCGGCGATCGTCGACGGCCCGGCCGAGGTGGCCCGCGGCGCGGTCGTCCAGTACGCCACCCCGGACGCCGCCCGGATCGAGACCGCCCGCCTGATCCGCCCGGCCGCGGTCACCCATGCGACCGATGTCGATCAGCGCTCGGTGGCGCTGCCGCTGCGCCGCACCGCGGGCGGCGTCATGGTCCAGATCCCGAAGGAGAAGGGCCTGATCCCGCCGGGCTGGTACATGCTCTTCGTCACCGACACCAAGGGCGTCCCCTCCCCCGCCCGGTGGGTCCACGTCTCTTAGATCAAAATCCGCCGACGGTACGGCCCGGGCCCACGCCCGGGCCGTGGCCGCCCGCCACGCGCGGCCGTTTTCCCCCAGCCGCTCCCGGTTCGGGCCGGGCTGCAGGCTACCGTCTGATTATCCGGGCGGCCGCGCTTCCGACCCGCGGCGACCCGTCCGGTCCTGAGCAGCACGAGGAGACACCATGACCGACGCCACCGGCGACGTTCCCACCGCCGACGCCGAAGGGGAAGCCGAGGAGCAGCCCTTCGAGAACCGTGCGACCCGGCGGGCCAAGGGCAAGTCGACCGCCAAGCACACCGGGGACACCGGGACCCACGTCCACGGCCGCTCCGGCACGACCCCGAGCCCCCGCCAGTACGGCAACCGCCGCAGCGGCTGACCGGCAAGCAGTCCAGGCCGCGGCCGCACCCACCCGGGTGCGGCCGCCGCCCGGCGTTCCACTCTCCCGCTCCAGAAACGCCAGGGTCACCGCGGCGAACAGCCACCCCGCCGCCGAGCGCGACGCCGACCGCGGCCGGCGCCGGCAGTCCCGCCGTACCCCGCGGGCCGACCAGGACGACCCGCTGCCGGTACCGACCGGGCGGGTGCCGGGCCCGCATCGTCGCGCGCTAAATTTTTCTCGCGCGGCCGACACGACGATGGAATCGCGGTCGGCGCCGAACTCCCGGCCCGCGAACCGGACCGCACGCCGCCCCGGGCCTCCGGTACAGGCCTACTACCACGGCGGCTACGCTGTGTCACTACGATCTGAAGGAAAGTAGTTGCAGATGATTGATGTGCAGGAGTTCGCCCGTCGGCTCAGCACGCTCGGCCCCGCCGTCACCACCGAGGACATCGAGGACCTGGCCGATGCCGCCGGGGTGCGCATCGACCCGGCCCGGGGCATCGACGCCGACCAGGCCCAGCGGATGCTGGATCACCACTCCTCGTCGGCGGGCGTCAGCGGGGTCGAGCTGGTCGCCACCCAGTGGCCGCCGTCGGCGGACGTGCGCTCGGTGGCTCCCCCGGTGGTGTTCTCCAGCCCGGGCGCCGTGGACAACCCGACCGGCCCGCCGGCCCGGCCGCGCCGGTCCGGCCCCGCGCACCACGGCCGCCCGGACTCGCGGCGCTCCGGCCGGTGACGGCACCGCGCGCCATGATCCGGTAGCGGCCGGGTCCGGGGGCATCGGGCGGCGCCGGGTATGGTTCGGCCGGTGAATCCCGCTGACCTGCAAGGCCTTCGATCGGGAACGCTCGAGACCCGCGAGGCACACGTGCACCGCCTGCTCGATCGGGCCAGGGCGCACGAGGACGAGTCGGCGATCGCGGCGCTGCACGTACTCGTCCGCGACTATCCGGACTTCCACCGGTCGCTGTATTCGCGGGCGATGAACCAGGCGGAGGTCTTCGCCGACGCCGGCCTGGCCGAGCCGCTGCTCGCCGCGCTCGGCGACACCCGGTACAACTGCCAGGCCTGGGCCGTGATGGGCTGCGCGGCGATGGACATCCGGGCCGCCGTGCCGCAACTGGTCACGCTGCTCGACCACCCGCAGTGGATCGTCCGGGGCGAGACGGTGACAGCGCTCGGGCAGCTCGGTGACGCCTCGGTGGTGCCCGCGCTGCGGCCGCTGCTCGGCGACCAGGCCGACTGGCTGCGCCAGCGGACCGCCGACACCCTGGCCAAGATCGGCGGGGACGCGGCGCTGGAGGCGCTCTGGCACGAGTTCGAGCACCGGCGGTTCCCCCGGATCGGCTATCTGGCCAGCACGCTCGCGCTGTTCACGCCGGAGGTGGTGCCCCGGCTGCTGGCCGCGACCGACAGCCCGGACCCGGACCAGCGGTACTGGGCCGCCGTCGCGCTCGGCTCGACCGGCGACGATCGGGCCGTCCCGGCGCTGGAGCGGCTGATGGCCGAGGACCGCGGCGTGACCGTCTTCGACGGGGAGGTGCGCACCGCGGCGAAGAAGGCCCTGCGCACGCTCCGCCGCATCCAGGCCGCCATCGCCGGCCGGGAAAAGACCGAGACCGAGACCCCGACTTCCTGACGTACGGCGTCAGGCGGCCAGGACCAGGCTCAGGGTGCCGACCCGCTTGGACTTCTTCGCCTCGTACATGGCCAGGTCGGCCCGGCGGATCAGGGCGTCGACGGTGTCGCCGGGGTGGGCCTCGGCGGCGCCGACGCTGATCCCGATCCGGACCTGTTCGCCGGCCGTCCGGAACGGCTCGGCGGTCATCGCGGCGATCCGGCCGGTGACCGCCTCGACCGCGTCCGGGCCCCGGCAGATCAGCACGAACTCGTCCCCGCCGAAGCGGCTGACCAGGTCGTTCTCCCGCACGCAGCCGCGCAGCCGGGCGGCGACCGCGATCAGCAGCTCGTCGCCGGCGGCGTGCCCGAGGCGGTCGTTGACCGGCTTGAACCCGTCCAGGTCGCAGAAGAGCACGGCGATCCCGGCGTCGCCCGGCCCGCCGGCGGCGCCGAGCAGGTCGCCGAGGTGGGTCAGGCAGGCGGCCCGGTTGGGCAACTCGGTGAGGCCGTCCCGGGTCGCGAGGTGGTGCAGCGCCTGCTCGGCCGCGCGGCGCTGGTCGGCGAGGCGGGCGATCCGGACCATCACCAGCGGGACCACCGCGGCCGACGAGAGGGCGATCAGCGTGCCGTCGACCGGCAGCCCGAGCATCGCCCGGCCGCCGCCGACCAGCGGGGTCAGCGCGAGCATCACGCCCAGGAACGTCATCCGGCCGCGGCTCAGGTCGTCCTGCGGCGCCTGACCGGGACTGATCACCGCCCGGACCGAGGGGTGCACGGCCGCGCAGCCGAGCGCGGCGTACGCCGCGAGGTAGACCATGTTCGTCCAGTCGGCGCGCGCCCCGGCGGAGTCCACGGCCAGCACCGACGCCACGTCCCCGACCAGGGTCAGCGCCACCCCGCCGGTGAACAACCGCACCGACCACGACCGGCCGCCGGCCATCGAGACCCGCAGCATCGCGCCGAGCGTCCCGCTGATCATCATCACGCCGGCGAACATCGACGCCTGCCGCCCGAGCGTCTGGTGCTGCGCGGTCATCGCCGGCCACAGCAGCGCGTCCCAGAGCACCCCGCCGGCCGCGACCGCGGTGATCACCGAGTCGATGATCCCGCCGACGTCGCCACGGCCCCGCAGCCGCACCAGCGCGACCGCCGCGACCAGCAGGAACAGTCCGCCCGCGGAGTAGAAGACCTCGGCCAGGCTGCCGTCCCCGCTGGCCCGGCCACCGACCGTCGCCAGCCAGATCCAGATGACGTTGCCGATGTTGTAGAACGTCATCGCGACGAGCATCAGCCACCACGGCGCGCGGGCGCCGGCCGGGGCGCGGCGCAGCGCGTGGACGACGGCCGGCAGCACCGCGCCGAGCGTCACCGCGAGGAACGGCCACTGCCGCAGCTCGAACGGCCACGCCAGATACGTCGCCACCAGGGCGGTGGTGACCACGGCGTAGCAACGGAGCAGCACGTGCGCCCTGATCGGCCGCGACCGGCCGAACCTAAGACGTATCCGGTTCGCCTACCCGGGCGTCAGGACTTTTCGCAGCCCGGTCAACCCCTCGACGGCGACCTTGCCGAGCGCGGCGCCGGTCGCGGCGTCGAACCAGTGCACCCCGCCGGGCACCCCGGCGTACAGCCGGGCGCCGTCCGCGCTGAGCCCGAGCCCGCGCAGCGGCCCCGGCACCGGCCGGCTCGCCTCGACCCCGTCGTGATCCCGGCTCAGCACCAGGATCCGGTCCCCGGCGCCGGCGAAGACCCGGCGCCCGGCCGCCAGCACCAGCGACGCCGCCCCGCCCGGCACCGGCGCCGCCCCGACCCGGTCCACGGCGAGCGACTCCAGATCCGCGTACGCCAGCCGCCCGCTCCCGCTGTCCACCACCGCGGCCCCCGAACCGTCCACCGCGATCGCGTGCCCGTCCGCCGGCCCCTCGCCGAACGGGTGCGGCAGGTCCAGGCAGTACGCCCACCCCTCGGCCAGGTTCAGCACGTGCACGAACGCGTGCGCGTTGCCGGGCCGCCCGGAGAGCAGGTCCCGGGTGTGCCGGTGCCCGGGCTGGTGGGTGTAGAGCGTGAGCAGCAACCGTCCGTTCCCGGTCAGCACCGCCTGCCGCCCCTCGCCGCGCATCTCCTCCTCGGCCCCGGTCGGCACCGGCACCTTGTCCCGGGTGTTCAGCGGCTGCAACCGCCCGGTCGCGAGCTCCAGCCGCCGGACCCGATAGTGGTCGGGCTGCCCGGCCGGCAGCCACTGCAGGACGAACAGGCCGGCGGCGTCGGTGCTGAACGCGTCCGGCTCGACCACCCCGGGCAGGTCGTACTCGCGGGCGGCGCCGTCGACCACGACCAGCAGCGGGGTGCGGGCGCGACCGGACGGGACCACCGCGGCCGGGGTCCGGGTCAGGGCGCAGGCGCGGCCGTCCGGCGAGACCGCCCGGGGCAGCCAGCCGGCGGCCAGGCGGGTGGTCCCGGTCGTCCCGCCGGTCCCGGTCACGACGTGCGACAACTGCTGCTCCCGTACGACGGCGAGCCGCCCCCCGTCACTGCTGAGCACCGCCGCCGGCCCGTACTCCTGCGCGCCCCGCGGCGTCAGCCGCACCAGCCCCCGGCCGGTGTCGGCGAGGAGCGGATCCGGCGTGGTCGTCGCGAGCGCCGGGGTGTCCCGGCATCCGGCCAGGGCGAGCCCGGTCGCCCCGGCGAGGGCGAGGAAGTTCCGGCGAGTCGTCATGTCACGGTGACACCACTCGATGGGGAACCGGTTCCCGATCAGTGGTGTCCTATGGATGTGGTGGCAGACGAGGCGGCCGTGGTGGCCCGGGCGCGTGCGGGGGATCTGGACGCCTACGAGATCCTGGTCGGGCACTGCACCGCGCCCGCGCACCGGGCCGCCGTGCTGCTCGGGGCGGGCGCGGACGCGGACGACGTGGTCCAGGAGGCGTTCGTGAAGGCGTACCGGCAGCTCGGCCGCTATCGCGGGGACGCCGGGTTCAAGGCCTGGCTGCTCGCCATCGTCGCGAACGAGACCCGCAACCTGGTGCGGTCCCGGCGGCGGCGCGACGGCGTGCTGCAGCGGGCCGGGGTGCGGGCCGGCCCCGAGCCGTACGAGCCGGATCCGGCCGAGACCGCGGTGGCCGGGGAGCGGCGGCGGTTCCTGCTCGACCAGTTGCGGGCGCTCGACGCGCGCGACCGGGACGTGCTGGTCTGCCGCTACCTGCTGGACCTGTCCGAGGCGGAGACCGCGATGACGCTCGGGCTGCCCCGCGGCACGGTGAAGTCGCGGACCGCACGGGCGCTCGGCAAACTGCGCGACCGGATCCCGGCGGAGGGGGTGCCCGGTGCCTGATCAGGAGTTCGACGACCTCGTCGCGGAGCTGCGCGAGCTGGGGCGGGCCATCGCCGTACCGGAAGCAATTGATCAGCGGGCCGCGGTCCGGAGTCGCCTCGCGCGCCCGGCACCGCGCCGGCATCGCGGCCGTTTTTATCTTTCCGCGATCGTCGCGGCCCTGGTCCTCGCCGTGGCGGTGATCTCGCCGGCCCGGGCCGCCGTGCTCGGCGCCATCCGCCGGATCGCCGGGATCGAGCTGCGGCAGGAGACGCCGCGCGGACCGCTGCCGGCCACGCCGAGTCCGATTCCGTCCATCCGGAGCGCGGACCTCGACCAGGCCCGGCGGGTCGCGCTCTTCCCGGTGACGGCGCCGGCGGCGCTGGGGTCGCCCGACCGGGTGCTTCTGGCAGATTCGGACAAAAACGGCGCGCCGCGTGTGGTCTCGCTCGTCTACCGGGGCGGTACGGTGCGTTTTGACCAGTTCGACGGGACGCTGGAGCCGGCGTTCCTGAAGACCGCTCCGAACGCGGAGTGGGTGACTCTCGGCGACAGCGCGATCTGGCTGGCCGCGCCGCACCCGGTCACGTACGTCGGCCGCGACGGCGTGACCAGGACCGAGACCGCCCGCCTCGCCGGGCCGACGCTGATCTGGGCTTCCGGGGGCGTCACCTACCGGCTGGAGGGACTGCCGACGCTCACCGAAGCCCTCGACGTCGCCCGGTCGGTGCGCTGACCAGCGCTGAAGGGGATATGAGAGTTCGTTTCGTGGTCCTGGCCGTCGTCGCCAGCCTGGCCCTGGTGGCCTGCTCCGACGACCCCGCCCCCCGGCCCGCCCCGACGACGGCCAGCCCGTCCGCGTCCGTCGAGCAGTTCTACGTGCAGCCGTCCGGGCCGGCGGTCGCCCAGGTCCAGCAGTGGACCGCGGAGGGCCGGACCGCCGACGCCACCGCGGTGCA
The DNA here is from genome assembly GCF_019704555.1 of Actinoplanes sp. L3-i22. Taxonomy (NCBI): domain Bacteria; kingdom Bacillati; phylum Actinomycetota; class Actinomycetes; order Micromonosporales; family Micromonosporaceae; genus Actinoplanes; species Actinoplanes sp. L3-i22. Next base: position 8,828,693 of record NZ_AP024745.1, read on the forward strand.
GCGGATCGCCGACGCGCCGACCGCGGTCTGGTTCGCCGACGCCGATCCGGGTTTCGCCGACAAGGCCCGGGACCTGGTCACCGCCGCGCAGGCGGCCGGCCGGACCCCGGTGCTGGTGGCCTACTACGTTCCGCAACGGGACTGCGGCGGGCACTCCGGCGGCGGCGCGCCCGACGCGCAGGCCTACCGCCAGTGGATCGCCCAGCTCGCGGCCGCGGTGAACGGCTCCCCGGCGCTCGTCGTGCTGGAGCCGGACGCGGTCACGCACGTACTGCAGAATTGTCTTTCGGAATCGGCCGCCACGGAGCGTTATCAGCTCCTCGGGGAGGCCATCCGGGCCTTCAAGGCGGATCCTTGGGTGCGCGTCTACCTCGACGGCGGCAATCCGGGCTGGATCAAGGACATCGATCGCGTCGTCGACTCGCTGCGGAAGGCCGGGGTCGCCGACGCGGACGGTTTCAGCCTCAACGTCGCCAACTTCGAAACCACCAAAGCCAACCTCGATTACGGTACGGCCATCTCGGATCACCTGGGTGGCAAGCACTTCGTGATCGACACGAGCCGCAACGGCAACGGCCCCGCCGAGACCGAGGGGTCCGGGGACGGCCACTGGTGCAACCCGCCCGGCCGCGCCCTCGGTCCGGCGCCGACCACCCAGACCGGCCAGCCCCGGGTCGACGCCTACCTGTGGGTGAAACGCCCCGGCGAGTCCGACGGCGCGTGCGGCGGCGGCGCCCCGGAGGCCGGCCGGTGGTGGCCGGAGTACGCCCTCGATCTGGCCACCGGCTGACCCGTCCGGACGGTGGCACGAATCGGTGATCTCCGATCCCGCAAGGTCCCCTAGATTTTTGGTCACCACACCGCACCGACACGGGGAGACCGAAAATGTCCGCACGCAACCTTGCCCTTCTGATCGCCGCCGCCGGCCTCGCGCTGGGCGCCGCCGCCTGCGACTCCACCGGGGACACCGCCGGCGCGGCGCCGGCCCCGGGCGCCACCTCGGCCCGGCCCACGGCCGGCGCGACGCCTGCCGCGACCGCGACGACAACCGCCACCACGCGCGCCGCCTGCCCGGTCACCTCGGACGACCTGCAGCCCGCGGTCCGGAAGAAAGCCGGCGACAACACCGCGGAGATCGCGTTCGAGAAGATCGTCTGCTACCGGGACTACGCGGCGGCCACGACGCCGGAGAACAAGATCTCCGACGAGGAGTACTACGTCTTCAAGTACACCGCCGGCGACTGGTCGGTCCTCTCCAGCGGCACCGGCGACATCTGCCCCGGCGTCCCGGCCGACGTCACCAAGCACTTCCGCGCCGCCCACTACGGCGCCTGCGACTGACCGAATCGGCAGACAGGGCTCGCCGGCGGTCCGGGGAAATCGGTTGGCCGGGCGGCGCGTCTCCGGCAATCTTCCATCCATGACCGCTGATGAGCTGACCGGCTGCGTGATCGTCTCCGGCATGCCGGGTGCCGGGAAGTCCACGGTGACCGGCCTGGCCGCCCGGCTGCTGCCCCGGGCCGCCCAGGTCAAAGGTGACGCCGTGAACGAGATGATCCGCAGCGGCCGGGTCGGCTTCCTGGGTGAGCCCGCGGACGAGGCCCTGCGCCAGGGCGACCTGTGCAACCGCAACATGGGCGCGCTCGCGGCCAACTTCGTCGACTTCGGCTTCACCGCGCTGATGGACACCGTGGTGGCCGACCGGGCCGAACTGGACCAGCTGTGCGGCCTGCTGGCCCCACGGCCGGTCCGGCTGGTCGTCCTGGCCCCGGGCGCGGCGGTCTGCCGGCACCGCAACGCCACCCGCGACCCGGACGAGCGGTTCGAGTTCGACGGCTACGACCAGCTCGACGCCGACATGCGCGCCCAGCTCGGCCACCTCTGCTGGTGGTTCGACACGTCCACGCTGACCCCGCGGGAGACCGCCGCCCGACTGGTCCGCGAAACCACCCGACTAGCCCCGCTGCTGTGACCGTCGCCCCAGCTCAGGGCGCGGCGCGACGGAGGATTACGGTGTGGCGTGCCTGATGCCCGCCTCGTCGCGACCGTGACCGCTCCCCTGGGTGCCGCCGGCGCGCCCGAGATCATCCACCGGACCCTGCTCGTGCAGCGCGGCGACGCCGAGCTGGTCGTCCGGGATCTCGACGGGATCCGGCCGGAGCGGCGCTTCCCCGCGCCCTGGCCCCGCGACTACGGCTCGGTGACCGTCTCCCCGGGCGGCGATCTCGCGGTGTTCGGTGGGGTGCACGCGATCCGGGCCGTGGACGTCACCGGCGCGGTCCGCTGGGAGCTGCGGCACGGCTGCTGGTCGGCGGCCGTCTGCGAGGTGGCCCACGAGGCCTTCGACGAATACGCCGGCGAGCACTACCACGCCACGGCCGACAGCGGGTCGGCGGCGTTCTCCGCGGACGGCCGGGTGGTCTGGGCGCACGTCCGCGCGAACCAGGGTGACGGCGAGGAGTGGCTGGTCCTGGACGCCGGGGACGGGACGGTGCTGGCGCGGGCCGACACGATGACCGTCGGCTCGATGTCCTGGCACGTCGCGCATCCGGATCCGGCGTTCATGGGGCTGAGCATCGGCACCGGCGACGAGGACGCGCCGACGCTGTGGGGCCGCTGGGCCGGCGGGACCCTGACCGTGACACGCCTCCCGGGGGAGGTGCTGCTCGACGTCAGCCCGTCCGGCGAGCACTTCCTGACCGTGGACGTCGAGCAGTCGTCGCTGGGCCTGTACCGGGCCGTGGACGGCGCCGAGCTGCGGCGGGCGGACGCCGAGGACGACGACGAGGAGATCTGGGAGTACGCCGGCGCGGTCCCCTGGGACACCGTCGCGCTGGCCGGCGTCGAGGTCGAGGTCGACGAGCCGGAGCACTGGCTGATCGACCTGGGCACGATGACCGCGCGCGGGCCGGTGGCCTACCCGTTCCCGGTGTGGGGCCCGCCCCGGCCGGTGGGCCCGGGCACCTGGTGCACGGTCGCGCGCGACGACACCGCCGTGCACCTCTGGGCGCTAGCCGGCCTTCCGGAAGACGTCTAGGACGAACCACTCGTCCTCGTGGTGGATCAGCCGCTCCAGGCCGGGGCGGGCGGCGATCTCGGCGTGCACGTTGAAGCCGTCGTAGTTGCCCGGGTTCTCCCGGTCGCGGAAGTGGACCGAGAGCAGGTCGCCGCCCGGTTCCAGGCGGGCCAGCACGCCGTCCAGCATCGTCCGCAGGTCGGCGGCGGACAGGTAGTACAGCAGGTCGCCGATGACGACCAGGTCGAACGTGCCGTCCGGGAGTTCGGCGGGCAGGAGCGCCCGCTCCACCCGTACCGAAGGAATGTCGGTGACCAGGGAGCGGGCCTGGACCACCGCCTCGTCGACGCAGTCGACGGCCAGAATCTCGTCGCAGCGCGCCGCGAGCATCACGGTGAGCCTGCCCACCGCGCAGCCCGGCTCGTAGCCGCGGCGGTAGCGCGGCCGGGGCAGACTGGCCATGGCGACCGCGTATTTGCGCTGGTCGCTCCACTTGCTGGCATTGTCCCAGGGGTCGTCCTTGGCCTCGTAGAGGCCGATGAAATGGTCGAGGGAGAAGGACGCCTCCGGCGGAACGGCGTCACCCTGGGTACGTGTCACCCGGCGATTCTCCCAAGCGGTCACCGGGACTGGACGGTCAGGGCGCCGACCCCCTCCTCCGAGTCGATCTTGAGGAAGGCGTCCTCCCGGAAACGGACCGTCTCCCCCTTGTCGATGCCCTTGTCGGTGTCGCCGTAGAGGGTGACCGAGCCGGCGCCGTGCCGGAAGTACGCGCGCACCGCCTCCTTGCCGTCGGTGACGATCCGCCACGTGCCGATCCCGCCGCGCTCGACGATCGGGATCGCCGCGTCCTGATCAGGAACGGACATGTCCACGGTGGCCGCGCCGCCGTTCAGCTCGATGCCGCCGACCCGCCCGCCGGACAGGTCGAGGCCGGCCTCGCTGACCCCGCCGCGCAACCGCAGCGACCACCGCACCTTGTCGCTGAGCAGCACGTCGAGACGGGCCGTGCCGTTCTTCTTGCCGTTCGGGGCGACCGAGACCTTGACCGTGCCGTTGACCACGGCGGCCTTCGCGGTGATCGTGCTGTCGTCGGCGACCCCGATCTTGAAGAAGCCGTCGTCCACGTCGCCGATCTTGACGCGCAGCTGGGTGACGCCGTTGACCAGCTCGAAGGTGGCGGTGTTCGGGATCGCGGGTGAGGTGGCGGGCGCGACCGGCGGGGCGGCGGCGGTGGTGGGCGCGACCGAGGCGGCGGCCGGTGGGGAGGCGCCGATCGAGACCGGCGGGGTGGCCGGCGGCGAGACGGCCGCGGTCGGCGCCGGCAGCGGCGGCGCCGGCAGGCCGGTGTCCTTCCCCAGGTCGTTGCGCGCGTAGCCGACGGCGGCGAAGACACCGCCGCCGACCAGGACGGCGACGGCGGCGAGGAGCAGCGCGGGCTTCAGATCCTTTGTGGTACGGCCGTCCGGATCCCCGATCCACCGCGTGCCGTCGGACGTCTCGGACTCCCCCGCCGGCGGCCCGGTGTGCAGGGCCGGTCCGGTCCGGGTGGCGTCCACTCCGGGCAGCTCGTAGTGGTCGGCCGGCGGCCCGAGCCGGTGCGGGGCGTCGGGCCAGTAGTCGGAGATCCGGGGCCACCCGCTCGGAGCCCCGGACGGCTCGGTCTTCGGAACAGGACTCTCCACGTACGTCTCCTCGCTGCGGCCACGCGGCTCCCCATGCCCACGCCGGGTGGTCCGCTGAGGTATACGCATCGGCTCCTGGTTCGGTTCGGCGACCGGAAGAAAAGATTTGTACGCGGTTTCCGGTGAAACCCTTGATATCCGGCACGCGCCCGACAAAGATCCTTATCGCTTCATTAAGTTCGTTTGCGTCAGGTTCTGCAGGAAGCGAATTACATGCCGGAAGAAGACTCCCCAGAGGGGTTGCGGGTCGGCGGCTGGTTGCCGCCGTATTCCCCCGAAGCGATGTTCCGCAAAGCTCCGATCCGGCCCACCACGCCCGCCGCTTTCCCGCCCGCGCCGATCCCCGGCTTTCCGGGCTGGAACCGCAGGTCCAGGCCGTTCCGGCGGCGGGCCGCGTTGGTCGCCGTCGCGGTGGCCACGCTGGGCGTGGCCGGGGTGACCGCCGGGTCCCTCGGCAGCGCTCAGAAGAAAGGCGATCCGGAGTTTCTCGCCGGTGGTGTCCCGCCAGCGCCACCGGTCGCCCAGACCGTCGTCATCGCCCCGATCCCCAGTTCAAGCCCGTCCACATTCGGGAGCGCTCCCACGACAACGCCATTGCGATATCGGCCGACGTCAAAGCCCGCCCCGTCGAAGAACCGGACCACCACCCCCGCCCCCTCCCCCACCGCCGTCACGTTGCGTGTCGGCACGACGGTTGCCCTGACCCTCGCCGACCAGCCCGGTTACCGGGTCCGGCACCGTAATTTCCTGGGTCGGACCGACGCCATCGGAACGTCCGGCAACCCCGGCGACCGGGCCGACTCGAGCTTCACCGTACGTATCGGTCTGGGGAATTCCGGATGCGTCTCGCTCGAATCTGTTAACTATCCCGGCTATTTCCTTCGGCACCAGAACTTCGAAATAAAGCTGAACCGCCGGGACCGGTCAGATCTGTTCGACCAGGACGCCACTTTCTGTCCGGTCGCGATTCGCTCGGGTGCCGCACTCACGTTGCGAGGCAACAATTATCCGAAACGGTTCGTGACCGAATCGGGCGGGCGGCTGTATCTGCGGGAGACCACCGCGGAACGGGCGCTCGCACTCGTGCCGGGCCCCGCCTGAGCCGAACACGGCATCAGCCGGAGCCGCGCGAACGGCTCCGGCTGAAGTGACAAAGACCGCGCTGGGTGCTGCCTCAAGGCCCCCGAAGCAGCACCCAGCGCCTGTCTCCGCAGCTCAGGCGCGCAGGATCAGCACGCCCCGGGGTTCCAGCACCCCGTCCGGGCCGAGGTCGACCGGCTCGGACGTCCGGTTGATCAGGAACCGGTGGTTCCCGCGCCGGGCCAGCTCCACCCGCCCACGCAGGGCGGACGGCAGCTCACTGGTCACCCCCGCGGCGTCCAGCAGTCCGGGCAGCACCGCGGCGAGCCCGTCCGCGCCGAGACGGGTGGAGACGTACGCCGCGGATCCGGCGCCCACCGCGCGCCGGGTGATCGCCGCACGTTCCGCCTGATCCCCGGTCTTGTACCGGGCCAGGATCTCGACATCAGAATCGGTCACGTCGACCCGGTCGGTCCACAGCGTGCCGGTCGTCCCGTTGTCCAGCTCGACGGTCTCGCCGTCGAGCAGCGGGGCGAACTCCTCGATCCGGATGCCGAGCACGTCCCGCAGCGCACCCGGGTAGCCGCCGAGCCAGATCTGGTCGTTCTGGTCGACGACCCCGGAGAAGTACGTGGTGACCAGGTGGCCACCGCCCGCGACGTACGCTTCGAGCCGCTCCTTCAGCGCGGCCGGCACCATGTGCAGCACCGGCGCGATGACCATTTTAAAATCAAGAGCCCGGCTTGCCGGTACGACGTCGGCCCGGATGCCGTGGTCGAGCAGCGCCGTGTACCAGTCGAGCGCCTCCTGCCGGTACCGCAGCCGGTCGGTCGGGTGCGAGTCGTTCTCGGCCACCCACCACGACTCCCAGTCGAACAGGATCGCCACGTCGGCCGGCACCCGGTCGCTGCCGGCCAGGTCGGCCAGGTCCCGCAACCGCCCGCCGAGCTCGACCACCGAGCGGAACAGCGCGCTGTTCTCCCCGGCGTGCGGCACCATCGCCGAGTGGTACTTCTCGGCGCCGGCCTTCGACTGCCGCCACTGGAAGAAGCAGACCGCGTCGGCGCCGTGCGCCACGTGCGTGAGCGAGTCCCGGTGCAGCTCACCGGGCTTCTTCGCGACGTTGATCGGCTGCCAGTTGACCGCGCTGGTGGAGTGCTCCATCAGGAACCACGGCCGGCCGCCGGCGATGTTGCCGGTCAGGTTCGCCGAGAAGGAGAGCTCGTCGCGGGCCTGCGGGCCGGGCAGCACGTAGTGGTCGTTGGAGACGAAGTCCACCTCGGGCGCCCAGTCGGCGTAGTTCATCGTGTTCATCTGGCCCATCACCATGAAGTTCGTGGTGACCGGCACGTCCGGGCTGAGCTCGTGCAGCAGGTCCCGCTCGGCGCGCAGGTGGTCCTTGAGCGCGTCCGAGGAGAACCGTTTGAAGTCCAGGTTCTGCGTCGGGTTCGGGTGGGTGGCGGCCTGCCGGGGCGGGATGATCTGGTCCCAGTCGGAGTAGCGCTGGGACCAGAAGTCGGTGCCCCACGCCTCGTTCAGCCCGTCCAGCGTGACGTACCGGTCGCGCAGCCAGGTGCGGAACGCGGTCGCCGCGTCGTCCGAGTAGTCGTAGACGTTGTGGCAGCCCAGCTCGTTGTTGACGTGCCACGCGGCGACGGCCGGGTGCTTGCCGTACCGGGTGGCCAGGGCCCGCACCAGGCGCAGGGCGTGCGCCCGGAACACCGGTGAGGTGGGCCGCCAGTGCTGACGGCCGCCCGGCCAGACGGTGTTGCCGAACTTGTCGACCGGCAGGATCTCCGGGTGCCGGGCGGTCAGCCACGGCGGCGGGGACGCGGTCGCGGTGGCCAGGTCGACCGCGATGCCACCGGCGTGCAGGAGATCGATGATCTCGTCCAGCCAGGCGAAGTCGTACACCTCGGGCCGGGGTTGGATCCTGGCCCAGGAGAAGATCGCCAGCGAGACGATGGTGACTCCGGCCTCGCGCATCGCGCGGACGTCCTCGACCCAGACCTCCCGCGGCCACTGCTCGGGGTTGTAGTCGGCGCCGTACTCCAGGCGGGGCGCCCCGGCGCGGCGCAGCCAGCGCCGGGGCGTCGTGTTGTCCGTTGTCATTTAACCGTGAAGCCCTGTTCCTGGCCGTACTTGACGGATGCGTCCTGCCAGCCCTTGAGGCCGTCCTGCAGGGTGCTTCCGCCGGTGTAGGCCTTACCGACGGAGTCGTTGAAGACGCTGTTCGCGTAGACCTGGAACGGCAGGTACGACCAGCCGGTCGCCACCTCGTTCGCGGCCTCGGCGAGGATCTCGTTGGCCTTCTGGCCGCCCAGGTACGGGAACTCCTTGTTCTTGAAGGCGTCCGCCTTGAGCTGCGCCGTGGTGGCCGGGAACGCACCCTGGTCGGTGCGGCTCTGCGCGCCGTCGGTGACCGTGGCGTACTTCATGAAGCCGTACGCGATGGTCTTGTTCTGGCTCGCCTCGGTGACGGCGAGGGAGCTGCCGCCGTTCTCCGAGGTGACCTTCTCGCCGGACGCCCACTGCGGCATCGGCGCGACCCGCCACTTGCCGGACGCGGCCTTGACGCCGGACTCCAGGTTCGGCGGCATCCAGGCGCCGATCACCAGGCTGGCGATGGTGCCGTCGCCGAGGCCCTTGTACCAGGCGTCGCTCCAGCCGGGGATCGGCGCGAGCAGCTTCTTGTCGATCATGCCCTGCCAGAGGCCGGTGAACTTCTGGGTGCCGGCGTCGGCGAAGTTGATCCCGACGTTGGTGCCGTCGACCGTGTACGGACGGCCGCCGGCCTGCCAGATCATGCTGGTGGTGAAGCCGGCGTCGCCGCTGTCACTGGTGATCCAGGACTTCGGGTTCGCGGTGTGCAGCTTCTCGCCCGCGGCGGCGTACTCCTCCCAGGTGGTCGGGACCTGGATGCCGTACTTGTCGAAGACCTCTTTGTTGTAGAACAGCGCCATCGGGCCGGAGTCCATCGGCAGGCCGTAGATCTTCTCGCCGGAGTGCACCGAGCTCCACGGGCCGGGCGTGAACGTGCCGTCCAGCGCCTTCGCGCCGAACGCGTTCAGGTCGGCGACCGACTTGCCCAGGGCGAACTGCGGCAGCGCGAAGTACTCGATCTGCGCCAGGTCGGGCACGCCGGTGCCGGCCTTGATCGCGTTGGCCAGCGCGGTGTACTGGTCGTTGCCGCTGCCGTTCTTGATCAGGTTGACCTTGACCTTGGGGTACTTGACCTGGAAGTCGGCGACCACCTTGGTCAGCGTGGGCTCCCAGGCCCAGACCGTGATGCTGCCCCCGGCCTGCAGGGCCGCTTCGACGTCGGCGTCGGAGACGGTGGTGCTGGCGGCCTTCGTGTCGTCGCTGCTGTCGTCGGACGAGCCGCAACCGGCGGCGAGGAGGGCCAAGGACGAGGCGGCGCCGAGAAGCAGGCGCCGGCGGGAGAGTTCCATGCGCATTCCTTTTTCTAAGGGGATTCTCTGAGGGGATTCACTGCTTGACGCTGCCCACCGCGAGGCCCGACTGCCAGTAACGCTGGAGCAGCAGGAAGGCGGCGATGAGCGGGACGATGGCCAGCAGGGACCCGGTGATGACCAGGTTGAAGACGACGTCGCCGCCGACCGTTTGCGCCTGCTGGTTCCAGGTGTAGATACCCAGCGTGATCGGGTACAGGTTGCGGTCCTTCAGCATGATCAGCGGAAGGAACAGGTTGTTCCAGGTCACCACGATGTTGAAGAGCAGGGCGGTGACCAGGCCGGGCGAGAGCAACGGGACGGCCAGCTTGAAGAAGATCCGGAACTCGCCGGCGCCGTCCACCCGGGCCGACTCGAGGATCTCGTCCGGCACCGCGTCGCGGCTGAACGACCACATCAGGTAGAGGCTGAACGGGACCATCAGCGACGGGATGATCACCGCCCAGACCGTGTCGGTGATGCCGGACTTCGCGAACAGCAGGAACGTCGGCACCGCCAGCGCCGTCGGCGGGACGGCGACCGCGCCGAGGATCACGGCGAAGACGGCCCGGCGACCGGGGAAGGCGAACTTGGCCAGGCCGTACCCGGCCAGCGTGGAGAGCAACGTGGCGCCACCCGCCCCGACGATCACGTAGAACACCGTGTTGCCGAGCCAGCGCAGATAGATGCCGTCCTGGTAGGTGAAGACCTTGCCGATGTTGTCGAAGAGCGCGAAGTCGCCCCCGAACCACAGCCCGAACGTGCCGAGCAGGCTGTCCTGGGTCTTGGTCGCACTGATCACCAGCCAGGCCAGCGGCAGCAACGTGTAGAGCAGCATGACGGTGGTGAGTGCGGTCAGCGACCAGCTCTTGGTCGATTTCCGCGAGGCCGCGGCCGGTTGCGCCTTGCGGCGCGCCTGCGGGCGGATCGTGGGTGCGGAGACCATCACCCCGCCTTTCGTACGGTGCGGGCCTGCACCAGGTAGGCCACGAGCATGGTGAGCAGCCCCATCACGACCGCGACGGTGGCCGAGTAGTTGAACTGCTGGCCGCCGACGGAGAGCTGCCAGGCGTAGTAGTTCGGGGTGAAGTAGGTGAGGATCGCGTTCGGGGCGATGGTCCGCAGCACCACCGGCTCGGTGAAGAGCTGGAAGCTGCCGATGATCGAGAACATCGTGGTGATCAGCAGCGGACCGCGCAGGGCGGGCAGCTTGATCGCCCGGATGATCCGGAACTGGCCGGCGCCGTCGATCGCCGCCGCCTCGTACAGCGAGGGGTCGACGACCCGCAGCGCGGCGAACAGGATGATCATGTTGTAGCCGACGAATTCCCAGGTCGTGATGTTGCCGATCGCCGCCAGCACCAGGTTCGGGGCGAGCGGGTCGGGCAGCGACAGCCCGGACCAGTCGTTGATGTAGCGGATCAGGCCGAACTGGTTGCCGTACATGAAGCCCCACATCAGCGTGGCCACCACGGCCGGCACCGCGTAGGGCAGGAAGATCGAGACGCGGAAGAAGGACGAGCCGTAGAGGCGTCCGCTGTCGATCGCGAGCGCCACGAGCAGCGCGAGGACCAGCATGATCGGCACCTGGACGACCAGGAACAGGCTCACCCGGCCGACCGCGGACCAGAACTGCGGGTCCTCGATCGCCTTGGTGTAGTTGTCCAGGCCGACGAAGCTGGTGCCGCCGATCAGCTTGGTCCGGTACAGGCTCAGGTAGAGCGAATAGGCGATCGGCGCGAGGAAGACCAGCGCGAACACCGCCAGGAACGGGGCAACGAACTGCCAGCCGATCCAGGACCGCCGTGTCACCGTGCCTCCTTGGGTTCTTGTCACTTCGCCCGGGCTTTGATTCGTTCGAAGTTGATGGATGAATTTGTCGATGTTTACGTAAACATGTTCGACCGCGGTCGGAAATGTTTGCGTAAACATGTGTGCCGTATAGTGGCACGCGTCACCAGGTCGGTCAAGGAGTAACAACATCGAAACACAGCGTCTCCGCGGTGGATCCGACGTGCCCGGCGGGCGCCGCAAGCAACGGGTGTCGATGGCCGACGTGGCCAAACTGGCCGGCGTCTCCTCACAGACCGTCTCCCGGGTGGCGAACGGGCAGGCCGGCGTCGTCGAGTCGACCCGCGAACAGGTCCTCGCCGCGATGCGGGAGCTCGGCTACCGGCCGAACAGCGCGGCCCGCTCATTGCGGTACGGGCGCTTCAACACGCTCGGGGTGATCCTCTTCGGGCTCTCGTCGACCGGCAACAGCCGGACCGTCGAGGCCATCGCGACCCACGCCGCGGCCGAGGGCTACGCGACCACGCTGATCCCGGTCGGCGTCCCCACCCAGGACAACGTGCTCGGCGCGTTCACCAGGATGGGCGAACTGGCCGTCGACGGCGTCATCGTGATCATCGAGGTGCACCTGCTGGACGCGGCGACCGTCGCGCTGCCGCCCGGCGCGCACGTGGTGGTCGTCGACTCGGACGCGGGAGAGCGTTACCCGGTGGTCGACACCGACCAGGCCGACGGGGCCCGGCAGGCCGTCCGGCACCTGCTCGGGCTCGGCCACGCCACGGTCTGGCACATCGCCGGGCCGGCCGAGTCGTACTCCGCGGAGCGCCGCGCCCTGGCCTGGCGGACCGTCCTGGAAGAGGCCGGGCGGGAAGTACCGACCGTCGGGCGCGGGGACTGGTCCGCGGAGAGCGGCTACCGGGCCGGGCTCGAGCTGCCGGCGTCCTGCACCGCCGTGTTCGTGGCCAACGACCAGATGGCGCTCGGGGTGCTGCGGGCGCTGAACTCGCTCGGGCGGCGGGTGCCGGAGGACGTGAGCGTGGTCGGCTTCGACGACATTCCCGACGCGTCCTCGTATCAGCCGCCGCTGACCACTGTGCATCAGGACTTCGCCGAGGTGGGGCGGCGGTGCGTGGAGGCGCTGCTGGAGCAGATCGGCTCTGGCGCGGCAGCCCCCGGGACCGACCTGGTCCCGACCCACCTGGTCGTCCGCGGCAGCACCTCGGCACCCCGCCGTTGACCCCGCCCCTGCCCCCTTCCGCCCCAGCCCTGCCCCCTTCCGCCCCAGCCCTGCCCCCTTCCAGCCCAGCCCTGCCCCCTTCCAGCCCGGACCTGACCACTCCCGGCCCAGCCCTGCCCCCTTCCAGCCCGGACCTGACCACTCCCGGCCCAGCCCTGCCCCCTTCCAGCCCGGACCTGACCACTCCCGGCCCAGCCCTGCCCCCTTCCAGCCCGGACCTGACCACTTCCGGCCCGTCGGATGATCCGCGGCGGCCCGGCGGCGCTTCCTCCACCGCGGCTCGTTCGGGCACTCGGAGGCCTGGGTTTCTGGGCTGATGGCGCGGGATGTCGGCTGTCCGACCCACCACCCCGGCCCGGTTTGCCAGGCTGGTCCTTTCACGCCAGGCGAGAGGAGAGCCCGATGGACAGCGCCACCCTGCTCGAGAAGGCCAAGGCCGCGACCGACAACGCCACGGTCGGCCGGGTGTTCGGCGACCCGGTCGAGCGGGACGGCATCGTGCTGCTGCCGGTGGCCAAGGTCTCGGCGGGCGGCGGAGGTGGCAGCGGCAGCGGCTTCACCCCGACCGGCGACGCGGCGGTCACCGACCAGAAGCCGGGGCAGGGCGAGGGGTCGGGCGCCGGCTACGGCCTGCACGCCGAACCGGCCGGCGTCTTCATCCTGCGGGACGGCGAGGTGACCTGGAAACCGGCCCTCGACATCAACAAGATCATCCTGGGCGGCCAGGCGGTCGCGGTCGTGGCACTGCTGGTGGCCCGCTCGATCCTGCGCCGCCACCTGCGTCACCACCACTGACCCGGGCGCCGCCGCCCACTCGCCCGGCCACCGCTCAGCTGCGGGCCGGGGCGCCGCCGTCCACTCGCCCACCCACTCACCCGGCCACCGCTCAGCCGCGGGCCGGGTCGCCGGCCACTCGCCCGGTAGGCGCGAAGCCGCAGGCCGGGCGACCGTTGGCTGCCCACCCGGCAAGCGCGAAGCCGCGGACCGGGCCGCCGCGGGCTGCCCGTCCGGCGAGTGCGCAGCCGCGGGACGGCTTGCTGGTGGTCGCCCAGCTGCTGGTCGTTCGACTACTGGTCGTGCCGCAAGCAACCGCACCAACCACATAACCCACCCACCCGAGGGGGAAGACCCGCTGACCAGTATCGCCGCAAATCGCAAGATCACGTGGCCGGCCTGTGGACAACCCGCTTGTGTGGACAACGGCTCCGGGCAGCGAACTTCGGTGTATAAGGCCACCTCGCCTCAGCGCGCTCACCGCTCCGAACTTCAGCGCCTCCGTGCCTCAGTGCCTCATGGCTCCGGGTAGCGGGCGAGCCGCAGGCGGTGGGCGAAGACCGCCAGGGTGCCGGCCGTGCAGATCACCCAGACCACGGCGAAGTGGGCCAGTCCCCGCCACAGGAAGCCGATGTCCGCGTCGTCCACCGCGTACGTACCGATCTCCCGCACCGACCAGAACGGCATCAGTTTCGCGGCCAGGCCGGCCGGGTCGGCGAGCATCTGGACCGCGCAGACGCTGAGCAGGGCCAGGGCTCCTTCCAACTCGCGGGGCAGCAGGGCGCCGACGAGGCTGCCGAACGGGGCGGCGACCAGGGCGGCCATCAGCATGATCAGGCCGGCCGCGAACGGGTGCGGGACGGTCTGGTCGAGGCTGACCAGCACCCAGTAGCCGAGGGCGAGCAGCGTCCCGGCGCCGCTCATGGCCAGCAGGCGGCCGCCGACCAGGCCGGCGACCGAGGCGCCGGAGAGCCGCAGGCGCGGGTCGACGCCGCGGGACGCGTTCACCACGAACAGGGTGAGCGTGGAGATGGCCCAGCCGATGCCGAGCGACAGCATCCGCAGCGACTGGCCGGTCAGGTCCCGCCGGACCAGGTAGAACCAGAGCGGCAGGGCGATCACCAGCAGGACCGCGGCGCGCCGGCGGCTCACCTCGCGGGCCGAGAGTCCGGCCACCACCAGCGCGGTCATCGGCGCTCCCCCAGGTCCAGCACGTGGTCGACGCTGGTCAGGTCGTGCAGCAGGTGGGTGACGACGACCACGGCGCGGCCGGCGTCCCGCCAGGCGTGTACCTGGCGCCAGAAGTCCAGGTACGTCCCCTGGTCGAAGCCCTGGTACGGCTCGTCGAGCAGGAGCAGGTCCGGAGCGTGGAGCTGGCCGAGGACCAGGTTGAGCTTCTGCCGGGTGCCGCCGGACAGCTGCTGTGCCCGCTGGGCCCGTTCCGGGCGCCAGGCCAGCTTGGCGGCCAGGTGGGCGCCGGTGGAGCGGGCTCGGCGCGGGACCACGCCGGCCGCCGCGCCGAACAGGGTGAAGTGTTCGTCGGCGGTGAGCCAGCCGGCGGTGCCGCCGTCCTGCGGGACGTAGCCGACCCGCCGGGTGCGGTGGACCGTTCCGCTGTCCGGGCGGGTCAGGCCGGCGCAGATGCGCAACAGGGTCGACTTGCCGCAGCCGTTCGCGCCGACGACGGCGGCGACCTCGCCACCCCGTACCGTCAAATCGACGTCTTGGAGGACGGCCCGGCGCCGGAAGCGCTTCCCGACGCCGGCGAGACTGAGCAGGACCGGGCCGGCCGTGGCGAAGCGGGGTGCGGCGGCGACCGGCGCGGCGAGCTCGGCGACCAGGTGGCGGGCGTAGAGGTGGGCCGGGCCGAACAGGCCGGCCGGGTCGGCGGCGTGCTCGGCGGCCTGGGCCGAGGTGTCCTCGGCGAGCCGCCGGGCGCGCGGTTCGGGCACGCCGAGCCGGACCAGCTCGGCCTGGAAACGGGCGGGCCAGCTCTCCTCCGTACGCATCAGGCGTCTCCTGAATGATCGCGGACCGTGACCGGCGCAGCGGCCTCGAGCAGGGAGTGCACGCCCTGGCTGAAGCGGGCCCAGTGCGCGGCCTGCTCGGTGAGCACGGACTGGCCGGCGGGGGTGATCTCGTAGTACTTCCGGCGGGGGCCGAATTCGGACGGCGTCCAGGTCGGCACGGCAAGACCCTGCTCTTCGAGACGGAGCAGCGCAGGATAGAGGGTGCCGCCGGGGACGTCGGCGACCCCGGCCGCGGCCAGGCGCTGGGCCAGGCCGTAGCCGTAGTCGGCACGTTCACGCAGCATGGCCAGCAGGCACAGGTCGAGGACGCCGTGCAGCCACGGCTTGGGCATCATGTAGTCAGGCTAACTGCTTAGCAGTCTGCCTACCTAGTCGGGTCACGGAAAAATAAAGTTGGACGGGGTGGTGCACAGAAGTGGGGGCGGCCGGCGTCGATGAGGATGTGACCTTCGAGCAATTCGCGATGGCCCGCCTGCCCAGCCTGCTGCGGTACGCGGTCGTCCTCACCGGCGACCGTCATCTCGCACAGGATGTCGTGCAGGAGGTGCTGGCCCGAGCCCACGTCAAGTGGCGGCGGATCAGTGGCGCGGACTCTCCGGAGGCGTACGTCCGGCGCATGGTGCTCAACGAGTACCTGTCCTGGCGGCGTTCCTGGGCGGTCCGCAACCTGCATCTGGCCGGAGAGCGACTGGTCGAGATCGACGACGCGCGAGGCGGGGTCCACGACCACGCCGACCGGATCGCCGAATCGGACGAGCTCTGGAACAGGCTGGCCACGCTGGGACGTAAGCAGCGTGCAGTGCTCGTACTCCGCTACTACGAGCAACTGGACGACGAAAGCATCGCGGACCTGCTCAACTGCTCACCGGCGACGGTGCGCAGCCAGGCCTCGAAGGCACTCCGCACGCTCCGCATGGAATCGGAGCGACAGTTACATTTTGCCGAGGAGAAGTCGTGACCGACCACGGTGACCGGCTGCGCGAGGCCTTCGTGAGCCGCGAGTCCCAGACCCCAGACCCGGCCGAGGTTTACGCCCGGGTCGTCGAACTGTCCAGCAAGCACAAGTGGCGCCGCCGCGGCATGACCGTCGCCGGGGGCACCGCGCTCGGCGCCGGCCTGATCGCCGCCGTCGTCAACCTGCCGGCCGTCCTCCCCGGCAGCCCGTCGGGCGGGAGCGCGGCCACGGCCCCGATCGTGGCGGCGGCCCCGGCCTCCGCGACGCCGAGCGCCGACCCGACCGCCGAGTGGGACGCCTACGGCCAGGCCGGCTACGGCTACGACGAGGCCCTCGCCCTGGCCAAGCTGTGGAACATGCCGACCAGTGACATCGGCGCGGTCAAGGGTGAGGCCGGGCGCCGCCTGCTCGCCGGGCAGACCCTGCCGATCAAGCCGGCCCAGGTGGAGGCGGTGCCGGACTCGGTGACCGAGTTCTTCAGCGCCGGCTACGGCTACGACGACGCGGTCAAGCTGGCCAAGTTGTGGCACCTCAAGACGCCGTACGACGCCAAGGTCGCCGGTGGCAAGAAGCTGCTCGCCGGCCAGCACCTCCCGTTCAAGCCGAACCCGGCGACGGCCCAGGAGAACCGCGAAGGCATCCAGGTCGACGCGTTCTTCGCCAAGGGTTACAACTACGACGACGCGGTCAAGCTGGCCAAGCTGTGGAAGCTCAAGACGCCGTACGACGCCAAGGTCGCCGGCGGAAAGCAGCTGCTCGCCGGACAGACCCTGCCGATCAAGCCGTGACATCGAGGTTGCGCCGGCGCACCGGCTTCGAGATCGAGCTGATGGCCCCCGCCGGGGTCAGCCGGCGCACCCTCGCCATGGACCTGGCCGGACGCTGCGGGGGCAGCGTCCGGCCGGTGTGGCACTCCGACAGCGAGCCGTCCCTGGTCCCCGGGCTCGGGCGGTTCCTGCACCTCACCCAAGGCTTCGAGGTACGCCGCCCGGACGGCACGCTGCTGTGCACCCTGGTCGACGACATCACGCTGCTGGCCGGCCTCGACCCGGCCACCCCGCCGCTGCCCGGCTGGTTCCGGGTGCTCACCGACGACTCGCGGCTGGTGCGCCTGCTCGCCCGGCACAGCGATCCCGGCGGCACGATCGACACCGCGCTGGCCCCGGCCGCCGAGCTGTGGGGCACCAAGGTCCAGCAGCACGGCGAGTTCTACCGGCTCAACGACGCCGCCGAGACGACCATCGCGCTCGCCGCGCCGCTCGGCGGGGAACGCGAACGGCCCTGCGAGATCGTCACGCCGCCGCTCACCACCGACCACGCCGCCCGCCTCGAAGAGCTGCTCGAGCCGGCCCGTGCGCTCGGGTTCACCGTGCCCTACGAGGCGGCGGTGCACCTGCACGTGGACGGGGCGCCGTTCCGGGCGCCGCACGCGCTCGCCAATCTGGTGCGGCTCTTCGCCTACTGGCGCGAGCCCCTGCGGGCGGTGCTTCGCACCAACCCGGCCTGCCGCCGGCTCGCTCCCCTGCCCGGGCCGCTGGTGGATGCGGTTCAGAGCATTCCTACGTACGGCGATCTGCGCGCGGCCGCGACGGCGGGGGAACTCACCAAGTTCTTCGACGTGAACCTGACCCAGCTGCTGACCGACACGCCGGTGCGGGACACCGTGGAGATCCGGATCCTGCCCGGGGCGATCACGGCCGGGCCGATCGTGGATCAGGCGGCGCTGGTGGAGCTGCTGCTCGACCGATGCCTGGATCCGGCGCCGATCCCGCGCGGGGATGATGTCGAGGGGCTGCTGGAGCTGGCCGCGGAGGCGCTCGCCGCACGGGACTAGCCTTTTGGGTGACATTGTGACTACTGTCCGTTCGGCCCACTGTGGATGCGCTGAGGGGCGGCTGAGACTGGACGGGTGACGTACCCGCCACAGCAGCCGTCATCGCCTTTCCCACAGCCGCCGCCCTTTCCGCAGCCGGACCCGGCCTTTCTGCCGCCGCAGGATCCGTACGTCAGCTATCCGCTGACTCAGCCGTACACCGATCCGTACGGGCAAGCGGGTTTTGCCTCTGGGTCTCAAGGTTTTCCGGCCCAGCAGCCGGGGCCGGCCGCTCCCCCGCGGCGCCCGCTGTGGCCGTGGCTTGCCGTCGTCACGGCACTGTCGCTCGTGCTGCTGGCCGGGGGTGGGTGGCTGCTCTATGACCGGGTGCTGCGGGAGGACTCCGGGGTGGCCGCGTGCAAGTCGCTGGCCGCGCAGTCGCTGACCGGTCAGTCGCGGGCCGCCCCATCGACGGACGCCC
Source organism: Actinoplanes sp. L3-i22 (assembly GCF_019704555.1). Taxonomy (NCBI): domain Bacteria; kingdom Bacillati; phylum Actinomycetota; class Actinomycetes; order Micromonosporales; family Micromonosporaceae; genus Actinoplanes; species Actinoplanes sp. L3-i22. Next base: position 8,847,007 of record NZ_AP024745.1, read on the forward strand.
CATCGGCCGATGGCCAATCGACGGACGGCCAGTCGACGGACGGCCAGGAAATGAGCGACTCGGCCGACAGCGCCGACCAGCGGCTGACCCGTGACGAGTACGTGCGGATGCGGAAGGTCTTCGCCGACTCTCGGTACGCTGACCTGCGGGAACATGGGACGAAGCTGATGGATGTCCTGTGGCAGGTGACCCAGCTCGGCGCTGACAACGAGGCGGCGATGGCCTACGTTCAGCCGCTGACCGAACATGTGAGTGGCTTGCAGTCGGCCTGCGCGGACCACGGGGTCATCATCGACCTGAAAATCACCGACTGACCGGGGTGCCGAGTTATCCACAGACTGTCTGCACGATCTTGAGGTTTGGCGTAATAATCGTCGGCATGAGGACGATCTCAGGCGCTGTAGCAGATTCATCCGTCCGGCACGATTCAGGTGACATCCGGTCAGGTCGGAAACTTTCTTTCGACTGGCCGGCTTATCGCGTTCGGCCGCGTGCGGCGTCAGCACCTTTCGCCGGGGCTCCCGGTGCATTACGCCCATCGCAGAATTCGCCGCCTTACGTCGGCAAGATGTGAGTGATACGGTTTCCGGAGAAGGCCTCCCGGCAATTGCTTCCGCTGATTCCGCAGATCGTTCGCGACCGGTCGTGCCGTCCGCTGATCGCGCGTAAACGGCCATGCGGGCGGTAGATCGTGCGCCGCCGGTCGCGCCGTCCGCGGATCGGGTTGCCGCCGCTGCTTGACCTGTGGCCGAGTCCGTTCGTGACGGCGATGGCAGCCGGGTGTCCGCCCTCGCCGTGACGGCCGAAGTCTGCAGTGGCTCAGCCGGTTCGTGAGTCCGCGGTGGCTCAGCCGGTTCGCGCGGAGGGGGCGCGACCTGCGCAAAGTCCGCGGCTGGAGTCGGCACCGGGGCCAAGGCCGTGCCCGGAACCGAGGCGAAGGGCTGGGCGGGAGTCGGGACCGGGGTCGGAGTGGGGGTTGGGACTGAGACCGAGGGCCGAGCAGGAGCCGGGGTTGGGGCTGGCGCTGGGGTGGGAGTTGGGGCTGAGACCGAGGGCCGGGCAGAAGCCGGGGTTGGGGTTGGGGTTGGGGTTGGGGCCTTATCGTCCCGGGTTGAGGCTGCGGCTTTGTCGCGGATTTGGCGCAGGCGCCTGGAATGTCTTTGTTGCAGGCCCCATGCGCGATGCCTTTCATGCTCCCGGCGAAACTCGTCGCGAGCTGCCGAATAGTTCCGAGATGCGGTTCGATCCCGCAATTTACTGAGTTCGCTTCGACTGAACAGTGATAGCTGTGAGGGCTTCGGCATACGACAATTATCCGGCCTACCGGAATCCGAGTGTAAGCGCTCGATCGTGCCGCTCTTGGCAAATACCGAACGTTCCGCACTCCGCGGCCGACCCACCGATTATTGCAAAATGAACAGCCTCGAAAACCCGCAAAGAGCGACCGGCGTCAACTACCGCGACCAACCCGCCACGCCGCCTGGCAAGCCAACCCCAACCACCCACCCACCATGACCGCCCCAACCACCGGACGGCCGGATCACCCCACGACCACCAGCCCATCGAGCCGTGAAGCCCGACGGACCGCACGACCCGCGTGGTCATGCGGCCCGCCAACAAAGGTCGCCAAAAGCGCCCGTCAAGGGAGGCCCGCCAAGGACGGGACACGGCGGAGGGCCGGGCGCGCGGAGAGCCGGGCGCGCGGAAGGGCAGCGCGGAGGCGCCGGCACCGACCGCCGGCAAGGACGGGCACCGTGGAGGGGCCGGCGTGGAGGGGGCGATGGAGGGTGCTCTCAGTAAACCGTGGGCCAGCCTGTCGCGCTCCAGGACAGCAGGTTCAAGCCGAGCTTCGCGTCACCAGCGGCGGTGTAGTAGTGATACACCAGCACGTCCGCGTCGGTGTCGGCGAAGACTGCCGGGTGGCCTGGTCCATAGATGGCGTCGTGGGAGGCCAGGATCTCGGTGCCGCCGCCGGCTGTGGTCAGGGTGCCGGCTCGGTCCTTGTACGGGCCGGTGATCGACGTCGAGCGGGCGACCATCGTCCGGTAGGTGCTGGACGCGCCCTTGCAGCACAGGTCGAACGCCATGAACAGGTAGTAGTAGCCGTTGCGGTAGAAGATGTACGGCGCCTCGACCGACTTGCTGTTCACGAACCGCTCGGCGATGTTGTACAGCGTGCTGTCGGCGCGCTTGCCGGTCGACGGGTTCAGCTTGACCATTTTGAGGCCGGTCCAGAACGAGCCGAAGCTCAGGTACCAGTCGCCGGCCGGGGTGACGGTCAGGTTCGGGTCGATGGCGTTCCAGCCGCTGCTGGTGGTGGACTCGACGACCTTGCCGTAGTCGGTCCAGGTGCCGGCCGCGCCGGTGGTCGAGGTGGCCATGAAGATCGCCGACTTGCTGGAGCCGAAGGTGGAGGCGGCGTAGTACATGACGTACTTGCCGCCGTGGTAGGAGATGTCCGGTGCCCACAGGTTCGCGCTGCCGCCGGTGTACGCGTCCGCCCAGGACGTGCCGTTCGGGAACGCCTTGCCGGCGTCGGTGAACTTCGTCCGGTCGGTGGACGTCTTCAGCGTGATGCCGTCACCGGTGGTCGCCATCAGGTAGCCGCCGCCGGGCTTCTTGACGATCGTCGGGTCGTGCGCCGCGGTCGAGCCGGTGACCGCGCCCGGGTTGGGGTACGTGGCGGCGCTTGCCGTGGTCAGGCCGTAGACGCTGGCCGCGATCGCGACGACGCCGGTGACACCGGCGAGCAGCGTCTTGCGGAGACGGGATTTCATCGGGGGCAACACCTTCCGGGGATGGGGATGTACCCGCAAGGTGTGCCACCACCCCGGAAAGGTTGCCCAGCCGGACAAAGAGCCAGACAAAGGGCCGGGCGAAGGGCCGGGCGAAGAGTCAGGCGGAGAGATCACCCAACAGGTCACGGGCCGCCGGGGCGATTCGAGGGGTGACTCCGAGTTCCGCCAGCAACTCGGTGGCGGCGGCCATCTCCTCCCGGCGGCGGACGGCGTGCTTCGATGAGCCTTCGACCAGCCGGTCCAACGTGGCCGCGTCCGCCTTGATCAGCTCGGCGGCGATGTTGCCGCGCAGCCACTCCTCCAGGCCGGCTGCCCGGGCCGCGGTCAGCGCCTCGACCACCGCGGCCGCCATACCCTTGTAGAAGACGCTGCGCAGGAGCTTGCGGGTGGCCGCGGTGCCCACCGGACCGTCCAGGACAAGCACGTCGGCGCCGAGCCCGGCGAGGATGTCGGCGAGCCGGGACGCGGCCGCGCCCGCCATCGTCATCGGCGTGCACAGGCCCTTGCCCGGGACCGGGGACATCAACGCGACGTCGACCACGTCGACCGCCCCGGCCGCCTCGGTGCTCAGCAGCTGCTTCAACGACGGGGTGGCCGTGTTGAGGTCCGCCCAGATGGCACCGGGTTCGCACGCCGGGAGGGCGGCACGCAGCGCGTCGACGGCGTCGGCGGCACTGTTGACGCTGAGGACGACGCGCGCGCCGCGGCAGGCATCGGCATCGCTCTCCGCGGGATGGACACCCGGCGGCGGGGCCACCTTGGGGTCGAAGCCACGGACGGTGACGCCGGCGGCGACGAGGTCGGCGGCAATCAGGCGGCCGGCCTCGCCGAGCCCCAGTACAGCGATGATCACGACGGTGCCTCCAGGGGTGTGGGACAGCGAGCCTGCAGTCCGGCGACAGGATTGTCAACAATTGAAACGACCCGACTGCCGGCCATAGCCTAAACCGTGTACCGTCAGCCGAAACGCAGATTGTCAACAATCCTATTGGCGAACGCTGGGGAGCCCTCATGACCGATTCCACCCTGGTACTCACCGCCCACGTCGGCGACTTCGTGTGGCGCGCGGCGGGCGCGATCGCCCTGGCCACGTCGCGTGGCGAGCGCGTGGTGATCGGCTGCATGAGCTTCGGCGAGCGCGGCGAGTCGGCGTCGCTGTGGCGCAAGGGGTACAACCTCGACCAGGTCAAGGCGGTCCGCCGGCAGGAGGCCGAGGAGGCCGCCAAGGTGCTCGGCGCGGAGATCCGGTTCTTCGACGCGAACGACTACCCGCTGGTCGAGACGCCGGCGCTGCTGCAGGGCCTGATCGATCTGTACCGCGAGGTCCAGCCGGGCGTGGTGCTGACGCACGCGCCGGCCGATCCGTACAACGGCGACCACGCGTTCGCGCACCAGATCGCGCTCAAGGCCCGGGTGCTGGCGCAGGCGCCGGGCGTCGAGGGGCCGGGCGAGGTGATCGGGGCGCCGCCGGTCTTCTGCTTCGAGCCGCACCAGCCCGAGCAGTGCGGCTTCCTGCCGAACGTGCTGCTCGACGTCACGCCGGTGTGGGAGCGCAAGCGCGAGGCGATGCAGGTGCTGGCCGCGCAGAAGCACCTGCACGCGTACTACACCGAGCTCGGCGCGCGCCGGGGGCTGCAGGCCGCCCGCAACTCCGGGCCGAACCTGGGCCTGCCGAACGAGACCCGCGCCGAGGCCTACATGCGCATCTACCCGCAGGTCACCCAGGAGCTGTCATGAGCCGGCATGTGGTGGTCCGGGAGTTCCCCAGGGTTGACCTCGACATTGCGCGCCAACTAGAAGAGCAGGGCGCGTCGACCGTGCACGAGGCGGACGGGCGGCGCGGCGCGTTCAGAAGCGAACTGCACCCCCTGCAACAGGGGGCAAGGATCGCGGGCCCGGCGGTGACCGTTTCCTGCCATCCGGGCGACAACCTGATGATCCACGCGGCGGTCGAGACGGTCCGGCCCGGTGACGTCGTGGTCATCACGACCACCTCGCCGTCCACCGACGGGATGCTCGGTGACCTGCTCGCGACGTCGCTGCGGGCGCACGGCGCGATCGGCGTGATCATGGACGCCGGGGTGCGGGACGCGGCCGAGCTGCGCGAGATGGGCTTCCCGGTGTGGACGCGCGCGATCAGTCCGCAGGGCACGGTCAAGGCCAGCCCGGGAAGCGTGAACGTGCCGGTGACGGTCTGCGGCCAGGTGGTCAATCCGGGCGACGCGATCGTGGCGGATGACGACGGAATTGTCGTGATCCCGCGTGATCGAGCGGCAGATGTCCTGAAAAAGGCGACCGAACGCACCGCCAACGAGGCGTCCAAGCGGGAGCGACTCGCCGCCGGCGAACTCGGCGTGGACATGTACCGGCTTCGGCCGCTGCTCGAACAGCTCGGCGTGGAGTACCGATGACCGCGCCGGTCCCGGTTCTGATCATGCGCGGTGGCACCTCCAAGGGCGCCTATTTCCGCGCCGAGGACCTGCCGGCCGACCCGGCCGAGCGGGACCGCCTGCTGCTCGCGATCATGGGCTCGCCGGACCCGCGGCAGATCGACGGGATCGGCGGCGGGCACCCGCTGACCAGCAAGGTCGCCGTGATCAGCCGCTCCGCGGACCCGGCCGCCGACGTCGACTACCTGTTCCTGCAGGTCCAGGTCGACAAACCGATCGTCAGCGCGGAACAGCCGTGCGGCAACATCCTGGCCGGCGTGGGCCCGTTCGCGATCGAGCGTGGTCTGGTGCACATTCAAGATCAGAAAACCGCGGTTCGGGTACGGATGGTGAACACCGGCGCCCTCGCGATCGTCACCGTGCCCACCCCGGACGGCCGCGTGCGCTACTCCGGGGACACCGCGCTCAGCGGCGTGCCCGGCACCGCCGCGCGGATCGAGGTGGAGTTCCGGGACACGGCCGGCTCGGTCGCGCCCGGACTGCTGCCCACCGGCCGGGTCCGCGACGACCTGGACGGCGTCCCGGCCACGCTGATCGACAACGGCATGCCGGTGGTCCTGCTGAACGCCGCGGAGCTGGGCGTCACCGGCTACGAGTCGCCGGCCCAGCTGGAGGCGGACCACGCGCTGCGGCGCCGTGTCGAGGAGCTGCGGCTGATCGCCGGGAAGCTGATGGGCCTCGGCGACGTCGCGGCGACCACGGTGCCGAAGATGTGCCTGGTCGCTCCCCCGGCGCACGGCGGGGCGCTGAGCACCCGGATGTTCATCCCGCACCGGGTGCACGCCTCGATCGGGGTGCTGGCCGCGGTGAGTGTGGGGACGGCTGCCGCCGTACCGGGAAGCGTCTGTTTCTTGAAAGATCTTCCGGAGACGATCCGGCTGGAACATCCGACCGGCTTCTACGACGTGGTGATCGACGTCGACGCGGCCGGTGCCGAGATCACGGTCGGTCGCTCGGCGATCGTGAGCACCGCCCGCCTGCTCCTCGACGGGCAGGTCCACCCCCGTACGCAGGAGGAATTTGATCATGGGTGAAAAGCTTCGCGACGTCGCGCACGTCTCCGCGGTCGAGCTGTTCACGCCGGTGCTCGACGAGACCGTGCGGTTCTTCACCGACCAGATGGCGATGGAGGTGGTGGACCGTCGCGGCGACAGCGTCTACCTGCACACCTGGGACGACTACGAGCGGTTCTCGCTGAAGGTGACCGCCGCGGGCACCTCCGGCATCGGCCGGCTGTGGCTGCGCGCGCGCAGCCCGGAGGCGCTGGAGCGGCGGGTCGCCGAGATCGAGCGCGCCGGGCTCGGCGAGGGGTGGAGCAAGGACGAGCCGGCGTACGGGCCGGTGTACCACTTCACCGATCCGGACGGCCACCGGTTCGGGCTCTACTGGGAGACGCAGCGCTACGTCGCCTCCGACGAGACCCGGCCGTCGCTGAAGAACCAGGCCGCGAGGTTCCCCGGCCGCGGTTCCAACGTGCGGCGCCTGGACCACGTCAACTTCCTGGCCCGGGACGTGCCGGCGAACGAGACGTTCGTCAGCGAGGTGCTCACCGGGCGGGCCAGCGAGCAGATCGTGCTGGACAGCGGGGTGAAGGCGGCGATCTGGTACACGTTCAGCGACAAGTCCTACGACGTCGTCTACACCCGCGACTGGACCGGCTCGACCGGGCGGCTGCACCACATCGCGTTCGCCACCGACACCCGCGAGGACATCCTGCGGGCCGCGGACGTGTTCCTGGAGGCCGGCGTGCACATCGAGACCGGGCCGCACAAACACGCCATTCAGCAAACCTTCTTCCTGTACGTCTATGAGCCCGGCGGCAACCGCATCGAGCTCTGCAACGCCGGTGCCCGTCTGCTGCTCGCCCCGGACCACGAGGTGGTCACCTGGACCGAGGCGGAGCGGGCGAAGGGCCAGGCCTGGGGCCTGAAGACGATCGAGACGTTCCACACGCACGGGACGCCGCCGGTCGCCGAGGCGGAGTGGGCCTGATCCGCTAGGGCATGTCGTCGAGGCTGGTCAGGACCTCGATCACGCTGGCGATGTGCGCCCGCATCGCCAGCTCGGCGGCCTTCGGATCCCGCGCCCGGATCGCCGCGACGATCGCCTCGTGCTGCGGCAGGGACTGCTGCGGGCGGCCCGGCACCAGCGCCAGCATGATCTGGTGGCGCGCCTGCTGGGCCTTCAGCGTGTCGATCAACCGGTCCGCGGTGCCGTGCGCGGCGATCGTCCGGACCAGCGCGTGCAGCCGCTGGTTGAGGTCGCTGTAGCGGCGGTGCTCGCCGGTCTCCACCGCGCGCCGCATCAGCAGGGCGATCTCGTCCAGCTCGGCGGCCTGCTCGGCGGTGACCCGCTCAGCGGCGTGCGCGGCGACCAGGCCCTCCAGGACCATCCGCACCTGGGTGATCTCGATCGTCTCGGCCAGACTGATCTTGCGGACCACCGCGCCCCGGTTGCGCTGGATCTCCACCAGGCCCTCGGCGGCCATGTCCTGCAGCGCCAGCCGGACGGTGAACCGGCTCGCGCCGAGCCGCTCGATCAGCTGGGCCTCGACCAGCCGTTCGCCGGGCAGGTAGGCGCCGGTCAGGATCGCCTCGCGCAGGGCGTCGCGCGCGCTGGTCATCGGTCCCCCGTTATGGATTGCACAGCCGGAGCACAGCCGGCGGCCTCGTCGTGACCGGTACGATACCGCGCCCCCGCCAGCCCAATTCAAATCGTCAACAATCGCTGTGCCGGCAAGGCATGCTGGGACACAGGCTGGACTTACGGCCGAAACTGATTGTTGACAATCCTGCGAACAACCAGCACGATCCGGTGACGCGCACCACTCCCCCGAGAGGAAGCCCCGGATGTCCTCCAGTTCCGTCATCACCGCCGGGCGCGGCAACCGGCTCGCCCGGCTGGTCGTCGCCATCTGCTGGCTCGTCGTCCTGTTCGACGGCGTCGACCTGTTCATCTACGGCGCCGTGCTGCCCGGCATGCTCGACGACCGGTCGCTCGGCCTGACCCCGGCGATGGCCGGCGGGCTGGGCAGCTACGCGACCTTCGGCATGCTGATCGGCGCGGTCGCCTCCGGGCCGCTCACCGACCGGCTCGGCCGCAAGGCGATCATCATCGCGGACACCGTGATCTTCTCCCTGGCGTCGGTGGCCTGCGCGGTCGCGCCCAGCATCGGTGCGTTCGGCTGGGCCCGGTTCGTCGCCGGGCTGGGCCTGGGCGGCCTGCTGCCGATCGCGCTCACCCTGGTCGCCGAGTACGCCCCGACCGGCCGGCGCAACCTGATGATCGGCTCCCTGATGACCGCCCACCAGGTCGGCGGCATCGTGGCCGGCAGCCTCGGGCTCTACCTGCTGAACAACCACGGGTGGCGCTCGGCGTACTGGGTCGGGGTGCTGCCGCTGTTCATCGCGGTGCCGCTGATCGCCAAGTTCCTGCCCGAGTCGCTGAGCTTCCTGGTCGCCCGCGGCCGCACCGAGGAGGCCCGGGCGCTCGCCGCCCGCTACGAGGTCGACGTGCCGGACCCGGCGGCCACCCGGACCGGCAGCAAGCTGGACAGCGTCATCGACCTGTTCCGCGAGGGCCGCTGGCGGCCGACCCTGCTGTTCTGGATCACCTCGTTCGGCGGGCTGCTCCTGGTCTACGGCGTCAACACCTGGCTGCCGACGATGATGCGCGCCCAGGGCTACAACCTCGGCTCGTCGCTCGCCTTCCTGATCGTGATCAACCTGGGTGGCGTGCTCGGCATGCTGATCGCCGGCCGGGTCGCCGACCGGTTCGGGGCGGTGCCGGTCGCGGCCGTCTGGTTCGCGCTCACCGCGGTCGGCGTCTACCTGCTCGGCGTGCACACGCCGCTGGCGGTCACCTACGCGGTGGTCTTCCTGGCCGGCGTCTTCCTGTTCAGCGCGCAGACCATGGTGTACGCCGCGGTCACCGCCCGCTACGGCGACGCGAGCCGGGCGACCGCGGTGGGCTCGGCGGCCGGGATCGGGCGCTTCGGCGCGGTCTTCGGGCCGTGGCTCGGCGGGCAGCTGGTCGCCGCCGGGAACCAGGGGTGGGGGTTCACGGCGTTCGCCGTCACCGCCGTGCTGGCCACGGTGTTCGTCCTGCTCGCCGGTGCGGCGAGCCGGAACGCGGTGACCGCCGGCGCCGGCGCCCCGGTGCCCGTGCACTGATCGTCGTGCCCGCCGGCCCGCTTCGCGACCGCGCGAGGCGGGCCGGTTCGGTTCGCCGTACCGTCGCAAGCCCGAACCTCAGGAAAAAGCGGCCCGGCGGCGCGGCGGATTGTCGGCACCGAGCCCACCCCGCGCTGCACTGGATCATCGACAATCCAGCACGCACGGCCAACGAGAGTGGATCAAGCTGGCGCTTCGCGTGATCTGGATTGTTGACAATTCTGGTCGCCATCTTGTTTCCGGGGTGTATCGAGACTTATCGTTTGGCACACCTCCTGGCGCCAGGGATGTCATCAACGTCGATCGACGGGAGCTCCCGCATGTCCTCTGCGACCAACCCCACGCCACTCCGCCGGCGGTCCCGGTGAGGCCGGCGGTCCCGGTGATCCGGCCGGTCCGCACCCTCGCGCTGATCGCGGCCGCCCTGCTGGCCCTGACCACGCTGGTGCCCGGCGGCGCGACCGCCGCCCCGCGCGCCCGCGAGCTCGCCCCGCTGCTGCCCGTCATCGACTGCGCCGCGGTCCCCGGACTCGATCTGACCGGCGTGACCGACGCCCCGGTCACCATCAAGTCGGCGACCGTGACCAGCGCGAACGCGCCCGCGCCCTACTGCGCGGTGACCGGGACGATCGCCCCGGCGGACACCTTCGTGATGCGCCTGCCGGTCAACGGCTGGACCCAGCGCTACCTGCAGACCGGCTGCGGCGGGCTGTGCGGGAGCGCCAACATCGGCTACACCCAGGCGGCGAGCTGCGAGCCGGTCGCGGACGGGACGATCGCCAGCGCCACCACCGACATGGGTCACCAGGGACTCAACGACGGCTCGTGGGCGGCGGACAACCCGCAGGCGCTGATCGACTTCGCGTACCGGGGCGTGCACGTCACCTCGCAGGTGGCGCAGGAGCTGATCAAGCGGTTCTACGGGCGGTCGGCGGCGTACAGCTACTTCGACGGGTGCTCGGACGGCGGGCGCGAGGCGCTGATGGAGGCGCAGCGGTACCCGGACGACTTCGACGGGATCGCGGCCGGGGCGCCGGCCAGCAACATCGTCGTGCAGAACACGTACCACCACGCGTGGAACGTGCTCGCCAACCAGGACGCGAACGGGAACTACCTCCTGCTCGCCGACAAGCTGCCGCTGATCCACTCCGCCGTGCTGCACCAGTGCGACAGCCTGGACGGGGTGGTCGACGGTGTGCTCGACGACCCGCGGAACTGCCGCTTCGACCCGCGGACGCTGGTCTGCGCGGACACCGCCAACTGCCTGACCGCGGCGCAGGCGGCGGTGGTCGAGCGGCTGCACGACGGCGCGACCGACGGGCACGGCCGGCGCCTGGAGCAGGAGATCTCCCACGAGTGGGGCTCCGAGCTGGACTGGACGCTGTTCGTCCCGGCGAAGCAGGGCGACGTGACGTTCAGTGAGAACATCGCGCTGTCGTTCCTGCGCTACCTCGCCTACCGCAACGTGGCGAACCCGTCGTACCAGCTCACCGACCTCGAGTTCACGATGGCCTCGTTCCGGAAGACGGTGCAGACCTCCGACTACCTGTCCGCGACCGATCCGGATCTGAGCCGGTTCCGGCGCGGCGGCGGGAAGCTGCTGCTCTGGCACGGCTGGTCCGACCAGCACATCTCACCGCAGGCGACGCTGAACTACTGGGACGCGATGCGGCGGACGATGGGGTCCCGGGCGGTGGACGGCTTCGCCAAGCTGTACCTGCTTCCCGGCATGGCGCACTGCGGCGGCGGGCTCGGGCCGAACAGCTTCGACGTGCTCACCCCGGTGATGAACTGGGTCGAGTCCGGCACCGCGCCCGGGAGGATCGTCGCGTCGATGACCGGACGGACCCGGCCGGTCTTCCCGTATCCGCAGGTGGCCCGCTACGACGGCACCGGCAGCACCGATGACCAGGCGAACTTCGTGGCGGTGACGCCGCGGCGGGAGTCCACGGTCGGGTATGCGTGGGCCGGGGCCTGGCTCTACTCGCACGGCTACCAGAAGACGTGCCGCGCGGTGAACGGCAAGCTCGTCTGCGGTTAGCGCCTTCGGCAGGATCAACATCATTGGTGGGTACGGGCGTGCGCCGCGGCCGTACCCACCAATGCGGTGAGCCCGGCGTCAGGCGCCGAGGAAGCCGGTGAGGGTGGGGATGAACGTCGGCGCGCGCAGCGCCGACATGTGATCCCCGGGAACCGTGTGCAGCACCGCGCCCGGGATCGCGCCGGCCAGGACCGCCGGGCGGGTGGCGAGCGGATCCGACTCACCGGCCAGCACCAGGGTCGGCGCCTTGATCATCTCCAGCGGGATCGGCGCGGCGTGGACCGCGGCCGCCTGCGCGGCCAGGGCCAGCCGGTCGCCGCCGACCGCCTCGACGAACTGCCGGAAGCCGGCCGCCGCCGGATCGGTGACCGACGACGGGTCGTCGGTGCGCAGCGCGTGCAGCAGGCGGTCGCCGCCGATCACCCGGGTGTCCAGCCCGCCGACCTCGACCACCCCGGCACCGACCCCGCCGACGACCAGGCGGCGGACCCGCGGGTCGCGGATCGTGGTGAGCAGCGCGACGATCGCGCCCATCGAATAGCCGACCAGATCGACCTCGGTGATGCCGAGCAGGTCCAGCAGCGCGATCACGTCGCCGGCCATCCGGGACTCGCCGTAGAGCGCCGGGTCGTGCGGCTTGCCGGACCGGCCGTGTCCGCGCGCGTCGATCGCGACCACCCGGCGGCCGGCCCCGGTCAGCGCGGCGACCACGCCGGGCAGCACCCAGTTGGTCCGGCCGTCGGCGATGAAGCCGTGGTGCAGCAGCACCGGCGGAAGATCGGACGGGTTCTCCCAGAGCTCGTAGAAGATCTCCACGCCATCGGCGGATCGGAAGGTCGACATGCCGAGATCATTCCGCATGTGCGCTAGATTTCGGGAGAGCTTCCGGTCACTCCATAGGGGGATGGCAGGGTTGTGACGCCCACCCAGTTACGTGCGTACTCCGCGGTCGTCCGCCTCGGCTCCGTCAAGCTGGCCGCCGCCCACCTCGAGGTCTCCGAGGCGGCCGTCTCGCTCCACATCGGACAACTCCGCAAGGAGCTCGGCGACCAGCTCTTCACCCGTACCTCGTCCGGGCTGGCGTTCACCCCGGGCGGGCTGCGCCTGGCCAGCCGGGCCGCCGAGCTGCTCGGCCTACAGGACATCACGGTGCTGGAGGTGAGCGCGGCCGGGCGCGGGCGGCGGCTGCTGCGGGTCGGCGCGTCCAGCCTGTTCGCCGAGCACGCCGCGCCCGGGCTGATCGAGCTGTTCGCCGGGCGCGCCGCCGACCTGGACGTGGAGCTGAGCGTGCGCAGCCCGGCCACGTTCGCCGCGCTGCTGCAGACCCGGACCATCGACATCGCGATCGGGCCGGCCCCGAGCCTGCCGGACGCCACGGTCAGCGGGCGACCGGTGATGAACTACCGGATCGTGCTGGTCGCCGGGCCGGAGCACCCGCTCGCCGGGACCCGCCCGTCGGCCGGGCAACTGCGCGAGCAGACGTGGCTGCTCGGGCCGTCCGCGGCGGCCGACGGCGGGGCGATCCGGACGCTGCTGCGGCGGCTGGCGGTGCCCGACGAGCGTCAGCAGATCTTCCAGAGTCATGCGGCCGCGCTCGAAGAGGCGAAACGGGGGCGTGGGGTGGCCGCGGCGCTCTCGTTCACGGTGGCTCCGGAGGTTCGGCAGGGGCGGCTGGTGCAGTTCAGCGGGCCGTGGACCGCGGTGGATCAGGTCTGGCACGCGTACACGCTGAGCGAGCGGGGGGCGCCGGCGGCGGCCGCGGAGCTGGCCCGGTTCGCGGCGACACCGCGGGCGCTGCAGGCGATGATCCGCGGGGCCGGGGTGCACGTGGGGCGTTTCCGGCCCTCGGTGCACGTCACACTCTGGAGCTGACTTCGGTCGCTGCCCAGGATCGGTCCATCATCATGCCGACCACCCGGGTGACCAGGCGCCGGCTGGCGAATCGGCCGGCGAGCGCGGACGCCTTGTTCAGCGCGCCGGTCACCACGACCGGCGGCGGGTTGCGCCGCTCCACCGCGCGCAGCGCCCGCTCGACCACCTGGTCGGCCCGCATCCGCCGGGTGCCGCCGTCCGCCCCCTGGCCGGCGACCTCGAAGAACTCGGTCTCGGTCGCGCCCGGGCAGATCGCCAGCACGCGCAGCCGCGAGTCCCGGTTCTCGTACCAGAGCGCCTCGGTGAAGCTCAGCACGAACGCCTTCGTCGCGGCGTAGACGGCCATCCGCGGACTGGGCTGGAACGCCACCACGCTGGCCAGGTTGATCAGGAAGCCGTCGCCGGCCCGGAGCCGGTCGAGGAACGCGTGCGTGATGCTGACCAGGCTGGACACGTTCAGCATGACCTCGGCGTCGACGTGCGCCGCGTCCCGCTCGTGGAACAGCCGCTGGGCGCCGAAGCCGGCGTTGTTGATCAGGCTGGTGACGGTCACGCCGGCCGCGTCGACGGCGGCGCTGAGCTTGGCGCCGGCCTCCGGGACGGCCAGGTCCATGGCGATCGTGGTCACCCGGACGCCGGTCAGCTCGGCGGCCAGCCGCTCCAGCCGGTCGGCGCGGCGGGCGACGAGCACCAGGTCATCGCCGCGGGCGGCGAGGCGGCGGGCGAACTCGGCGCCGAGGCCCGCGCTCGCACCGGTGATCAGAACGGTCTGCTTCTTCATGGTCGGCATCGTATGCCTACTTGGCACTCAGTGCCAACCAGTCACCGACTGCTAGGGTGGGGGCATGACGCTCTGGAACCGCACCCGCCAGGCGGTCTACGACGAGATCGCGGGCACGGCGATGGAGATGTTCCTGACCCGCGGCTTCGAGGCGACGACGATCGACGACATCGCCCGGGCCGCCGGGATCTCGCGGCGCTCCTTCTTCCGGTACTTCGGCACCAAGGAGGACATCGTCCTCGGCGACGTGGCCGGCAAGGGCGAGCTGGCGGCCCGGGCCCTCGCCGACCGGCCGGACGGCGAGGATCCGTGGACGGCGCTGCGGAACGCGTTCCACGTCAGCAAGGACGCGGCCTACGACCCGGCGACCATGCTCAAGATCTTCACGATGATGTATGAGACGCCCTCGCTGCGCGCCCGGCACATCGAGAAACACCTGCAGTGGCAGGCCGCGCTGGTCCCGGAGCTGCGGCGCCGGCTCGGCGCCGATCCGGCAGACCCCTTGGACGTCCGGGCGGAGGCGCTCGTCGCCTGCGCGATCACCTGCCTGGACGTGGCCGGCGAGGCGTGGACCCGGTCGAAGGGCGCGGTCCCGCTGGAGGACCTGTTCGACTCGGCGGCCGACGCGCTCCGCCCGGGCCCCTAGTACCAGGTCGAGACGTCGATCCCGAACCCGTGGACGACGGCGGCCAGCGCGATCGCGATGACCAGGGCGGCCCCGATCAGCACGCCGACCGAGACCAGGGCCGCGGTCAGGGCCTTGCCGATGCCGCCCAGCTCGCCCGCGAGCACCTGTGCGGTGGTCGGGCGGGACCAGGTCATCGGCGGGTAGGTGGCGCTCGGACCGACTCCGGCCGGCCGGGTGATGTCGCCCCGGATCCGGGCGCGGGCGGGGGTGGCGGGGGTCTGCTGCTGCTCCATGACGGCGCCTCCTTGGCAACCAACTTGCTCTACTCGGAGCATGCGCCGCCGGCGCCCCGAACGTCTCGTGCGTTCGGTCATAAAATGTCGTCTCAAATCGTGCAATAACTACAGAGCCAGCGTCGCCCGGACCGCGGTGGTGAGATCCCCGAACGTCGCGGCCGGAAGCATCAGGTCGCAGAACGGCAGCGCCGCCGACATCCCGGCCACCGCCGGGGCGAATCCGTGCGTGCCGGCCCGTGGATTGAGCCACACGACCCGGTGCGCCCGGCGCCTCAGCCGGGACATCGCGGCGGTCATCTGCTCGGGTGGGTCGCTGTCCCAGCCGTCCGAGGCGATCAGGACCAGGGCGCCGCGCACCGTGTCGCCGTGGTGCGAGTCCAGCAGCGCGACGAGGTTCGAGGCGATCCGGGTGCCGCCGAACCGGTCGGTCGCCGCCGACGACGCGCGCTCGATCGCCTCCCGCGCCGACGGCCGGCGCAGCGCCGGGGTCAGCCGGGTCAGCGTCGTCGCGAACGCGAACACCTCGGCCGCGGTGACCGTGGTGAACGCCCGCATCAGGTGCAGGTAGGCGGCGGTCTGCGCGCGCATCGAAGCACTCACGTCGCAGAGCAGCACGGCCCGGCGCGGCCGTCGCACCGGACGCTCACGGACCAGCGTGACCGGCTCGAACGCGGTCCGGCGGGACTGCGCGACGGTGTGCCGCAACGAGATCCGGGGACCGCGCGCGTCGACCGCACGACGACGGCCGCGCCGGTGCGGCCAGTGGTGCAGCTCGGCGGCCAGGGCCCCGGCGAGGGCGTCGAGCTGCGCGGAGTCGAGTTCGTCGAACGGCCGCTCGGCGAGCGCGGCAAGAGCTTCCGGGCGCATTTCCGGTACGGCCGGCTCCTCGCCCCCGACCTCATCCCGCGCCGCCACCGGCGTCGGCAGCATCGCCCACGGCAACCCGCCGTCCGCACTGCCCCGGGCCGTCGCGCCGGGCAGCGGCAGCTGCACCTCGTCCTCGCGCCGCGCGCCCGGCGCCGACTCCCGGGTCAGCGGCAGCGGCACCGCGTCGTCGAACACGGCGGCGAACACGCCCTCGAACGCGGCCAGGTCGGCCTCGCGGCGCACCAGCGTCACCCGGGCCACCCAGTAGATCTCCGCCCGGGAGCCGGCCGGGACGACCCCCAGCCCCCGGATGAGATCGTCGGTCTCGGTCAGCCCGGCCGACAGCCCGGCCCGCCGGCACCGCGCCACGAAGGCCACCGCGAAGGCGGCCCGGTCCACCCCGCGCAGCACCTCAGCGACGGCCCACCAGCCAGACCACTACGGCGACGGCCACCACCGCGCCGACCGCCACCGGGATGAGGCGCTTGTAGACCGACCCGCCGGCTACCGCGAGCAGATCAAGCGGCGCGTCGTCCGAAGCGACCGCCGGAACAGCCGCGGCGGGCGCGACGGGAGCGGGAGCCGGAGCCGGGGAGTCGGTGACCCCGGTGGTCACCGGAACCGGGGTGGTGACGGTGGGCGAGGGCAGATCAGCGGCCAGCTTCGCCTCCAGATTCGCGGCGAACTGGGTCAGCAGCTTCGCCGAGATCTCCTTGATCATGCCGCTGCCGAACTGGGCCAGCTTCCCGGTGATCTTCAGGTCGGTGTCCACGCTCACCCGGGTGGCGTCGCCGTCCGGGGTCAGCACCGCGGTGACCACCGCCGCCGCGTTGCCCGCCGAGCGCGGGTCCCGGCCCTTGGCGTCGATCACCGCGCGGTAGCCCTCGGCGTCCTTCGCGGTGAACCGGGCCGTACCGGTGAACTCCGAGATCACCGGGCCCACCTTGACCTTCACCTTGCCCCGGTAGTCGTCGCCGTCGACCCCGGTGAGCTGGGCGCCCGGCAGGCAGGGGGCGATCCCGGCCAGATCGGTCAGCACCTCCCAGGCCCGGTCGATCGAGGTGGGCACGGTGAACTCGTTCGTGATCTTCACGGTTGTTCTCCAAGCGGAGCGGCGGACGGAGGGAGGGCGGCGACGACGGCGCGCCGGTCGGCCGGGGTCTTCGCGATGGTGCCGATGGTCTGCGGGACCAGCGGCTCGACCAGCTCGGTGACGCCGAGCGCGGCCAGCGCCGACACCCAGTCGATGGTCTCGGCGAGGCCGGGCGCCTTGTCCAGGTCGAGCCCGCGGACCCGCCCGACGAACGCCGTGGTGTCCCGGATCAGCGGCTCGACCGCGCCCGGCACGGCCCGCCGGACGATCGCCGCCGCCCGCGCCGGCCCGGGGAACTCGATCCAGTGGTAGAGGCACCGCCGGCGCAGCGCGTCGTGCAGGTCCCGGCTGTGGTTCGAGGTCAGCACCACGACCGGCGGGCGGGTGGCGGCGAACGTGCCCAGCTCCGGGATGGTGATCGCGGCCTCCCCGAGGAACTCGAAGAGCAGCGCCTCGAACTCGTCGTCGGCCCGGTCGATCTCGTCGATCAGCAGCACCGGCGGCCGCGGCCCGGCGTGCCGGACGGCCCGCAGGATGGCCCGCTCCTGCAGGAAGTCGGCGGTGAACAGGTCCGCGTCGTCGAGCCGGTCCCCGCGCGCCTCGGCGAGCCGGATCGCGAGGAGCTGCCGCTGGTAGTTCCACTCGTAGAGCGCCTCGGACGCGGTCAGGCCCTCGTAGCACTGCAGCCGGATCAGCGGGGTGTCCAGGGCGAGCGCGAGCGCCTTGGCCGCGGCCGTCTTCCCGACCCCGGGCTCCCCTTCGAGCAGCAGCGGCTTGCCCAGGCGCAGCGCCAGGAACACCGCCATCGCCAGCCCGTCGTCGACCAGGTAGTCGACCGCGTCGAGCCGGGCGCGGACCTCCTCGTACGAGTTCACCGCCGGTCCTCCCCGAGCAGCCGCTCGTAGTCCTCGCGGGTGTCCACGTCGATCGGCACCGGGCCGTCGACCGGCACCTCGGTCACCGCGAAGCGCCCGGAGTGCAGCAGCTTCCACACCGCCTTGTCGCCGTGCAGCCCGGCCAGCTCGGCGAAGACCGGCCGCTGGAACAGGAACGGGTGCCCGAGCCCGTCGGCGTACCGGCACACGCCGATCGGGGTGTCCACGGCGGCGACCCGGCGGGCGTCGGACGGGCGGACCCGGGGCTGGTCGCCCAGCAGGAGCAGCAGGCGATCGGTGGTCACGAACGGGACGGCCGACCGGATCGACGACCCGCAGCCGGTGCCGAAATCCGGGTTCTCGATCACCCGTACGCCGGCAAGGTCCACCGTGGCCCGGATCGCCGCCGCCGAACCGCCCAGGGTGACCAGCAGCTCCGCGCAGCCGCAGGCGCGCGCGGTGTCCAGCGTCGCGTCGAGCAGGGTCCGCCCGCGGAACGGCAGCAGCTGCTTGGCCTCGCCGAGCCGCCGGGAGCCGCCCGCCGCCAGGACCAGCGCGGAAACCGGTGCCATCAGGCCGCCGTGTGCTTCTTCAGGCAGCCGGGGCAGCAGTACCAGAAGTCGGCGCCGCCGACCACGGCGTGCGGGGTGTCCGGGCCGATCAGCACGGTCATGCCGCAGATCGGGTCCACCGCCTGCCGCGAAGCCTCGATCTCCTGCGGCACGGGGGGACCTATGGAGAGAAGCTCCGCGGCAGGGGCCGCCGGAGACGCGGGGGCGGCCAGGCCACCGGTCCGCATCTCCCGGACGATCTCGGCGAGGACCGACAGGGCGATTTCTTTCGGGGTACGGGCACCGATGGCCAACCCTGGATGAGTACGGATCCGGGCCCGCTCCGGATCGGTGAGCTCCATCGCATCGAGCACCACCGCGCCCCGCTTGTGGCTGGCGATCAGCGCGAGGTACGGCACCCCGGCATCCAGCGCGCCGCGCAGCGCCGCCTCCTCGTCGCGCCCGAGCCCGGCGACGACCGCCGCGGTCACCCCGCCGAACCCGGTCGCGGCGACCTCGAAGTCGAGGAACGCGGCGAGCTCGCGAATCGCCGTACCGATCGGAGTTGATCCTTGAACCGCGACCAACGGGCGCGGAAGGACCGGCCGCAGGAAGATCTCCACGGCGCCGCCGGAGTGGCAGGGGTTGACCGCGATCCGCGCGCCGGGCGCCTCCGGGAACGCCTCGGCATCCTCCGGCAGCACCCTGAGCAGCAGACTGTTGCCGTCCTTGAGGGTGTCGAGGGCGGCGACGCGGACCGAGGTCTCGGCGCAGACCCCGCCGACGAAGCCCTCGATCGAGCCGTCGGCGAGGATCACCGCGTCGTCGCCGGCCCGGGCCGAGGTGGGTTCCTGGGCCCGGACGACGGTGGCGTGCACGAACGGGAGCCGGGCCGCGGTCAGCTGGGAGACGCGTTCGGCGAGCATCAGATCGGCGGGGTCGAGCGGCCGCGCATGGCCTCCCACACGCGCGACGGGGTGAGCGGCATGTCGGCGTGCCGGACGCCGTACGGCTTGAGCGCGTCCATCACCGCGTTGACGATCGCCGGCGGCGAGCCGACGGTGGCCGACTCCCCCACCCCCTTGGCGCCGATCGGATGATGCGGCGACGGGGTGACGGTGAACCCGGTCTCCCAGTCCGGCACCTCCAGCGCGGTCGGGATCAGGTAGTCCATCAGGGACGCGCCGAGGCAGTTGCCGTCCTCGTCGAACGCGATCATCTCCATCAGGGCCATCCCGACGCCGTCGGTGAGCCCGCCGTGCACCTGCCCCTCGATGATCATCGGGTTGATCCGGGTGCCGCAGTCGTCGACCGCGATGAACCGGCGCACCTTCACCTCGGCGGTGCCCGGGTCGATGTCGACGACGCAGAGGTACGCCCCGTGCGGGTAGGTCAGGTTCGACGGGTTGTAGCAGATCTGGGCTTCGAGCGCGCCCTCCAGACCCTCCGGCAGGTCGCCGGCGCCGTGCGCGCGCATGGCGATCTCCTGGATCGTGACGGCCTTGCCGGGGTCGCCCTTGACCTGGAAACTCCCCTTGATCCACTCCAGGTCGGCGACGGTCACCTCGAGCATCGACGACGCGATCAGCTGCGCCTTGTCGCGGACCTTGCGGGCGACCAGCGCGGCCGCGGCGCCGGAGACCGGGGTGGAGCGGCTGCCGTAGGTGCCGAGCCCGAACGGCGTGTTGTCGGTGTCGCCGTGCACCACGTCGATGTCGTCCGGCGGGATGCCCAGCTCCTCCGCGACGATCTGCGCGAACGTCGTCTCGTGGCCCTGCCCCTGGGTCTGCACCGACAGCCGGACCACGGCCTTGCCGGTCGGATGGACCCGCAGCTCACAGCCGTCGGCCATGCCCAGGCCGAGGATGTCCATGTGCTTGCGCGGGCCGGCCCCGACCGCCTCGGTGAAGAACGCGATGCCGATCCCCATCAGCTCGCCGCGGGCCCGCTTCTCGGCCTGCTCGCGGCGCAGCTCGTCGTAGCCGGCCATCTCCATCGCCAGGCGCATGGTCGGCTCGTAGTCGCCGGAGTCGTACACCCAGCCGGTCTTCGTCGTGTACGGGAACTGCTCGGGCCGGATGAAGTTCTTCAGCCGCAGCTCGGCCGGGTCCATGCCGAGCTCGTCGGCGAGGCAGTCGACGATGCGTTCGACCAGGTAGACGGCCTCGGTGATGCGGAACGAGCAGGCGTACGCGACCCCGCCGGGCGCCTTGTTCGTGTAGACCGCGGTCATCTTGCAGTACGCGGCCTCGATGTCATAACTGCCGGTGAACACGCCGAAGAAGCCGGCCGGGTACTTGACCGGCGCCGCGGTGCCGTTGAACGCGCCGTGGTCGGCCAGCACGTTCGTCCGGATGGCCAGGATCTTGCCCTCGCGCGTCGCGGCGATCTCGCCGCGCATGATGTAGTCGCGGGCGAACCCGGTGCTGATCAGGTTCTCCGAGCGGTCCTCCATCCACTTCACCGGCTTGCCGGTGACGATCGAGCCGACGATCGCGCAGACGTAACCGGGGTAGATCGGCACCTTGTTGCCGAAGCCGCCGCCGATGTCCGGCGAGATCACCTGGATCTTGTGCTCGGGGATGCCGGCCACGATCGCGTAGAGGGTGCGGTGCGCGTGCGGCGCCTGCGTCGTCGACCAGAGCTTGAGCCTCCCCTCGACCGGATCGAAATCGGCCACCGCGCCGCACGTCTCCATCGGGGCGGGGTGCACCCGCGGGTAGACGATGTCCTGCTGGACGACCACGTCGGCGGCGGCGAAGACCCGCTCGGTCTCGTCGGCGTCGCCGGTCTCCCAGTCGAAGCAGTGATTGTTCGTCTTGCCCTGCAGGTCGTCGCGGATCAGCGGCGCGTCCGGTTCGAGGGCCTTGCGGACGTCGATGACCGGGTCCAGTACGTCGTACTCGACGTCGATCAGTTCGAGGGCGTCCCGGGCCCGGTAGCGGTCCTCGGCGACCACGACCGCGACCTCCTGGCCCTGGAAGCGGACCTTGTCGGTGGCGAGCACGGCCTGCACGTCGTTGGAGAGCGTGGGCATCCAGGCCAGGCCGAGGCCCGCCAGCGTCTCGCCGGTGATGACCGCCTTGACGCCCGGGGACGCCTCGGCCGCGGTGGTGTCGACGCTGACGATCCGGGCGTGCGCGAACGGCGAGCGCAGGATCGCCATGTGCAGCATGCCCGGGAGCTGGACGTCGTCGGTGTAGTGGCCACGGCCCCGCAGGAATCGAGGATCCTCTTTGCGGAGCATCCGGCCGTAGCCGATCGGCTTCTGATCATTGGTGGTCGTCATGCCTTCACCGCCTCCGCGGCCGCGGCCCACCGCACCGAACGGACGATCGACGCGTAGCCGGTGCATCGGCAGATCTGCCCGGAGATCGCCTCCCGGATCTCGCCCTCCGACGGATCCGGATTGCGGTCCAGCAGCGCCCGGCAGGTCATCAGCATGCCCGGCGTGCAGAAGCCGCACTGCAACCCGTGGCACTGCCGGAACCCCTCCTGGATCGGGTCCAGCTCGGCGCCCTTGGCAAGACCTTCGACGGTACGGACCTCGTGCCCACCCGCCATCGCGGCGAGCACCGTGCACGACTTGACCGGCTCGCCGTCCAGCCACACCACGCAGGTCCCGCAGTTGCTGGTGTCGCAGCCCCAGTGCGTGCCGGTCAGGCCGAGCGTGTCCCGCAGGAAGTGCACGAGCAGCAGCCGGCCCTCGATCTCCCGGGTGACCTCGGTGTCGTTGACGATCATGGTGACCTGCATGGACTCAGCCCCTAGCTCGTTCGACGGCCTTGCGCAGGGTTCGTTTGGTGAGCTCGTGCGCCAGGTGACGCTTGTAGTCCTCGGTGCCGCGCTGGTCGGTGACCGGGTCGCAGGAACGGGCGGCGATCGCCCCGGCCGCCTCGTACAGCTCCTCGGCCGGCTCGTGACCGCGCAGCGCGGCGCTGATCTCCGGGATGCCGGTGGTGTTCGGCCCGACCGCGGCCAGGCCCACCCGGGCGTCCACGATCGTCCCGTCGTCACCCAGCCAGACCGCCGAGCCGGCCGAGACGACCGCCCAGTCGCCGGCCCGGCGCTCCACCTTCGCGTACGCGCTGCCGCACCGGTCCGGCTTGAACGGGAGCCGGATCTCGGTGAGGATCTCGTTCTCCGCGACGGCCGTCTCGTACGGCCCGACGTGGAACTCCTCCATCGACACCACCCGCTCGGCGCCGCCCGGCCCGCGGATCACGCAGCTCGCGTCGAGCGTGGTGCAGACCGCGGACAGATCCTCGGACGGGTCCGCCTGGCAGAGCGAGCCGCCCAGCGTGCCACGGTTGCGGACGACCGGGTCGGCGATCACCCGCTCGGCGTCCCGGAAGATCGGGAAGACCGCGGCCAGCTCGTCCGACTCCAGCAGCTCGCGGTGCCGGGTCATCGCGCCGATCCGCACGTGACTGCCGTCGAACCGGAGATAGCCCAGCTCGGCGTGCAGATCGTTGATGTCGATCAGGTACTCGAAGTTCGCCAGCCGGAGCTTCATCATCGGCAGCAGACTGTGCCCGCCGGCCACCAGACGGGCCGACCCGCCGAGCCGTTCCAGCAGGTCGATCGCCTGGTCCACGCTTGTCGCACGCTCATATTCGAATGGAGCCGGCACCTGCACGCCGCACCTCCCCCTTCCAACCACCCGTGATGCGGAAGAGAACCTTTCCAAATTTGCCGAAAACCTCTCGCGCCCCGCGTCCAAAGTCAACAGTCACCTAAGCGATCTATTAATCAGCCGTTGACGATTGTTGCGGGCTCAAGCAGTGTTCCGGCATGCGCGACATCGTGGACGGTCTGGCCGCCTGGCGTGCCGCCGGGCGAGAGTTCGCGGTGGCCACCGTCGTGCGCACGTGGCAGTCCGCGCCGCGCCCGCCGGGAGCCGCGATGGCGGTCGACGAGCACGGTTCGGTGCTCGGCAGCATCTCCGGCGGCTGCGTCGAGGGAGCGGTCCACGAGGCCGCCACAGAGACCATCAAAACCGGAAAACCACAATTGCTGACGTACGGCGTGAGCGACGGCGACGCCTTCACGGTCGGCCTCACCTGCGGCGGCACGATCGAAGTCCTGATCCAGCCGAGCAGCGCCCTGACCGACCTCGACGCCGTCCTGGCCGACATCGCAGCCGGCCGCCAGGTCGCCACAGCCACCATCCCCGGCGCCCAGGTGACCATCCGCCCCGGCGTGACCGACGCCGTACCGCGAGTCTCTGGAACCCTGGGCGAAGCGGACCTGGACCGGGCCGCGTCTCTGCAGGCCGCAGGCATGTTGGCGCAGGGCCGCACCGGTCTAGTGCAAGCCTGCGACCGCGAGGTCTTCGTCCAGTCGTTCACGACCCCGCCCCGGATGATCGTCTTCGGCGCGATCGACTTCGCGGCGGCGGTCGCCCGGATCGGCAAGTTCCTGGGCTACCGCGTGACGGTCTGCGACGCACGCCCGGTGTTCGCCACCCCGGCCCGCTTCCCGGAAGCCGACGAGGTGATCGTCGACTGGCCCCACCGGTACCTCGCGTCCACCCGGATCGACGCCCGGACCGTGCTCTGCGTACTCACCCACGACCCGAAGTTCGACGTCCCCCTGCTGGAGGTCGCCCTGCGCACCCCGGCCGCCTACATCGGCGCGATGGGCAGCCGCCGCACCTGCGCCGACCGCATCGACCGCCTCCGCGCGAACGGCGTCACCGAGCCCGCCCTGTCCCGCCTCCGCGCCCCGATCGGTCTCGACCTCGGCGCCCGCACCCCGGAGGAGACCGCGATCGCCGTCGCCTCCGAGATCATCGCCCTCTCCTGGGGCGGGTCCGGCTCCCCTCTCACCACCTTGACCACCCCGATCCACGGGTAGCCGACCGGCCGTGAGGAGCGCCTCCACTGCCCGGTGGCGCTCCTCACGACCTCGCCACCCCGGACCGCCGCCCCACCCCGGACCGCCGCCCCACTCCGGACCGCCGCCCCACTCCGGACCGCCGCCCCACTCCGGACCGCCGCCCCACTCCGGACCGCCGCCCCACTCCGGACCGCTGCCCCACCCTCACGCCAGCACCCCCTCTCCAAGCCCCGCGGCCACCCCGCTCTCACCCCTGCCCCCAGCTCCAAGCCGAGCGGCCACCCCGCTCTCACCCCGGCACCCCGCTCCAAGCCGGGCGGCCACGCTCACCCCGGGCGGCCGCCGAAGGTCCACGTGTGCACCTCGACGGCGGCGTACCGGCCGGCGGTCAGAATCTCGCGGGCCTCGACCGGCGAGGCCGCACTGACCAGCGCGGCCGTACCCAGCCACTGCGAGCCGTCGTCCGAGAGCAGCGGGCCGTAGGCGATCAGCGCGGCGCCGGCCGGCGGGTCCAGATCCGCGGCCGGACCCGCGGACAGACCCAGGACCAGGAAATACGGCCCACCGTCGCGGCCGGGCGGGAAGTCCCACATGGTCCGGCCGAGGCGGTTCTCCCAGCGGCGGATCAGCACGTCCCGATACGCCCCGGCCTGGTAGCCCGGCTCGTCGAAGGCGAACGCGCGGGCCGCCGCCGCGTCCGGCAGGGTGAGGACGTGCAGGCTGCCGGTCAGCGTGTCGCCCTCGAACGTGGGACCCCGGGCGATCATCGCGCCGGCGAAGCCGTCCATATACCCCCAGTGCGCCTCTCGCAGGGCGAATCGCAGGTCACCCGAGCCGGGCCGGTCACGGTGGTAACAGAGGAACTCCACGGCGGCGATCATATCCGGCTCATTGGTACCCCCCAGGGGTATGTGTATGGTGGAGGTATGAAGACTTCGGTGCGGCTCATCGCGTACGCCACGGGATTGATCGTGGTTTTCGCAGGCGCCGCGGGTGCCGGTCGGGCCTTCGGGCCGGCGGGGAAACCGGCGCCGGCGCACACCGAGGCGCACGCGGTCGCCGACGAGCACGCCGGGCACGAGGCGACCGTGCTGCCCGCGGGGTTGCAGGTCACCCAGGCCGGATACACATTGAGTCCGCTGACCACATTGTTCATGTCAGGTAAGACGCAGACGTTCGCGTTCCGGATTCTCGGACCGGACGGACGTTCCGTGACGCAGTTCACCCCCGAGCACGGAACCGAGCTGCACCTGATCGTCGTCCGGCAGGACATGAGTGGCTATCAGCATCTGCACCCGGTCCGGGCCGCCGACGGCACCTGGTCGGCGCCGGTGACCATTCGCGAGCCGGGGGCCTATCGCGCCTTCGCCGACTTCACGCCCCGCGCCCGCGCGGAGAACATGGTGCTCGGCGTCGACCTGACCGCCCCCGGTGACTACCAGCCCCGCCTGCTGCCGCAGCCCACCTGGGAGACCACCGTCGACGGCTACACCGTGACCCGGGCCGGCGAGCCCCAGTCCGGCGCCGCCTCCTGGCTGACCGTCTCGGTGAGCAGAAACGGTCAGCCGGTGACCCTGGAGCCCTATCTGGGCTCGTTCGGCCACCTGGTCGCGCTGCGCCAGGGCGACCTCGCCTACCTGCACATGCATCCGCAGGCCGGCACCCCCGCCGGGCCGGACGTCACGGTGAACGCGGACGTGCCCTCCACCGGGGCCTATCGATTGTTCTTCGAGTTCCAGCACGGCGGGAAGGTGCATCTCGCCGAGTTCACCGCCGTCACCGGCGCCGGCCACACCCACAACTGAGGATCCGCGATGATTGTCGAGCTTGAGATCGGCGGGATGACCTGCGCGTCCTGCGCCTCGCGGATCGAGAAGAAGCTGAACCGGATGGACGGCGTCAGCGCCTCGGTCAACTACGCCACGGAGAAGGCTTCGGTGACCGCGCCGGCGGGCGTGACCGTGGCCGACCTGATCGCGACGGTCGAAAAGACGGGCTATACAGCCGCGCTGCCGACCGCCGAGCCGGAGCAACCGGAGACGTCGGATCCGCTGCGGACCCGGCTGCTGATCTCCGCCCTGCTCAGCCTCCCGGTGATCGTGCTGGCCATGGTCCCGGCCTGGCAGTTCACCTACTGGCAGTGGCTGTCGCTGACCCTGGCCGCCCCGGTCGTCGTCTACGGAGGCTGGCCGTTCCACCGAGCCGCCTGGACCAACCTCCGGCACGGCGCGGCCACCATGGACACGCTGATCTCGCTCGGCACGCTCGCCGCGTTCGGCTGGTCGCTGTGGGCGCTGTTCCTGGGCACGGCCGGCGAGCCGGGCATGACCCACCCGTTCCGCCTGGACATCGCCCGCACCGACGGCGCCGGCAACATCTACCTGGAAGCGGCCGCCGGCGTCACCACGTTCCTGCTGGCCGGCCGGTATTTCGAGGCCCGGGCCAAGCGCCGTGCCGGCTCCGCGCTGCGCGCGCTGCTGGAGATGGGCGCCAAGGACGTCGCGGTGCTGCGCGAGGCGCACGAGATCCGGGTCCCGATCGACAGCCTGGCCGTCGGTGACCGCTTCGTGGTCCGCCCGGGGGAGAAGATCGCCACCGACGGCGTCGTCGAGGACGGGTCGTCCGCGGTCGACGAGTCGATGCTGACCGGCGAGAGCATGCCGGTCGAGGTGGCCCCGGGCGCCACCGTGACCGGCGGCACGGTCAACGCCGGCGGCCGCCTGATCGTCCGGGCCACCCGGGTCGGCGCGGAGACCCAGTTGGCCCAGATGGCCCGGCTGGTCGAGCAGGCCCAGACCGGCAAGGCCAGCGTGCAGCGCCTCGCCGACCGGATCTCCGGCGTCTTCGTCCCGATCGTGATCGGGCTCGCGGTCGCCACGCTGGGCTGGTGGTTCGGCACCGGCGCCGGCTGGACGTCCGCGTTCACCGCCGCGGTGGCCGTCCTGATCATCGCCTGCCCGTGCGCCCTGGGCCTGGCCACCCCGACGGCGCTGCTGGTCGGAACCGGTCGCGGCGCCCAGCTCGGCATCCTGATCAAGGGACCGGAGGCGCTCGAGTCCACCCGCCGCGTCGACACGATCGTCCTGGACAAGACCGGCACGGTGACCACCGGGCAGATGGCCCTGGCCGCCGTCCGCCCCACCTCCGGCCAGGATCCGGCCGAGCTGCTCCAGCTGGCCGCGGCGGTCGAGTCCGCTTCCGAACACCCGATCGCCAAGGCGATCGCCACCGAGCTGGCTGCGCCGGTCACGGTGGGCGATTTCACCAGCTTCGCCGGATTTGGGGTACGTGGTGAGGTAACCGGCCGCGACGTCCTGGCCGGCCGGATCGCCCTGCTGGAGCGGGCGGGCTGGACCATCCCGGCCGAGGTCACGGCGGCCGTCGACGCAGAGGAGTCGGCCGGCCGGACAGCGATCGTCGCCGGCTGGGACGGCGCGGCCCGCGGCGTCCTGGCGGTCGCCGACACGGTCAAGCCGACCAGCCGGGCGGCCGTCGCCGGCCTGCGGAAACTCGGCCTGACCCCGATCCTGCTGACCGGGGACAACGAGCGGGTCGCCCGGACGGTGGCCGCCGAGGTCGGGATCGACGAGGTGATCGCCGAGGTCCTGCCGGCCGACAAGGTCGCGGTGATCGAGCGCCTGCAGAAGTCCGGCAAGGTGGTCGCGATGGTCGGCGACGGCGTCAACGACGCGGCCGCGCTGGCCCAGGCCGACCTGGGGCTGGCCATGGGCACCGGCACCGACGTGGCGATCGAGGCGTCCGACCTGACCCTGGTCCGCGGCGACCTGACGGTGGCGGTCGACGCGATCCGCCTGTCCCGCCGGACGTTGCGCATCATCCAGGGCAACCTGTTCTGGGCGTTCGCCTACAACGTGGCCGCGCTCCCACTGGCCGCCGCCGGCCTGCTGAACCCGATGATCGCCGGCGCCGCGATGGCCTTCTCCTCGGTCTTCGTCGTGGCCAACAGCCTCCGCCTGCGCACCTTCACCCCGGCCAGCGCCCGCCTGGCCCTCACCGCCACCTCCGAGCACTGACAAACGCGGCACGGCGCCGGCCCATCGTGCTGCGGACCGGCGCCGCGCGACGTGACGGCGCGCGACGGGATGGCGCGCGACGGGATGGCGCGCGACGGACCTCGCGCCATTTGTGCGGGACGTGGAAGGCCCGGTCTCGCAACGTGCTGCCGGGACGCGGAAGGCCCGGTCCCGCAACGTGCTGCGGGACCGGGCGTTTCCTAGTCGAGCAGTTCGGTGACGGTGCCGGCGGCGACCGTGCGGTTGCCCTCGCGGACCGCGAAGCCGAGGCCGACCTCCAGCGCGACCGGCTTGCCCAGCCGGACCGTCACGGCGTCCAGCGTGTCGCCCGGCATGACCAGGTCCCGGTCGCCCAGGTCCATCCCGCCGGACACGTCCGTCGTGTGGAAGTAGAACTGCGGACGATAGTTCGCCTCGAACGGGGTGTGCCGCCCGCCCTCAGCCGCCGTCAAGGCGTACATCCGAGCCTGGAACGCCATGTGCGGACGCACCGAACCCGGCGCCGCGAGCACCTGGCCCCGCTCGACCTGGTCCCGCTTGACACCGCGCAGCAGCACCGCCGCGTTGTCGCCGGCCTGCGCCGACTCCAGCACCTTGCCGAACGTCTCCAGCCCGGTCGCGACGCTGGTCAGCGTCGGCCCGAGGCCGACGATCTCGACCTGCTCTCCGGCCCGGAGCTCGCCCCGCTCGACCTTGCCGGTGACGACCGTGCCCCGCCCGCTGATCGAGAGCACGTTCTCGATCGGCATCAGGAACGGCTCGACCAGCGAACGCTCCGGGATCGGCACGTACGCGTCGACCGCGTCGAGCAGCTCGACGATCGAACCGACCCAGCGCGGGTCGCCCTCGAGCGCCTTGAGCGCGCTGACCCGGATCACCGGCACCTCGTCGCCGGGGAACCCGTACTCGGACAGCAGCTCCCGGACCTCGAGCTCGACCAGGTCGAGCAGCTCCGGGTCGTCCGCCATGTCGCTCTTGTTCAACGCCACCACCAGGTGCGGGACGCCGACCCGCTGGGCGAGCAGCACGTGCTCGCGGGTCTGCGGCATCGAGCCGTCCTGGGCGGACACGACCAGGATCGCGCCGTCCACCTGCGCCGCCCCCGTGATCATGTTCTTCACGTAGTCGGCGTGGCCGGGCATGTCGACGTGGGCGTAGTGCCGTCCCGCGGTCTCGTACTCGACGTGCGCGATGGTGATGGTGATGCCCCGGGCGGCCTCTTCCGGCGCCTTGTCGATCCCCTCGAACGCGACGTACCGGTTGGCGACCGGGTCGCGGTCGGCGAGGACCTTGGTGATCGCGGCGGTCAGGGTCGTCTTCCCGTGGTCGACGTGGCCCATCGTGCCGATGTTGAGGTGGGGCTTCGTACGGATGAATTGGCTCTTGGCCATGGGTCTTTGTTCTTCCTCACTGGATGCGAGGCAAGGGGTGGAACGCGCGCCACTGCCAACCGGCGCACGCGAGAACCGCGCACGACAAAGCCGACCCTTCCCCGGGCTCTCCCGCTTGGTGGGGAAGGGTCAGAGTCGCGTATCAGCGCCGGTGAAAAGAAGAACGCACGCGGGAGCCACCGTGGGAGGCAGCTGCAGACCGGGCGCGAACATGAGGAGCACGTTAGCCCTCAACCACCGACCCCGCGACCGTATTTCCTCCGGTCAGGGCAGCGCCGCCAGGCCGTCCTGAACAGCTGGGACAGGCTGCGGTGCGGCCGCTCCGGGCACCGGGTCGTCCTGGGACGACAGCGCGGTGGAGACCAGCGCCGCCGGCACCGGCTCAACCGCGACGGCGTCCTCGACCGAACGCATTTTCGGCGGCGCCGGCATCCACGGCTTGAGGTTCTGGATGACCTGGCCGTAGAAGTCGTCGATCGCGTCCAGCACCGAGTCGATGAACGCTCCTCGCCCGCGTCCGCGCTTCGTGCCCGCCGCCGAGGTCAGCGCCACGCGGAAGGTCCGGAGGTCCTTGGCCGGATCGGCGATCAGTATTGCCGGGTTCTCCCGGACCACCCGGAGCAGCTCGGCGTTCCCCGCGCCTCGGGCGTGCGCGGCGTAGGACTCCAGCCGGACCGTCTCCGGCGCGTCCTTCAACTGACGGACCAGCCAGTTCACCCGGGTCGTCGGCCGCCCTTCGCGGGGCGCCTCCACATCGATGTGGCAGGTGATCCGGGCGGCACGCAGGTCCGCGGTGACCGAGAGCGTGCCCACCGCGCCCGGAATCCGCAACGCCGCTGTCATGGTGCCGGTCGCGGCGAGCTGACTGACCGCCGCTTGCGTGCGGATCACCGGCTCGGCCAGTTCCTTGCGCGTCAACGCCGGGATGACGTCCGTGCCCAATTGCCGCCCGAGCCGCAACCCCGCGTAGCGCACCAGGGCGTCGAACCGCCCGGCGATCTCCGGTACCGCCGCATCCGTCGGCCGGAGCGTTCCGGCGCCGACCGATTCCCGCACGGGCACCCACGACGATCCCATGTCGCTGAATTCCAGGGCGCCGGACTTCGGGTGCTCCAGATAGCGGATCAGCTCACCGAGGATCCACGCCTGGTCGGGGTCCGCGACACCGCGATACTCCTTCTGCATCACCGCCACGGTCAGCACTTCGGACCAGGGGATGTGGTGCAGCGCGACCTTTTTCAACTTGCGCTTGTCGATCCGTGTCGGGTGCTGTCCGGCCATCGGCGGAATCTCGTTCGAGACCGTGATGAGCGCGTCGAAGCCCTGCTCCCGTGCGATGTCGAGATATCGCTCCAACTGCTCGGACTGCAGCTCGTTCGACCCGGTTTTGACCTCGACCAGCGCCGTCCACTGCCGTTGGCCCCGGGTCACCCGGATCAGGCCGTCCGGAAAGGACTTTCCGTCACCGAGCGTGAACGGAACCTCGATGTAGGTCTGCACCGTGCCGGCCGGCGCCCCGTAGGGCTGGGTCAACGCCCGCCCGAACTCCCGGACCGCGCTCATCACCGCGAGCAGCGCCGAGGTCGCCCGGCGCTCCTGTTCATCGGCCCCATTGATCCCCGACGTCGGAATCAATCTCGCGGCGTGCCAGCTCTCTTCCGCCATGGTCACTCCTCGTCACAAAAGATTCACGCAATTTACAACCGGCGTGAGGCGCGGAGCGGACGGTTGCGACTGCCGATCATCCAGTTCTGATTCGCCGTGTCGCTGTGGTCCACTGTGAACGGTGGAGGCATCACCGGGCCGGAGAGCGGATAGCGAAAAGGGCGGCGCCGAAGCGCCGCCCTTTCCCGAACAGACAAACCGCGGTCAGCCGCCGATGGATTTGAGGGCCGAGTCGGACATCTCGATCGTCTGGGCCTTGGCCGGTGCGGCCACCGTGACCTTCGAGCCGATGTCCGAGTAGATGGCGTCGACCTTGCCGGCGCCCTGGGCGACCGAGTCCATGTCCAGCGACATCCGGCTCAGGTTCCCGTCGCCGTCGACCTCGGCCGTGAACGGCACCTGGGTGGTCTTGCCGGCGAGGCCCTTGAGCATCTCCGCGGTCGCGGTCGGCGATTTGGTGATGTCGATCGTGCCGGCGAACTTGCCGTCGCCGGTCTTCTTGACGTCGGTGCTGGACTCCAGCATCTTCGCGGAGTTGCGCGGGTCGTTCTTCTCCAGGCTGAGCGCGCTGGTGGCCGGCATCTTGCTGGCGTCGAGGTGCATCCACTTGGTGCCGAAGCTCTTCGCGGCGGCGCCGCCGACCTTCACGTAGAGGTCGGTGCCGATCTGGCGGACGCTGATGTCGCCGAAGCCGGCCAGCGCCATGGTCATGTCGACGACCCGGTTCGGGGTGTCGAAGGCGCCCTCGCCGGTCATCCCGCCGGTCATCGTCATGTGGATCTTGCCGCTGGAGCTGGTGAGCTTGGTGGCGGCCGCGGCCAGCTCCTTCGACGCGTCGCTCGGCGCGCCGGCGGTCGACTCGACGGCCGGGGCGCCCGCGGAGGCCCCCGCGCCGGTGGTGGCCGGGGTGTCCTTGGCGGTGCAGGCGCTGAGACCGGCGAGCGCCACCAGGGCGGCACCCGTGACAGCCAGGCGTCGGATCCTCATCGTCATGCTTCTCCGTCCGTAGGCATCGGCCGCTCACCATAGTCCGTGCCATCAATTCGGTCGCCCATGGGCGGACCGGACCGTAGGGTGCCGGCATGGCACGCGCGGAGGTCTACGTCAGCACCGACGTCGAGACGGACGGGCCGATCCCCGGGCCGCACTCCATGCTGAGCCTCGGCTCGGCGGCATATGTCGAGGACGGCACGCTGATCGACACGTTCAGTGCCAACCTCGACACGCTCCCCGGGGCGTCCGGGCACCCGGCGACGATGAAGTGGTGGGCGACCCAGCCGGCCGCCTGGGCGGCCTGCCGGAAGGATCCGGAGGACCCGGCCGTCGCGCTGGAGCGGTACCGCGGATGGCTCGAGACGCTGCCGGGTCGGCCGGTTTTTGTCGGATATCCGGCAGGCTTCGATTTCACCTTCGTGTACTGGTACCTGATCCGGTTCACCGGGGTCAGCCCGTTCTCGCACTCCGCGCTGGACATCAAATCCTATGCGATGGCCGTGCTCGGCACGGATTTCCGGGCCACCGTCAAGCGGGCCATGCCGCGGCGCTGGTTCGGCGATTTCCCGCACAGTCACGTCGCGCTGGACGACGCGATCGAGCAGGGCGCGCTGTTCTGCGCGATGCTCGCCGAGAATCGGAAAAGAGCCAAAAAGCAGCAAGACGATTTCGACGTACGGCCATTGCCCGGTTGATCATTGACCGGTGACAAATCTGGCCGTCCCGCCCCTGTTCGCCGCCCTGTCCACCGCCCGCCGGGTGCTGATCGCCGGCGCCGGCGGTGGCTTCGACGTCTACGCCGGTCTGCCGCTGGCCCTCGCCCTGCGTGCCGCCGGGACCGAGGTGCACCTGGCCAACCTGTCCTTCTCCGAGCTGGAGCTGGTCGACCAAGAGTCGTGGATCCACGATCGCGTGGTCGAGGTGACGCCGGCGACGGCGAGCCCGGACTGGTACTTCCCGGAGGGCACGCTCGCCCGCTGGCTGGCCGCGCACGACATGCCGTCGACCGTCTACGCGTTCCCGCCGCTGGGCGTGCAGACCCTGCGCGAGGCGTACCAGTTCCTGATCGACCGGCTGCAGCTGGACGCGATCGTGCTGGTCGACGGCGGCACCGACATCCTGTGCCGCGGCGACGAGAACGGGGTCGGCACCCCGGTGGAGGACCTCACCAGCCTCGGCGCGGTGACCGCCCTGGACGTGCCGGTGAAGCTGGTGACCTGCCTGGGCTTCGGGATCGACGCGTATCACGGGGTGAACCACGTGCAGGTGCTGGAGAACCTGGCCGCGCTGGACCGGGCGGGCGGCTATCTGGGCGCCCTGTCGATTCCCGGGTCCAGCCCGGAGGCGGTCCTCTACCGGGACGCGGTCGCGCACGCCGCGAAGCACACGCCGGACCGGCCGAGCATCGTGAACGGCCAGATCGCGGCGGCGCTGGCCGGCGAGTTCGGCGACGTCCAGTTCACCCGGCGGACCAGCGGCAGCGCGCTGTTCGTGAACCCGCTGATGGCCATGTATTTCACGGTCGACCTGGACAAACTGGCCGCCCGCTGCCTCTACCTGGACCGGATCGAGAACACCGTCGGCCGCCGCCAGGTGATCACCCGCATCGAGGCGTTCCGCAACGAGGTCACCGTCCGGACCCCGCGCGGGTATCCCCACTAGCCCTGGGGTTTCCAACCGGCCGGCGGGTCCTCGCCGGTGCGGCCGTCGACCGCCTCGCGCAGCAGGTCCGCGTGCCCGGTGTGCCGGGCGTACTCCTCCAGCAGGTCGAACAGCAGGCGGCGCAGGGTGACCGGCTCCCCGGCCGGCCCGGTGAGGTGCACCGGCCGGTCGAGGCCGCCGTCGGCCAGCGCCGCCGTGTACCGCTCGCGCGCCGCCGCGACCGCGGAGTCCCACAGGGCGTAGAGCTCCCGCGGCGAGTCGTCCGCCGCCGACCGGAAGTCCCAGCCGTCGCCGTCCAGGGCCGGCCGCCAGCGGTCGCCCGGCGACGTGCCGCCGAGTTTCCACGTCGAGTGGTAGTCCTCGACCAGGGCGAGGTGCTTGAGCAGCCCGCCCAGCGTCAGCGTCGACGCCCCGACCGTCACGGTCAGCTGGGCGGCGTCGAGCCCGTCGGCCTTCCACCGGAACGTCGCCCGCTGCCGGTCGATCGCGCCCAGCAGATGCTCGATCTCGGTCCCGGCGAGCGGCGGTTCCCACCAGTAGTCGGTCATTCGGACACGGTAGTGGGAATCGCCGCCGCCGTGGGGGCCGCTCCGGCGGCCGGGGAGGCCCCGGCGGTGCGCAGCGCCCGCAGCCGCCGGGCCTGGGCCGGATCGGTCACCGGGACGGCGGCCAGCAGTTCCTTCGTGTACGCGTGCCGCGGGTGTTCGTACACCTCGGAGGTTTTTCCGATCTCGACGACCACGCCGTCCTTGAGCACCGCGACCCGATCGGCGATCCGGC
The DNA here is from genome assembly GCF_019704555.1 of Actinoplanes sp. L3-i22. Taxonomy (NCBI): domain Bacteria; kingdom Bacillati; phylum Actinomycetota; class Actinomycetes; order Micromonosporales; family Micromonosporaceae; genus Actinoplanes; species Actinoplanes sp. L3-i22. The sequence continues at coordinate 8,881,797 of NZ_AP024745.1, forward strand.
GCAGCACGGCCAGGTCGTGCGAGACGAAGACCAGGGACAGCCCGAGCTCCGCGCGCAACTCTTCGAGCAGGGCGAGGACCTGCGCCTGGGTGGTCACGTCGAGCGAGGAGACCGGCTCGTCGCAGACGATCAGGCGCGGGGACGGGGCGACCGCGCGGGCGATCCCGACCCGCTGGCGCATGCCGCCGGAGAGCTGGTGCGGGTAGCGATCGTATTCGGACGCGGACAGCCCGACCCGTTCCAGCAGGTGCTCGACCCGGGCGCGCGGATCGCGGACCCCGGACAGCCGCAGCGGGTCGGCGATGCTCTCGCCGATGGTCCGCCGCGGGTTGAGCGAGGACAGCGGGTCCTGGAAGACCATCTGCACCGACCGGCCGCGCCGCCGCGCGATGTCCACGCCGTCGAAGGTGATCTTCCCGGAGCTGGGCGGGATCAGGCCGACCATCATCCGGGCCAGGGTGGTCTTGCCGGTGCCGGACTCGCCGACGATCCCGAGCGTCTCCCCCGCGTGCACGTCGAGGGTCACGCCGTCGACCGCGCGAACCGGCGGCGGCTTGCGGAACGACCCGCGTCGCGCCTGCGGAAAGTGCTTGCGTACGTCGTCCACCCGCAGCAGCGGCGCCCCCGGCTCGAAGTCCCGGCTGCCGGGCTTGGGCACCGCGTCCAGCAGCGCCCGGGTGTACTCGTGGGCCGGCGCGAGCAGCACCGACTCGGTGGCGCCCGACTCCACCGCCCGCCCGTCGCGCATCACGATCACCGAGTCGGTCGACCCGGCCACCACGCCGAGGTCGTGGCTGATCAGCAGCAGCGCCGCCCCGGTCGTCGCCCGCACCTCGTCGAGCAGGTCGAGGATCTGGGCCTGCACGGTCACGTCGAGTGCGGTGGTCGGCTCGTCGGCGACGATCAGCCGCGGCCGGCAGGCGATCGCCATCGCGATCAGCGCGCGCTGCCGCATCCCGCCGGAGAACTGGTGCGGGTACGCCCCGGCCCGGCGCGCCGGATCCGGGATGTGCACCTGCCCGAGCACCTCGACGGCGCGGTCCCGGGCGGCGCGCCGGGACGCCCCGGTGTGCAGCCGGTACACCTCGGCGATCTGCGAGCCGATGGTCTGGAACGGGTTCAGCGCGGTGAGCGGCTCCTGGAACACCATCGAGATCTGGGCGCCGCGGATCTGCTTCCAGTCCGGGGCGCCGGCTAAATCCGTACCGTCGAAATCGATTTTGCCGTTGACCTTGCCGCTGGTCAGGCCGAGCAGGGCGAGAGCGGCGGTGCTCTTGCCGGAGCCGGACTCGCCGACGATGCCGAGCGAGCCACCGGCCGGCAGCGCGAAGGAGAGCCCGTCGACGGCCGGCTTGTCGCCGAACGAGATCCGCAGGTCTTCCACGTTCAACAGAGTCATCGGAGCTGCACCCGGGGGTCGACGGCGGCGTAGAGGAGGTCGGCGGCGGCGTTCGCGATCACGATGATCAGGCCGGTGAGCAGGGTGACCCCGACGACCACCGGCAGGTCGATCTGGTTCACCGCGCCGACCAGCAGCTGGCCGACGCCGGGCAGGCCGAACATGGTCTCGGTGAGCACCGCGCTGGTCATGATCGAGGCGACGTCCACCGCGGTCAGCGTGACCAGCGGCAGCAGCGCCCCGCGCAGGGCCCGGCGCCAGAGGATCCGGCGCTCCGGGATGCCGTAGGCCCGGGCGGTGCGGATGTGGTCCTCGGCCAGGCTCTCCTGCAGTCCGGCCCGGGTCAGCCGGGCGTAGGCGGCGCTCTGGATCACCGCGAGGGCGATCCACGGCAGGAGCAGGTTCTGCGCCCAGAGCAGCGGATCGGTGGTGAACGGGACGTACTGCGGGAACGGCAGCCACTGCAGGCGGACGCAGAACAGCAGGAGCAGCAGCAGGCCGACCAGGAAGACCGGGATCGCGTAGCCGGCCAGGACCAGGCCGTTGACGACCCGGTCGAGCCAGCGGTACCGGCGCAGCCCGGAGAGCAGGCCGGCGCCGATCCCGACGATCAGCGAGAGGATCTCGGCGCCGAGCGCCAGCGAGAACGAGACCGGGATCCGGTCCACCAGCAGCGTGGTGACCGGCTGCGAGGTCTCGAAGGAGTAGCCGAGGCAGGGCGCCGGGCAGTGCCGCACGTCCGGGCCGAGCGAGTAGTCCCGGCCGGCGAAGATGCCCTGCAGGAAGTGCCAGTACTGGGTCAGCACCGGGTCGGCCAGCCCCATCGCGGCGCGCACGTCGGCGAGCCGTTCCGGGGTGCAGCCCTTGCCGCAGGCCAGCACGGCCGGGTCGCTGGGGGCGAGGTAGAACAGCAGGTAGATCAGGGCGGACAGGGCGAGCAGCACGATCACGCCGCCCAGGACCCGGCGGCCGAGGTAGCCGATCATCGCAACGCCTCCCGCTGCCGCGGGTCGAGCACGCGGCGCAAACCGTTGGCGACCAGGACGAACGAGAGCAGGGTGAGGAACAAGAGCAACCCCGGGAGGAAGACGTACGTCGGGTCGGCCCGGAACCAGGTCGTCGCGCTGGACAGCATCTGGCCCCAGGACGGGGTGGGCGGGCGCACGCCCACGCCCAGGAAGGACAGCCCGGCCTCCATCACCATGTTGGTCGGCAGCAGCAGGGCGGCGTAGGTGAGCACCGGCGCGGTCAGGCCGGGCAGGATCTCCCGCCGGGCGACCCGCCACCAGGGCGCGCCGGAGACCTGGGCCGCGGCCACGTAGTCGCGGGTGCGCAGGGTCAGCGTCTCGCCGCGGCTGATCCGGGCGGTGCCACCCCAGTTGAGCAGCGCGATCACGCCGGCCAGAATCAACGGGCGGGGCCAGTCCGGCGGCACGATGGCGAGCAGCGAGATCGCCAGGACCAGCGCCGGGACGGCGAGGACCAGGTCGATGACGCGGCTGAGCCCGGCGTCGGCCCAGCGCCCGCCGAGCCCGGCGGCGGTCCCGACCGAGACCCCGATCAGGACCTGCAGGAACGTGGCGCTCACCGCGACACCGACGGACACCTGCGCGCCGTAGACCAGCCGGGCGAACAGGTCGCGGCCGGTGCCGGGCTCGACGCCGAGCCAGTGCTCGCCGCTGATCCCGCCGAACGAGCCGATCGGCACCCCGCCGCGGGCCGAGTCGAGCAGCGTGTCGTGGTACGTCGTGTAGTCCTGCCCGGCCAGCGCGGCCAGCAGCGGGGCGGTGATCGCGACCAGCACCATGAGGCCGGCGATCACCGCGCCGAACCGGAAACCGCGGTCCCGCCGCAGGGCGGCGAGCGCCCTGGACGGGACCGGCGGAGCGGTCGTCACTTGACCGAGATCCGGGCGATGTCGAGCTGCCCGCGCCACCCGTCGGCGTACGCGTTCCTGACGTTCTTGCCGACCAGGTAGACGTCCTTCTCGTGGGTCAGCGGGATGACCAGCGCCAGCTTGCCGAGCTTGGCGTCCAGCGCGCCCCAGCGGGCGGCCGCCGCGGCCGGGTCGGTCAGCGCGTTGATCGCGTCGATCTCGGCGTTCGTCTCCGGGTCGTTGTACTGCGCCAGGTTGAAGTTGCCGCCCGCGGTGATGATCTGCCGGCCGTCGAAGATCGGGATCAGGAACGGGCCGCCGGACGGCCAGTCGGCACCCCAGGTGGCCAGCGACAGGCCGGGCTGGGTGGCCGGCTTGCCGGTGACGTCGCGGTAGGTGGCGGTGTCGATCGCGGTCAGCTTGACCGTGACGCCGGCCTGCTTGAACGCCTCCTGGATGGCGGAGGCGACCTTCGGGCCGATGCCCTCGCTGTCGTCGTTCTCGTAGGCGAGCTCGATCGACAGGTTGCTCAGGCCGGCCTCGGCGAGGACCTGCTTGGCCTGGTCCGGGGCGCCGCCGTCACCGGCCGGGAAGAAGTCGTACGGCTGGTAGCCGAGCGCCTTCTGCGGGGGCAGGAACGTGGTCGACGGGCCGACCACCGCGGAGCCGCCGAGCGCGTTGACCACCGAGGTGCGGTTGATCGCGTAGGAGAGCGCCTCGCGGACCTTCGGGTTGTCGAACGGCGCCTTCTTGGTGTTGAAGGCCAGGTAGGTCGTCGACGGGAACTCCCCGCGGGTGACCCGCTTGTCCAGCTCGGAGCCGGTGCCCAGCTGCGCGAGCTGCTCCGGGCCGACGACCGCGTCGGTGGTGACCGCGCTCGCGTCCGCGCCGGCCCCGGTGACCAGGCGCTGGTTGATCACCGCGGAGTCCAGGCCGGAGGTGACCTCGATCCGGTCCGGGCAGGCGTAGCGCAGCTCGTCGATCTTCTGCGACCAGTGCGTGTTGCGGACCAGGACCAGGGACTTCTTCGGCTCGTACGACTCGACCTGGTACGGCCCCGAGGAGATCGGGTGCTTCTCGTAGTCCACACCGGTGTCCTTGGCCTTCGGGACCGGCGCGAACTGGGTGGCGGTGGCCAGGAACGGGAAGTCGCCCTCGGGCTTGCTCAGCTTGAAGACGATCGTCTTGTCGTCCGGCGTCTCGATCGACTTGATGCCGTCGGGCTGCTTGTACGGCCCCTGGTAGCTCGCCGCGTCCTGCAGCCAGTCGCGCAGGTAGGGCGCACCGCCGGGCAGCTCGGGGGCGAACGAGCGCTCGATGCCGTACTTCACGTCGGCCGCCGTGATCGGCGTCCCGTCCTCGAACCGGATGCCGTCGCGCAAGTGGTAGGTCCAGGTCTTCGCGCCGTCGGACGGTGTGCCGAGGTCGGTCGCCAGGTCCGGGGCGGGCTTGGTCCCGGCCTCGCCGGCCTGCCGGTTGCGCGTGGTCAGCGTGCGGAACAGCAGCGACGGGAGGTTGCCACCGCCGGAGGTGTAGAGCCGCGCCGGGTCGAGGTGGTTGATCCCACCCTGGTTGAGGACCGTGAGCGTGCCGCCCTGGCAGGTCGCCGGGTCGAAGGCCGCGTTCGAGGTGGTGGTGTCGCCACCGCCTCCGCCTTGGCAGCCGGCGAGTAGCACGGTCGCGGAAAGGACAGCGGGTACCAATTTACGCATGCGCGGAAACCTAGCGGATCGATAGGCAATGTGCACTATCCCCGCAACAATCGATGCAAATCGTTTAAATTTCCGACCCGCCGAGATCATCGGTAGGTCCGGACGTAGTCGAACGAGGCCGTCGCGCCGCTCGCGTTCATCGAGACCAGGCCGATCCGGTACGCCCCGGTGTGCGCCAGCGTCCACGTCCCGCCCCAGGTCCAGGTCGTGCCGTCGACACTGGACGCCTCGCGGACCTCGTCCTCACCGTTCGCCGCGTCGTAGTGGTACCGCAGCCGCAGCCAGGTCGTCCCGGCCGCCGGCCCGCCGAAGATCGGCGCGTTCGCCACCACGGCCCCGCGCTCGCCCTCCTTGCCGAACTCCACCTGGTGTGTCACCTCGCTCGTCCCGGCCAGCGGCAGCACCGAGTGCGCGAGCTTGAACCACCGATCGTCGTTCTGGTAGAGCACCAGCCCGGCCTGCTGGTTCCCGCGCGTCCCGTCGAAGGTCAGCTTCGTCTCGACCGTGAAGTCGCCCGCCGGCGCGTCCCGGACCAGCACCGACGCGGTGTTCGTGGTGGTGTAGAGCTCGGCGTTCTGGGTCGGCCAGGCCAGCGCGCCGCCGGTCAGCACGGTGTCGTTCGTTCCCCGGATCCAGCTCCACGCCGGGTCCGTGCCGGTGAACTCGTCCGAGTAGGCGGGCAGCTGCGCGCCCAGCACCGGGTCGGCGACCCGCTGGGTCACCGGCCGGTAGAGCGCGGTCGCGCCGAGGTTGTCCGCGGCGGCGCCGGCCGCGGTGGCCGACGCGCCGATCCGGCCGGTCAGCGGCACGGCGGCGGGCAGCGTCAACGAGACCGTGGCGACCGCGTCGCGCAGGCGGTCCGCGGAGACCTCCACGGTCAGGTTCCGGCCGCGCCGCTCCGCGGCGACGTTGTGCCAGGTGCCGAACGAGAACCCGGCGGGCAGGGCCGCCGTCCGGTCACTGCGCTTTCCCCGTACGGTGGTGGCCACGTCCAGCCGGTTCGACGCCGGGTCGAGCCACGCGACCACGTGGTTGCGCTCGTCGGTGTAGCTGATCACCAGTCCCGCGCCGGCGCGGACGTCACCTTCGACCCGTACGTCGCCGGAAGCGGCCCGGGCACTCAGCGAGAAGGACGCCTTCGCAGCGGTCAGATAGTCGCCGGAGTCCGGATCGACGGCCGAAGGCCAGGTCGTGTCCCAGCCGGTACGCGCGTCGACGGCCGGCGTGGTGACCGGCGCGGCCTGCGGCGTGTCGGACGGACCGGCCCCGGCCCGGACCACCGGCCAGCCGTCGATCCAGTCGAGCCGGTCGATCAGCAGCGGGCGTCTGGTGAGGTTGAGAGTGGCCCCGTTCGCGCCGGTGACCGGCCCGAAGTCCGGGTCGGCGGACGAGATGCCGTGGTAGACGAGCCAGTCCTGACCGGCCAGGTCGGTGGCGATCGCGTTGTGCCCGGGTCCGATCCAGCGGTTCCCGTTCGCGCTCAGGACGATGCCGTCCTTGCTGGTCAGCGCCATCAGGTCGAGGCCGCTCGGGGTGACGAACGGGCCGCGCGGGCTGGTCGAGCGGCCCACCTTGACGGTGTAGCCGCTGAACGCGCCGTCGCAGCAGCCGGCGTCGGAGAAGAACAGGTAGTAGAAGCCGCCGCGGTGCACCACGAACGAGCCCTCGGCCCGGCGCCCCCGGCCGACCTGGGTGACCGCGCCGACCCGGGCCGTCGCGTCCGCGCTGAGCTGCTGCACGCAGAGCGTGTCGTAGCTGCCCCAGTAGAGGTAGTTGGTGCCGTCGGTGTCGGTGAACAGCGCCTGGTCGATGGTCCCGGTCGGGCAGCCGCTGTCGGCCGGTTTCACGAGCAGCCCGTGATCGGTCCACGGGCCGAGCGGCGTCGCCCCGGTGAGCAGCGCGACGCCGCCGTTGGACAGCGCGTAGGTCAGGTAGTAGCCGCCGTCGAGGTAGCGGATGTCCGGCGCCCAGGCCCGGGTGCCGCTGGCCCAGTAGGACGGCTTACCGGTCAGGGCGTACACGTCCTGCCGGTAGGTCCAGTGCACGAGGTCCGGCGAGGACAGGATCGGCAGGATGTGCTCGCCGGTCTCCCCCTGGCTGTTGAAGATCGGGTTGGTGGTCCCGTACGCGTACCAGGAACCGTCCTTCCCTTTGATCACCGCCGGATCCGGAAAGGTGTCGACGGTCCCGGCACTGACCGGATTCGTGTAGACGGACGTGGTCGGGGCGGTCTCCACGGCCCGGGCTCCGGTGGGCGGCGTCAGACTCACGACCGCCAGCACCAGGAGCGCCAGACCAGCACGCGTTTTCATGTCCGGAAGGTAGGTCTGCCCGAATTCTTCCGGCAACGATCCGGCATATTCACAGCTGTTACAGGTCAGACCTGATCGGGGGCGGTGGCCGGCTGGGAGACGTCCCAGTGCTCGACGATCAGGTCGCCGTCGAAGCGCCAGATGTCGACGACCGCCTCGCCAGGGCCGCCGTCCGCCGGGGTCAGCAGGTAGTGGGCGACCACGAACTGGTCGTCCGCGATCACCCGCCGCAGGTCCAGGGTCGAGGTGCCGATCGGGCCGTTGACGGTGGCGTCGATGAAGCCGTCCTTGTCCCGCGGGGTGGCCGGGTCGTGGTTGACGAAGTCGTCCCGGATGACCTCCCGCAGCACCTCCACGTCACCGGCGGCGAATCGGCCGAACGCGTCCAGGAAAATGTCCTTGATGGTCATGCTCCGCACGATGTCATCGAAACGGCGGCCGCGTCGATTACCTCAGCGGTAACCATGTGCCCATAGCACCGCACCGCCGCTAATGCGGCGAAACCGCGCATCTCTGACCGGACGGCCGGGACACCGATGCTCCAATCGGACAAATGGCAGCGGGTCGGGCCGCGATGTCACCCCATTCGGACCGGGCGAATCGTACGTTTCCCTTGCGGCGCCCCGACCATTCCGGGGCGCCATTCCCGTTCACCTTTTCTCATCCGGAGGACATCGATGCTGAGCACTCTCACCGCGGGCGCCCTGCTCTTCACGTCGGCGATCGTGCCGTCCACCCAGTGGCACGGCGCCCCGCCACCGCAGGATCGGATGGTCATCGACGTGGTGGCCGCGAACGGCTCCGGTTGCCCGGGCGACACCGCGAAGATCCAGGTCTCGCCGGACAACACCGCGTTCACGGTGACCTACAGCGAGTTCATCGCCCAGGCCGGGCCGAGCGCGCGGGCCACCGACGCCCGCCGCAACTGCCAGATGGCGCTGGACGTGCACGTGCCGTCCGGCTACACGTACGCGGTCGCGGGCGCCGACTACCGCGGATACGGCCACCTGGAGAAGGGGGCGGCCGGCTCGGAGACGGCGTCCTACTACTTCCAGGGCGAGCCGCACACGACCCGGATCCGGCACGACTTCTACGGCTGGATGGACTCCGACTGGCAGCAGTCGGACCGGGTCGAGGTGGGGTCGATGTCATTCCTGGACTGCGGCGAGCAGCGCTACCTGAACGTGAACACCGAGCTGCGGGTCAGCGGCGGCCCGTCGGTGCGCAAGGCCACCAGCTTCCTGACGATGGACTCCTCGGACGGCAGCCTGGAGACGCTGTACCACGTGGCCTGGCGCCGGTGCTGACTACTTGACATTAACTAGTACTGGCCTAAGTATAGGAGTGTGCCGGAAAGCCACGATCCACAACTGCTCAAGGGCGTCCTGTCGCTCCTGCTCCTGCACCTGCTGGCCGAGCGGGAGTCGTACGGCTACGAGGTGGTCCAGCGGCTGCAGGCCGCCGGGTTCGCCGACGTGCTGGAGGGCAGCGTCTACCCGGCGCTGAACCGCCTGCTCCGCGAGGGCCGGGTGGAGACCCGCCTGGTGCCGTCACCGGGCGGGCCCGCCCGCAAGTACTACCGGCTCACCGCCGAGGGCGAACAGGCCCTCGGCGACGCCGCCGCCGCCTGGGACCGGCACGTCGCCGGGGTCCAGGCGGTCCTCGCCCGCCCACTACCTCAACCCCGCGAAGGGACCCCGTGATGACGATCGGAATTGTCGACCGGCTGCGCGTCGAACGCCTGGTCTGGACGCTCGACCAGCAGCTCTACGACCTGCCCCGGGCCCGGCGGATCGCCACCCGCCGCGAGGTCCGGGCGAACCTGCTGGAAGCCGCCGCGGACGTCGGCACGACCGAGGCGCTGCGCCGGCTCGGGGGCAGCCGCGGCCTGGCCGAGCAGTACCTGGTGGCCGAGTTCGGCGACCGGCCCCGGTGGTCGTGGATCGGCGCGGCCTACGCGGCCGGACTCACCCCGCTGCTGCTCAACTACCTGCTCAGCGAGGCGACCAACGCGTTCGCGGACGGGGTGCGGGCGGCGCACGGCAGCGGGACGTTCGCCTACGCCGGGGTGGCCTACCTGCAGAGCGCCCAGACCGTCACCGTGAGCGGCTCGGACGTGCAGCTCAGCGGCGGGGCGTGGACTCCGTTGACGTACGCCATCTGGCTTTTGATCGTGATCTTCGCCGGACGTCTCTGGCGCCTGTTCCGGCGGAGTTCTCAAGTGCCGGTGACCGCTTCCGATAGCTGACCCCGAGCGCTTCAGCGGTCCGGTGAACAGCAACCGGCGGGCACCTTTGCGGGCACCGTCGTGACAACTCCGTTCCCGGAATCTTCTCTCCATGCCCGGCGGGCAACACCGCCGGACAACATGGGGGAGATTCACTGTGAAGCGCTCGTCGCTCCGCAAGACCGTACTGACGCTGGCCGCTCTCGTCGCCGGAATCGGCGCCGGGATGACGGCCACGCCGGCCCAGGCCTCGCCGGACGCCGCGCACTGCACCACCGGCGCCAAGCTCATCCCCACCTGCGGCGTGCTGTGGGGCGCGGCGGCCGGCGGCTTCACCGGCAAGCCGCGCGACGCCGAGCACCGCAACTGGGAGAAGCTCTCCGGCCGCACGGCGACGATCTTCCACACGTACCACAAGGGTGACGAGAAGTTCCCGACCGACGCCGAGATCGCGATGGCCCGCGACAAGGCGCACCCGCGGGTGCTGCTGCTGAACTGGCGCGTCGAGTACGGCTCGACCTGGGCCGGCGTCGCCGCGGGCAAGGAGGACAAGCGGATCGACGCGTTCGCCGCCCGCCTCAAGAGCAAGTTCAACGAGAAGTTCTACCTGGTCCTGAACCACGAGCCGGAGGACGACGTCCGCACCGACCCGAAGTCGGGCATGACCGCCAAGGACTTCGCCAAGTCGTTCCGGCACGTGATCCAGCGGCTGCGCGCCCAGGGCGCGTCGAACGCGGTCAGCGTCGTCGCGTACATGGGCAACGAGAAGTGGATGGCCCAGTCCTGGTGGAAGGACCTCTACCCGGGCAACGACGTCGTCGACTGGATCGGCCTGGACTCGTACGTCTCCGCGGAGAAGAACTACTACCACGCCGGCGTCTTCAAGGACCTGCTCGACCGTAAGGCCAAGACCGCCGGCTCGCAGGGCTGGTACGACTGGGCCACCAAGAACCACCCGGGCAAGCCGATCATGGTCGCCGAGTGGGGCGCGTACCACCGCGTCGGCAAGGTCGTCGACAAGGCCGCGCAGTTCAACAGCGTCCTGCCGGAGCTCGCCAAGCGGCCCGCGATCAAGGCGATCGTCTACTTCGACACGAAGAAGGACCTGTTCGGCGACCGCGACATCAGCATCGACAGCACGCCGGCGTCGCTTGCCGCTTTCCGCAAGCTTGCCGCGAACCCGCTGTTCAACGTTACTGTCCGCTGAATCCAGCACGGAAACGAGCCGCCCGGCCTCCCGGGCGGCTCATTCCCGTTCCCAGCGACTCCCGCACCGATTCCCGGCCGGGACGCCGCTGCCCTCCGCGCCACCGTCTTTCCGCGCTGTCGGCCTCCGCGCCGGCGCCTTCCGCGCCACCGCTTCGCTATCCCGCTGAAGATCAACTTCAAGATCTTCATTGCCTCGGTCCGCCGGGGTACAGATCGTCGCTCCCGCGGGGACCCTTCCGGGCTTCGCAAGGGCGCGGGGCGCCCAAAACGCAAAGCCCTCCAGGGCGACGTCCGCGGGTGGTTGCGGTTTACTGCAAAACCCAGACGAAGCCCGAAGCCCTCGGGCACGACTAGCTCAAAAATCGCGGCCCTGCCACTTATCCACACCAGTCGCTCGTCCACAGGCCCAAAGCATGATCACGGGAATCCGCGCCACAATTACGGCAGAGGCGGTGGCCCCCCTTTGGGTTGGGCGGGCCCTGCTCGCCGCTGGGCCGGGCAAGCCCTGCACACCGCCGGGCTGGGCGGGCACCGCACGCCGCCGGACCGGGCGGGCACCGCACGCAGCCCGCGCCGCCGCCGAGATGGCGGGGCGCGGGCTGGCGATCAGCTGGAGGCGGTCGGGGCGGGGACGGCGGCGCTCGGGGCGGTGCTGGGCGGGGTTCCGTTGTTGGTGCCGCCGTTGTTGGTGCCGCCGCGGGGGCCCGGGGCTCGCTGGCCGGGGCCGAAGTTTCCGCGGTCGCGGTTGCTTCCGGGGGCGTTGTTGCCGAAGCCGTTGGCGCCTGGGCCGAAACGGTCGCCGCCGCGGCCCGGCTGGCTGTGGTGGTCGCCGCCGCGGTGGTGGCCGAAGATCGCGCCGCCGACGGCGGTCAGGCCGGCGCCCAGCACGCAACCGATCAGCAGGGCGGCGACGGTGGCCAGGATCGGGATCCGGCGGCCGCGCCAGGAGCCGCGCGGGCCACGGGGGCCGCGGGGCGGGCCGGCCGGGACGTAGGCGAGGCCCGGCGGCGGGGGCGGGAGCTGGCTCCCGGAGTCGTCGGCCGCGACGTAGGCCCAGCCCGGCGGGGGCGGCGGCACGGTCGGACCGGCGGCGGTGGCGGCCGTCTGGTCGGCCGGGTGCACGGGCTGGTCGGCGGCGACGTGCGTGGAGTAGGCGGCCTCCGCGGGCACCGGGACGGTCGCGGCAGCGGGAGCCGCAGTCGCCGGGGTGGCCGCGGGCGTTGCGAACGCTTCCGTGACCGGGGTGGTCGCGGGCGTTTCCACGGCCGGGGCCGCGGTGGGGGTGGCGGGCATTTCCACGGTGGAGGTGGCGGGGGTTTCCGCGGTGGTGGGCTGGACTGGGATGGGGGCTGTTGGGGGCTCGGCGTCCGCTGGGGGCGGGGTCGCGGGGCGGTGGGTGGGGTTCTCGTCGGTCATCGGGGACTCCGTGTTCGGTCGCGAGGCATGAGCGCCCGGTACGAGAATCGCTCGCGTACCTGTGATGTGCGCCATCGGCGCGTAAGAAACGGCTAAGAGCTGCTCCGCCCGTACGGCGAAATCGGGGTGAAAAGGCGGCGAAGCCGCTGGGAACCAATCGGCCTCGTGTGTCGACTAACCGGCAACCCGACGAGAGAGATCTACTGACGCCATGACGAAACGTCTTCTGCTTGTCCTCGCCGCTGTGGTCGCGGTGCTGATCCCGGCCGTGCCGGCGGCCGCGCACAATCCGCTCGTCGAGGCGGCGCCGGCGAAGAACGCGACGGTGAAGACGGCGCCGACCGTCGTCAAGCTGACCTTTCTGGAGAAGCTGGACGCGGGCTCGACCAAGCTGACCGTCGCCGGTCCGGACGGTCCGGCCGCCGGGGCCGATCCGGTGGTGAGCGGGAAGTCGGTCTCGGTCAGCTTCGCCGAGGGGCTGGCGAACGGGAAGTACACGGTCGCCTACCAGCTGACCGCGGACGACGGTGACGTGATCAAGAGTTCGTACACGTTCACGGTGGCCGCGCCGGTGGCGTCCGCCGCGCCGACCTCGGACGCGCCAAGCGTCGCGCCGACGAGCGCCGCCGCTACCGCGACCGTCGTCGCCACGGTCGCTCAGGACGTCGAGCCGGCTGACGACGGGAACGGGCCGTGGCTGGGCCTGATCGCCGGGATCGGCATCCTGGCGCTGGCCGGCGCCGCGATCTTCGTCTTCGTCCGGCGACGGAGGAACGCGCCCGGCGCTTGATCGCGATCGACGATCTGAAGGCCGGCCGGCCCGGGACCTATCATCGGGCCGGTGACGATCGAGGCGGTCCGCGGGGGTGTCCCCGAGCACGGCCGGGTCCCGAAGTACTACGTGGTCAAGGGTCAGCTGCTCAACCTGCTGGCCGAGCTCGGCGAGGGGACCCCGCTCCCCGCCGAGCGGGACCTGGCGGCGGCGTACGGCGTGGCACGCTCCACCCTGCGGCAGGCGATCAGCGAGCTGACCATGGAGGGGCGGCTGCGGGCGTACCGCGGCCGGGGCACGTTCGTCGCCGCGCCGAAACTGGTCCAGCCGCTGGCGCTGCGCGGTTACACCGAGGCGCTGCGGGAGATGGGCCGCAACCCGGGCCGCCGGGTGGTGACCGTGGAGACGGTGCCGGCCGGCCCGCTCGCCGGCGAGCTCGGCATCGGCGCGACCGACGAGGTGCTGCACCTGGAGCGGGTGCTGCTCGCCGACGGCGAGCAGCTGGGCCTGGAGAGCACGTACCTGCCGGTGGACCGGTTCCCCGGCCTGATGGACGGCTACGACGGCACCGGTTCGCTGTACCAGCACATGAGCGAGCGGTACGGCCTGATCTACGCCTCGGCCGTGGAGCGGATCGAGACCGTGCTGGCCAGCCCGCGTGAGGCGATGCTGCTGGGCACGAACCCGGCCCAGCCGATGCTGCTGATGCGGCGCGTCTCGGCGGACCCGGCCGGCCGGCCGATCGAGCGGGTCCGCTCCCTCTACCGCGGCGACCGCATCGGCTTCGAGACCAGGCTCACCGGCTGACCCAGGGTCGCCGGACCGTTACCGCAGGTAGATCGACTGCTCGCGAGGCGGCCGGCCCGGCGCTCCCCGCGATGGCGGTTGACAGCGCGATGGTGTTGGATGGCCCCCACCAGTAAACGCGCCGTTATGGCGACGTTCACCTTCCCTCGGGTGGAGAGAAACACAGACATGGCAGAGCGTCACTCGCTCGCGGTGATCCGCGAACGCACCTACAAGGCCGGGGACGCCTGGTGGACCGTCTGGCTGGTCGACCCGTTGGCGGCCCGGCTGGTGTGGCTGGTCTCGCCGTGGCGGTGGGTGACGCCGAACCGGATCACCGTCGCGGCGTTCGTGGTCGGGGCCGGCTCGGCGGCCGCCTTCTACCAGTTCACCTACGCCTGGCTGTTCGTCGGCGCGGTGCTCTATCACCTGAGCTTCGTGCTCGACTGCATCGACGGCAAGATCGCCCGGCTGAACGGGACCGGCTCGGTCTTCGGCGCCTGGCTGGACTACGTGTTCGACCGGCTGCGCGTGCTGGTGTGCGCGATCGGCCTGTTCGGCGGGGGCTACCACGCGACCCACGACTTCGTCTATCTGTGGCTGGCGCTCGCGGTCATCTTCCTCGACATGTTCCGCTATCTGAACGCGCTGGAGACCAGCAAGGTCAAGAGCGACATGCAGAGCCGGCTCGTGGCGGCCGGCGCGGAGCCCGCCTCGATGGACGGTGAGAACCCCGGCGAGGCGCTGCAGGGCGACTTCCGCCAGAAGTTCGGCCGGTTCGCCCAGTTCCGGGAGTTCCTGCTGCGCAACCGGATCCGGGTGCACGTGTTCAGCGGCATCGAGTTCATGATGTTCGTCTTCATCGTCGCCCCGGTGGTGAACCAGGTGAAGCTGGTGACGATCGCGTCCTGCGCGCTGATGCTCGTGTTCGAGCTGCTGCTGGTCTACAAGCTGTGGACGCACACGCAGACGTTCGCCCGGCGACTGGCCAAGCTGGAGCGGGCAGAGAGCCTGGAGACCACGTCGGTCTGACGCACCACCCCGCACGTAAGGCGCCCCCTGTTCGCAGGGGGCGCCTTTCTTTTTGGACACACAGCGTTCGATCTCTTTACGAGGCTGACATGGCTTGGTAACTTCCTGAAACAAGTTGCAAGGACTTGCAGAGACATCGGCCCCCACCTGTGGGCTGCGGCAGGGCCTCACCAGGCGATACCAGCTCATCCCCGCTGGCGAGACCTGCGACGACACCCCTGAAAGAAGTTTCACCACCCGTCCCCACAGAAAGCGCCCCCATGAAGAGAAGAACCCGCACCCTGCTGCTCGGGTCGGTGACCAGCCTCGCGCTGGCCGCCGCCGGCCTGGTCGGCGTCAGCCTGGCCACCACCGCCAGCGCCGCCTCGACCCTCAACAACAGCGACGTGACCGCGAACCTGTGGGAGTGGAACTTCGACTCCATCGCGGCCGCCTGCACCAGCCAGCTCGGCCCGGCCGGGTACGGCGCCGTCCAGGTCGCCCCGCCGCAGGAGTCGGTCACGCTCGCCTCGACGAGCGACGGCTCGCACCCGTGGTGGGAGGTCTACCAGCCGGTCTCCTACAACATCACCGGGCGTCTGGGGACGCAGGCCGAGTTCACCAGCATGGTCACCGCGTGTCACAACGCCGGCGTCCGGGTCTACGTGGACGCGGTGATCAACCACATGGCCGGCTCGAACAACACCGTGACCACCGGGTACGGCGGCTCCACGTTCAGCCCGAGCGGATACTCGTACCCGGCCGTGCCGTACTCGTACAGCGACTTCCACCACCCGAACGACGGCTACTGCGCCGACGACGACGGTGTGATCGACGACTACAGCAACGCCGCCGAGGTGCAGAACTGCGAGCTGGTCGCGCTCTCCGACCTGAAGTCGCAGGACAGCGGGGTCCGTACGAAGATCGCCGGGTACCTGAACAAGCTGGTCGACTGGGGTGTCGACGGGTTCCGGGTGGACGCCGCCAAGCACATGGCCGCCGGCGACCTGTCCGCGATCAAGGGCCTGCTGCACGCCACCACCGCCGAGGGTGTGGCGCCGTACTTCGCCCAGGAGGTGATGCCGGGCGGCAGTGGGGACATCGCCCCGTCCGCGTACACCGGGATCGGCGATGTGCTCGGCTTCTCCTACGCGTACGGGCTGAAGACCCAGTTCGCGAACGGCACGCTGTCCAACCTGTCCGGCATCCCGTCGTGGAGCCTGGACGCGTCCAGCGCGCTGACCGCGGCCATGGTCACCAACCACGACCTGGAGCGCAACGGCTCGACGCTGCGCTACCAGGACGGCTCGACGTACACGCTGGCGAACTACTTCCTGCTCGCCTACCCGTACGGCCAGCCGTTCCTCTACGACGGATTCGCGTTCTCCACCTCGGCGACCGGCGCCTCGCCGCCGGCCGACTCGAACGGCTACGTCGCCGACACCAGCTGCTCGAACAGCGCGTGGCAGTGCTCCACCCAGAGCACCGGCGTCAAGGGCATGGTCGGCTGGCACAACGCCACCCAGTCCGTCACCACCGTCTCGAACTGGACGAACACCGCGAGCAACATCATCGGGTTCAGCCGTGGCTCGCTCGGCTGGTTCGGCGTGAACCGCTCCGGCAGCGCGTCGACCGCGACGTACACCACCGGCCTGGCCGCCGGCACCTACTGTGACCGGATCACCGGCGGGGCCACCACCAGCGGCTGCGCGGGCACCACGATCACCGTCGCCGGCGGTACCGCGTCGGTGACCATCCCGGCGAACGGCGCGGTCGCGATCGACGTCAATGCGAAGTCGGGTGGCGGCACCACCACCAGCCCGACCGTCAGCCCGACGACCAGCGCGTCGGCCAGCCCGTCGGCGTCGGTGTCGGTCTCGCCGACCACCAGCCCGACCAGTTCCACCGGCACGGTGCAGGCGACCTTCAACGTCTACGCCACCACGACCAGCGGCACCAGCGTCTACGTCGTCGGCTCGAACGCCGCCCTGGGCGGCTGGGACACCTCGAAGGCGGTGGCGCTGAGCGCGAGCGGCTATCCGATCTGGACGTCGGCCGTCGCGGTCCCGTCCGGCAGCAGCTTCGAGTACAAGTACCTCAAGAAGGACGCGTCCGGGAACGTGACCTGGGAGAGCAACGCCAACCGCGCGGTGACCACCGGGACCTCGGCGGTGGCCTTCAACAACAGCTTCGGCGTGGCGAACGCGAGCGCGACCGCGGTCACGTTCAACGAGTCGGCGACGGTCAGCACTGGTCAGACCGTCTACGTGGTCGGCTCGATCGGGTCGCTGGGCAGCTGGAACACCGCGGACGCGATCCCGCTGACCGCGACGAGTTCGTCGGCTTGGAGCCGGGCGGTGATCGTCCCGCAGAGCACCAGCTTCGAGTACAAGTACCTGAAGAAGGACGCGGCCGGCACGGTGACCTGGGAGTCCGGCAGCAACCGGACGTACTCGACGGGCACCGCGACGGCGTACACGGTCAGCGACACCTGGAAGTAAATAACGAGTTTGTCTCACCCGCGGGCCCGCACACCCTGTGCGGGCCCGCCATTCGTTAAACCGCACATGACCGACCAAATCACCATAAATCGTCACTACATGACCCCGGCCGACGTGCGCTCCCAGCTCGCCGACATCCGCCGGGTAGTGGCCGCGCTACCGATGTCGCCGCACGTCAAGGCGGCCGGCCGGCACGATCTGGACATCGCCGAGTCGGCGCTGAACGAGGACATCCCGGACGAGCCCCGGATCGCCCTCGCCGTGCACAGCCTGACCCAGACGCTGGTCCGGGCCGGCGCGATCACCCGGGCCGGCCGCGCCCTGCACGACCCGCTCACCGTGCTCGGCGCGTGGCTCGGCCCGCAGGGGCTGCCGATCACCCGCATGCTGGACTGAGGCAGGGCAGGGGGTGGAGCACCGGGAAACCCGCTGCGTCAGACTTGCGGGCGTGACCTCCAGCTCCACCCCGCCCCGGCGCCGGGACGCGGCCCGCACCCGGCAGCTGCTGCTCGACGCCGCACGCCGCCGGTTCGCCACCGACGGGTACGCGGAGACCACGGTCCGCGACATCGCCGACGAGGCCGGCGTCAACGTCGCGCTGATCAGCCGGTATTTCGAGTCCAAGGAGGGCCTGTTCGAGGCGGCCCTCACCGCGAGCTTCACCGAGCTGCGCGCCGCGGCCGGGGACGTCACCCCCGGCGAGGTCCCGGAGACGATCGCCCGCCAGGCGGTCGGCCAGAGCACGGCCGGCGGCCCGAGCCACAGCCTGCTGCTGATCCTGCGCTCGTCCGGCGACGAGCGCGCCGACCGGATCCGGCTGCGCTTCCTGCAGATGTTCGCCGAGAAGATGGCCAAGGCCGCCTCGCTGCAGGGCGGCGATCCGGACATCCTGCGCGCCCAGGTCCTGCTCTCCACCGCGATCGGCCTCACGCTGCTCCGCGCGACAAACCTCGAACCCCTGGCCTCCGCCTCGGCCGAGGAGCTGACCATCCCACTGCGCGACGTGGTCGAGGCATTGATCAAAAAACCTGCTTAGGTACGGCGTGAGCACCGCCCCGCCCGCACCGCCGGGCCTGCCACAGGACTGTGCTCACGGCGTACCCAAGGATGGTTTTATGAAAGGCGGACCGGGACCACCTCCGGGGCGCCGAGCCGGGCGGCGTCGGCCGTCTCGTCGTCCTGCTGCTCCTGGGAGGCGCGCTCCGCCTCGACCCGCAGGCGGTAGTTCTCCACCTCGCGATCGCGCTGCTCCGCGGTCCAGCCCAGGACCCGGCCCATCAGCTCGGCGGCCTCGGCGGCGGAGACCGTGCCCCGGTCGAACGTCTCGATCGAGATCCGGGTCCGGCGGGTCAGCACGTCCACCAGGTGCCGCGCGCCCTCGGCCGCCGCCGCGTAGACGACCTCGGCCCGCAGGTAGTCGTCGGCCCCGTCGAGCGGGCGGGCCAGCGACGGATCCTCCTTGATCAGCTCCAGCAGGTCCCGGATCAGCGAGCCGTAGCGGCCGAGCAGGTGCTCGACCCGGGCCACGTGCAGGCCGGACTCCGCGGCGATCAGGCCGCGCCGGTTCCACAGCGCCTGGAAGCCCTCCGCGCCGACCAGCGGCACCCGGTCGGTGCAGCAGCGGGCGACCGGCCGGTTCAGGTTGAACACGCACGCGTCCACCGCGTCCTTGGCCATCACCCGATAGGTCGTGTACTTGCCGCCGGCCACCACGACCAGCCCCGGCACCGGGCTGCCGACCATGTGCTCGCGGGACAGCTTCGACGTCGACTCCGACTCGCCGGACAGCAGCGGCCGCAACCCGGCGTAGACGCCCTGCACGTCGGCCCGTTCCAGCGGCCGCGCGAGCACCTTGTTGACCTCGGTGAGCAGGTAGTCGATGTCCTTCGCGGACGCCGCCGGATGCGCCTTGTCGAGCGCCCAGTCGGTGTCGGTGGTGCCGACGATCCAGTGCCGGCCCCACGGGATCACGAACAGCACGCTGGTCGCGGTCCGCAGGATCAGCCCGGTCGACGACTGGATCCGGTCGCGCGGGACGACCAGGTGGATGCCCTTGGACGCGCGGACGTGGAACTGCCCCCGCTCGCCGACCAGCGACTGGGTCTCGTCGGTCCACACCCCGGACGCGTTGATCACCTGCTGGGCGCGGATCTCGAAGGTGTGGCCGTGCTCCAGGTCGCGGGCGGTGACCCCGGTGACCCGCTCCCCCTCGCGCAGGAAGCCGGTCACCTCGACCCGGTTGGCCACGTGCGCGCCGTAGGCGGCCGCGGTCCGGGCCAGGAACATCGTGTGCCGGGCGTCGTCGAGCTGCCCGTCGTAGTACTGCAACGCCCCGACCAGCGACTCCTTGCGCAGCGCCGGGCAGGCCCGGAGCGCGCCGCGCCGGGTCAGGTGCCGATGCCGGGGCAGGCTGCCGGACCAGGCCATGGTGTCGTAGAGGGTGACACCGGCCCCGGCGTAGAGCCGCTCCCACCCGCGGTGCTTGAGCGGGTAGAGGAAGCGCACCGGGCGGGCCAGGTGCGGGGCGAGGCGGGACAGGATCAGCCCCCGTTCCCGCAACGCCTCCCGGACCAGCCCGAAATCGAGCATCTCCAGGTAGCGCAGGCCGCCGTGGATCAGCTTGCTGGACCGGGAGGAGGTACCCGAGGCGAAGTCGCGCGCCTCGACCAGTCCCACGGAGAGTCCCCGGGTGACCGCGTCGAGGGCGCAACCCGCCCCGACCACTCCCCCACCGATCACGAGCACGTCGACCTCGGCCCCCGCGAGGGAGATCAGGGCGGCGTCCCGGGATGACGGTGAGAGCACTGACATCAGTCCACATCCACCCAGTCGAGAGTGCGCTGAACCGCCTTCTTCCAGCGGCCGTACCCGGTCTCGCGCTGCTCCCCCGACCAGGTCGGCTGCCAGCGCTGCGACTCGTTCCAGTTCTCCCGCAGCTCGTCGGTCGACTTCCAGAAGCCGACCGCCAGACCCGCCGCGTACGCCGCGCCGAGCGCCGTGGTCTCGGCGACCACCGGCCGGCTCACCGGCACCCCGAGCACGTCCGCCTGGATCTGCATGGCCAGGTTGTTGACGGTGATCCCGCCGTCCACCTTGAGCACGTCCAGCGTCACGCCGGAGTCCTGCGCCATCGCGTCGACCACGTCCCGGGTCTGGTAGCAGATCGACTCGAGGGTGGCCCGGGCGATGTGCGCGTCGGTGTTGAACCGGGACAGCCCGACGATCGCGCCCCGCGCGTCGGACCGCCAGTAGGGCGCGAACAGCCCGGAGAACGCCGGCACGAAGTAGACGCCGCCGTTGTCCGGCACCTGCGCCGCCAGGGTCTCGCTCTCGTCCGCGGACTTGATGATGTGCAGCTGGTCGCGCAGCCACTGCACGGCCGAGCCGGTGACCGCGATCGAGCCCTCCAGGGCGTAGACCGGGGCGGCGTCGCCGAACTTGTAGCAGACCGTGGTGAGCAGCCCGTTCTCCGAGCGCACCAGGTTCGTGCCGGTGTTCAGCAGCATGAAGTTGCCGGTGCCGTAGGTGTTCTTGGCCTCGCCGGGCGCGAAGCAGACCTGCCCGACGGTGGCCGCCTGCTGGTCGCCGAGGTCCCCGGTGAGCGGCACGTCCCCGCCGAGCGGCCCGTCGATGTGCGCGGTGCCGTAGGTGTTCGGGTCGGACGACGGCCGGATCTCCGGGAGCATCCGCCGCGGGATGTTGAAGAACGACAGCAGCTCGTCGTCCCAGTCCAGGGTCTCCAGGTTCATCAGCATGGTCCGGCTGGCGTTGGTCACGTCGGTGACGTGGTTCCCGCCGTTCGTCCCGCCGGTGATGTTCCACAGCAGCCACGAGTCGGTGTTGCCGAAGATCGCGTCGCCCCGCTCGGCGGCCTCCCGGACGCCGTCGACGTTCTCCAGGATCCACTGGATCTTGCCGCCGGAGAAGTACGTGGCCGGCGGCAGTCCCGCCTTGCGCCGGATCACGTCGCCCCGGCCGTCCCGGTCCAGCGCCGAGGCGATCCGGTCGGTCCGGGTGTCCTGCCAGACGATCGCGTTGTAGTAGGGCCGGCCGGTGCGCCGGTCCCACACCACGGTGGTCTCCCGCTGGTTGGTGATGCCGACCGCGGCCAGGTCGCTCGCGCTCAGGTTCGCCTTCTGCATCGCGGTCCGCACCACCGCGACCGTGCGCTCCCAGATCTCGATCGGGTTGTGCTCGACCCAGCCGGCCTGCGGCAGGATCTGCTCGTGCTCGAGCTGGTGGCGGGCCACCTCGTTGCCGCCATGGTCGAAGATCATGAAACGGGTGCTGGTCGTGCCCTGGTCCACGGCTCCGACGAAGTCAGCCACGGTTCGCCTCCACACTGTCGCGCGCTGTCGGGATCTCGCCCACCTCTTGGGGCTCGGCCGACGGCAGGAATCGTCCGATCAGAGTCTGATACAGACCGGCTCCCAGGACACCACCGATGATCGGTCCCACGATCGGTATCCAGAAGTAGAGATAGCCGGTCTGATCGCGGAACGCGTTCTCATACCCGGTGAAGAAGCTGGCCAGCCGGGGTCCGAAGTCACGGGCCGGGTTGATCGCGTAGCCGGCGTCGGTGCCCCAGGCCATCCCGATCCCGACCACCAGCAGGCCGATCACGAACGGGCCGAGGTTCGCGCCGGGCGCGGTGTTGGCCATGTCGGTGAGCGCGAGGATCACGAAGAGCAGGATCGCCGTGCCGATGATCTGGTCGCGGAACGCGCCCCACTCACCGACCGGCAGCGTGCCGTTGCCCGGCAGCGTCGAGAAGACCCCCTGGGTCTTGATCGTCAGCCCGGGGTCCTTGGCGTTGAGCACCTCGGTGTAGTTCCAGCGCACCAGCAGCGCGGCGACGAACGCGCCGAGGAACTGGGCCAGCGCGTAGGGCGCCACCTTGCGCCAGGAGAAGCCCTTGAAGACGGCGAGCGCGATGGTCACCGCCGGGTTGAGGTGGGCGCCGCTGAGCCGCGCCGCGACGTACACGCCGAGGGTGACGCCCAGGCCCCAGGCCCAGGCGATGCTGTCGTGATCCCCGATGCCCCCGGCGACCACCTGCGCCACCACCCCGCAGCCGAACAGGATCAGAATCATGGTGCCGGCGAACTCCGCCGCGAGTTCACCCACCAGTCCAGGAACTTTGAGTCGTGCGGCCATGCTCCCTCCTAGGTCTTGCTTCGATGTCCTGGACGCTAGGAAGGCCGGGAGGGACAGGCAACGAACGTCGGTCGGCATTGTCGAACATCAATTACGGCGCGTCGTATCGCGAACGCATAGAGTTCGAAACATGCCGGGAACAGTGCAGTCCATCGAGCGAGCGGCCGCGATCCTGCGGATGCTCGCCGGCGGGCCGGGCCGGCTCGGGCTCAGTGAGATCGCCCGATCTCTCGACCTGGCCAAAGGAACAACCCACGGCATCCTGCGTACGTTGCAGGGCGTCGGCTTCGTCGAACAGGACCGCGGCTCCGGGCAGTACCAGCTCGGCGCGGCCCTGCTCCACCTCGGAACGAGCTACCTGGACATCAACGAGCTGCGGTCCCGCTCGATCAACTGGGCGGATCCGCTGGCCGCGCGCAGCGGCGAGGCCGTCCGGATCGGGACCGTCCTGGAGGGACAGGTGCTGATCGTGCACCACGTGTTCCGGCCGGACGACACGTTCCAGACGCTCGAGGTGGGGGCGCTGCTGCCGTTGCACGCGACCGCGCTGGGGAAGGTGTTGCTGGCCTACCGCGCCGGCGCGCTGGATACCGACCTGTCCGCGTATACGCGTAAGACCCTGGCCACGCCGCGCGAGCTGGCGACGGCGCTGGAACAGGTCCGGGAGAGCGGCTGGGCCGCCGACGTCGAGGAGTTCACCCTCGGCCAGGCGGCGGTCGCCGCGCCGATCCGCGGCTACGGCGGCCTGGTGATCGGCGCCATCGGCGTCTCCGGACAAGTCGACCGGATCTGCGACAGCCATTACGCACCACGCCCGCACCTGGTCGCCGGCGTGCGGGACGCGGCACGGGCGATCTCCCGGGAAATGGGAGCCGCCCGGCAATAGAGGGGGATCATCATGGCGGAACGCTTCGTGGTCGCGATCGACCAGGGCACGACCTCAACCCGCTGCATCGTCTTCGACCGGCGCGGGCAGTTGGTCTCCCTGGCCCAGCAGGAGCACAAACAGCACTTCCCGAAGCCGGGCTGGGTCGAGCACGACGCCATGGAGATCTGGCGCAACGTGGAACGCCTCGCGCCGCTGGCGCTGCGCCGGGCCGGGATCACCCTGGACCAGGTGGCCGCGGTCGGCATCGCCAACCAGCGGGAGACCACGGTGATCTGGGACCGGGCGACCGGCGTACCGGTCGGGCGGGCGATCATCTGGCAGGACACCCGGACCGATGCGCTGGTGCACGCGCTGTCGTCGTCGTTCGACGCCGGCCACCTCGCCGACATTTCCGGTCTGCCGCTCGCGACCTATTTTTCCGGGCCGCGGCTGCGCTGGATGCTCGACCACACCCCCGGGCTGCAGGCGCGCGCCGAACGCGGCGAGGTCCTCTGCGGAACCATGGAGACCTGGCTGATCTGGAACATGACCCGCGGCGCGCACGTCACCGACGTGACCAACGCCAGCCGCACGATGCTGCTCGACGTGCACAAGCTCGACTGGTCGGCCGAGGCGCTCGACTTCTTCGGGATACCCCGCGCGATGCTGCCGGAGGTGCGGGCTTCGATCGGCGCCTTCGGCACCGCTTGCGAGGCATTTCCCGGGGTACGGATCGGGGCCGCGCTCGGCGACCAGCAGGCCGCCCTGTTCGGGCAGACCTGTTTCACGCCCGGGGAGGCCAAGTGCACGTACGGCACCGGCAGCTTCCTGCTCCTGAACACCGGCACCGAGCTGGTCAAGCCGGGACACGGGCTGCTCAGCACGGTCGCCTACCAGGTCGCCGGCTCGCCGGCCTGCTACGCGCTGGAGGGCTCGATCGCGATGACCGGCTCGCTCGTCCAGTGGTTCCGCGACCAGCTGGAGCTGATCTCCAGCGCGCCGGAGATCGAGACCCTGGCCCGGACCGTGGCGGACAACGGCGGCTGCTACATCGTGCCGGCGTTCTCCGGGCTGTACGCGCCGCACTGGCGCTCCGAGGCACGTGGCGTGATCGTCGGGCTGACCTCGTACATCACCAAGGGTCACCTGGCCCGGGCGGTGCTGGAGGCGACCGCCTGGCAGACCCGGGAGGTGGTCGACGCGATGAACGCGACCTCCGGCCTGGCCCTGACGACCCTGAAGGTGGACGGCGGGATGACCGCGGACAACCTGCTCATGCAGATGATCGCGGACGTGCTCGACGTGCCGGTGGTCCGGCCGCTGGCCGTCGAGACGGTGTCGCTCGGCGCGGCGTACGCGGCCGGGCTCGCCGTCGGGTACTGGCCGGACCTGGACGGGCTGCGGCAGAACTGGCACATCGCCGGGCAGTGGATGCCGGCGATGGACCCCGGGCTGCGCGACGCGGAATACACCAACTGGCGGCGCGCGGTCGAGCGCACCTTCGACTGGATCCAGCCTGCCTGAAAAACTTTCTAGGCGTACGACGGGGAGCGCTCGACGGTGCGCAGGGCCATGCAGTGCCCGCAGCGCAGCAGGTGCTTCCGGGGCTGGACCGGGAAGAGCGGGACGAAGAACAGGGTGAACCGGGTGGTCCGCGCGAACCGGGCCTGCGGGGCGGTCCAGCCGCAGATCTCGCAGGTCAGGATGCGGGTGTCGAGCGGTTCGTCACGGGTGCGGAGGCCGAACAGCAGGAAGAACATGTCTCCAGCGTGACACCGCCCGCCAAACCAGCCTGTCGCCCATGACGGTGCAGGAGTTCGGGGTGCGGCTCGCGGCGGCCGGCTGGGCGAGCGATTTGCTCGTCGCCGGGTCGCTGGCCACCGGGGACTACACGGCCGGCGTCAGCGACCTCGATCTGGTCGCCGTCGTGCCGTCGGTGCCCGGATCCGAGCAGATCGCGGCGGTGCACGCCGGGGTCGATCCGGCGCTCAACCTGGGCTGTGTGTACGTCGCGGAGGACCGGATCGGGGACCTCGGCGCGGAACATCCCACCTGGACCCACGGGGTGCTGGTGTGGCGGATCCTCTCCGGGGTCACCCGGGCCGAGCTGGTCCGGCACGGGTACGCGGTGTTCGGGCGGGCGCCGGGCGCGCTCCTGCCGGCGATGAGCGACGACGACATCCGGGCGGCGGCGCGGGCCGAGCTGACCGGGTACTGGGCGTGGGCCGGGCGGCGGCCGTGGATCTTCCTCGATCCGGGGCTGGCCGATCTCGCGCTGACCTCGATGGCGCGGGGGCGGCACTCGCTCGCGCACGGCTCGCTGCTGACGAAGTCCGCGGCGATCTCGGCGGCGGCCGCCCCGGCCTGGCTGGTCGGCCAGCTGCGGGCGCGCCGCCAGGGGCGCCCGGCCCGGTCGCCGCGCCTGCGGACGGCCTGGCTGGCGTGGCGCGACGTCCGTCGCACGGTCGCCCTCGCTTCCCGTCGGGCCTGACGGGTTTGCGGGTTTCGGGTTTTCGGGTTTTCGGACCGCAACCACCCTCGGACGTCGCCCTTTCGGGTCTCGTGTTCTGGGCGCCCCGGCGCCCTTGCGAGGCCCGGAAGGGTCCCCGCGGGAGCGACGATCAGTTATTGGCCGCAGCATAGGCAATCAAGAATTTGATCTTGAGGTTTGTAGTGTGCCGAGGGTCACGAATGGCGCCGCACCGGAATCGGCTCGGTGGGGGGCGGGTTCGCGGTGATATGACGACGATCGGACTTATCGGTAGTGGGAACATCGGCGGAACGGTGGCGCGGCTGGCCGTGGCTGCCGGGTACGACGTGGTGCTGAGCAACTCCCGCGGGCCGGAGACGCTGCGGGAACTCGTCGCGGAGCTCGGGCCGAAGGCGCGCGCCGCGACCGCTGCCGAGGCGGCGGCGGACGGCGACATCGTGGTGGTGACCGTGCCGCTGAAGGCGTATGCCGACGTGCCGGCCGGGCCGCTCGCGGGCAAGGTCGTGATCGACACGAACAACTACTACCCGGAGCGGGACGGGCGGATCGCGGCGCTGGACAACGACGAGTCGACCACCGGCGAGCTGCTGCAGCGGCACCTTCCGGAGAGCAAGGTGGTGAAGGGCTTCAACAACATCTGGTTCCAGCACCTGGCTCAGCTGGGCCGGCCGGCCGGGTCGCCGGAGCGGAGCGCGCTGCCGATCGCCGGGGACGACGCGGCGGCGAAGCTGGTGGTCACCGAGCTGCTGGACGCGATCGGGTACGACGCGGTGGACGTCGGGCCGCTCGCCGAGAACTGGCGGACCCAGCGGGACACTCCGGTCTATGTCGGGACGTACGGGCCGTACGGCGGCGCGGGGGTGCCGGCGGGCGCGGACGTGGTGCGGGCGGCGGTCGCCGAGGCGAAGCGCTGAACCACCGGCCGGGCCCGGCGCGGCCCGGCCTCCCAGCGGCAGCCTTCCGATCGCCGGGCGCGACGGCGGGACGCGGCAGCCTTCCGATCGCCGGGCGCGACGGCGGGACGCGGCGGCCTTCCGATCGCCGGGCGCGGCAGCCTTCCGATCGCCGGGCGCGGCGGCCTTCAGGCGGCGGGCGCGGCGGCCTTCCGGTGGCGGGGCGCGGCGGCCTTCCGGTGGCGGGGCGCGGCGGGCGGAAATTGAGCCGAAGCGGGAATCACGGAATGGGGCGGGGCGTGCGACACTGGCGCGCGGATCGCCGCTCTGCCCCCTGAGGACCGGTAATGCGAAAGCGCCTCGCCGCTGCCATGATCGCTATTCTTCCCGCTGCCGGAATGGTCGCGGCCTGCGCGCACACGGAAAGCAGTGGATCGAATACCGGGGCGACGCCGAATCCGGCCGGGACGGCCGAGATCCGCAGCAGCGCATCGGCCGAAGTGGACAACGTGCTGTTCAGCGCGCCGGCGCCGGTGGCCGCGACGGTGCGCTGCACGAGCGGGAGCTGGCTCTACGTGACGACGACCGGGGTGCCCTATCCGTCGACGTCGGGATATGTGCGATCCGGGGCGGTGGCGCAGGCCGGGTCGGCGCCGGCCTGTGATCCGGCGATTCTGGCCCGATATCCGCAGCTGCCGGGCAGCCTCACGCTGCGGCCGGGCGCGGCTCGGGAAAATGAATTCTGGTACGCGGTGCAGCTGCGCGATTTCCCGCCCGGCACCAGCTATACCGTGGCGTGTTACGAGGACGACAACGCATTCGGGACATTCACCGCGCGGACCGACACCGGCGGGAACGCATTCCGGGACGACGGTTGTCGCTCGCTCGGCGGGACGCGGCACTGGGTGCGGATCGGGCCGTACCGGTCGGCGGTCGTCGAGTGGCCGGCCGCCACGCCCGGCACCTCGAAGGCCGGCCGGCCGCCGAGCCGGAAGCCGCAGAGCCGGGCGACCACTCCGGCGCTGCCGCCGTTCCGGCCGCCGACGACCGGGAAGCCGATCATCCCGACCGGGCCGGTCACGCCGCCACCGCCGATCAGTGACGACGATCCGGCCGACGAGCAGCAGCACGGCCAGGACCGGCAGCAGCAGCCGGCGACGGTTGAGCACGGCCGGGGCGCGGGCGCCGACCACACCGGCGGCCGGTGACGGGAAAGACGGGCAGCGGGCGGCGGGCGGCGGGCGGCGGGCGGCGGGCGGCGGGCGGCGGGCGGCGGGCGGCGAAGGATGGCCGGTGACGGGAGCCGCCGGCAAAGGAAAGACCGAAGCCCGTGACCGGCGGACCGGGCACGGGCTTCGGCGGGCGACGGGCCTGTCTCAGAGGTTGATCTTGACGCCGGCGGTCTTGCAGGCCGCGGCGAGCTCGGTGGCCGACTTCTCGAAGGCCGGGTCCTCCAGCGCGGTCATCGGGTCGGCCGCCGCGGCGGTCTTCGCCGCGATCCCGGCGAGCTCCTTCGCGTTGGTGGCGATCTCGCCGGCGCCGGAGCCGGCCGCGGCGGTCACGCCGGCCGCGAACTCCTCGAGCATCTTCTTCGCCTCGGCCGGCGCGAAGTCGCCGTCCTTGGTGGCGGCGAGCAGCGAGGCCTTCATCGCCTCACCGGCCTTGCCGGTCTCCTCGCAGACCGTCTTGTCCGAGGCGCCACCGGCGGCGGCCGCGGTCGTGGCGGCGGCTGACGGGGCGGGCGGGGCCGACGCGGCGGTGGCGGCGACGGAGGCGGCCGACGTCGTGCCGGCCTCGGTCTTGTCGTCCTCCGAGCAGGCGGCCAGGCTCAGGACGGCGGCGGTGAACAGGACGGCGGAGGTAATCCGGGTGCGCATCACGGCGCGTACGGTAATCGACACTCCGTGCAAGATCAACTTTGTTTACCTCACATCGACCCCGCTGACCTGGGAACCTATACTCCCGTTCCTGTGAAGATCCTGTGCCGTACCACCTCCCTGGCCGCTCTCGCCGCACTCGCCCTGACCGGCTGCGACACCGACGACAAGCACACCCCGGACCCGGCGGCGCCGTCCGCACCGGCGGTCGCGGCGGCCGGGCCCCGGGTCGGCGCGACCGGCAGCGGCTGTGCACTGCCGGTCACCTTCGGCCTCGTCACGGACTGGAAGCCGAAGCAGGTCACCGTCACCGCGGGTGACCCACTGGCCGAGCTGGCGAAGAAAGGCCCGTTCACGATGGCCTGTGAGATCGACGCGAAGCCGGCCGGCAACCTCGGTTTCCTGCGGGTCTGGACCGGGGCGCCGGCCGGCCTCCGGCCCAGCCTGGAAGCGTTCATCGGCACGAAGGCCGAGCAATCCGAATTCACCGAACTGCGGGTCGGCGACCAGCCCGCGCTCGAGGTCGACTACCGGCAGAAGAGCGAGCTCGACGATTCCCTGGAGCCGGAGCGCGCGTTCGTCGTCGACACCGGCAAGGGTCTGGTCCTGATCTCCTTGGACAGTTTCGACGGCGACGAGCACCAGGCGATGCTGCCCGCCTACGAGCTGGCCCGGACCAGTCTCGCCATCGCCTAGCGGAAATCGTCATGGGTCACGTATTGACCCGTGTGCGGGGTGGTCGTGGTGCGATTCGGGCCGGTCTCCCACTCCACCGAGCCGTCCGGATTCCGGATCAGGTATTTGAACTCGACCGCGGTGTCCGGGGGCAGGCTCGCGCTCCCGGACCAGGTCGGATAGCCGTCCGCGGTGAGCGGGAGCGCCTTCGCCGGGTCCCATCCGCCCAGCTCGGCGACGTTGCCGGCGACGTAGACCTGCTGGCCCCAGACGGTTTCCCGGTGCACGTTGAAAACCGCGGCGATCCGGTTCGGCGTCCCCGGGTGAAAGGTCAGACCCAGGCCTTCGGCCAGAGACGATTGAGCGTACGAGTAAGCCAGCCCCACCGTTCCGTCCGCGTTCTCGATCCCGATCGTCGCGCTGTTCCCGCCCGTCCGTTCCCCGTGGAGATCCCGGTACCGATACGTCACCCGCCCGTCCCGGTGCAGGATCGCGCTGATCGACAGGCGCTGCGTCTCGTCGCCGAAGAATCGCACGCCACGCCATTCCACGACGAACGTGTCCGCGTCCGCCGCGGTGTAGACGCCCGCCGCGTCGTCCACGTAGAGGTCGTCCCAGAACGGGTAGAGCGCGTCATTCGGGATCGCCGCGTCCGGCAGGGCGGTGTTGCCGTAGGCGTAGGTCTCCTGGGCGAAGCCGATCACCCCGTTCGTGCTCACCCAGGCATGATCGTGAACGGTCCCGTAGAACGGCATCGCGAACGGCAGGGTCACCTCCGCCGCACCGTCGTCGCCGCTGAGGTCCAGCCGCGTGACACCGGCCCGGTACGGCTCCTCGGCGGGCGTGCAGCCGTACCCCCAAGCGTCTCTGGTCGAAGCCAGGGCGAAGTCGGCCGTGAGGTCCCCGCTGACCGTGATTGATCGGCTCGCGGCGGCGGCGCAGCCGCCCAGCGGCGCGACCGTGAGCTGGTAGTCGCCGTGCGGCGCGGCCAGCCGGAAGACGCCGCCGGCATCAGTGGTGACCGCGACCGGTGTGCCCGCGAGGGCGACCGACGCACCCGGCGCGGGCACCCCGCCGATGCGGACCGTCCCGCTCACGATCCCGGCCGCGCTCGCCGTCAACGGCACGTCCGCCGACACGGTCGCGTCGGCGGCCACGGTGACGCCGGCCCGGTGGGTGTCATAGCCGAAAGCGGTCACGCGCAGCTCGTAGGAGCCGGCCGGGAGACGGCCGAACCGGTAGCCGCCGTCGGCGGAGCTGGTGGCCGTGCGTGACGCCGGTCCGGTCACCGTGATCGTCGCGCCGCCGACCGGCCCGCCGGTCCCGGTCACCGTGCCGGCCAGCGTCCCGGTCGCGGTGGTCGCCAGGCTGACCGCGGCCCACGCGTCGAGCCGCCCCTCGCCGAACACGTTGTTGTCCGCGGCCGTCCCGCCGCACGACGTGTCGGCGGCGTCGGCCGCGGTCACGTCGAGGATCTCCCGGGTCGCGGCCACGTCCCGGCGCAGCGCCGGCGCGGCCGCCCAGATCAGCGCCACCGTCGCGGCGGTGTGCGGGGAGGCCATCGAGGTGCCGCTGTACGACGCGTATCCGCCGGTCGGCACGCTGGAGCGGACGTCGACCCCGGGCGCGGCCAGGTCGGGTTTGGTCCCGCCGTCCTGCCCGGTGCCGCGGCTGGAGAACGGGGCGATCGCGTCGTTCACGTCGAACGCGCCGGACGAGTAGACGCCGGTGTACGACCCGGGCGTGGTCGCGGTGGCGCAGCCCGGCCCGGAGTTGCCGTTGGCGAACGCGGTGAAGATGCCGGCCGCGGTCCACGCCCGGACCACGTCGGAGTACCACGGGTCGAACCCGGACGCGCCGCCCCACGAGTTGTTCACGATGTCCGGCGCCAGGTCGGGTCGCGGGTTCGCGCCGCTCAGGTCGGTCGGCGCGACGATCCACTGGCCGGCGGCGAGCAGCGCGGACGCCGAGCAGGACATCGACTCGCAGCCCTTCGCGGCGATCCAGGTCGCGCCCGGGGCGACGCCGATGCCGTCCGCGCCGACCATCGTGCCCATGGTGTGCGTGCCGTGCCCGGCGTTGTCGCACGGGGCGTCGCCGGGGCAGGTGTGGGTGGGGTCGTACCAGTTGTAGTCGTGCCGGTAGGTGCCGTCGGGCTGCCGGCCGCGGTAGGCGCCGGCGAGCGCGGGGTGGTCGAACTGGACGCCGGTGTCCACGTTGGCGATCACCAGGCCCCGGCCGGTGTCGCCCCTCTCGGCCCAGACCCGGGGCGCGCCGATCCGGTCGATGTTCCACTCGTTGCCCTGCACCCCGGCCCGGGTCGTGCCGGCCAGCGGCGCGGGCAGGACGACCGGGGTGTCCGCGACGATCGCCTTGACGTCCGGGCGGGCGGCGATCCGCCGGCGGAGCTTCGCATCGCCGGTGACCTTGACGGTGTCGGCGATCCAGTACGTCTCGAAGGGCGCCCCGCGGTCGGTGAGCAACTCGCGCAGGCCGGCCTGGTGCGCCCGCGCGCCGGCCCGCGCGGCCTGGACGACGGCTCGCGCCCGGGCCGCCCTGGTCGGCGCGGCGCGGGCCGGGCCGAAGTCGGTTTTGTCCCGCATCAATACCCAGAAGGTTTCCGCGGGAGCGGTGCGGGCGGCGGCGGCGTTCGCGGGCCCGGCCCCGGCCACCGCGGCCAGAATGATCGCCACGGATATCCAGCGTCTTGTCGTCAGCACGAGCAGCGACGCTATTTACGAGTCCCGATCGCTGCAAGTTCTTTCATCGTTTGCAGCGTGTTTCAGCAATCCGACGACCCGGTGAACCCGCAGCGTGGGGCGGTTGATCGAACAACCGCCCCACAGATGGCGAAAATCAATCCGGCCTCGATGACACTATTGTTTCAACGTCTTTCATCACCTTGTCATCGCGGCCGGATCGTTGAACCGGGTCAGCCGGGCGGCGGTCCGCTGCTTGAGGGCGTAGGCCTGCTTGGCGGTGTCGCGGAGCTTGGCGACCAGGGGCGAGCGGGACTGGCGGGCCCACGGGACGGCGACCTCGGTGGTGCCGTACTTCGCCTTGTACGCGTTGCCGCCGACGAAGTCGAACTCGGTGACGCCGCGCGCCTTGGCCAGCCGCAGCGCGTGCCAGATCAGCGCCTCGTTGGGGCGCAGGTGCTGATGCTCGCGGTAGCTGGCGCCGCCCCAGAAGTACATCGTGCGGTGGTACCACGGCAGCACCGCGGTGGCGATGCACCGGCCGTCGGCGTCCCGCGCGCGCAGCAGGCTGATCCGGCCGGCCGGAGCGAGATGTCGGATCAACGACTTCACCCGTTCCACGGAATAGGTCGGCACCAGATTCTGTTTCGCGAAAACGTCGCGCAATTGATCGTAGAATTCGTCGGCGAATAACGGATCGGCGTCCGCCTCTTCGATGATCACCCCCGACTTGGCGGCCTTGCGGATATTGCGGCGGCAGGCGCTGGCCATCGCGCCGAAGAGGGCGTCCTCGTCCGGGCCCAGGTCGATCACCGCGGTGGGCGCGGCGTCCCAGCGCAGGCCCAGACCGGACAGGTCGGCCTCGGTCGCGCCCCGGTCGCGCACCTCGAGGTGGGCGCAGCCGAGATCGTCGAACGCGAACCGGGTCAGCGCCCGCAGCGCGTCCCTCCGGGACACCCCCGGCTGCAGGTTGAAGCCCAGGTAGGAGGTGGTCCAGCCGGCCATCGGGCTGCCCAGGATGCGCAGGCCGTACCGCCGGGTGAGCAGACCGGTGAAGTGGCCCACCGTAGTGCCGCCCTCGCTGACCGTGGCGAGCAGGGGTTCGGCGCGCTGGCACTCGGCCACGAACGCCAGCCATTCGGGAGTGTGGAAGATGAGGCGGTCCTGGTAGGTGGCGCGGTCGGCGTGGAGGGCGGGCGCCGGCTCCACCCGCTGCAGTCGAAGCATCCGTTCGGCCCCGATCGAATTAGGCGTTGAAGGCGGATGATGCCCCGACGAACGGCCATTCCGCAAGGCCCGGAAGGACCATTCGATAATTGACATGAATCATCTTCGTGTTCAGCGTGACAATTGCTACTGCCGCCCGCCGCTATCCATTTGCCAAGGTAATGACATGGAGACGCCGACGGCCATCAAGCGACGTCTGAACGAACTGGGCCTGCGCCGCCGCCTGCGGGCCCGGCCCCGGGCGCAGGGCCGGGTGCTGGCGCCGGCCGGGCTGTTCCGCCGCCTGCCCAGCGCGCCCGGGCTGTACTTCCCCTTCTACCACGACGTGCTGCCCGAGTACGCCGGCGATCTGCGGCACCACCTGCGCACGCTGCGCCGGGTCGGCCCGATGGTCAGCTGGGACGACGCGCTCGCGGTGCTGGCCGGGAAGCAGCCGCTGACCGGGCCGGTGTTCTGCCTCTCCTTCGACGACGCCCACCTGAGCTGGCGCGACGTGGTCGTCCCGGTGCTGCGCGAGCTCGCCGTGCCGGCCACGTTCTTCCTGACCACCGGCATGGTCGGCCGGCCCGGCAACCTGACCTGGAACGACTGCCGGGAGATCCGGGACGCCGGGTTCGCGTTCGGGTCGCACTCGGTCAGCCACCCGCGGCTGGCCGATCAGGGTGACGCCGACGCGCGGCGGGAGATCGTGGACTCGAAACGGGAGATCGAGGACGAGCTCGGGGCCGAGGTGCGGGACTTCGCCGCGCCGTACGGATATCCGAACGTCGACTTCACCGAACGGGACGTGCTCGCCGCGATGGAGTCGGGGTACCGCAGCTTCGCCACCACGCTGCGCCCGGCCATGCACGCCGGCGACTCCCCGATGTGGATCTGCCGGCAGGGGTTGCACCCGGCCTGGCCGATCATGGCGGTACGGACCCGGGTCCATGACTGAGCCGGCCAAGCAGCAGCCCCGGATCTACCTCTCCCCGCCGGACGTCACCGACCTGGAACGCAAGCTGCTGCTGGCGGCGTTCGACTCGAACTGGGTGGCGCCGGTCGGACCGGATCTCGACGCGTTCGAGGCCCGCTGCGCCGAGCTGACCGGGGTCCGGCACGCGGTCGCGCTGAGCAGCGGCACCGCGGCGCTGCACCTGGCCCTGATCGCGGCCGGGGTGCGGCGCGGCGACACCGTGCTGGTCCCGTCGTTCACGTTCGCCGCCACCGCCAACGCGGTGATGTACCTGGGCGCCCGCCCGGTCTTCCTGGACAGCACCCCGGAGAGCTGGAACGTCGACCCGCAGATCCTCGCCGACGAGCTGCGCGGCCGGGCGGTCCGCGGCCAGCTGCCGCGCGCGGTGATCACGGTGGACATGTACGGGCAGTGCGCCGACTACGGGCCGATCGCGGACGCCTGCGACCGGTACGGGATCCCGCTGATCGAGGACGCCGCGGAGGCGCTCGGCGCCACCTACCGGGGCCGGCCGGCCGGGTCGTTCGGGCTGGCCGGGGTGCTCTCCTTCAACGGCAACAAGATCGCCACCACCGGGGGCGGCGGGGTGCTGGTGACCGACGACGGCTCGGTCGCCAAGCAGGTCCGGCACCTGGCCACCCAGGCCCGCGAGCCGGTGCCGCACTACGAGCACCGGACGATCGGCTACAACTACCGGCTCAGCAACCTGCTGGCCGCGGTCGGGCGGGGCCAGTTGCAGCGGCTGCCGCAGCTGATCGAGGCGCGACGGGTGACCGGCGAGCACTACCGGGCGGCGCTCGGTGACCTGCCCGGCGTGACCTTCCAGCCGGTGGCGTCCTACGGCGTACCGAATCGGTGGTTGACCTGTCTTCTCCTGGAATCCGGACTACGGGACCGGATCATCCACGAGCTCGAGAAGGTGAACATCGAGGCCCGGCCGACCTGGAAGCCGATGCACCTGCAGCCGGCCTATCAGGACTGCGTGATGCGCGGCGGCGCGGTCAGCGCCGACCTGTTCCACCGCGGGCTGTGCCTGCCCAGCGGTTCCGCCCTCACCGGGCACGACCGGGAACGCGTCGTGGCCGCCGTCCGCTCGGTTGCCGCCGGGCGAGAGAAGGGGTGACGGCGGATGCGCGTCGTCTACATCCACCAGTACTACTGCAATCCCGGGATGGCCGGGGGCATCCGCTCCTATGAGCAGGCCCGGCGGCTGGTGGCCCGGGGACACACCGTCGACGTGATCACCACCGACATCACCCCCGGCGACCGTCAACTGGGCTGGACGGTCACCCACGAGGACGGGGTGACCGTCCACTGGTTCAAGATCCCCTACAACAACCACATGTCCTATGCCCGGCGGCTCCGCGCCTTCGCCGAGTTCATGCTGCTCGCCACCGTGCGGGCGACCCGGCTGAAAGCGGACCTGGTGTTCGCCACCAGCACGCCGCTCACCGTCGCGGTACCCGGTGTACTCGCCGCAAGGCTGCGCCGGGTGCCGTTCGTCTTCGAGGTCCGGGACCTGTGGCCGGAGGTCCCGATCGAGATGGGCGCGCTGCGCAACCCGCTCGCCCGCAAGCTGGCCGGCGGGCTGGCGAACTTCGCCTACCGCAACGCCAGCGAGGTGGTCGCCCTCTCCCCCGGCATGGCCGCCGGGGTCACCAGGCGGCGGCCCGGCACCTCGGTCACCGTGGTGCCGAACGCCGCCGACCTGGACCTGTTCCACGTCGACCCGGCCCAGGTCAAACGGTTCCGGAACGAGCACCGGTGGCTCGGCGACCGGCCGCTGATCGTCTACACCGGCGCGCTGGGCGCGGTCAACGGCGTCGACTACCTGGTGCACGCCGCCAAGCGGATGCGCGAGCTCGACCCCGGCATCCAGGTGTTGATCGTCGGCCACGGCCGGGAGTGGGAGAGCACCGGCAAGCTCGCCGCCGAGCTCGGGCTGCTCGACGAGACCGTCCGGATGTGGGAAAAGGTGCCCAAGTCGGAGCTGCCGGTGATCCTCGGCGCCGCGACCATGTCGACCAGCATGGTCCGCCCGATCCGCGGCCTCTGGGACAACTCGGCGAACAAGTTCTTCGACGCCCTCGCCGCGGAACGCCCGATCGCGATCAACTACGGCGGCTGGCAGGCCGACCTGCTGACCGAGACGTCGGCCGGGCTGGTGCTCGACCCGTACGACGCGGACGGCGCCGGCGAGGTGCTGGCCACCCACGTCCGCGACGAGGACTGGCTGGTCAAGGCGCGGGCCGCGGCCTACCGCCTAGCGGTGGAGGAGTTCTCGCGGGACCTGCTGTTCGAACGGTTCGAAGCGGTGCTGACCAGGTCCGCGGCCTGAGACGGGGGATTCATGGAACTGCGCGCGTACCTCCGGGCCTGCCGCCGCCGATGGCTCTGGCTGGTGGTCCCGGTGCTGCTGGCCGCGGCGATCGCCGGTGGGCTGACGGTGGCCGCGAAACCCGCCTACCAGTCGTCGATGATCCTGTTCGTCTCGGCCGGCACCGGCGACCCGGACGCCGAGGCCCGCCGGCTCAACTCCTACATCGCGCTGCTCACCGGCCCGCGGGTGGCCCAGGGCGTGGTCACCAAGCTCGGGCCCGAGCAGGTCACCGCCGACCAGGTGCGCAAGAGCCTGGCCGCGCAGGTCAGCGAGGGCACCGACCTGCTGCAGATCTCCGCCACCGACCCGTCCGCCGCGAAGAGCCGGGCGATCGTCACCACCGCCGCCGACGTGCTGGTCACGCTCGCCAAGCAGATCGCGCCGGCGAACCCGGCGGACGGCGGGCCGGCCCCGAACATCTCCGTCCTGCAGGACGCCGAGACCGTCCGGCAGCCGAGCAACCTGGCCCGCAACGCCGGCTTCGCCGCGGTGCTCGGCCTGCTGATCGGCGCGATCGCGGTGGCGATCCGGGAGGCGGCCGGCCGGACCGTGGCCGAGGAGGACGACCTGCGCCGGCTCGGCCTGGGGACGGTCGGGGTGATCTCGCTGGACGGCCGCGACGGCCGCGGCGACCACCCCGACCAGGCGCTGGCCGAGGCGTTCCGGCGACTGCGCAGCCTGCTGCCGGCGATCACCGACGGCCGGCGGGGCAACCCGCGGGGCCGGGCGCTGATGCTGGCCGGGTCCGGGCGCAAGGAGGGCACCACCGCGATCAGCTGCGGGCTGGCGATCGCGCTGGCCGAGACCGGGGCCCGGGTGGTGCTGGTCGACGCGAACCTGCGCTCGCCCGGGGTGGGCCGGTTCCTCTCGCTCGACCCGGTGCCCGGGCTCGCCGAGGTGCTCTCCGGCACCGCGCACGTGCCGGACGTGCTGCGCGAGTCGCTGAACGGGCGGCTCACCGTGCTGCCGGCCGGCGAGCACGTGCCGGACCCGGGCGGGCTGCTCGCCTCGCCGCGGCTGCCGGCCACGGTCCGCACCCTGACCGAGCGCTTCGACGTGGTGCTGGTCGACGCGCCGCCGCTGAACGGCCCGGCCGACGCCGCGGTGCTCGGCGCGGTCACCGACAGCGCGCTGCTGGTCGTGCGGGCCAACAAGACCCGGACCGCGGACGTCGAGCGCTCGCTGGAGCTGCTCGAGAAGATCGGCGCGAAGGTGGCCGGCGCGGTCCTCAACGCCCTGCCGCGCAAGCTGCCCACCGGCCACGCGTGGGCGGCCGCCGCCCAGGTGCCGCCGGCCGAGCTGCTGATCCCGCTGGACGAGCCGGACCAGCCGGACGCGCCGGCCCCGGTCAGCACCCCGCCGGCGCCGCGCACCCCCAACGGTGTGGTCCGCGGCCGGGCCCGGGTGGTCAAGGCCGCGCTGGCCGCGGGCGAGGACGAGCCGGCCGAGCCAGAGGAGCCGGAGAAAGGTGAGTGAGCTGACCGGGGTCGCCCCACGCCGCGCCGATCCGCTCGGGTTCGTGCGCGGGCAGCTCCGCGAGTCCTACATCCAGCTGCTGGCCTCGCAGGTGCTCACCGGCGTGGTGGCGCTCGCCGCGAACATCCTGATGGTCCGGTCGATGACCCCGACCCATCGCGGTGAGGTCGCGCTGCTGCTCCAGGTGGTGTACCTGGCGACCCAGGTGCTGCTGCTCGGGACCGAGCGCAGCTTCGTGGCGAATTACCACAACGTCGCGCCCGGGCCGGCCGTCCGGGCGTACGGGAAACTGCTGTTGATCCCGATCCTGGCCGGACTGGCCGGGGCGGTGGTCTTCACGGTGGCCTCGCCGCACCACCGCAACCCCGGGCCGCAGATCGTCGCGCTGCTCGTCGTCTACACGATCGTCGAGGCGTCGGCGCTGGCCAGCCGGTCGGTCGCGATCGCGGTCGGCCGGGTCCGGGACTTCATGATCTGCCGGGTGCTGGAGTCGGTGCTGCTGCTGGGCATGCTGATCGGCCTCTACGTCACGCACACCTCGCACCCGGAGACCTGGTTCCTGGCGTACGTCTTCGCCGGCGCGATCCCGACCGTCGCCTACCTGGTCATCTGGCTGCGCCTGCCCCCGGACCCGGACGCCGCCCCGGCCCGCCGCGAGCTGAACCGCCAGGTCCGCCGGGAGGGCCTGTCGCTGTTCCCGGCCGCGATCTCGAACATGGCCATGCTGCGCATCGACCGCCTGGTGATCCCGGCGCTCGCCTCGACCGCCGCGCTCGGCCTCTACACCAGTGTCGCGACCATGACCGAGCTGCTGGCCTGGCCGGTCCGCGCCTACGCCGACTCCCGGCTGGGCCGGTGGCGGGCCGCGCACAACGACGGCGCCCTGCAGGCCCGCCCGATCGTGCTGGCCGCGGCGGTCTACTCGCTGGTCGTGGTCCCGTTCGCGGCCGGCGGGCTGTACCTGCTGATCGTGCCGGTCTTCGGCCACGAGTACGCCCCGGCCAAGGAGGTCGTGCTGCCGCTGGTGGTGGCCGCCGGGCTGTACGCGGTCTCCCGGGTCAGCCTCGGCCTGCTGATCGCCAAGGGGCACAGCAGCCTGGTCTCGGTCGCCGAGATCACCGGGTTCGCGGTCAGCTTCGCGGTGTACCTGCTGCTCATCCCGCGGGTGGGGATCCTCGGCGCGGCCTACGGCTCGCTCGCCGGGTACGGGTCCTGCCTGGTCTTCGCCCTGATCACCACGTACTTCGTGAGAGAGCGGGCATGAAGCGGATCTTCCTGGCTCCCGGGTTGCTGCTGGTCCTGATCGCGATCGGCGGACGGTTCACCCTGGACCGGGCCGGCTTCCCGGACCTGGCCTGGGTGGACCTGCGGGTGGTCGGGCTGGCGTTCGCCCTCGTGGCGCTGCTGGTCGACTTGAGTCTGCGCCGGACGAAGACCGACAAGCGGCACGAGGGCTGGCTGGTCGCCACGCTGCTGTTCTTCCTCTTCCAGATCGCCTCGGCACTCTGGGCGCCGGCCGCGTCCCGGATCGGCCCGCAGACCCTGGACCTGGTCCTGCTCGGGGTGCTCACGCTGGCGTTCTACTACTGGACGCTGGGCGATCCGGACCGCGCCATCGGCTACATGTTCCAGTTGCTCTTCGTCGCCGCGATCGTCTTCGCGCTCGCCGCGATCTTCATCAACGGCCCCGGCGAGCAGGGCCGCTACTCGGCGTTCGGCGGCGGGCCGAACGTCTTCGTCCGGATCGAGATCCTCGGCGTGATCAGCGCGATCGCGATGTTCATGTCCTCCCGCCGGTGGCTGCCGCTGCTGGTCACGCCGCTGTTCCTGCTGGCCGCGGTGCTGTCCGGCTCGCGGGCCGGGCTGATGGCCGGTGGCGCGGTCGGCCTGGCCGCGCTCTGGAAGATCCGGCACCGGCTCAAGGCCGGCCCGGTGCTGGCGGCCGGGATCTTCCTGGTCACCGCGGGCGTGGTGATCTGGTTCTCGGCACCGCCGGCGTTCACCAGCCTGTTCGAGGAACGATTCGTCCAGCAGACCGTGCAGGAGCAGTACCTGTCGGACCGGACCGACATCTGGGCGGCCGCGATCCGGATGGCCGTCGAGCACCCGGTGGCCGGCGCCGGGCTGGACGGCTTCTACGGCCTGATCGGTGTGAACCAGATGGTCGAGTACCCACACAACTATGTGCTGGCGGTGGCCGCCGAGGGTGGACTGATCGGCCTCGGGCTGCTGGCCTGCGCGGTCATACTGTGGGCGAGGACCGTACGCGGTGGCGGCGCCCGTCCGCAGATGACCGGGCTAGCCGTGGCGGCGGCCGTATTCGTGGCGCTGAGCAGCCTGTTCTCCGGCGACTACTACGACGCCCGGCTCTTCTGGATCTTCGCCGCGATGGCCGCCGCGGCCGCGGTAGCGCGGGCCCGGACGGTTCCGGCCGCCGCGCCCGCCCGCGAGAAAGAGGCGGTAAGACCATGACAACCCACTACAAGCGGCGCACCGTGCTGCTGCTCGGCGTCACCTCGGTGGTGGCGGCGACGGTGGCCGAGAGCGCGGCCCGGCCGTGCGCCGCACGACCGCTGCCCGAGGACCGGGTGGCCCCGGCGGCGCTCCCGTCGGTGACCGTGAAGCTCAAGCCGATCAGCTACTGGGCCGGGGTGTTCGAGCAGAGCTGGGACTACCAGGCGGAGACCGCGCAGCCGCTGAGCCGGTCGCGGGACAGTCAGGACCACTACGATCTGGCGTACACGCTGGACGGCAACATCGCGATGTTCCGGGCCACCGGGACGACCCGCTACCTGGACCGGGCGCTGGCCTACGTGGAGAACGTGGTCGACGCGTCGTCGCCGTCCACGACGCTGGGGCGCAGCACGTTCCGTGACCGGTACCGCGGCTGGGGGTCCAGCAAGTCCGGGCAGGGTGGTGACGAGGTGCCGCTCTACGAGAGCTACTTCTGGCGGTACGCCACCCAGTTGCTCGTCGCGATGCGGCAGAACACCCGGGTCTGGGCGAACGCCGCCTACCGCGCCCGCTACGACAAGCTGCTCGCCTTCGCCGAGGTCGACATCTTCGAGAAGTGGTACACCCGGGGCGCCGCGGAGAGCATCTACCGGGAGCGCACGCACATGGCCGCGCACTGGGCGCTGATCTCGCTGAACCTGGGCCAGCTCACCGCGGACGCCGCCCGGCGCACCCGGTACCGGCAGGTGCTGACCACGATCGGCGCCCAGATCCGCAACCAGATGACCCGCAACCCGGTCGAGCCGACCGCGTACTTCTGGAGCGACGTGTGGGGCTCGACCCGCCGGCCCGGGCAGGACGTGGGGCACGGCAACGGCGTGATGGCGTACGTGGTGGAGGCCCGCGACCAGGGCACCACCTGGAACTCGGCGGACATGACCGCGTTCGGCAGCCTGCTCTCCCGGGTGATCTGGCCGGGCGGGACCACGTACCGCGAGTTCGTCGACGGGACCGGCCGGGACAACGGCTGGATCGCCGACGGGTTCGTCAAGCTCGGCCGCTACGACCCGAACCTCCAGCACCGCCTGGAGTCCTACCAGGTGGTCAACGATCAGTTCGCCGCGAACATGGCGCTCAACGCAAAGATCCTGCGCGCGTGAGGAGTTGTAGATGACGGCATCGCTGCTCGAACCGGCGGCCCGGGAGTGGAAGGAGGCGCTGGCCCACGTCGCGCACGACATGTACCACGTGCCCGACTACGTCGTCCTCGATGCCCGGTTGTACGGCGGCACCCCGGCCGCGTTCCACTTCGAGCGGGGTGCCCGGCGGTTGCTGATCCCGCTGATCGTCCGGGAGATCCCCGGCTCCGAGTTGCGGGACGCGCTGTCGCCGTACGGCTACCCCGGTCCGGTCAGCGATGCCGCTCCCGGTGACACCCTGTTCTGGCGTGCGGCCTGCGAGGCGCTCGCCGACACGATGCGGGCGGCCGGGATCGTCTCGGTCTTCGTCCGCCTGCACCCGCTGCTGAACGCGCCGTCGCCGGTGCTCGGCGAGGCCGGCGCGCTGGTCCGGCACGGCGAGACGGTCTCGATGGACCTGACCGTCAGCGTCGAGGAGATGTGGCAGC
Organism: Actinoplanes sp. L3-i22; assembly: GCF_019704555.1. Classification (NCBI taxonomy): domain Bacteria; kingdom Bacillati; phylum Actinomycetota; class Actinomycetes; order Micromonosporales; family Micromonosporaceae; genus Actinoplanes; species Actinoplanes sp. L3-i22. The sequence goes on from NZ_AP024745.1 coordinate 8,923,797, forward strand.
AGACCCGCAGCGACCACCGCAACCACATCAACCGGGCGAAACGCGCCGGCACCCAGGTCGTCTTCGACGACTGGGGCCGGCTGGCCGAGTGGGTCGAGGTCTATCACGACAACATGCGGCGCGTCGGGGCCGCGGATTACTACTTCTTCACGTACAAGCATCTGGCCGCGCTGCACGACGCGGTCGGGGACCGGATGCACCTCGCCGTCGCGCTGGAGGACGGCGAGGTGGTCGGGGGCAACACCTTCTTCGAGTACGACGGGATCGCCACCGGATACGTCTCGTCCACCCGGCGGGCCCGCGGCCGGTACGCCGACGAGCTGCTCTACGACTCGGTCCGGCGCTGGTGCAAGGACCGGGGCGCGGAGATCTTCCACCTGGGCGGGGGCAAGGGCGGGGCGAACGACTCGCTCTTCTCCTACAAGGCCGGCTTCTCGCCCAGCCGGCACCCGTTCCACACCTGGCGCATGGTGACGGACCAAACGGCGTACGCCCGATTGGTCCTTGATCGAAAGCCGGAAGCGGACCCGGCGGATCTCACCGGCGTCTTTCCCTCGTATCGATAAGGAGCGCGTGCCATGCGGATCACCTGCGTCGGCGGCGGACCCGCCGGTCTGTACTTCGCGGTGCTGGCCAAGCTGGCCGACCCGGCCCGGGACGTCACCGTGCTGGAGCGCAATCCGGCCGGCGTCACCTACGGCTGGGGTGTGGTCTTCTGGGACGACCTGCTCGACGACCTCTTCCGGTACGACCCGGTCAGCGCCGCCCGGATCTGGGACGCGGCCTATAAATGGGACGAGTACGAGGTGCACGCGGCCGGGAAACCGGTCAGCTTCCTCGGCGGCTACGGCTTCAGCCTGGGCCGCCACAAGCTCCTGGAGATCCTCGGCGACCGGGCCCGCGAGCTCGGCGTGACCATTCGGTACTCCGACGACCTGACCGATCCCGATCAGCTGCCGGCGGCCGACCTGATCGTCGCCTGCGACGGCGCCGGGTCCCGGATCCGGGACAGCGCCGCGGAGCACTTCGGCGCGCAGGTGGAGACCGGCCGCAACAAGTACATCTGGCTCGGCACCCCGCACGTGTTCCGCACGTTCACGTTCGGCTTCGAGGAGACCGAGGCCGGCTGGATCTGGTTCCACGCCTACCCGTTCGCCGCGGGCGCCAGCACGTTCATCGTGGAGTGCACCCCGGAGACCTGGTCCGGGCTGGGCTTGGACCGGATGGACTCGGCGGCCGGCAACGCCCGGCTGCAGGAGATCTTCAAGCGGCACCTGGACGGCCACCCGCTCGACGACGCCGGGCGGGGCTGGCTGAACTTCCGGCGGGTCACCGCCGAACGCTGGGACCACGGCAACGTGGTGCTGATGGGCGACGCCGCCCACACCACCCACTTCGCCATCGGCTCCGGCACCAAGCTGGCGATGCAGGACGCGATGGCGCTGGCGGACGCCGTCGCCCTGCTCCCGGCGAAGAGCGGGAACCTGTCGGCCGCCCTGGAGCAGTACGAGCACCGCCGCAAGGTGGCGCTCGCCCCGCTGCAGCGCGCGGCGCGAGCCAGCAGCGCCTGGTTCGAGCGGATGCCGGAGTACGCGGATCTGCCGGCCAAGCGGTTCTCGTACGCCCTGTCCGACCGGCGCGGTGAGTATCCGGCGTGGCGGTACCTGCTGCACATGTCGACACAGGGCGCGGTTCCGCGCACGATGTTGCGCTGGACCCTGAGCGCGCGGCGCTGGAACCGCGCGCGCCGGCGGCCGCCGCGCAGCCTGAGCGCCGCCGTCCCCTAGACGACAACTTAATCGAGGAGTACCGATGGCCGAAGGTGCCCTGCTGGAACCCGACGACACCGCGTGGGCCGAGGCACTGGACCGCACCCGGCACGACATCTACCACCTACCCGAGTACGCACGTCTCGACGCCCGGCTCTCGGGCGGCGAGGCGACCGCGTTCCGCTACGACGAGGGCGGCCACGTCCTGCTCCTCCCCCTCGTGCTGCGCCCGGTGCCGGAGACCGGGCTGATCGACGCGACCTCGCCGTACGGCTACCCCGGCCCGGTCAGCGACGTGCGGCCGGTCGACACCGGGTTCTGGGCGCGCGCCGCCCGGGCCATGGTCGAGCTGCTCGGCACGTACGGGATCGTCACCACGTTCGTCCGGCTGAACCCGCTGCTACCGGCGCCGCGGGTGTCGCTGGAGACGGTCGGCACCGTGGTCGGGCACGGCGAGACCGTCTCGATCGACCTGACGCTCAGCCCCGAGCAGCTCTGGGCGGACACCCACCGCAGTCATCGCAACCAGATCGGCAAGGCGCGGCGGGCCGGGGTGGAGGTGGTCTTCGGGGACTGGGCGCGGTACGACGCGTGGATCGACACGTACCACGCGACGATGCGCCGGGTAGGCGCGCGCGACTTCTACTTCTTCGCCCGGGAGTACTTCGGCGAGCTGCGGGACGCGCTCGGCGGGCACCTGCACCTGGCCACCGCGGTCCGCGACGGCGAGGTGCTGGGCGGCAACCTCTTCTTCGAGTACGACGGGATGATGCACACCCATCTCCAGTCGACCCGGGACGGGGTGATCTTCCACGCCGACAAGCTGCTCTACCACGAGGTGCGCTCGTGGGGGCGGGAACGCGGCAACCGGGTGTTCCACCTCGGCGGCGGGGTGGGCGGGGTGGACGACTCGCTGTTCCGGTACAAGGCGGCGTTCGGGTCGGGCCGGCAGGAGTTCCACACCTGGCGGCTGATCACCGATCCGGGGGCGTTCGAGGAGCTGGCCGGGGCGGTCACGGCGGAGACGCTGGGTGGGCGGTTCCCGCCGTACCGATGACGGGTTTGCCTCAGGTGGCCGCGGCCCGGACCGATGGTTGCGGACATGGTGCAGAGGCGAAGAGCGGCGGGTATCGCCGCCATCCTGTTCGTCGCCGTGTACCTGCTGCTGGTCCGGGTGCTCCCGTTCCCGGCGCTGGTGGCCGGCCGGATCAGTCAGTCCGCGCTGGTCGTGGCCGGGCTGACGGTGACCGTCGTCTGGGCGCGGGCCGCGCGCCGGGCGACCGGCCGGATGCGCGTCGGGCTCACCCTCTGGAGCGTCGCGGCCCTGGCCTGGGCCGGCGGCGAGGCGATCTGGGTGGTCCAGGGCTGGGCGACCGGCCTGGCGCCGGTGGTGTCGATCGCGAACGCCTGCTTCGCGGTCACCATCGTCGCCACCCCGCTGGCCTCGGTGCTGCTGGTCGGCCGGCTCTCGGCCAGCCTGCGCACGCTCTTCGACGCGCTGATGATCGGCACGTCGCTGTTCTTCGTGGTGTGGGCGCTGATCCTCGGCCCGGCGCACCGGTCCGGGGACACGAACCTGGGCACCGTGATCTACGCGCTCGCCGACGTGGTGGTGCTCAGCCTGGTGCTCCTGCTGCTGGCCGACTCCGGGCCGGCGCTGCGGACCCCGCTGGAGATCTCCGCGATCGGCATCGTGGTGATGTTCGCGGCCGACTCCACCTACGCCTACCAGACGGTCGCCGGGACCTACCGGTTCGGGGCGCTGCCGGACCTGCTGTGGCTGGTCGCGTTCGGCGTCATCGCGGTCGGCGCGCCGCACCGGTCCGAGCTGCGCGGCGTGACCCGGGTCAGCGACGGCGGGCGGCCGCGGGCGTACCTGCCGTACGTGCCGTTCCTGCTGGCCCTGGTCACCGGCGTCGCGATGCAGGCCACCCGCCAGGAGATGGACCGGGTGCTGGCGATGCTCAGCATGACGCTGACCGCGCTGGTGGTGCTCCGGCAGATGCTCATCCTCGGCGACAACCGCCGTCTCACCCGGCAGCTCTCCGCGCTCGTCGACGACCTGCGCTACCGGGCCGACCACGACGCGCTGACCGGGCTGGCGAACCGGTCCCGCTTCGAGGAGTGCGCCGAGCAGGCGCTGCTGCCGGGCGCGCCCGGGCCGGTGTCGCTGCTGCTCATCGACCTGGACGGGTTCAAGCCGGTGAACGACACGTACGGCCACCACAGCGGGGACCGGGTGCTGGCCGAGGTGGCCCGCCGGCTGACCGCGGCGGCCGGGCCCGGTGACCTGGTGGCCCGGGTCGGCGGCGACGAGTTCGCGGTGCTGACCGTGACCGACCCGGGGCCGGTCGCCGACCGGGTGCTGGCGGCGTTCCGGGCGGCGTTCGACGTGGGCGACGAGACCGCGGTGATCGGCGCCAGCATCGGGGTGACCTCGGCCCGGCCCGGCGGACACGGGGTCGGGCAACTGGTCCGCGACGCCGACGCGGCCATGTACGAGGCGAAGCGCGGCGGCCGTAACAACGTGGTGACCGCCGCCCGCGTCGCATGATCACATGATGGCCATGCGTTTACTGGAGTCGCTCGACCCGCTGCCCTACCGGAAGCGGATGCGCCACCTCGCCGCCTGGGCGCGGACCGCCCCCGACCGGGCCGAGGTCTGCGCGGAGCTGCGCGCCGGTGACGCGTACCAGCGGCACCTCGCGCTGGTCGCGGCCCAGGTGGCCGGGGACACCGCGGCCGTCGACGCGGCGACCCACGATCCGCTGCCGGCGCTGCGATCGCTCGCGCTCACCGCGGCGCTGCGGGCCGGGCGGCTCACCGGCCCGGTCACCGAGCTGGCCGCCGTCGACCGGCGCAGCCTGCGCCGGGCGCTGCGGCGCGCGCCCGCGCCGGACCTCGCGGACGCGCTGATCGGCGAGATCCGGGCCCGCTTCGGCGATCGGGAGGCGGCCGCACTTCTGCCGGCCTGCGGCGCTTCGACGGTACGGGCGTTGCTCCCCGCCCTGGCGCACGCGGCCAATCTGGTGGTCATCGCCCGGCGCCACCCCACCGTGTTCGCCGGCTACGCGACCGGACTGCTGGACGCCGCCGCCACCCTGGCGGACCGCGACCTCCAGTGGCACCGGATCGCCCGGGCGGTGCTGGTCCTCGACCCCGAACAGGCGCTCGACCTGCTGGAACGCTACGCGCCGGCGGACGGCCTGACCGATCTCGGACCGCTCGCCAAACACTCCCCGGCCCGGGTCGCCGCCCTGCTCACCGCGCCCGCCCGGGCCGGCCGGCTGCGGACGCGGACCCTGCCGCCCGGGCTGCTACGGCGGCTCGCCACGCTGCCCGACCACGAGCTGGCGCCGCTGGCCCGGCGGCTTCCCAAGATCGCGCCGCTGCTGCGGGCGCTGCCGCCGGGCCGGCGGGCGGCGATCTACCAGGCTTCGCTGGCCGACGTCGATCCGGCGCGGCACATTCCGGCGTACGAGGTCCTGGAGCTGCTGCCGGCCGCCGACCGGATCCGGGAGGTGCGGCGGATGCTCGCCCTCGACCGGGTCCGCCAGAGCGAGGAGTGGACGCTCGACCTGACCGCGTACCTGGCCTGGCCGGACGTCGTCGCATCGGAGGAGATCGCGCTGCGCTCCGGGGACGCGGGCGAGCGGGCGAAGGCGTACACCCGGCTGGCCGGGGCGGCCGGGCGATCCCGGGACCCGGCGGCCGTGGCCGCGCTGGTCACCCGGCTCACCCGGCTGCGCAACGAGCAGGATCCGGTCCGGACGGCCGCGCTGACCGGGCTGGCCGGCGTGGCCCGCCTGCTCACCGCGGCGTCGGCGGCCGAGCTGACCACCGTCACCACCGACGCGATCGAGGCGCGGGACACCTCGGCCGGCGCCACGGCCGCGCTGAGCCGGCTCGCCACCGCGACGTTGCGGCACCACGTCGACGTGGCCGACCTGCGGGACTGGGCGCTGCTCACCATCGACCTGCTGAGCTCGGCGGCGACCGTGCCGACCCTGCACCGCTTCGACCGGGTGCTGCGCCGCGGCCAGGAGACGATGGTCTTCGACCGGCTCCGCCCGTGGGTCGAGGCCAACCTGGAGCGGGGCCGGTACGCGCCGCTGTTCGCCGTCACCGACGCGCTCGGGCAGCGGGCCCACCGGCTGCCCGGGCTGCAGGAGCTGCTGGGCCGCGCGGCCGGGCCGGACACCCTGCCGTGGGTGGCCGAGGCCGCGATCACCCGCTGGCTGGCGGACCCTCGCTTCCGCGACCAGCGGGTCGGCGAGGTGCTCGCGGCGGACCCGTCCGCGGTGCGACTCGGGCCGGTCTGGGACGTGGTCGCGAACCGGCGTACCGACCTGCTCGACGACGTGCTCGGCGGCTCGCGGGCGGGCCGGTTCGCCGACCGCCGGTCGATGTGGATGCCCGGCTGGATCCGGCACCCGCAGCGGTGGCTGCCCCGGCAGCAGGCGGCCCTCCTGGCGCAGCTCGCCGCCGCGATCGCCGACTCCGGCGCCGACCGGTGGCCGCGGACCGCCTCGGTGACGGCCGCCGCGCGGCTCGGCGCGGCCGGGCGGGAGCTGGTGCTGCGCTACGTGGACTCGCCCGAGGTCCCGATCGCCGAGGCCGCGCTGGGTGCGCTGGTCTGGACCGACCGGCCGGACCTGGCGCTGCCGGTGCTGCTCGCGCACGCCGGCGACGACCGGGCCCGGGTGGCGATCTACGCCGCCGCGCGGGCCGCCACGTTCGTCCCGCCGGCCACCCTCGCTCCCCCGTTCGAGGCGCTCCTCGACCCGGCCGCCGGCGCCAAGGTGACCAGCCGGAAGGAGGCCGTGCGGATCCTGGCCCAGCACGGCCCGCCGGGCACGATGGACCGGCTGCTCGACGCGTATCTGGCGCCGGGCCAGCACCGGGACGTCCGGGCCGCGATCACCGGCGCCGCCCGGCAGCGGCTCGACGCCGAGGCGAGCTGGACGATCCTGGACCGGGCCGTCGCGGGCAGCCGCGAGGAGCGCCGGGCCGTGCTAAGCACGCTGCCGTCCGCGATCCCCGCCGCCCACCGCGCCCGGTATGCCGCCCTGATCGTCGCCGCCTGCCGTGCCGACCACCGGGAGGTCCGCGCGGTCGCGTTCGGCCAGTTGCACAGCTGGGCGGGGTGGACCGGCGACGTCACCGAGCTGGTCGTGGACCGGCTCACCGACCTGGGCGAGCGGCTGGTCAACATCGCGGCCTCGGGTCTGCTGCGCGCCGCCGGAGGCGGCGCGCTGGGCCTGGCACTCGATCGGCTGACCGCGAGGGCGGATCCGGATGCCCAGCCCGGCAATGACCTGCCGGCTCGGCGACGGGTCGAGACCCTGGCGGACGCGGCCGGCATCCACGGCAGCCGGCTGTCGCCCGGCGCCGACCGGTCCGCCCTGGTCGCCGCGCTGCGGGGCCTGGTGGCCCGGCCCGGCTACCGGACCGTCGGGCTGGCCGCACTGGTCCGGATCGGGCAGCTGGACAACCTGATGGAGATCGCCGACCAGTGCGCCGGACGCCCGGTGGTCGCGGTCCACCTCGCCGAGCGGGTCGGGGCGCGGCTCAACGGTGTTCCGGCGCTGGCCGAGCCGGCCGTCCTGCAGGAGCTGATCGAGCGGCTGATCTGGCGTGGGGACCTGGCGGCCGGGTTGTTCGCCGGGCGGCTGGTCCGGGCCGGCGCCGGGTTCGGCTGGGCGGGGCGGTGGCGGGACCTGGTGGTGGCGCTGCGGTCGCACCCCGACCCGGACGTTCGCGACGACGCGGTCACCATCTCGATGAACTGAGCTCCGGCGCCGTAACCGGATCGGTATGACCCAAGAAATATGCCGCCGGAGCGACCGGCGGAGATCAACCACAGGTCATTCATAGACTTCGATGTTTTGCTACTCGCCGTCCTCAGTCCCCCATCAGTTGAGGTGAAGAGATGCAAGACAACGACGCCTACGTACGCGAGGTGCACGACAAAGGACTGCAGTTCGACCTGCCCACGATGTCCCGGCGGCGGATGCTGACGGTGGCCGGCGGGGTCGGCGCGGCCGCGGTGATCGGCGGCGGCCTGGCCGGGGGCGGCGCGGCCGATGCCGCCGCGGCCGCCGCGTGCCTGGCCGAGGTCGAGTCGGAGACCGCCGGGCCCTACCCGGCCGACGGCTCCAACGGGCCCGACGTCCGGGTCCAGTCCGGGATCGTGCGCAGCGACATCCGGTCCAGCTTCGGCACGTCGACGACCACCGCGCCGGGTGTGCCGCTGCAGTTCTCGCTCACCGTGCAGAACCTGGCCTGCAGCCTGGTCTCCGGGGCGGCGATCTACGCCTGGCACTGCGACCGGGCCGGCCGTTACTCGCTGTACTCGTCCGGGGTGACCAACGAGAACTACCTGCGCGGCATCCAGGTGACGAACTCGTCCGGCGTGGCCACCTTCACCAGCATCTTCCCGGGCTGCTACTCGGGGCGCTGGCCGCACATCCACTTCGAGGTGTACTCGTCGCTGGCCGCGGCGACCAGCGGTGCCGGGCCGATCCGGAAGACGTCGCAGATCGCGCTGCCGCAGGCGGTGTCCCAGACGGTGTACTCCAGCGCCACCGGGTACTCCGCCAGCGTGACCAACCTGAGCCGGATCAGCCTGGCCACCGACATGGTGTTCCGGGACGACCTGGCGGCCCGCGAGATGGCCACGGTGACCGGTTCGGTGTCGGCCGGCTACGTGGCGAACCTGACCATCTCGGTCAACCTGTGAGAGTCGACCGGTGAGAGCGGGGCCCCGCCTACCGGGCAGCCGGCGGGGCCCCTTCGCCTCATCTGCGGACCATGCCGTGCGGGTCGATCACGTACTTGCGGGCCGCGCCCTGGTCGAACTCCTGATAGCCGCGCGGGGCCTCGTCGAGCGGGATCGGGGTCGCGTTGACGTTCTTCGCGATCTGCACCCGGTCGTGCAGGATCGCCATCATCAGCCCGTGGTGGTACTTCATCACCGGGCACTGGCCGGTGACGAACGAGTGCGACTTCGCCCAGCCCAGGCCGAGGCGCAGGGAGAGCGAGCCGACCTTCGCGGCCTCGTCGACACCGCCCGGGTCGCCGGTGACGTAGAGGCCCGGGATGCCGATCCCGCCGCCGGCCCGGGTCAGGTCCATCAGCGAGTTCAGCACCGACGCCGGCTGCTCGGTCTGCGAGTCCCGCCCGTGCCCGCGCGCCTCGAAGCCGACCGCGTCGACGGCGCAGTCGACCAGCGCCTGCCCGATCGCCGGGGCGTCCCGGCCGAGGATCTGCTGCACCTGCTCGGCCGGCTCGCCACGGGACACGTTGACCGTCTCGCAGCCGAAGCTGCGGGCCTGCGCGAGCCGCTCCTCGTTCAGGTCGCCGACGATCACGACGGCCGCGCCGAGCAGGAACGCCGAGCTGGCCGCGGCCAGGCCGACCGGGCCGGCGCCGGCGATGTAGACCGTCGAGCCGGTGGTCACGCCCGCGCTCACACAGCCGTGGTAGCCGGTCGGGAAGATGTCCGAGAGCATCGTCAGGTCGAGGATCTTCTCCAGCGCCTGCTCCCGGTCCGGGAAGCGGAGCAGGTTCCAGTCGGCGTACGGGACCATCACGTACTCCGCCTGGCCGCCGACCCAGCCGCCCATGTCGACGTAGCCGTACGCCGAGCCGGGCCGGTCCGGGTTCACGTTGAGGCAGACCCCGGTCCGGCGCTCCTTGCAGTTGCGGCAGCGCCCGCACGAGATGTTGAACGGCACCGAGACGATGTCACCGACCTTGGCGAACTCGACGTCCGGCCCGACGTCGACGATCTCCCCGGTGATCTCGTGCCCCAGGACCAGGCCCTCCGGGGCGGTGGTCCGGCCACGCACCATGTGCTGGTCACTGCCGCAGATGTTGGTGGTGACCGTCTTCAGGATGGCGCCGTGCGGGGTACGCCGTCCGACGTTCAGCTTGTTGACGCCGGGGCCGTCCTTCACCTCGTACGCCGGGTACTCGATGTCCTGGATCGTCACGCGACCGGGACCCTGGTAGACAACGGCTCTGTTGCCCATGGTCATCTCCCATCGTCGGGTTGACTCAAGGCCGATATTTCTCGTCTGTCCGCCGAATTTGAACCCTCGGTACTTGGCAAGGCGCGTCGAAAAACCCATTGCGCTCATTCAATGGCATCATCCGGTCGTGATCATCGATGCGCTGCATCTGACGACGCTGCCGCTGGACGGCGTCGACATGCTGCTCTCCTCCGACGGCACGACGATCCAGGTCCACGACCCGCGGACCGGCCAGCTGGTCAGCTCGTCCGCGCCGTTCACCAAGATCAACGAGATCGCCGCGGTCCCGACCGGGTGGCGCGACCCGCTGATCGCGGTCAGTGCCGACGAGAGCCTGTCCTGGCTGAACCCGCGGACCGGCGAGCCCGCGTTCCTGCCCGACAAGTCGGCCCTCGTCTTCCCGCTGGCGACCTGGGCCGGGACGCTGATCGCCGGGTCCGGGCACCCGCCGTACCCGCTGCTGCGCTGGGACGCCGGGACCGGCACCCGGCTGGAGCCGCTCGGCGTGCACCGGGACCAGGTCACCGCGATCACCGTGCTGAACCAGCTGGACCAGCCGGACGTGCCGGTGATCTGCGCCGGCGACCGGAGCGGCTCGGTGCGCCGCTGGAACCCGCGTACCGGCGCGCAGATCGGCCCGGCGCTGGACGTCGGCGACGAGGTGATCGGGGCGATCACGCCGGTGTCACTGCCGGACGGGCGGCAGCTGATCGCCGCGGCGACCGCCGACCTGTACCGGTGGGACGCGATCACCGGCGAGGCGATCGGCGCGCCGGTGGTGATCGACAGCTACGCGGTCGGGTCGTTGACCGCGGTCGAGGTCAACGGGCGTCCGCAACTGATCACCGTCGGGCACGATCAGGTCGTGCACCGCTGGGACGCGGAGACCGGCGAGCGCGTCGGCGAGGCGGCGCCCGGCCGGTGCGCCACCGTGCTGCACCACTACGGCCAGCTGACCTTGGCCATCGGTACCCTCGACGGCAAGGTCGAGCTGCGACCGCTGGGCCAGACACATCCCGACCGACGGGTCTGACATGGACCTCTGGTTGATCACCGCCGACGGCCTGACCGGGCATCCGATCGACCAGCTGCCCGATCTGCTCGCCGCCGGCCAGGGCGTGGTCTGGGTCGACATCCCGGTCTGCGACGAGGCCGCGGTCCGGGTGCTGACCGAGGTCTTCTGCTTCCACCCGCAGGCCGTGCGGGACAGCGCCGAGCGCAACCGGGTGCCGAAGGTGCACGTCTACACCGATCACGCGTTCGTCGTGCTGCACGCGCCCGAGCTGGGCGCCAACGGGCACGTGCACTACGTCGAGCTGGACCAGTTCATCGGGCCGAACTACCTGGTCACCGTGCACGGCCCGGTCAACCCGGCGGTGCCCGCGGAATCCGCGCTCCGGGAAACCCACGAGGTGCTGCGGCGGCTCAGGGCGGGCCGCTTCCGTCCGGCTTCCGGCTGGGAGCTTTCGTACGGCGTGGTCGCGGCCCTGTCCCGCCGCCTGGAGGAGTTCATCGAGCACCAGACCGAGCTCGTCTGGCAGCTGGAGCAGCGGGTGACCAGTGGCCATCTGGGCAACCCGGAGAAGTTCCTCGACGAGATGTTCCGCGCCCGCCACGGTCTGATCGCGGTCCGGGCGATGGGGGCGCTCGGGCGGGAGATCTACGGCCGGCTCGCCACCATCAACCGGACCGTGCCGCCCGAGGCCCGGCCGCTGCTCGACGACATCGTCGACCAGTTCGCCCGGGTGTACGGCGTGGCCGACAGCCAGAAGGAGTACCTGCAGGGCGTGATCGAGTTCTACCGCACCCGCAGCGACACCAAGATGACCGTGGCGGCCGAGCGACTGGCCGTGATCGCCGTGGTCACGCTGCCGATCACGGCCCTGTCGTCGGTCTTCGGGATGAACCTCATCGTGAACCAGGGCACGAGTTATCCCTGGCTGAGCGTGGTGCTGGTGTTGATGGCGGTGATGTCGGCGCTGCTGCTGGTCTGGGCCAAGCGCCGCGGCTGGTGGTGACCTATTTCGTGTCGAGCCGGCCGAGCGACCCGGCCGTCATCGTCTCGCCGCGCAGGAACGCCGTGGTCACCCGCTGGATCAGGGCGACCCGCTCCGGGCTCTCGTCGGTGGTCTCGGTGCTGAGGTAGCCGTTGATCCCGCCGAGCGAGTGCTCCGCGCCGTGCACGGTCAGTAGCGTGCGGATGCCCGGGCTGAGCGCGTACGCCTCGGTGAACCACTCCGGGCCGACCGGGCTCAGCATCGACTGGTCCTTGTCGCCGGCCACCAGCAGGGCCGGGGTGGTCAGGCGGCTGAAGTCCGGGTTCATGAACGGGAAGTGCTCGGCCGCGAACGGGGTCAGCTTCGCGCCGCCGGTGCCGGTCAGCGCGAGCAGGACACCGGCCTTGACCCGCGGGTCGGTGCGGTCCTCGTCGAGGCCCTCGACCCGGGCGCCGAGCAGCATGCTCACCGACTGGGCGCCCCACGAGTGCCCGGCGACCGCGATCCGGTCCCGGTCCAGGCGACCGGCCAGCCCGGGGACCGCCGCCTCGACGACGTCCAGGTGGTCGAGGACGCGGACCAGGTCGTCGACCCGGTGCCGCCAGATGTCCGGGTAGCGCGGGTCGCCGGGCGCGACGGTCAGCGCGCGGGAGTCGAGGTGGGTGGGCTGGATCACCGCGAAGCCGTGCTCGCTCCAGAAGTCGGTGAGCGGGGCGTAGCCGTCCATCGACTGGCTGAAGCCGTGCGAGAAGACGATGACCGGCAGGTGGTCGCCGGCCAGTGGGGCGGTGACGCGCACCTGAAGGTCGTCGCCGCGGCCGGGGGACGGCAGCGTGACCGGGCGTACCGAGATGACGCTCATGGGACTCTCCTTGATCCGGAACTGTGTTCCGCTTGGCTCGGTTGAAAGATACGGAACCTAGTTCCGTTTCGCAAGGAGAGGTCGGCCACGTGGGGTGGCGGACCGCCGGACGCGCAACGCGCGGCCGGGGCGCGGCGGACCGCCGGGCCGCGTTTTTCGGTGGCGGCGGGCGGTTCAGGTCCGTACCGCCGAGGGTTTTGGTCCTCGATGGGCTGAACCCGGCAGCGAATCGGGCGCTATTCCGGGGATTTCGCGGGTTTCACGAACCTGCGATCAACACCGCCGCCGTGCCACCTTCGCAGCCTGCGACGCGGAGGGAGACGGATGTTCGGCCGACGGCTCGAGCTGGACGCGACGGTGGTCGCGATCGCCACCGACGTGGTGACCGAGAACTACCCGGACGAGATCGGGATGCTCGCCGAGATCCGGACCCCGCCCCGGGCCTACCGGCTGCGGGCTCCGGTCGGGATGGGCGTCGAGCTGGCCGCCGTGACGCCGGTGCTGCTGTCCGCGCTGACGTTCGTGGCCGGCGCCGCCGCCACCCCGCTGATCGAAGGACTCAGCACCGCGGCCGGCGAACGGCTGGCCCGGGTGTTCCGGCCCGCGCCGGAGCCGGTGCCGGCCACCGCCGAACCGGACTGGTCCGAGATCATCGCGCTGCTCGCGGCCCTGCTGATCGAGCGGGGCATGCGACCCGACCTGGCCGGACAGGTCGCCGCGCAGGCGGTCGAGGCGATGCGCCGCCGCGACGGGCAGGCCGGATGACCCGGATGCCGTCGCCCGGGGCGGCCCGCTACGGCCTGATCGCCCTGCTGCTCGCGGCAACCGGCCTGTTCGCCGGGCAGAGCACCTATGCGGCGCTGCACGGGCGGGCCTACCTGACCGTCGTCCAACACTGCGAGACCACCACCGAGAGCTATCCGGCCTTCGTCCGGTGTATCGCTCCGGTGGAAGGGCAGAAGACGTGGTACGGCGCCGGCGGGGCCCTCGCCGTGCTGCTGCTCGGCCTGGCGCTGATGCCGCTGCTGCCGTACCGGTTGCTGCGCCGGGCCGGGCCGTTGCGCCGGGCCGAGGCCGCGATCACCGAGCGCGCCGGGCTCGCCGCGCGGCGGGCCGGCCTGCGCCGGACCCCGGTCGTGCTGGTCGGCGGCTGGCGCCTGCGGGAGCCGTTCACCGTCCGGGTGCTCTCCGGCATCCGGATCATCGTCCCGCCGGGCCTGCGCCGGCTGCCGCCCGAGCAGATCGACGCGGTGCTCGCGCACGAGATGTCGCACGTCCGGGCCGGGGACGTGACCCTGGTCTGGCTGACCCGGGGGCTGTGGTGGGCGTTGCTCCCGGCCCTGGTGCTGCCGCAGTTCCTGACGTTCGGCCGGCCGATCCTGCAAGAACCGCGGGTGCTCGTCGAGGCGCCGCTCGAGATCGCCCGGGCGATCTTCGGCCACGCCTCCTTCTGGAACAACGCGCTGCGCGCCACGGTGCTGCTGGTCGTGGCCGCGGTCGTCGCGTCGTCGGTGCTGCGCTCCCGCGAGCACGAGGCCGACCTGGCGACCGGCGCGCCCGGCCTGGTGCCCCTGCTGAGCGGGCAACCGGCCCGGCCCCGCCGATGGTGGCAGGCGGCCGGCCGGCTGACCGCGACGCACCCGTCCGCACGGCGCCGCATCGCCGCGCTGCACGACCCGGCCCGCACCACCGAGCTGCGGACCGTCGACGCCGCCGCGGTCGGACTCCTGGCCGCGATGGCGATCCCGGCGCTGAACCTGTCGGTCCCGATCCGCGCCGAGGGCTCGATCTGGATCAACGCCACCCACCTCACCGGCCTGATCACCGCCCTGATGATCGCGCCGGCCTGGGGCATCGCGCTGTGGCGGGCCGCGCTGGCCGCGGAGGTGACCGGCCGCCCGATCCGGCTGCGCCGCACCACCCTGGCGCTGGCCGCCGCCACCGCGGCCGGCCTGGTCGCGAACCTGGGAGCGCTGCCGGGCGGCGCCGGCGCCGGTTTCTACGGCAGCGCCGCCATGCTGCTCTGCACCCCGGTGACGGTCGGCGGCGCCGCGGCGCTCAGCGGCATCCTGGCCCGCACCCTGGCCCGCCGCCGCGCCGGCGCGCCCTGGCCGGCCCCGGCCTGGCGGGCGATCGTCCTGCTCAACGTCGTGCTGTTCACCGGCGCCCTGTGGCTCGGCCCGGACGCCGCCGCGATGATCACCGCCCGGGGGCTGGGCGGGCTGGCCCAGTTCGTCACGTTCAGCGGGTACTACCAGGGGTGCGCGGCCGGGGTCGCCCTGCTCGGGCTGCTGTCCGCCCGCTGGTCCTGGCATCGCCCCACCCGCCGCCGGCTGCTCGCGGCGACCGCGCTGGTGGTGGTGCCGGCGGTCGCCGCGCTGGCGGTGCGCTGGCTGGTCCTGACCACCCCGGCCGGGCCGAACGAGGTCGTCTATCGGGACTTCTGGGCGGCGCTGGCGGCCAGTTCGGTCGTGCTGGCCGTCCTGCTCGCCGTGCGCGGGCCGCGCGGCCTGGTTCCCGGGCTGGCCCTCGCCCCGGTGGCGAACCTGCTGGTCTCGGCGGCGATCTGGATCCGCTACCTGCCCATCTGGGACAACGTCTGGACGGCCGGCTGGGGCTGCCTGACCGGCTCGCTGGCGATGCTCGCGCCGGCGTTCCTGCTGGCCGCCCTGCTCTCCTCGATCACCGAACTCCGCCGCCGCCCGACCCATTAGCCCGCCGCAAAACGAAAGCCCGGCCGCCGCAAAACGAAAACCCAAGAGCCGCAAATCGAAAACCCGCGACGGTACGGCGGTGGCCACGCGCCCGCCCCGAGCCGGATGACTCCGCGGTCTGCGGCGGCTCGGCGATCGACTGCTGGCGCTTCCGGTCAGCGCTCTCCGGCCGACGCCGCGGGTTGTCCAGATCGACAAGGATGAGCGGGTGCCCCGCCGACTCCTGACGCTGCTGCTGCCGTTCGTCCTGCTCGCGCTCACCGGCTGCTTCGCCGACAGCGGCCCCCGCCTGAGCAGCGACGTCGAGCTGACCGAGCGCTGGCGGATGCCGAACCCGGTGCCCGCCGACGGCCGGTGGCACTTCACCGACGGCCCGCTGATCGGCGAGGGCCGCCGCCTGGCCTCGGTCGACCTGCGCGACGGCAAGCTGTCCTGGGCGGTGGACCTGCCCGCCGGGTACGCCATCACCGGCGCCCACCCGGTGTTCCGCGTCGGACCCGCGGTGATCCTGGCCGGCGACGACGAGGTCCGCGCCCTCGCCGCCGCGAACGGCAGCACGCTCTGGGAGCGCAAGCTGACCGCGCACGCCGAGCTCGCCCACGACGACCAGCGGCTGATCACGGCGGCCGGCGGTGAGCTGGCCGGGTTCGGCGTCGCGGACGGCAAGCCGCTCTGGACCCGCCGGCTCACCGAACGGGTCACGCTGCACGCCGGCGGGGCGTACTGCGCCTGCGTCTACCTGCTCGGCGCCCGCACGATCAGCCGGGTCTCCACGGTGGACGGCCGGACCACGTGGGAGCTGCCCCGCCCGCCGGGGGCCACCCCACTGCTGTTCCCGCTCGTCGACCGGCTCGTCGTGGTCATCCCGCCGGCCGCGCCGGCCTGTCGCGGCACGTTCCGCGGGGTCGCGATCGGGGTGGAGGTGTGGCGCCTCGACGTACCGTGGCGGGACGCCGGCCGGGCCGCCGCGCCGTGCACGTTCGATCCGGCGCGGATCGTCGACTCGGGGTTCGAGCTCGGCCTGCCCGGGGCCGGGGTGCTCGGTCCGCTCGGCGTGCTGCGGGCCGAGCCGCTCGACGCGGGCGAATATCTGCTGGGTGACGACAGCGCCGAGCTGACCTGGACGCCCGGGGTCGGCTATCGGTCCCGGCGGTACCGGGATCGCGGGGTCGCCTCGGTGCCGCCGCCGGACGACGGGAAGCCGTGGGCGACCCAGGTCGAGTCGCTGTGGTTGCTGCGGTCGGGGTCGGGGCTCGCGCTCTACAACCCCTACGAACACGACGTTCGATGGAAATATCCGAAAAATACCCCGACGCTGACCGACGTCGAGAACCGCCTGGTCTACCTGGACGGCCCCGACCTGGTCGCCATCGGCCCACCCCCACTCTGAGCCGGCTTCTTCAAAACCGCCAAACCGCCGCGCCGTCAAAACCGGCACACCGCCAAAACGACTCTAAGCCGCGTCCTGATCCCGCCGCTGCGCCGGAATGATCAGATCCCGATGGCGAGCCGGCCGCCGGCTGGCCGGCAACTGCGGCCCGGGCCGCGCCGGCCAGATCCGCTGCGGCCGATCAGCGATCTTCGGCCGGTCACGCGGCACCAGCGTCCGGTCCGGCGGGATCCAGATCGGCAGCGGCGCCCACGACGGCCCCCACCAGATGATCGTCCCGTAGCCCCGGACCAGCGGCGGCTGCAGCGCCGGCCACCGCGCCTCGATCGGGATCGCGAGCCGCCACGCCTCCATCGGGACGAGCGACGTGACCGGGTGGCCGGGCGCCCCGAGCAGGATCGGCAGCGGCGGCGCGGGCAGCGCGTGCGGCTCGGCCCCGGCCGGCAGGGCGTGCGGGTCGGCGGGTTCGAGCGTGGCCGTCGCCGGCGCGCTGGCCAGCACGATCGCGCAGGCCACGGTGATCAGCGCGGCGGCCAGGGCGACCGGCCACCAGCCGGGCCGGACCGTGTCGCCGAGGATGGTCAGCGCGATCACCGACGGGGCGATCACCTCGCCGGTCCAGTGCACCGCGGTGACCCGGCCGACGTCGCCGTGCTGGAGGGCGTTCGCATACATGATCATGCCGTTGGCGGCGAAGACCAGCAGCACGTAGGTGAGCGGCTCGCTGAAGATGGTCATCGCGGCCGAGCCGACCGTGGTCATCTGGTCGTCGGGCAGGTGCAGCGCGCGCCCGCCGAGGGCGGCGGCGCCGACCGAGAGGCCACCGATCGACGCGATCAGCCCCGGGGACCCGATCTTGGTGGCGGCGACGCCGAGGATCAGCACGACGACCAGGGCGACGACGAACCCGAGCCGGAGTTGGAGCGACGCGGCGACGACGTGCTGCTGGCCGGCCGACAGGGCCAGCCCGCCGAGCGCGCAGATCGTCACCACGATCGCCACCACGTCGCGTTTGCGCAGCTGGGACCCGAGGAACGCCCAGGCCGCGAACGCCGTGATGGCCAGCGACCCGGCCAGGACCGACTCGACCAGGTAGACCGCCAGCTCGCGCAGCGCGATCATCGACCCGAGCCAGGCCATCATGTCCAGCGCGATGCCGATCAGGTAGAGCGGATGCCCCAGGGTGGAGACCGCGCCGGTGCTGCGCCGGGCGCCGACGGCCTGCAGGATCGAGCCGGCGGCGTAGCAGAGCGAGCCGAAGACGGCGATCCCCAGCGCGAACCAGCCACCGCCGGTCATCGCGATCGACCGCCGTCACCAAGGGTGCAGGACGCTCTCACGCCCTGATGATATGGCCGGTCCTCGATTCGCGCGAGACCTGCGAAGTGACCACTTCGGCCAGCCGCGAAACATCCACTGAGCTGCACCGATGATCAACTGGCAGGGTGATCATGCGGTCGGCCAGCGCGGCCGCCTCCTCGTCGCCGCTCCACCATCCGGCCCGGTCCTGCCGCCAGTGCACCGGTGCGTAGATCCCGTTCCGGGCCAGGGTCGCCGCCAGCAGATCGCGCTCCCCCGAGGAGCCCAGCACGAGCTGCACCCGGAAGGGCGCGGAGACCACATTCCAGTCAAGACCGAGAACCACGGCATTTCCCGTACGGCCGTCCAGCGCGTCCCGCAGAGCATGCGCGTTCCGGCTGCTCGCCGCGCGGATCCCGGGCACGTCCAGCAGCGGCAGCACGGCCCGGGTGACCGTGCTGACCGGCCCGGCGCTGCCGAGCAGCGTCCCCTCGCCCTGGCGTTGCAGCGCGCGGAAACTCTCCTTCGGCACCGGCTGCCCGTCCAGCCACCCGCCCTTGAGCAGCATCGCGGCGAGCTTCTGGGCCGCGCCCGGGCTCTCCGGGCCCTCCGGGCGGGGCAGGTCGAGCCCGGCCGGCGACCACAGCAGGCCGCCGTCCGGCAACGGCAGGGTCTTGCGGAGCGATGCCACGGCGTACGTCGCCATGCTGTTCCGCGCCCACGGGCCGAGCGGATCGTGCGAGTGGTCCTCGACCACCGGAATCCCGGGGTTGGCCCGCATCCAGGCGTTCCACGGCAGCGGGTCGTCCCAGCCGAAGAGGTTCTGGGCGAGCACCACGTCCCCGGGCCGGGTCCGCAGCGTCTCCCACCGCGGCCCGCGCCCGTCCGGCAGGTGCCGGTAGAAGGTCACCGGCAGGCACCCGGCGAGCGCCTCGGCCACCCCGGTGCAGAAGTACGACGGCACGTGCAGCCGCCCCTTCGGCCGCAGCTGCCGCAGCAGCGCGAGCAGCGCCCCGCACCCGGTCGCGAACAGCTCCCGGCGGTCCGGCAGCCGGTCCGGCGCGCCGCCGGTCAGCAGGCCCGGGTCCCAGTGGAACTCGGAGCCGATCTCCCGCGGCCCGCCGTCGCCCGAGCGGGGCGCCGGGACGTGCCGGTGGGCCGGTTCAGACCGCACGGCTGAGGTCCTGGGTGGACTCGCCGACGGCCCGGCCGATGTTGAGCGTGTCCACGTGCACCGGCGGCTCGCCCCGGTTCAGCCCGGTGAACGTCCGCCACACGATCTTCAGGTCCAGCCACGGCGACCAGTTGTCGATGTACCAGCGGTCCAGCACGAACCGGGCCGGCCAGTCGATGTCGTCCCGGCCGTTGACCTGCGCCCACCCGGTGATCCCGGGCCGCACCTCGAGACGCCGCGCGTCCTCCGGCGAGTAGTTCGCGACCTGCGGCAGCACGTCCGGGCGCGGCCCGACCAGGTTCATCTGCCCGCGCAGCACGTTGAGCAGCTGGGGCAGCTCGTCCAGGCTGGTCCGGCGCAGGATCTTCCCGCACCGGGTGATCCGCGGGTCGTCCGCCAGCAGGCCGAACGGGTCGGCCATGCCGAGCTGCGCGCTCATCGCGACGCTGTTGTGGACCATCGAGCGGAACTTGAGCATCCGGAACGGCCGGCGGTTCCGCCCGGCCCGGTCCTGGACGAAGAGCACGCCCTTGCCGTCGGCGATCCGGACCCAGAGCGCGACGCCCAGGATCAGCGGGGCCAGCAGGAGCAGGGCGATCAGGGCGACGAATTGGTTGAGTAGGTTCCAGGTCGGGCGCAGGAGGTCCACGATTCCCCCGTTCAGATCGATTCCACGGTGGTTCCGGTGAGGCGGTGGCGGGTGTCCAGGACGTACCGGGCGTGCTCCACCACCAGGTCCAGGTCGAAGGCGTCGTGGTCGGCGAGCAGGACCACGGCGTCGGCGTCGGCCACCTGCTCGGCGGTCAGCGCGACCCGGGTGACCCGCTGGTCGACCCGGGTGTCCTCGACCACGTGCGGGTCCGCGGCGCGGACCTCGGCGCCCATCTCCAGCAGCAGGGCGGCAACCCTGCGGGCCGGCGACTCCCGGGCGTCCCCGCTGTTCTTCTTGTAGGCCAGTCCGAGCAGCAGCACCGTGGATCCGTTGACCGCCTTGCGGCGGTGATTCAGACCCACGACCAGCCGGCGTACGACGTAGTCCGGCATGTGGTTGTTGATGTCGTTGGCCAGTTCCACGAACCGGAAGCTCTGCCCGAGCGTCCGCTGCACCCGCCAGGACAGGTAGGACGGGTCGATCGGCAGGCAGTGCCCGCCGACCCCGGGCCCGGGCACGAACCGCATGTACCCGAACGGCTTGGACGACGCCGCGTCGATCGCCTCCCAGACGTCGATGCCGAGGTCGTGCGCGTACACCGCGAGCTCGTTGACCAGCGCGATGTTGACGTGCCGGAAGGTGTTCTCGAGCAGCTTGGCCAGCTCGGCCACCTTGGGGTCGGAGACCGGCACGGTCGTCTCCACCACCGAGTCGTAGAAGGCCCGCACCTTCGCCAGCGACGCCGGGTTGATCCCGGAGACCACCTTCGGCGTGGTGGCCAGGTGCCACTGCCGGTTGCCCGGGTCGATCCGCTCCGGGCTGTACCCGAGGTGGAAGTCCTCGCCGGCGATCAGCCCGGAGCCCTCCTCCAGCAGCGGGCCGACCAGCTCGGTGGTGGTGCCGGGATAGGTGGTCGACTCCAGCGCGACGGTCGCGCCGGGTCGCAGGTAGCGGGCCAGGGTGCGGGCCGACTCCTCGATGTAGCGCAGGTCCGGGGTGCCGTCGCGCAACGGGGTGGGCACCGCGATCACCGCGATGTCGAAGCCGGCGCAGGCCCGCGGGTCCGACGACGGCAGGAACTTCCCGCCGGCCAGGACCTGCTGGAGCTGCTCGGAGGTGATGTCGTCGACGTAGGACTCGCCGGCCGCGAGCCGCTTGATCCGCTCGTCGTCGACGTCGAAGCCGACCACGGTGTGCCCGACCTCGGCCGCCCGGACCGCGAGGGGCAGTCCGACATAGCCCTGGCCGGCGATGACTACCCGCATCGGGACGCTTCCCTTCGTACGCAAATCGGATTTTGATCGTGGTTTTCGGCCCGAAGGGGTCATGGGTGCCGGCCCAGGCGCATGGTGAACTCGGCCTGGCGCTTGCCGACCCGGCCGCCGGGGCGCGGCTGCGGCGCCGGAATCCGGCCGGGCAGCGCGGGACTCTCCGCGAGCCAGCGCAGCACCGCGATCAGGTCCTCGCGCGGCGACGACGGGTCGAGCAGCGAGAGCACCGCCCCGTCCAGCGGCGGCACCGGGGCCTGCGAGATCAGCGGATGGTTCGGCCGGTGATCCGGCTCGTCCGGGCCGAGCAGCACCTCGGCGAGCTTCTCGCCGGGCCGCAGTCCGGTGTAGACGATCTGGATGTGCCGGCCGGCACTCGCCGCGATCCGCCGGGCCACGTCGGCGATCCGCACCGGCTCGCCCATGTCCAGCACCAGCACCTCGCCGTGGCTCTCCAGCGCGCCGGCCTGCACGACCAGCCGGACCGCCTCCTGCACGGTCATGAAGTACCGGTTGACCTCGGGGTCGGTGACCGTGATCGGCCCGCCCGCCTCGACCTGCGCGGCGAACGCGGTAAGCACCGAGCCGCGGCTGCCGAGCACGTTGCCGAACCGGACGCTGGTGTACGTGCCGGGCGCGGCCGCGTCGGCGGCCGCGGTGAGCCGCTCGGTGATCCGCTTGGAGTAGCCGAGCACGCTGCACGGGTCGGCGGCCTTGTCGGTGGAGATGTTGACCAGCCGGTCGACGTTGTGCCGGATCGCGGTCTGCAGGATCTGGTACGTGCCGATGATGTTGGTCTTGAGCGCCTCGGACGGGTGCATCTCCAGCAGCGGCAGGTGCTTGAGCGCCGCGGCGTGGAACACCACGTGCGGCCGGTGCTCGGCGAACACCTCGTCGAGCCGCTGCTGGTCGCGGATGTCGGCGACGACCAGGTTGCGGTCGTCGAGCATGCCCCGGCCGTCCAGCGACAGCTGCACCGCGTGCAGGCCGGACTCGTCCCGGTCGAGCATCACCAGGCTGGCCGGGTTGAACCGGGCGACCTGCCGGCACAGCTCCGAGCCGATCGAGCCGCCGGCCCCGGTGACCAGCACCCGCCGGCCCTGCAGATAACCGGAGACCGCGGCCAGGTCGATGGTGATCTCCCGGCGGCCGAGCAGGTCGGCGTGGCTGACCGGCCGGATGTCCTCGACGCTGACCGTGCGCCCGAACAGCTCGACCACCCGCGGCACCACCTTGACGTCCACGTTCAGCGGCGCGGCCAGCTCGGTCAGCGACCGGATCAGCGAGGCGTCCGCGCTCGGGATCGCGATCACCACGGTGTCCGCCCGGAAGCGGCGCACCACCTCGGCCATCGCGTGCCGGGTGCCGGCCACCTTCACGCCCATCACCTGCCGGGCGCGCTTGGTCGGGTCGTCGTCGAGCAGGGCGACCGGCACGTACGGGCTGGACGGGCTCCGCAGCATCGCCCGGATCACCTGGGTGGCGCCCTCCCCGGCGCCCATCACCACGACCCGGCTGCCGGGCTCGGGGCTCGGCCTCAGCCGCTGGTCGTGCAGCAGCCGCACGGCGTACCGGACGCCGGCCGCGAGCACCAGCCCGATCAGGCCGGCCCCGATGATCGCCGAGCGCGGCACCAGCCGGCCGAGCAGCGTGTCCAGCACGAACACCAGCGGGGTGGTGACCGCCGCGGTCTTGGCCAGGGCCAGGATCTCCTCGAAGCAGCCGTAGGACCAGCGGCCGGTGTAGAGGCCGAACTGGATGCCGGCGGCGGTGTGCACCAGCGCGGCGACCAGGGCCAGCTCGACCAGTCCGGGTCCGTTGAGCCACTGCAGGTGCCCGTCGTGGCGCAGCAGGGTGGCGATGAGCAGGGCGGTGGCCAGGGCCAGCGCGTCGGCGCCGGCCCGGGCTGCTCGGCCGGGCAGCGCCGCGCGGAACCACGGCGTCGCCCGGCTCGGCCACTCGCCGGCAGCAGAGTCCGTGGCCGGGTGTGTTCGCATGGGATTCCCCCTCGTAGGATCCTCACTCGGCGGGAAACAGAGCCAGCCCGCGAAATCGCTTTCAGGCCGGAGACAAATCGAATATCGAGCCATTCGCGAGTTTCAGACTTCCAGTTGTCGCGGTGCTGTTGCAGTAGCAATTGTCATGGGCTACGTGAATCCCGCTCATGTTCTGGAATTTCCGCAGGACGGGCCCTCGATCACCATTTACGGACGCCATTCGGCCCGGCAATCACAGCCATTCGGCGGAGCATGTCATATTGATGGTGAAGGATCATCACATTACATATGACATCTGCGACTTACGCTTCACCCGACATTGGGGCACCGTTTCCGCAGGAGCCGTCGCAAGCGTTCTGTCGACTATGCGACTGGGGGAACGACGATGAGGGTGCTGCACGTGATCAGCACTGCGGCGGAGGGCGGCGCCGAACATCAGCTCCGGCTGCTGCTGCGCCGCCTGCCCCACGACAGCGAGGTGGTCACGCTCTCCCCACCCGGCACCGAGGCCCGGGCCATCCAGGCCGGCGGGACCCCGGTGCACGAGCTGACCACCGCCTGCGACCGGGACCTGTCGGCGATCGTCCGGCTGCGCCGCCTGATCCGCCGCGGCCACTACGACCTGGTCCACACCCACCTGTACCGGGCGTGCGTGCAGGGCCGGATCGCCGCCCGGCTGGCCGGCGTCCCGCACGTGGTCGCCACCGAACACCACCTCGGCCGCCCCGGCGCCACCCGGCTCGGCCCGCTCTACCTGCTCAGCGAGCGGCTCGGCGAGATGACGATCGCGGCCACCAGCACGGTCGCCGACCGGCTGCGCGGCTGGGGCGTCCCGGACGAGCGGATCGCCACCATCCCGCGCGCCATCGACCCGTCCGAATACCGTTTCGACCCCGCGCTGCGCACCGCCGCCCGCGCCCGGCTCGGCGTCGCCGACGACGTACCGGTGATCGGCGTGACCGGCCGGCTCACCCCGGCCAAACGCTTCGACCTGCTGATCCGCGCGATCGCCGAGGTGCCCGCGGCGGTCCTGCTGCTGGTCGGCGACGGCCCGGCCCGCCCCGCCCTGGAACAGCTCGCGATCATCGAGGACGTCGCCGACCGGGTGCTGTTCACCGGCGCGGTCCGGCACCCGCGCGAGATGCTCTGCGCGATGGACGTCTTCGCCTCCCCCGACCAGAACACCTGGGGGCTCGCGGTGCTCGAGGCGATCGCGGCCGGCCTGCCCGCGGTCTACGCCGCGTGCGCGCCGCTGGAGGAACGGGCCGCCGCCCGGCTCCCGGTCCGCGGCACCCACCGGCTCTCCCCGCACGACCGGGAGTCACTGCCCCGGACCCTGCGCGCGGAAGCCCTCTGCTTCGCCGAACGCCGCGGCGCCCGGCTGCCGGCCCGCACCGCCGGCCTGCGCTACGACGCCGACCACCTGGCCGCCGCCGTCGAGCAGGTCTACGAACGGGTCACCCTGACCGAGCCGGCTCCCGGGCCGTTCCGAACACCAGGCTGCGGACGCGCTCCGAACGCATGAGCCGATGCCACGCCACGAACCCGAAAATCGTGCCGATGGTGTTCGAGAGCAGGTCGTTCACATCCGCCCAGCGGTTCCCGTGCACGGTCAGAATCATCACCAGCTGGGTGATCTCGATGCACAGACTGAGCAGGAACCCGATCCGCACCACCCGCAGCTTGTCCGCGATGCCGAAATTCACGTGCAGCAGCGCGGCCAGCGGCAGCGTCATCATCATGTTCAGCACGAAGTCCCGCCGCCGCATGCTCAGCGTCGGGATCAGCAGAATCCGATAGGTCTCCGGCGGCCCGGCATCCGGCCCCCAGGCCAGGTGCATCGGCAGCATCGTCGCGCCGAGGACGGCCAGCCCGTACCAGGTCAGGGCCCAGACGGCGAGCAGGCGGCGGGTGCTGAGCTGCCCGCGGCGGCGCAGCCAGAGGTAGGACAGCACCATCAGGATGCCACCCAGCGGCAGCAGCACCGGCAACGCCGGCACCTCGAACTGTTCACCACGCATCGAAACCCACGCTACGCGACCCCGTCACGGCCTTCCCATGATCCGCCGGTAGATCCGGTGCTCACTCCAAACCAAGATCAAATTCTTTATTGCCTCGGTCCGCCGGGGTACAGATCGTCGCTCCCGCGGGGACCCTTCCGGGCCTCGCAAGGGCGCGGGGCGCCCAGAACACGAGACCCTCCAGGGCGACGTCCGAGGGTGGGCACGGTTTCAAAGGACCCACGCAACCCGACTGCCACCCCAACCCCCAGCCGCGCCTCCCGGCCCCGGGTCAGCGGAGCCAGCCCTCTTTGCGCGCGATGCGAATGGCGTCCAGGCGATTGCGGGCCCCGGTCTTGGCGATCACCGCGGAAAGGTAATTCCGCACGGTACCCCCGGAAAGGTAAAGGCGACCCGCGATCTCCTTCACCGACTCGCCCTCCGCGGCCAGCCCGAGCACCTCCAACTCCCGGGTACTCAGCCCCCGATCGGTGTTCAGCGACGCGGCCTGCAGCATCGGCGACACCACCCGCTCCCCCGCCGCGAGCCGGCGCACGGACTCCGCCAGCGACGACGACGCGGCACTCTTGAGCAGAAAGTTCAGCCCCCCGTTCCACCGCCGGGGCGGCAGCATCCCCCGCTTCGACGGATCACAGAGCAGCAGCATCGCGCAGGACGGAATCGCGGTGTGCAACTCGTCCGCCATCGGAAGGACCTGACTCACCATGTACTCGGTGTCGATCACGATCACCGCGGGCCAGAGCTGAGCGGCACGCTGGGCGAGCTCCGGGTTGATCGGCAGCGTGGTGACGTAGTGCATGTCCGGTTCGGTCTCCAGGAACGTGCGCACCGGGACGCCGAAGTACCCCTCGTCTCTCACCACCAGGACCCGGATCATCACACCACCCTCGTCGACGGGCGCCCGGCCCGAGGCCGGGCGCCGACCCCGTCTGGAACCCTCGACGCACTAATTCTTAGATGACTCGTGGCCCATTCTGCGAGTACCGCACAAGTCGATCCGATAAAGATCTTTAACGGCACGACACAGCGCAGGTCATAACGCATTAGTGCCACCACCGACGAGCGCGAGGCACGTAGATAACGTAACCGCCCGAAACCCCGTACGCACGTTCTGTCGGCCGTTCGACGGAGTCAAGTCCACCAGATCAACGAATCCACCGACCGAAACGTGCAAGTCACCCCCCGGTTACCCGCAGGAAATTAGCTCCAAAGCCCACTAATTCCGCATTTTCCGGACATTCACTTTCACATTCCAACCACCCCCCAATCCCCAATATCATTCACATCCCCAAACCAATCCCAAATTCCCCCACCACCCCCGACCGATTCCGATCACCAACAATCGATCACTCCCCAAACCCCCCCATCCCCCACCCCCACAAAACCAGCCGCAGAGCCAGACCACCCAAGACCCACCCCACCCGGCCCGGCCCAGCGCGGCCCAGCGCGGCCCAGCGCGGCCCAGCGCGGCCCAGCGCGGCCCAGCGCGGCCCAGCGCGGCGCGACCCAGCGCGGCGCGGCGCGGCCCAGCGCGGCCCAGCGCGGCGCGGCCCAGCGCGGCGCGGCCCAGCGCGGCGCGGCGCGGCCCAGCGCGGCGCGGCGCGGCCCAGCGCGGCGCGGCGCGGCCCAGCGCGGCGCGGCGCGGCCCAGCGCGGCGCGGCCCAGCGCGGCGCGGCGCGACCCAGCGCAGCGCGGCGCGACCCAGCGGTGCTGGCCACGGTCGCGGCGAGGATCGATATGAGCGCGCCGACGGCCCTGATCCCGGCATCTTGAGAACGGCGGCGCCGAGCCCGGCCCCGTTATCCCCCTCCCGACGGTGCCGCTTTCCACTGATCAACATCTCGGGAGACGCGCGCCGCGGCCAGCACGCCCAGCCCGTCGGCGGCCCAGTGCACGAGCGCCGGAGCGACCAGGCCGCCCCCGACCGCCCGCAGCAGCCCGAGGACCACGCCGGCCACCCCGGTGACGATCGCGTCTGTCCACGGCCGCCCCGGGGCGAGATGCCAGAGCCCGAAGAGCACCGCGGTCACGCCGGTCGCCCAGATCGGACCGTGATCACGGTCGATCAGCCCCCACAGCACACCGCGAAACGCGACCTCCTCAAAGACGACCGTGGCCAGCGGAACCGACACCAGAGCGGTGAACCACGGACGGGGGTAGGACACCCGAAAGAGCCGACGAGCAGCCGGAACCCGGACCGCGACGGCGTACCCGATCGCGACGACGGCGACTCCACCCAGGCCGTACCCCAAGCCGGAAAGCCTGAGCCCCGCCTGGCTCGAGGTGAGGCCGGAGACCGCGATGAGCAGCGCCGCGGCCGCAGGCCCGGTGATGGGCTGGGCCCAGCCCGGACCGAACCGCGCCCAGATCCGGACCGCGACGATGATCGCCAGAACCGCGATGAGGACGCCCACCGCCTCACCGTAAATCGGTCGACGCCATTGCGCCCGCCGGGTAATTTCGACGCGACCACGACAGGAAAGGGGGACCCGATCATGTGGACCCCCGTGTCGCGATTCGACCTGATCCTCGTGTCTGGTGTGCCCGGTCCCGGCCGCGCCACCGGGGCTGGACGTCCCTGACCGCCTGGTAGTTCTCTCGCCGGCGGCCGGGTGGGCGCACGTCCACGACCGATCGGAATCGAAAGAACGAACCATCATGCGTGTCCGCAATCTCGGCATTCTCGCCCACGTCGACGCCGGCAAGACCACACTCACCGAGCGCATTCTCTTCGCTACCGGCATGACCCACAAAAAGGGCGAGGTGCACGACGGTACGACCGTCACCGACTTCGATCCACAGGAGCGCGACCGTGGGATCACCATCTTCGCCGCGGCCGTCAGCTGCGACTGGGCCGGTCACCGGCTCAACCTGATCGACACGCCCGGCCACGTCGACTTCTCCGACGAGGTGGAGCGGTCGCTGCGCGTGCTGGACGGCGCGGTCGCCGTGTTCGACGGGGTGGCCGGGGTCGAGCCGCAGTCCGAGGCGGTGTGGCGGGCGGCGGATCGCTACGGCGTGCCGCGGATCGCGTTCGTCAACAAGCTGGACCGCGCGGGTGCGTCGCTGCCGGCGGTGGTGGAGTCCATCCGGGAGAAGCTCGACGTCGTCCCGCTGGTCGTCCAGTTGCCGATCGGCAGCGAGGGCTCCTTCCGCGGTGTGGTCGACCTGGTCCGCATGCGGACGATGACGTGGGTTGACGGGGTCATGTCCGAGGAATCGGACACCTCGGTGGAGACTCGTGCCGCACGCCGCGCTCTCGAAGAGCAGGTCGCCGCCATGCACCCGGCCGCGTTGGAGGAGTTGGGCGGCATTTCCGACGACACCCTGCGGACGGCGCTCCGGGACCTCACCGCCGGCGGCGAGGCGACGGTCGTCCTCTGCGGCTCCGCCTACCGCAACAAGGGCATCGAGCCCCTGCTCGACGCCATCGTCGATTACCTCCCGGCGCCCACCGGCGACGCGGAGAACGATCTGGCCGCCCTGGTCTTCAAGGTGCACACCACGAGGACCGGCCGGCTCACCTACCTCCGCCTCTACGACGGCGCGATCGCGAAAGGAGACACCGTGTGGGACGCGGGCTCGGGCCGTACCGAAAGAATCGCCCGCATCCTGCGGGTCCAGGCCGACCGGCACACCGAGATCGACCGGGCCGTGGCCGGGGACATCGTCGCCGTCGCCGGGGTGAAGTCCGCCCAGGTGGGGGCCACGTTCTCCACCCGGGCGCGCCCGGTCACGCTGGAGGCGCCGCGGATCACCGAACCGCTGGTCTCGGTCGCTGTCGAGGCCCGCACGCGGCTCGACGCGCAGCGCCTGCCGCAGGCGCTGGCCGCGTTGGCCGAGGAGGACCCGTCGTTGTCCGTCCGCGTCGACGCGGAGACCGGCCAGACCCTGCTGTCCGGTCTGGGTGAGCTGCATCTGGAGGTCGCGGTGGAGAAGCTCCGGCAGCGCACCGGCCTGACCGTCACGACCGGGCGCCCGCAGGTGGCCTACCGGGAGACCGTCCGGAGCGGTGTGACCGGCCTGCTTTACCGGCACGTGAAGCAGGACGGTGGCGCCGGCCAGTTCGCGCACGTCGTGCTGGACGTCGCGCCCGGCGAGGGCTTCACCTTCCGGTCCGCGGTGACCGGCGGGCGGGTTCCGGCCGAGTACATCCGGGCGGTCGAGGCGGGCTGCCGGGAGGCGCTCGCCACGGGCCCGCTCGGCGGTCACCCGGTGGTCGGCCTGCGGGTCACGCTCACCGACGGGCAGACCCACCCGAAGGACTCGTCCGAGCTGGCGTTCCGGACCGCCGGCAAGCTGGGCCTGCGCGCGGCGCTCCGCGCCTGCGCGATCGACGTGCTCGAGCCGGTCGCGGAGGTCACGGTCAGTGCCCCGGCGGAGACGCTGGGCGCGGTCCTCGGCGACCTCGCGGCCCGGCGCGGCCAGGTCACCGATTCGGCGGTACGGACGGTGACCGCGCTCGTGCCGCTGGCCGAGTTGTTCGGCTATGCGACACGGTTGCTCAGCCGTACCCACGGGCGCGGCACGTTCACCACCCGCCCGGCCGGTTACCGCCCGGCGGCGTGAGCTGTCGACGGGTCCCGGTGCGTCCCGCGCACCGGGACCCGTCTCCCCCGTCCGGCTCATCCGACGGCCTCGAGCTCGGCCGGGTGAGCCGGCGTCATGGCACGCATCCGCCGGGCGACGTACCAGAGGATCCCCAGCGCCGCGAGGGCGTAGACGATGTGACTGGCCAGGTCGAGCAGGCCGGTCGCACTGTGCATGAAGAAGGTGTGCCACGAGTAGGTGAGCAGCGCCCCCGCCACGATCGCGTACCGATGCCACGGGCCCCACGCCGCCCGCCGCGACCAGACGCCGACGAGCGTGAACGTCCCGGCGATCGCCACCAGCATCGCGGTGACCCCGGCCCAGGTCGGCAGCCACGACATCGTCACGCTCATGAAGATCGCCCCGCCGGCGATCCCGGTGGCGAACACCACCCACGGGCTCGGCACCGCTCCCGGCCGGCCGCCGGCCGGCCTGGGCAGCAGGAACGCGACCACGATCAGCACCAGCGCGACGGCCGTGATGACGAGCGCCTGCTTCGGCGACTCCAGGAAGCCGTGGCTCAGACTCGGGTCGGTCCGCGTGCTGTTCCACATCGCGAACCCACCGGCCAGCATCAGTACCGCGGCCACCGTCACGCCGAGCCGGCCCAGCCACGGCTCGGTCCGCCGCGAGCTGCCCTGCTCGACCAGCGCGATCGGCACGCTGATGCTCCACACCATGTGCAACGTGGCCACGAAGATCACCCAAGGCGCGGCGGTGCCGAGAGCCGGAATATAGCCCGGATCGAGCAGATGCTGGTCCAGATAGTCCTTGTTGACCAGGGACTGGGTGACCAACCCCTCCTCCAGCACGCCGTAGGCGAGCCCCAGCATGATCATCGTCGGCCAGCCCCGGCCGGTGCGCCGGGCCACCTCGCGGATCAGCACCGCCGCACCGCCGTACATCGGGGCGAAGACGATGATCAACGGCAGCAGGTTGAGTGCGAAGTCGCCGAGGAAGAACTCGCCGACCAGCGGGGCGAGGAAGAAGAGCGCGAAGACCGGCGTTCGGCGTCGCATCAGCGTGGTCCTTTCGGCGAGCGGATCGATGCGGCAAACGCTAGATCCGGCCGGCGGGCCGCGCGTCGGACCGAGGTCTGAACTTCGCCTTCATCCCTGGGGTCGACAATGGACGATCTTGTACACCCCTGGGTGGACGCCGGGGTTCAGACCTCGGTCCGACGCCGGCGGCTGCCCTGGAAAGTACGGTGTGCGTGTGTCCGAGACTCCGCATCGCATCGGCCCCGAGTGGGCGTGGGCCCTGAACGCCGGGCGTGCCATCACGCTCGTCGTGCTGGCCGCCGCCACCGTTGCGCTCGCCGCGCCGGAGCACCGTCTGCTCGCGGTGGGCGCCCTGACAATCAGTCTGTGCGGCTCGGCGTACGGCTTGCGCCACGGCCCCGAGCAGTGGGTCCAGCGCCTGATCGGCCTGGCCCTGTTCGCCGCCGGCGGGGTCACCCTGCTCGCCGTGGACGGTCGCGCACCCGGCTGGCTGGCCTGCGGCGTCGCGATCATCGCCGGGCTGGCCCGGCTCCCGGCCCGGGCCGGGCTGATCTTCGCCGGCACGGTCGTCGTCGCCACCTGCCTCGCGCCCCTGGCCCGCGGCGACGACCGGGACGTCCCGCTGATGGCCGCGATCTGCGGGGCCGCCCTGGTCGTCGCCGTGGTGGTGAGCGGCGCGCGGAACCGCGCGGTCACCGCCGAGCAGCTCCTCGACGCCGAGCAGTCGGCCCGCGAGTCCGGCGCCGAACGGGACCGGCTCGCCGAGCGGCAGCGGATCGCCCGGGAGATCCACGACATCCTGGCGCACACCCTCTCCGCCCAGTCCGTCCAGTTGGAGGGTGCCCGCCTGCTGCTCGACCGCGGCGCCGACCCCGCGGACGTGCGGGAGCGCATCGTGATCGCGCAGCGGATGGCGCGGGACGGCCTGGAGCAGACCCGCCGGGCCGTGCAGTCGCTACGCGGCGACGCCCGGCCACTGACCGAGGTCCTGCGCGCGCTGGCCGGCGACGCCGACGCGAGATATGCGGAGTCCGGCACGCCGTGGCCGCTGCCCCCGCCGGCCGCCCTCACCGTGGAACGCGCCGTCCAGGAGGGCCTGACCAACGCCCGGAAATATGCTCCCGGCGCGACCGTCACGGTGACCGTCGCCTACGCGGAGGACGCTCTGCGGGTGGAGGTGCGGGACTCCGGCGCGACGACCCCGCCGGTCGAGCCACCCGGCGGCGGCTACGGCCTCACCGGCATGCGCGAACGCGCGGCGCTGATCGGCGCCGACCTGCTCACCGGACCGGACGGAAAGGGATACCGGATATGTCTGACGCTGCCCAGGAGCGGCCCCTCCGCGTCGTCGTCGCCGACGATCAGCGCATGGTCCGCGACGGCATCCAGCTGATGCTCTCGCTGGTCGGCGGCGTCGACGTGGTGCGGCTGGCCGCCGACGGCAACGAGGCGGTCGCCGCCGTCGCCGCGTGCGATCCGGACGTCGTGCTGATGGACCTGCGCATGCCGAACTGCGACGGGGTGACCGCCACCCGCCGGATCCGGGCCGAGCATCCGCGCACCCAGGTGGTCGTGCTGACCACGTTCGCCGACGACACCGACGTGTTCGACGCGCTGCGGGCCGGCGCCCGCGGCTACCTGACGAAGGACGCCGGCGCCGAGGAGGTGGAACGCGCCCTGCGCCGGGTCGCCGCCGGCCACGCCGACCTGGATCCGTCCGTCCAGCGCCGGCTGCTCGGCTGGCTCCCCGACCGGCCCGCGTCGTCGCCCGCCGGGGGTGGTCCGGCTCCGGACGGGCTGACCGATCGGGAGTTGGACGTGCTGCGCCTGATCGGCAACGGCCTGTCGAACGGGGAGATCGCCACGCACCTGCACGTCTCCGAGTCCACGGTGAAGACCCACGTGAACCACCTGTTCGCGAAGATCCGGGTCCGCGACCGAGCGCAGGCCGTCACCTACGCCTTCCGCAACGGCATCGCCTCCTGACCACCGCCACCCGACCAGCACGCGAGCGCCCGGGCCGGGCACCGCCCGGGTGCAGGCCGGGCAAAGGCGGGCCCGCATCCGGGCGAGGGCGGGCAGGGCGCTGCACGAAGGCGAACCGCGCGCCGCGCGCCGCGCGAAGGCGAACCGCGCGCCGCGCGAAGGCGAACCGCGCGCCGCGAAAACGGACCGCGCGCCGCACGAAGGCCGACCGCACGCCGCGCGAGGGCGGACCGGTCTCGGAGGAGCGGGACGGCCGGGAGATCAAGCGGCCTCTGAGGAGCGCGGCGGCCGGGAGGTCAGGCGGCGGTGACTCCGGCTGTTGTCACCGGCGGCTCGGTGGGGCCGAGGTGGAGCTCCGTGCGGGCAGGCTCGACCGGGAGCGGCGCCGCGCCGGCGCCGGATTTCGGCAGCGGGCGGCGGGGGTGGACCCGGCCCGAGCTGCCGCCGCGCCCCGGATAGACCAGCAGCCCGTTGATCGGATCAGGCACCGCGTCCAGCGCGGCCCGGACCGCGGGAAGCGCGTGGAACTCCGCGAAACGCTCGTCGGCGCGGAACGCGATCTCGAAGAGCACACCCCACGAATGGCGATGCCACTCCCAGTCATAGGCCCCGTGCGTCACGGCGGCCTCGACCAGCGCGTTGCCGAATGAATCCTGCCAGCGGGCGGCGGAGGACCGCGGCCCGTCGAATACCTCGATCGACCACCAGTGCAGCTCCATGCGATCCAATGTACGACCGGATCGCACCCGCGAACGGGCCAGATTTTCACGGTCACAGGCCCGAGCGCCGAGCCGGACAAGCCACATCACAGGCCCCACTCCCGAACCTGACAAGCCACATCACAGGCCCGGCACCGAACCCGGCAAGCCACGCCACAGGCCCGATCCCGAACCGGACAAAGCCACGTCGCAGGCCCCGGTGTCGAACCGGGCAAGCCACCCTTATGAGGGGCGGGCGGGCGCCGGCCCGCCTGCGATGACCCCACAGTGGATGCCACATATCGTGCCCCCGGCTGGACTCGAACCAGCGACCCCGGCGCTCGGAACGCCGTGCTCTCTCCACTGAGCTACGAAGGCGGGTGCGCGCCCGTATGAAAGCGGGCGCGCAAACGTCCCCGGCTGAAATCCGGGAACGCGGGCGGCGCGGCCTTTCGGCAGAACGCGCCACCGGAAGAAGCGCAGTACGCGCCTCCAGAAAGCAGGAAAACCAGCACGCGAACCGTTCGCCCCCGAGACGACGGGCCACGTGCCAAAAAGGGTGCCGGGCCGGATTCGAACCGAGCGCCTTCCGGATCCACAGTCCGGTGCTCTACCGCTGAGCTACCAGCACCGTGCCCGAACCAGGGATCGAACCTGGGACCTCCCCGCTGTGACCGGGGCGCTCTCCCGCTGAGCTATCCGGGCGGGAAAATCCACGACGCCGTCCGCGAGGGAAAGCGCACCGCGGAGGAGGTGGGATTCGAACCCACGGGACCCTCCCGGGCCCACGCCGATTCCAGCGGCGATTCCGAAGCCAGGCCGGCTCCTCCAAGACAAAAAACCCCAAACCGATTGCGACGTACGCCGTAAGCAGCGCGGACGGGATTCGAACCCGCACATGCCCTGGGTGAAAACCAGGTGACTCTCCCTATTCGTCCACCGCGCCATGCGTGCCTCGAGCTGGTGTCGAACCAGCGGCCTCCGCCTTGTCATGGCGGCGCTCTCCCCCTGAGCTACCGAGACTGGGAGCAGGGGCGGGATTCGAACCCACGATTTCCGGCTTATGAGACCGGCGAGGACGACCGAACTCCTCCACCCTGCACGTGCGCCGCCAGGGACTCGAACCCCGAACCC
Organism: Actinoplanes sp. L3-i22; assembly: GCF_019704555.1. Lineage (NCBI taxonomy): Bacteria > Bacillati > Actinomycetota > Actinomycetes > Micromonosporales > Micromonosporaceae > Actinoplanes > Actinoplanes sp. L3-i22. Next base: position 8,958,385 of record NZ_AP024745.1, read on the forward strand.
GCTGCTTAAGAGGCAGCTGCTCTACCCATTGAGCTAGCGGCGCGTAGACGGAAACGGCGCGATTCGAACGCGCACGAGGCATCTCTGCCTCCAACCGCTTTCGAAGCGGCGGCCGGCACCCATCGGCTGGCGTTTCCACAGAACTACGTCGGATCGGCCGGATTCGAACCGGCGTCCTCTCGCTCCCGAAGCGAGCGCGCTGACCAAGCTGCGCCACGACCCGTTGCACAAAAACCAAAAACCACGACCGACTGCATGAAACGTCGGGATGGCGGGATTCGAACCCACGGCCCCCGGTACCCAAGACCGGTGCGCTGACCAAGCTGCGCCACATCCCGAGAGTGTCGCCGGGTGGGCTCGAACCACCGGCCTCCGCCTTATCAGGGCGGCGCTCCAACCGACTGAGCTACGGCGACACGTTGCGGAGAGTGAGAGATTCGAACTCTCGGTGGGGGCCGGAGCCCCCACTGCGGATTAGCAATCCGCCGCCTTAGACCGGACTCGGCCAACTCTCCGAGGCGCCCTGTGCCGGGATCGAACCGGCGACCTCGCGCTCGACAGGCGCTTGCTCTTCCACTGAGCTAACAAGGCAAAACTGAGCTGACAAGGCAAACTGCGCTAACAGGCTGACCAGGCAGCATGTGCTGACAAGGCAACGTGGACCCGGCCGGATTCGAACCGGCCGCCTCCGCTGTGCGAGAGCGGCGCTCTACCAGAATGAGCTACGAGCCCTTGGACGTACGTACCCGGAGCGCGATTCGAACGCGCACTTCCACCGTTCTGAGCGGTGTGCCTCCTGCCGTTGGGCTACCCGGGCGGGACAAACAATGGTGCAGAGCCGGAGGCGGGACTCGAACCCGCTGCCTCTCGATTACGAAACGAGTGCACGACCAGTCGTGCTCCACCGGCATGATGACGTCGCTGCGGGCGGAGGATTCGAACCTCCAACCTTCCGGTTCAGAGCCGGATATGCTGCCGAATTGCACCAGCCCGCATCACATGAGTAAATTCAGAGTGGTTACCGGGATTTGAACCCGGGACCTCCGCCATGGCGAGGCGGCGCTCTTCCCGCTGAGCTACAACCACATCGTCGCCCGTCCGGGGGTCGAACCCGGTCTTCCGGATTGAGAGTCCGGTGGTCTAACCTTCCGCAGCCTCACGGGCGCTGCTCACGACGTACCCAATAATGGTTTTGATTTTGATGTGACGTGTCCCCGGAGAGATTTGAACTCCCGACCCCCAGGTTCGTAGCCTGGTGCTCTTTCCGCTGAGCTACGGAGACATGATGGTGTTCGCCGGCCGCCGGCGGCAGTGCTGCCGACGGCCGGAACATCAAGATATGTGTCATCCACTGTGGAGTTGTCAAAGAGCATGACGAAGCACGGGCAGCAGGATTCGAACCCGCAACCAACAGTTTTGGAGGCTGTTGCTCTACCGTTGAGCTACACCCGTAGGGGAAAAGAAAAACCGCCCGGTCCCGGATCGGGAGGGCGGCTGACCGACGCTAGCGGAATTGCTAGCCTCGCCACCACTCCGGACCACTCTTCGGTTCACGGTGAACCGGCAGATCCATGATCAGACTCATCCGGGGCTGACCCGATCGCGCCGCGACGCCCTCGGCTCGCAGCGTCTCGCGCTGCGGCTTGCTGGAGGTTTGCCACCGCATGATCTTCACCCCTTCCCTGATCGTTTCGCCGCCCGGCCTTTCGGCCCGCCCGGCTCGCTTGTGATGACTACGTTAAGCCGTCGTGCCAAGACCGGCAACGCAATTAATCGCCGAATCTGAAATTGATCGAGTTCACCGGCCGACCGGGCCGGACCGGACCCGCTGCCGCCGCCCCCTATGCGTCCGGGGTGAAGTTAGGCTACCCTAACTTCACCCCGGAGGGGCGCACGAAAAAGCGGCACGGTCATGGCCGCATGCGGCCGTGACCGTGGATGGAGCAGACGCCGGGCCCCGCTGCCCGGGGCCCGGCGTCTTCAATTTCTCGTGGATCCCGGAGCTCAGACCTCGACCGGGGTGAGCTCCGGCAGCACCGCGGGCGTCGCGGGGACGGCCGTCGTCCGGCGCCCGGCCGGGACCAGCAGCGCGACCAGGAAGGCCAGCGCGCTGGCGACCGCGAGCAGCAGGAACGCCTCGGTGTAGCCGGACTCGGCGGGCAGCCCCTGCGGGCCGACGTGCCCGGTCACCACCGAGCTGACCACCGCGGTGCCGATCGAGGCGCCGATCGTCCGGATGTTGGTGTTCATCCCGCTCGCCACGCCGGTCTGGTGCATCGGCACGGCCTGCACGATCAGGTTGATCATCGAGGAGTAGAGCAGCCCGAGCCCGATGCCGAAGACGCCACCGGTGACCGCGACGACGGCCCGGCTGTCGTGGCTGAGCGCGAGGGTGAGCGCGGCCAGCGTGCCGAGCCCGGCACCGATCAGGAGCTGCGCCTTGTTGCTGACCCAGCGGGTGAGCGGGCCGCTGATCGAGCCGAACACCGCCATCGTCGCCATCATCGGCAGCATCAGCAGGCCGGCGGTGGTCACGCTGGCGCCGAAGCCGTAGCCGGTGCTCGCCGGGACCTGCATGAGCTGCGGCAGGAACGCGAAGACGCCGAACATCGCGGCGCCGAACAGCAGCGACACCAGGTTGGTCGTCCAGACCGCCGGCAGGCGCATCATCCGCATGTCGATCAGCGGCTCGGCGGAGCGCAGCTCGGTCGCCATCCAGCCGGCGAAGAAGATCAGGGCAAGAGCAAACAGGATTAGCGTACGGCCGGAGGCCCAGCCCCAGGTCGCGCCCTTGCTCAGCGGCAGCAGCAGAGCGACCAGCCAGCCGGCGAGCAGCACCGCGGAGAACCAGTTGATCCGCCCGCGGGCGCCCGTGGGGGACGCCGGGATCACCCGCCAGGCCGCGACGGCGACCAGGGTGACGGCGATCATCGGGATCCAGAACAGCCAGCGCCAGTCCAGCCAGCCGACGATCGGGCCGGCCAGGACGATGCCGAGCCCACTGCCGCTGGCGATGACCGCGGCCAGGATGCCGATCGCCGAGGAGACCCGGTGCGGCGGGTAGACGTCCCGGATGATGCCGAACGAGACCGGGAAGACTGCGGCGCCGAGGCCCTGCACGACGCGGGCCGCGATGAGCACGGTCACGTTCGGGGCGATCGCGGCGAGCAGGCAGCCCAGCGCGATGGCGCCGAGCGCGACCAGCAGCGTGCGGTCCTTGCCGATCATGTCGGCGATCCGGCCCATCAGCGGGGTGGCCACCGAGGCGGCCAGCAACCAGGCGGTCAGCACCCAGGTGACCGTGCCGGGGGTGGTGTGCAGGTCCTGCTGGATGGTCGGCAGCACCGGGGTGACCAGTGACTGCATGAGGGCGAACGCGGCGGCCGCTGCGGCCAGCACCGTAAAGGTGACACGCGGGGTCGCCTGGTAAAGTCGAGGCATGCCTCCAGATTAGTGGAGGACCCCCTCCGGTTAGCAACTGGATTACCGGTGCGGGTGATGTGAGGAGGGTCTCGATGCCTGACGTGCCGGTCGCGGCGCGACGCCCCCAGCGGGCCGACGCGCGGCGCAACTACGACGCGCTGCTCGCCGCCGCCCGCGACATCTTCGCCGAGAGCAGCACGGACGCCTCGCTCGAAGAGATCGCCCGGCGGGCCGGCGTGGGCATCGGCACGCTCTACCGGAACTTCCCGACCCGGCGCGACCTGTTCGAGGCCGTCTACGTCGAGGAGATCAACCAGCTCAGCGCGGCCGCGCTCGCCGTCGCCGACCAGCCGCCGTGGGAGGCGCTGCGGACCTGGCTGGACCGCTTCGTGCAGTACGTGGTGACCAAGCGCGCCGTGGTCGACGCGCTGAACCGCGAGTCGGAGCTGTTCAAGTCGTGCCGCGTCACCATGTACGCGGCCGGGGAGCCGCTGATGGACCGGGCGCGCGCGGCCGGCGAGGTCCGCCCGGAAGCCAGCTTCGACGACGTCCTGCGCATGATCTCCGGCCTGGTCTCCGGCACGTTCGTGGACGAGGAGCAGCGCGCCCGGGTGCTGGATTTCGCCCTGGACGGCATCCGCAACCGCGGCTGAACACCCGGGCGACCGCCCGCCGCAGCCTGCTGCCCGCGGCCCGACAAGTGCCCCGGGTCCGATCGAGCCGGCCGCTGCAGACCGCAGCCCGGCACATGCCCTGTCCCGACCCAGCCGAGCCGAGCCGCCCGACGCGGACCGCAGCTGCGACCGCGACGCCGGCGATCCCGGCTGATCCTCAGCGGTGTCTCCGGGCGCCCGATGCACCCCCGAAATCAGCCGAGTCGGCGCGGCCCGCTCATGATCTTGAGACTGGCGACCGACACAACCCACCCACCCCACAAGGGGGAGCGCCCAACGTCCATTGTCGCAAGGGCGGCCATGATCAGGTGGGTGGGCTGTGGACAGAGCGCCGGTGTGGATATCAATCCACGACAAAGCTCGGTGAGGTAATAGACGGCGACGCTCCCCCGCTCGAGTCCGCCGCCGCGCGGGCCACGAAGCGGAACAGCACCTTCTTCGTGCCGCGCTTCATGACGATGCCGAGGATCCCGTCGCTTTCCGCCGTGATCACTCCCGCGCCGTCGCTCTTCCACGACTTCCCGCTCTTGTGCTGCAACGTCACGGTCACCTTCGCGGCCCGGGCGGGCAGCACCCGGAACGCGGCCAGGACCGCGCTCACCGACTTGTAGTGGACGACGCCCTTCTTGCTGGTCCCGCGCAGCATCGTGACCGACATCAGCGACGGCGTCTTGAACGTGGCGGTGCCCGACGAGGCCAGGTATGTGGCGTCGGCGCTGGTGGTCGCGGTGACGGTGCCGTTGCCGCGGGCCGGCACGGTCACGGTCGCCACGCCGGACGTGTTCGTGGTCGCCTTGCGCGTGGTGGTCGCGCCGGCCTGGGTGACCGCCACGGACACGGCTGCTTTCGGGCGCTGCGGCGCCCGTACCGTAATCGTCAGGTTTTTGCCGTAGGCCTTCGCCGCCGCGACCGTGACCGACACGGTGGTCTTGACCTGGCCGGCGGTCGGCGTCGCGACCAGGTAGGCGGTCGTGGCCGGGCCGTCCTGCGCGAGCGAATAGATCGTCGACCCGTCCGCGGACCAGGACGCCTCGTGCGCGAGGCTGCGGTACGACGTCGTGCCGGCCGGCTCGGCCCGGACGACCGTCTCGCCGGTGGACGCGTCGAAGATGTGCACGGCACGGGCGTCGTACATGGCGTTGAGGATGCCGGCGAAGCGTTTCTCGTCCGGAGCCCAGGCGACCGCGTCGGGGTAGGCGCCGGTGGTGAACCGGCCGGCCAGGGTCATCGTCGTGGTGTCGTAGCGGGCCACGCCGTACCCGTTGGAGTAGTCGGTCGCGATCACCTGGCTGCCGTCGGCGGACATCTCGGCGTCGTAGACGAACTGGCCGAACTCCACCTGCGCGACCTTGGTCAGCAGGCCGTCGTCACCGATCGTGTAGCCGGTCATGCCGGCGGTGGAGTCGGTCGCGTAGGCGACGAGGTGGCTCCCGGCCGCGGTCACCGCGTCGATCGACGAGTCGGCGAGCACGCTCTTGTCGGTGTGGTCGGTCAGGTCGAGCCGGCCCACCCCGCCGGAGCTGTCTCCGCAGGTGTAGGCGTAGTACAGCGCGTCGTCGACCACCGACGACTTGCCGGGGCAGCCCTGCGACGTCCACGAGTCGAGCACCTCGCCGGCCGCCGACACCTGGGCGATCTTGTTGGCGCTCGACTCGGAGACGTAGACGGTGTCGCCGTCCGCGCTCGGGGTCAGCCCTTTCGCGCCGAACAGGCCGGTCACGGTCTTGTGGACCTGCCCGGTCGGGGACGTGATCAGGACGCTGTTGCCGGCCGCGATCCACACCTCGGAGCCGACCGTGAGCACGTCGGTCGCGGTCTCGGTGGTCGGCAGGGCGTGGCGGATCGGGCTGGTCGACGCCGGGTCGGCCTGCGCGGCAGCGGGGACGGCAAGCGCCCCGGCAACCAGGACGCTACCGATCAGAACTTGACATCTCATATCCCTCGGTTCGGAGGGCCGGCTTCGGAACTGAGCCGCTGACGATCAACGCGAGCGCCGCCGCGTAGGTCGTCATCACCAGCACGCCGGCCGCCGGCAGGTGGATTCCTGCTGCTCCGATGCCGATCAGCAGGTCGGAGACGAGGAACAACGCGCCCCCGGCGGCGGTGCGGCGGGAGACTCCGACGGCTGCGGCGGCCATCGCGGACAGCGCGAGGCTGTAGATCAGAATCGGTCCGCGGAGCGCGCCGAGGTGGTTCCAGAGCAGGGCATTAACCAAGATCCAGACTAGACCGTACGTCGCAAATGCCCAGATTTTTGGTGTCGCCGCCCGAAGGAAGGCGGTGAGGAAGCAGAGCTGTGCGCCGAGAAAGAACCCCATCCCGGCGAGGAACGTGGCCTGTCCCGGGATCAGCAGGGCGATGTCGCCGAGGAACGCGAAGACCAGGCCGGCCGTCAAGGAGGGCGCGACGAGTGACCGGAAACCAGATCAGGATCGGCGCGAGCAGCGGCTTGGCCACCCACTGGACCGGCGTCCAGCCCGCCGCCACCGCGACCACCTCGACGAGCGCGACCAGCCCGAACAGCCCGAACGGGATCACGGCTGCCAGCCCGGGCGGCCGAACACGTAGCCGAGCCGGTGCCGCCAGGAGACGGCCGAGCGCAGGTCCCGCCAGATCGCGGCGTACTCGTGGGTCGCCACCTTGAGCGGGTTGTACGTGGTCAGGTTCGTCGTCAGGCCGTACCTGACGGTCTCCCCCTCGGGCTCGAAACTGCGGAACATCCGGTCCCAGATGATCAGGATGCCGCCGTAGTTCCGGTCCAGGTAGGGGTCGTTGGAGCCGTGGTGCACCCGGTGGTGCGAGGGCGTGTTGAAGAACCACTCGACCGGCCGCCACATCCGGTTGATCCGCTCGGTGTGCAGGAAGAACTGGTACGCCAGGCTGATCGACTGCTGCAGGAAGATCATCCACGGCGGGAACCCGAGCACGGCCAGCCCGAGCCAGAACGGCGTCGCGGTCATCGGCGTCCAGCTCTGCCGCAGCGCGGTGGACAGGTTGAAGAACTGGCTGGAGTGGTGCACGACGTGCCCGGCCCAGAACACCCGGACCTCGTGGTGCAGCCGGTGGAACCAGTAGTAGGCGAAGTCGTCGGCGAAGAACAGCAGCACCCAGACCCACCAGTCGTGCGCGTCGAGCTTGAACGGGCTCAGCACGTACAGCCCGGCGAAGGCGACCGCGGTGAGCAGCTTCCACGGGATGCCGATCACCTGACTGCCCGCGCCCATCGACAGGCTTGTCGCGGTGTCCCGGGTCTCGTAGCCGCGCTCCTCGTCGTCCGGCAGGAACCGGAACGACAGCGCCTCCATGACGATGAGCAGCAGGAACGCCGGTATGGCGTAGACGACGGCGGGGATCAACGGACGTTCTCCTTCGCGTGCAGGAGGCCGCGCGCGACCTGCTCGGCCTCGGCGGCTTCGCCGGCCTCGATCAATGCGGCGAGCTTGCGGTGGGCGGCGACGTTCAACAACTCTTCGGTACGCAGGTGGGTCGGCACGTGCCCGACGGCCAGGGTCCCGGCGGTGAGGCTGTTGAAGGCCAGCAGGTACGCGATGTTCCCGGAGCCCTCGACGATGCGCCGCCAGACCAGCAGGTCGGCCGGCCCCATCAGGGCCAGGTCGGGCACCGCCGCCGCGTAGATCTCGACCGCGGCGACGACGTCGCGCCGGGCCTCGGAGGTCGCGCGGAGGGCGCACAGCCGGGCGGCGTCGGCCCCGATCGTCGCCCGCATCTCCAGCACGTCCCGGGACAGCGTCTCGACCGGCAGCACGTCACCGGCCATGGCCAGGTCGAGCCCGGCGTGCTCCCGCCAGTCGAGGACCCGGGTGGCGCCGCCCTGACTGACCTTGACCAGGCCGAGCTGCTGCAGCCGGCGCAGCGCCTCGCGGATCGCGTGCCGGTTGACCTCGAACGTGGTGGCCAGCTCACGCTCGCTGGGCAGCGCGTCGCCGGCCGGGTAGCGGCCGCCGACGATGGCGTCGCGGAGCCGGCCGAACACGTGGTCGGAGACGGACTGCCGGGGTGCGGGATCGAAGTCCATGCGCGGCAGTGTGCCCCGCCACACGTCAACCCGTCAACTGGTTGGACCAGTCAGTCTCGCCCGCCGAGCCAGCGCGGCCGGCGCCGCCCGGGCCGCCGCTTGCGGCCGCCCCCGGCGTGCCGGATCAGCACCGCCCGGCCCGCCGCCTTGTCGTCGGCGGTCGCCCCCGGCGTGAACAGCAGCAGGAACGCCAGCGACACCTCGATGGTCACCGGCCGCCAGGCGCGCACCGCGGCGTCCAGCCGCTCCCGGACCAGCGCCCGGACCTCGGCCCGCGCCTGCGGCTCCACCTGGTAGGTCGCGGTGACCAGGGCGAACAGCGCCGCGTCGGTGACCCAGTCCTCGACCCCGAAGGCCAGGTCGACCAGCACCCGCCGCCGGGTGGACGTGGCCCACGGCTCGTCCTTCGCGTGGTGCAGGATGCCCAGGCACACCCACGGCTGCAGCCGCCGGTACCAGTGCAGCGGGTCCTCCGTGGCCAGGAACCGGTTGGCCGCGTTGTCCGGCGGTTCCGGCGCGTGCGCGAGCAGGCCGAGCAGGTCGTCCAGCGGCAGCTCACCCAGCGGCGTGGCCGCGCCGTAGGCGGACAGCAGCGACGGCCACGGCCCGTCGGCGACCTGGTGCAGGATCCGGATCGCCTCGGCCGACGGCGCGGGCACGGCCGACTCGGGCTCGCTGCCCCGGTAGCGCCAGACGGCAAACTCGCCCGGGCGGGCCGGCACCCGCAGATCCGGCGCCGGGAACGCCTTGACCTCGATGACGATCGGGCCGGCCGCCCGCTGGACCGCGGCCAGCGCACTGGCCGGCTCCCCCGCCGACAGCACGAGCCGCGCGGCGTCGACGTTCTCGCCCTTCGCCCGCCGCAGCACCACCTCGGTGCCGATCCGGACGGCGACCTCGTTCGCCATCGGCACCAGGTTGAGCCAGAGCCGCTCCTGGCAGGCCATCGCGAAAATCAGCTCGGTGGCCGCGCACGCGCCCGGGTCATCGACGATCGCGACCAGGTCGGCCACGTCGCCGGCGTCCCGGAACCGGAGCGCGTGACGCGCGGCGTCCGGATGCGAGAACTGCGGGTCCTCGATGAGTTCGCGCAGCCTGAGTTCCACGTTTTCCCAGATCACGGCCGGGAGCATAGTTGATCATCAACGGCCGGCGGCGCCCGGTGGTTCCGGAAATATTACCGGCTTGTTTCGAAAACTGTTCGGGATTCGTCGATGCGTTCGTACGGTTCCGGCATGTTGCGAAGATGGGTGGCCGCCGTCGCGGCGCTGACCACGGTGGCACTCGGTGTGGCGACACCGGCCGCCGCCTCGACCTTCACGCCGGCCGACGGCAGCCGGCTGCTGTTCATCGGGCAGTCCACCACGGCCGCCTGGAACGACTACACGTCGACCGCGCAGGCGCCGGCCGGCGGCTCGGTGTATTACGAGGTCAAGTCCGGCAACTGGGTCAACGACGGGCACCGGCAGTACGCCGAGCTGCTCGCGTCCCAGGGGAAGTCGGTGCAGATCGGGGTGTCCTGGAAGGACAATCCGCCCGGCTTCACCGGTGGCGACGAGAACGCCAAGGCGGCGCGGTCCCGGCAGGTCACCGCGGAGCTCGGGGCCGGTCAGTACACCGCGCAGTTCGACCGGCTGATCGCGTTCGTCAACCAGTACCCGCGGGCGAAGTTCTTCCTGCGGCTCGACTACGAGGTGTCCAGTTTCTACCACTGCACGGATGCGAGCTGCACGTCGTACAAAAGCGCGTTTGCTCGTTTGAAGGGTTTGATCGATGCCCGGAAGCGGCAGGACAACGTCGCCTACGTGTTCCACCCGGTGCGCGGGGAATTCGAGCAGCTGTACCCGGGTGACGCGGTGGTCGACTGGATCGGGGTGTCGATCTTCGCGCACGAGCTGTGCCTGCCGATCTACGACAACGGCTATCGGTACAACGGCACGCCGCCGCAGAACTACGACGTCGGCGCGCTGCAGTGCCGGAACGCGTACCTCGGGAAGGATCAGTTCGGGAACCCGGCCGCCGTCTGGCAGAACTTCGACTACGACGGCAACGTCCTGAAGATGATGCGGTTCGCCAAGGACCACGGCAAACCGATGATCGTCGCCGAGTCCGGGATGATGAACTTCACCGACAACGGCTCGGACACCCGCGGCCTGGAGGCCGCCCGCGGCGACCTGTGGGTCAAGCGGCTCTTCGGCCTGATGAGCTATCGCGGGCCGATCCCCAACGAGTCCGGCACCTATGACCTGAGTCAGGTCATCAGGGCCGCGGTCTACATCGACCTGGACTTCCGGTACGGCTGGGACGGCATCGCCGACGGCAGCTTCGACTTCCCGGTCAACTCGACGTGGTTCGTCGACGGGCGCCTCTCCCAGTACGCGAACGCCCGCTCCTCGTTCTGCGCGGGCCTCACCGCGCAGCGTTTCACCACCCCCTGTTAAGGATCTCGATGAAGAAGAGACTGGCCGCCGTCGCGGCCATAGCCGTCGCGGCTCTGGCCGTCCCCCTCCTCTCCTCCCCCGCCGAGGCCGCGATCAGCGGCCCGAACCTCCCGGCCGGCAACAAGGTGCTGTTCCTGGCCGGTCAGACCACCCCGGACCTGGCCGCCTACAAGTCGCAGGTGCTCGACGTCGACGCCGGTTTCCCCAAGCCGGGCGGCGTCACCATGTACACCAACATCTCGCCGAACGCCTGCAACGGGCTCACCGCCACCTGTGACCTCAACGGCAACGTGTTCAACTTCGACCAGACGCTGGCCCAGTACCCGGGCGCCGCGCTGGCCGTCGGGCTCTACCTCGCGGACAGCCCGGGCTGCAACAACCAGCCGCTGCGGGCGATCATCAACCGGCCGGACGCGGACATCGCCGGGGCGCTCGGCGCGCAGTACCGGCAGAACCTGGACAACCTGATCACCTACCTGAAGAACACCGGCCGGGCCGTCTACCTGCGCGTCGGCTACGAGTTCGACGGGCCGTGGAACTGCTACAACGCGGACTTCTACAAGGCCGCGTTCCGGGTGGTGAAGCAGCGGATCACCGCGCTCGGCGCGAGCAACGTGGCGACCGTGTGGCAGAGCGCCAGCTACGTCAAGGACGGGGCGCCGGAGTACAAGCAGGACTTCTCCAACCCGAGCCACCTGGCCGACTGGTATCCGGGCGACGACGTCGTGGACTGGGTCGCGATGAGCACGTTCTACTGGGACGCGACGTACCGCAAACACCAGTGGGCCTGTGACACCCCGACCAGTTCCCCGGGCGTGCTCTACGACCGGGTGCTGAACTTCGCCCGCGCGCACGGCAAGCCGGCGATGATCGCGGAGTCGACGCCGCAGGGCTACCGGACCTCGGCGCTCGACTCGTCCTGCGTCAACGTGAACAACCGGGTCGCACTGGGCAGCGGGGCCGAGCTGGCCGGCTGGTACGACCAGTACTTCGGGTACATCAACGCGAACACCGACGTGCTGCGCGCGGTCTCCTACATCAACAGCGACTGGGAGGCGATCAAGCAGTTCAACTGCCCGGTCGGCGCGACCGCGGGCTCGCCGAACTGCACCGACGGGTACTGGGGTGACAGCCGGATCCAGGACAACGCGACGATCCGGGCGAACTTCAAGCGCGAGCTGCAGAACTCGATCTTCGTGAACGGGACGCTCGCCGGCCGCGGGGTCGATTGGGGCAGTGGCGTCCCGACAAATCCGACTTCATCCCCGACGCCGACGCCGTCCACCTCTACTCCCCCGGCCACCGGCGGCCGCGACGCGTTCGCCACGATCGAGGCCGAGGGCCCGGACTCGCAGAGCGGCACCCAGGTGATCGGCGGCAACCGGCTCGGCTCGCTGAACACCGGCGACTGGGCCCGCTACGACCGCATCACTTTCGGTCACACCCCGAACCTGGTAACCTTCCGGTACTCGTCTGCGCGCGCCACCAACCAGGCGTTCACGCTGGAGTTCCACGCCGGCTCGGCGACCGGCCCGGTGATCGCCGCGCCCGGGGTGCTCGGCACCGGCTCGACCGGGACGTTCAAGGAGCTCGCCTTCAACGTCGGCAACCTGCCGGCCGGCACCACCTCGATCACCGTCGTCCCGCGCGCCAACGAGACCACCGACATCCTCGAGCTCGACTGGTTCCGCTTCTCCTGACCACCGACGGAAAGACCGAAACCCCTGCTTGGGTACGGGATGAGCCGACGCTCGCCCGAGCCGCTCCGCACCGGGAGCGACTCGGGCGAGCACTGCTCAGCGACCGCCCAGCCACCGCGGCCAGCGCCGCTCCCGCGAGCGCCCACCCGCCCGGGGCCGCGCGGCCGGAGCCGGCGCCTCGTCCTCGGCGGAGTCCTCCGCGAGCCGCTCCAGGATCGCCGTCGCCAGGCCGCGATCGTCCCCGGTCGCGCCCGGCGTGATCAGCATCAGGTGCGCCAGCGACCCCCAGATCGTCACCGGCCGCGGCGCCTCGGTGGCCGCGTCCAGCCGATCCCGGACCAGCTGCCGCACCTCGGCCCGCAGCCCGGACTCCCGGTAGGCGGCGGTGACCAGCGCGAACAGCGCCGCGTCGGAGACCCAGTCCTCGACCCCGAAGGCCAGATCGACCAGCACCTGACGGCGGGTCGACGTCGCCCACGGCTCGTCCGTGCGGTGGTGCAGGATGCCCAGGCAGACCCAGGGCTGCAGCAGCCGGTACCAGTACGCCGGGTCGGACTTCGCCAGCACCTGGTAGCGCGGTACGTCCGGCGCCTGCGGCGGGTGCACGAGCAGCCCGAGCAGGTCGTCCAGGGGCAGGTCACCGAGCGGCTCGGCCTGAACATGACCGGACAGCGGGGAGGCCCACGGCTCCGCGCCGACCTGGTACAGCACCCGGACCGCCTCGCGGGACGGGGCGAACACCGCCGGCTCCGCCTCGACCCCCTGGTAGCGCCAGACGGCGTACCGGCCGGGGCGCAGCGGGACGCGCATGTCCGGCGCGGCGAACTCGGCGATCCCGATCTTCACCGGCCCGCCCGCGGCCCGCTCGAACGCGGCGAGCGCGCTGGCCGGCTCCCCGCCGGAGAGCCCCAGCTCGTGGATCTCGGCGCTCTCGCCGTCCGCGCGCCGCCGGGCGATCTCCCGGCTGATGTTGATCACGGCTTCCTCGGGCATCGGCACCCAGTTCAGCCAGGTCCGCTTCTCACCGGCCATCGCGAACAGCAGGTCGGTGGTCCCGCAGCCGTGCGGATCGTCGGCGATCGCGACCAGATCGTCGACCGCACCGGACTCCCGGAACCGCAGCGCGTGCCGCGCGGCCTCCCGGTGCGGAAAATCCGGGTTCCCGGCAAGCTCCTGAAGCCGCTCTTCCACGCTTTCCCCAGCCATGGCGCGTGAGCTTAGTTGATCAGAACGCCCCTCGTCGGCCTGCTTCCCTCAAGATCAAACCCCGGCTCCGGTACGCCCCGAAAACGCCCGCCCCCACGCAACTCGCGCGGGCGGCGGGCGTGGGAAGCGGGCGGATGTGGGTCAGGCCGGGTGGTAGTGGGCGTCGGAGAACTCGGCCGGGAGCGACTCGCCGGTCAGGTCCTGGGCCCAGAGGCCGACGAACGTGCCGGTGAATCCCCAGGTCAGAGCGTTCTCGCCGTCGGATTCGTGGGCGTGTTCGTCGGAGAGGGTGCTCGCGTCGAACGGCCCCCAGGTGGTCGAGCCGTAGGCGGCGGTCAGTGTTCCGTCGTCGAAATCCAGGCGGAACCGGGCCGGGCCGGACACCGGGACCGCCGGGCCGTGCGAGCGCAGCCGCCCGCGGGTGCACGAGGTCACCTCGGCGACCGGGCCGCCGTCCCAGCCGATCCGCAGGAAGTACCAGTTGCGGCTGTTGTAGTAGGCGACGATCCCGGCCATCTGCTGGAACCCGGACGGTTCGAAGTCGACGGTCGCCTCGAACGACGCCCGGGTGTGCTGGACCCGCCGGGCGAGCAGGCTCTCCCCGGCCCGGGACGACGGCGGCCGGCCGCCGAGGAGCCGGACCCGGCCCGGATCAAGAACGGTCAGCCAGGACGGGTCGGCCGGCCGCCGCAGGGTGTTCCAGTGCGGTCCGGTGAAGTCTTCCGGGGCGGCCGGCCACGGATGGGCCGGCAGGTCCGGACCGGTCACCACGTCGTGCGGGACGCCGCCGGCGATCCGCGGCCAGCCGTCGTCGGTCCAGGTGACCCGCTGGACGGCGGTCTCCCGGCCGAGCACGCACCGGCCGCGCGGCGCGCTCAGCGGCCGGCCGGCCAGGTGCGCGAAGAACCACTCGCCGGCCGGGGTCTCGACCAGGCTGCCGTGACCGGCCTTCTGCAGGGCCAGGTCGGGCCGGTGCACCGCGGTGAGCAGCGGGCCGGCCGGGTCCGTCTCGTACGGCCCGAGCAGCCGCCGCGACCGCGCGACCGTCGCCTGGTGGAACCACTCGGTGCCACCCTCCGCGGTGACCAGGTAGTACCAGCCGTCCCGCCGGTACACGTGCGGGCCCTCGGTCATGCCGGCGGCGGTCCCGCCGTACACCTGATGGGGTTTGCCCAGCAGTTTGCCGGTGGCCCGGTCCAGCTCCTGGGCGATGATCCCGGCCGCCCAGGGGTGCCCGGGCCGCCAGTCGACCTGGTTGGACAGCAGCCAGGAGCGGCCGTCGTCGTCGTGGAACAGCGACGGGTCGAAGCCGCGGGCGTGCAGCGGCACCGGGTCGGACCAGGGTCCGTCGATGCTCGGCGCGGTGACCAGGTAGTTCGGCGTGTCGAAGAAGCCGGTGTAGCCGCCGACGTTCGTGAACACCAGGTGGAACAGCCCGTCGGCCCAGGTCAGGCACGGCGCCCAGACCCCGCCGGAGTCCGGGACGCCGGCCAGGTCGAGCAGCCGGCGGACGGACAGCACGCCGCCCAACGGCCGCCAGTGCACCAGGTCCCGGGAGTGGTGCAGGCGGACCCCGGGGTACCACTCGAACGTCGAGGTGGCCAGGTAGTAGTCGGCGCCGACGCGCAGGATCGACGGGTCCGGGTGGAATCCGGGCAGGACAGGATTGTGGATCTCGGGCACCGGCGGCTACTTTCCGAAGCCGGCCGCGAGCCCGCTGAGCAGGTGCCGGCGGCCGAACAGGTACAGGGCGAGGACCGGCAGCGCGGAGAGCACGACCGCGGCCATCAGTCCGGGCACGTTCGTGCCGTACTGGCTCTGGAACTTCCACAGGCCCAGGGTGAGCACGCGCTGCTCGTCGCTCTGGGTGAGCACGAGCGGGAACAGGAAGCCGTTCCAGGCGCCCAGGCCGACGAAGATGCCGACGCTGACCAGTCCCGGCCGGGACAGCGGCAGGACGAGCCGGGTGAAGATCCGGCCGCTGGCGGCGCCGTCGACGGTCATCGCCTCGTACAGCTCGCCGGGGATGTCGCGCAGCGTGCTGGTCAGCACGACGATCGCGATCGGCAGCGAGAACGCGGCGGTCGGCAGGATCACCGCGAGCAGCGAGTCGTACAGCTGCAGTCGCGTGATGATCAGGTAGATCGGCACGATGACGGCCTGGGCCGGGACGGCCAGCCCGAGCAGGAAGACGTTGAACGCGATCTTCAGCTGCCGGCTGGGGTTGCGGACGATCGCGTACGCCGCCGGCAGCGCCACCCCGAGCACCACCGCGACCGTGCCGAACGCCACGATCAGGCTGTTGACCAGGTACGTGGTGAAGCCGAGCTCGAACAGCGAGGTGAAGTTCCCCAGCGTGGGGCGGGTCGGCAGGTCGAGCGGGCCCTGTTCGATGTACGCGTCCTGGGTCCGGAACCCGGTGATCACCACGAAGTAGATCGGGACGGCGACGATGATCAGCCAAACGGTGGCGAGCACGCCGGCCGGCACGTTCGCCCGGTTTTTTCCTGACATCACGCTCCCTCCCGATCGCTGGCCATCCGGTGATAGCCGGTGGACCGGACCACGACCACCGACAACGCGGTGCCGACCGCGACCAGCAGCACCGCGAGGACGCTGGCGTAGCCCATGTCGAAGCCGACGAAGCCCTTGATGTACATGTGCAGCGGCAGCACCCGGGTCGCGGTGCCCGGCCCGCCGTTGGTCATCAGCAGAATCATTTCGAAGTACGTCAGTGAGCCCACCAGCATCAGCACCGAGCTCGCGATGATCGTGTTCCGCAACTGCGGCAGCGTGATCGCGAAGAACTGCCGCACCCCCGTTGCCCCGTCGATCTGCGCGGCCTCGTAGAGCGACCGCGGGATCTGCCGGGTCGCCGACTGGTAGAGCAGGGTGTGGAACGGCACGAACTGCCAGGCCACGACGAACGCGACGACGTAGAGCGCGTGGTCCGAGCCGAGGAAGTTGCCGTCGGCGAATCCGACGTATTTGCCGTAGTCGGCGGCCAGGCCGAAGTTCGGGTCGAGCAGCGACACGAAGGTCAGCGAGATGGCCGCGGTGGACAGCAGCAGCGGCAGGAAGAACAGCGTCGACAGCGCCGCCCGGCCGCGCTGCGGGCCGGCCGCCCAGACCCCGATGAGCAGGGCGAGCGGGGTCTGCAGCAGCCAGGAGACGACGGTCAGGGTGACCGTCTTGACGATGCCGTTGACCAGGTCCGGGTCGTCGGTGATCGACTTCCAGTTGTCCAGGCCGATCCACTGCGGGTCGCCGAGGCCGTTCCACTTGGTGAAGCTGAGGTAGACCACCGCGAAGACCGGCAGGATGCCGAGCGCGAGGAAGAAGAGAACCGCGGGCGCGGCCCAGGTGAACCCGGGCCGCTCCCGGCGTGCCGCCGCGATCATTTGACCTTGGCCATGTTGCCGGCGAACTCGTCCGGCGTGATCTTGTTGATGAACAGCTTCTGCAGGTTGGTCAGCAGTTCGGCGCTGACCGACGGGCTGAGCGCCTGGTCCCAGGACTGGGTGAAGCTGGGGGCGCCGGCGACCAGGTCGTAGGTGAACGTGGTGAACTCGGAGTTCGGCTTCGCCTTCAGGGTCGCCTCGATGCCCTTGACCGGCGGCACCTGGCCGGCCTCGATCAGGCCGTTGATGTAGGCGTCCGAGGTCAGCGACTTGGCCAGGAAGTCGGTGGCGACCGCCTTGTTCTTCGACCCGGCGTTGATCGAGTAGTAGTTGCTCGGGTTGCCCACGACCGCCTTCGGGTCACCGGCGCCGCCCTCGTAGGCCGGAAAGCCCACGTAGCCGAGCTTGCCGTCGGTGATGAACTTCGGGTTCGCGTCCTTCTGCACCGAGTAGTCCCAGGTACCCATCAGGTGCATGGCCGCCTTGCCGGTGGCGAACAGCTTCGACGCGCCCTGGTTGTCGTAGTTGACCGAGGCGTAGTTGGAGCCGAACGCGCCCCGCTTGACCAGGTTCTGGATCTCCCCGAGGGACTTGACGACCGCCGGGTCGGTCCAGGCGCCGTCCCGGCCGTCGACGATCGCCTTGAACTTGTCCACGCCGCCGATCCGGTCCAGCAGATACTCCAGCCACATCAGCTCGGTCCAGCCCTGGGAGCCGGCCAGCGCGATCGGCGTGATCCCCTTCGACTTGAAGACATCGATCAAATTCAGGAGCTCGGCGTACGTCGTCGGCGGCTGCACGCCGGCCTTGGCGAACACGTCCTTGTTGATGAACAGGACCACCGGCAGCACCCCGATCATCGGCAGGCCGTACTGCTTGCCGCCGACCTTGCCGACGTCCATGACGCTGGGCAGGAACTTGTCGGTCAGTCCGGGGTTCTTGGCGAGCAGGTCGTCGAGCGGCTCGACCTGCTTGGCGTCGACGAACTGCTTGAGGTTGCCGCCGCCCCAGTTGAAGAAGACGTCCGGCGCCTGCGGCGAGCCCATCGCCACCTGCAGCTTCTGCTTGTACGCGTCGTTGACGTAGGTGACCAGCTTGACGTTGTCGCCGGTGCCGGCGTTGAAGTCGGCGATGCTCCGGGTCGCGATCGGGTTGACCGCGGCGTCCTCCAGGGCCCACACCTGCACGTCGGCGCCGGCCGCGCCGGACCCGGTGCCCGGGCCGGAGTTGCCGCACGCGGAGGCGAGGGTCAGCACCGCGGAGGCGGCGACCACTTTCAGAACGGTTCTGCGCATGGTTATCGAAATCTTTCGGAGAGGTTTCGGTGCTCATCAGCGGCGGTGTAACGTGCCGATCACATGGCATGCCATCGATCCGGGCAAGACTTTTCGAAACATGGGGGAAACGTGGAGTCGAGTCGGCGGCCGACCCTGACCGAGATCGCCCGGGAGGCCAACGTGGCGATCTCGACCGTGTCGAAGGTGCTCAACGGGCACACCGACGTGGCGCCGACGACCCGGCGGACGATCGAGAAACTGATCACCGAGCGCGGCTATCAGCGGCCCCGGACGGCGCGGCGGGCCGGGCGGCGCACCGACCTGATCGACCTGGTGATCAACCAGCTGGACAGCGTCTGGGGGCTGTCGATCCTGTCCGGGGTGGAGGAGGTGATCGAGGAGGCCGGGCTCAGCCTGGTGGTGTCCTCGGTGCACAACCGGCAGTCGCTGACCCGGCGCTGGATCGACTCGCTGCTGGCCCGCGGCTCGGAGGGGGCGATCCTGGTGCTCTCCGAGCTGACCGTGCAGCAGCGCGCCGACCTGGAGCGGCGCGGGCTGCCGTTCGTGGTGGTGGACGGGGTGAGCCAGCCGCCGCCGGAGGTCCCGTCGATCGGCGCGACGAACTTCGCCGGCGGGTACGCGGCCGCCGAGCACCTGATCCAGCTCGGGCACACCCGGATCGCCGCGATCGGCGGGCCGGAGCAGTTGCAGTGCACCCGCGCCCGGATCGCCGGGTACCGGGCCGCGCTGGACACCGCCGGGCTGACCGCCGACCGGCAGCTGGTGCGTTACAGCAACTTCCAGCACGAGGGCGGGCTGCAGGCCACCGCGTCGCTGCTGGAGCTCGCCGACCGCCCGACGGCGATCTTCGCGGGCAGCGATCAGCAGGCCACCGGGGTCTACGAGGCGTTGCGCCGGGCCGGGCTGCGCATCCCCGGCGACGTCAGCGTGGTCGGCTTCGACGACCTGAACTTCGCCCAGTGGACCGCGCCGCCACTGACCACCGTCCGGCAGCCGCTGCACGAGATGGGCGTGGCCGCCGCCCGCACGCTGCTACGCCTGATCCACGGTGAGCGGCTGGAGTCCACCCGGATCGAGCTGGCCACCGAGCTGGTCGTCCGGGCCAGCACCGCCCGAGTCGCGGAATGACGGCTCGGGCACCGGCTTGCCGAACAGGTAGCCCTGGGCGTACTCGTAGCCGAGTTCGCGCAGGTAGTTCGCCTGTTCCTCGGTCTCCACGCCCTCCGCGACGGCCCGCAGGCCCAGCCCCTTGCTGACGTGGATCAGCGCGTCGACGATCACTGCCCGGCCGCCGCCCGCGGTGATCTCGTCGACGAACGACTTGTCCACCTTCAGCACGTCCACCGGGACGGTGCGCAGCAGGCCCAGCGACGAGTGCCCGGTGCCGAAGTCGTCCAGCGCGATCCGCACCCCGGTCTCGTGCAGGGTCTCCACCGCGTGCACCGCGGTGCCGCCGCCGAACAGCGCGGTCTCGGTCACCTCGACCAGCAGCTCGGCCGGCTCCATGCCGCACTCGGCGATGATCCCGGCGACCACCTCGGGGAAGCCGGGCTCGCTCAGCTGCCGGGCGGAGACGTTCACGCTGATGTAGCTGGGCGCGTGCCGGCCCAGCTCGTGCCGCCAGGCCGCGAACTTCCAGCACGACGTACGCATGACGAACTCGCCCAGCTCCACGATCAGCCCGTTGTCCTCGGCGACCGGCACGAAGTCGACCGGGCTGACCATCCCGCGGACCGGGTGGTGCCAGCGGACCAGCGCCTCGCACGCCCGGAACCGCCCGGTGTCCAGGTCCACGATCGGCTGGTAGACCACCCGGAAGTCGCCGTCGTCCAGGCTGTGCCGCAGGTCCGCGCCGAGCTGGGCGGTGGCGTCGGACCGCGCGTCGAGCTCGGCGGTGTACACCATCAGCTGGCTGCCGGCGGCCTTCGCGGCGTACCGGGCGGTGTCCGCGCGGCGCACCAGCTCGGACACCGGCACCGCCCCGCACTCCAGGCTGTCGGCCACCCCGAGCCGCGCGTTGAGCAGCAGCTCGTGCTCGCCGGAGACGATCGGCCGGCGCAGCAGGTCCATCAGCCGGGTGACCACCGCGTCGCCCTCGCCGGCCCGGGTGTCCAGGGCCAGCACGGCGAACTCGTCGGCGCCCATCCGGGCCACCGCGTCGCCCTCCCGCAGCGAGGCGCGCAGCAGCGTCGCCACCGCGGCCAGCGCCTGGTCCCCGGCGGCCCGGCCGAGCCGGTCGTTGACGTGCTTGAACCCGGCCAGGTCGACCATGATCAGCCGGCACGGGCCGGTCGCGACGCCCTTGATCGCCTCCTCCTCGAACGCGCGCCGGTTCGGCAGGCCGGTCAGGTCGTCGCGCATGGCCAGGTCGTGCAGCCGCCGGGCCTGGCTGTGCGCCCGCGCGATGTACCCGGACATCCGGGTCACCACCAGCACGAACAGCGCCATCGAGCCGATCCCGACGGCGAGCCAGCTGGTCGCGCCGGTGCCGCGCTCGCCCTGCACCAGCAGGATCGCCGGCACCATCAGCATCGAGGCAAGCAGCGCCAGCAGCCGGCTCCAGCCGAGACTGTCGCCCTCCTCGGCCGGCAGCAGGGTCGGCGACGGGTGGATCGCGGCGGCCGCCCAGCAGACGTAGGCGAGCAGGTAGCCGCCGTAGACGAACGACCCCCAGGAGTACATCGCCGCCGGCAGCAGCGTGTACACGGTGTTGCAGGTCAGGGTGACCACGCCGCCGACGGTGAGCAGCCACATCCCGGCGGTCCGCGGGCCCCGGCGCAGCAGCATCGGCACCAGCAGCGCGCAGAGCAGCACGCCCATCGTCGGGTAGCCCGCGGTCACCGCCCGGGCCAGCGCCGGCTGGCTGTCGTCGACCACGATCGGCTCGATCACGAACGTCCAGTACGCGATGCCGACGCTGATCGCCACGATCGCCGAGTCGATCAGGTTGCCCGACCAGAACGGCCCGCGTCTCCGGGTCAGCAGGAACAGCGCGATCACCAGCAGCGGATAGGCGCCCAGGTAGAACGCGTCGGCCCAGGACGGGTACGTGCCTTCGCCCTGCACCGCGTAGACCAGGTCACCGGCCACCCAGGTGACCACCCCGGCCGCGAAGATGTACCAGGCCGGCTGCTGGTCGCGGTGCCGGCGGCGGGCGCCGACCACCATCACGGTGCACGCCGCGAACGACAGCAGCGTGGAGCACACCACCGCGGGCACGCCGTAGGGCAGCAGCGACCAGCCGGCCGCGACGGCCGCGCCGCCCACCAGCCAGGCGAGCCACCACGGGGGACGCCGCAGACCCGTCACATCCGGTCAGTTCGGCATGTGACCCGCAAAGTTGAGCGCAACGCTCAAGTACGTCCGACCGATGCCGATCCGGCATCGAGTGAGCGTCCCGACCCCGGCCCGGCTGGCCACCCGCGCCTGTCTGGCCCTGTTCGCCGTGGCGCTGACCACGTTCGTGGTCTGGCCGGTGCACCCGTTCGGGCCGGCCTGGCTGCTCTGGATCACCATCCCCGGGTACGGGCCCCTGCTCGCGACGGTCTTCTGGCTGCTCTCCCGCCACGCCGGGCTGCCCGCGCCGACCCGCGCGTTCTGGCGACGGCTGACCCCGGTGCCGCTGCTGGTCGGGGCCGGGCAGACCGCGCAGGCGGTGGACGTGCTCGGGCATCCGGAGGCGCGGGCCTCCTACACCGGGCCGATCACGCTGTTCCTGCACGGGCTCGCGCTGCTGGTGCTCTGCCACGCCCTGGTCCGGCTGCCGACCGGGGGCCGGCAGGCCGGGGCGGCCACCCGGGTCGCCCTCGACGCCGGCACCGTCGCCCTCGCCTCGGCCGTGTTCATCTGGCACTTCAGCACCCGGCGCGCGCTCGGCGCCGGCCTCACGCCGGCCGTCGCGGCCTCCCTCGGGCTCTGCGTGCTCGCCGTCCTGGCGGTGTTCGCGCTGGCCAAGGTGGTGCTCGGGGAGTACTCGGCGCTGGATGCCCGGGGCCTGCGGCTGCTCGCGGCGGCGGTCCTCATCGGCACCCTGGCCCCGATGTTCCAGCCGCTGATCGTGCACCTCGACCCGCGGCTGTACGTGGCCCAGATCCACCTGCCGGCGGTGTTCTGCCTGGGCGCGATGGCCGCCGAGGCGCAGTGGGGCGCGCCGGTCGCCGCGCGCTCGCGTCGCCGGCGGCGCCCGTACAGCCTGCTGCCGTACCTGGCGGTCGCCGCCGTGGACGCCCTGCTGCTGTGGTCCGCGGTGGCCGACCGCTCCGACATGATCGCGGTCGCGTTCAGCGGGGTCCTGCTGACCGCGGTGGTCGCCACCCGCCAGGCCGGCACGCTGCGCGACAACGCCCGTCTGCTGTCCGAACTCGATCACGCGGCCACCCACGACGCGCTGACCGGGCTCGGCAACCGGGCCCTGTTCCAGCAGCGCCTGGCGGCCGCTCTGGAGGACGGGCCGGTCCGGGTGGCGGTGCTCGACCTGGACGCGTTCAAACAGGTCAACGACGTGCACGGGCACGAGGCCGGCGACCTGCTGCTGACCGCGGTCGGCCACGCCCTGTCCGCCGCGATCCGCCCCGGCGACACCGCCGCCCGCCTCGGCGGCGACGAGTTCGTCCTGCTCCTACCGGCCGCTCACGCGCCCCCGCCCGCCGCACCGCGCACCGCCGACCAGGAGGCTGCCGCGGTCGTCGAGCGGGTGATCGCGGCCCTGGCCGCCCCGGTCACCTTCCACGGCACGCCGCTCGACATCCGGGTGAGCATCGGCGTCGCCACCGCCGTCCCGGGCGACGACCCGGTAACCGTCATCCGCCGGGCCGACCACGCCATGTACGCCGCGAAAAAGCTCCCCGGCACCGCCTGGCTCGCCGCGGCATGACTGTCAGGCCGGCCGGGTCAGCTTCTCGACGTAGTACGCCTCGTACCGAGCCAGGATCGGCTCGATGTCGGTGGTGGCCGCCTGCTCAAACCCCTCGAACACCCGCCCGTACTGCCGGACGACGTTGCCACCGCGCGAGAACAGGCCGGTGTTGTAGGTCTCGATGACGACCATGTCCTCGTCGAAGATGGTGAAACCGAGCTGCGGCGGAATCGGCGTCGGCACCTCCTCCGGGACCACCGCGAAGCGCACGTTGGGTCGGTGCGCGAGCTCGCGGAGGTGACTGAGCTGCTCGATCATCGACGCCGGCGGGCAAATCCGGGTGCGCAGCACCGCCTCAGTGATCACGATCCGGAACGTGATCCCGGTGTCGGCAATGACCTCCTGACGCTCGGTCCGTGCGGTGATCGCCCGGGAGAGCTCGCGCTCGTCGCCGTCCGACTGCACCACGCGCTGGAACGACATCAGGGTGGCGCGCATGTAGCTTCCGGTCTGCACCAGCCCGGGCAGGACCGCCGGCTGGAAGTCGCGGATCTCCTTCGCCGAGAACTCCCACTCGGCGACGCCACGCTGCCGGTTGGCCAGCCCGGCCGCGGCCGGCCTCCACTCGGTCATCCGGTCGTGTGCCTGTTCGGCCCGCCGGCGCAGGTCATCGATCGTGGCCTCGTCGGCCTCCAGGGCGCGCGCGATGGCGACGACGTCGGCCGGGGCCGGCGGGCCACCGTCCTCCCGCTCGATACGCGAGATCTTCGGCTGGCTCATGCCGACCATCGCGCCCAGCGTGGAACCATTGATCTTCCGGCTCCGGCGCATCCGGCCCAGAATCGTGCCGACCGATTCGTCCTGCCCTCCGGGTGCACCCGAATGCGCCGTCACCAGCTTCTTCCGCTCGGTCGTCAAGAAAGATTGCGCAGGGCCTCGGCCAACAGCTCCGCAGGGATCTCCACCAGCATCTCGCCGTCCGGCACATCGACCCCCGCCTGGCGGGCGGGAACGACGTAACCCTGGACGACCAGAGAGCCGGACCCGGTTCGATAGATGGTCGGGCACGCGCCCGATGTACAGCTGTTGGCCACGACGGTCAAGGACATGTTTTCCGGAACGGTCGCGGGGATGTTTTCAGTCACGGTAAAGACTAAATCATGGATTGCGTTAGAGAAAGCTAGGAGCACCGAAATACGCCCCTTTTGCGGGACGATGCTGCGCGCGTCCGCGGGATTACACCTGACTAGCTTTCGGCTGGAACGCCTGAGTGAAGGAACCGGCACTCCAGTTGAGCTGTACCGGCGGGTTCACAGACGCGGCGACCTGAACCACGACGCTCGGATTCATCAGCGATCACGCTCAGCAAGAATATATTCACGACTGGTGAATAGACCGTAGACGCCGGCTCGGCCGGGAACACACACTCGATGGAGTCACCTGACCACTCGAAGCCCTGGTGGTGCTCATGACCCAGCTGTCGCTGTCGGACCTGTCGCTTGCCGGTGACCGGTCCACGCTCTACCTCGCCCTGGCCGGGATCTGCCTGATCATCGGCCTCCGCTACCTGAAACGCGCCCTGGAGCCGTTCGGCGCGGTTCTCGAGGCGGCCGCGGCGGCCGCCATCGTCGCCTTCGCTCTCGGGGTCGGCCTGATCCTGCTGCTGGCCGCGATCGCCGTGCGCTGACCGCATCCATCGCCGTTCGCCGACCGGATCGGAGCGGAGCCCATGAATTTCCTCGTCATCGCCGCGCTAGTGGCCGCCCTCGTCGCGTTCTTCCTGGTGACCGAGCTGCTGGCCGCGGCCCTGCCCCTGCTGATCGTCATCGTTCTCGTCCCGGCCCACGAGCGGCCGGCCCTGGCCGCGCTGGTCGCGGCCACCGATCACCGCCGGCGGCTGCGGCTGTGGCCCGCGCTGCGGACCGCGGTCGCCACCCGGCGCAGGCTTCAGGCCGGGCGGTATTCCACCTCCGGGCGGCCCGGGCCGCCGTAGCGCGGGGTGCGGGCGGCCCGGCCGGACTCGGCCAGGTGCTCCAGGTAGCGGCGGGCGGTGACCCGGGACGTGCCGGTGCGGGCGGCGACCTCGGCCGCGGACAGGCCCGGCGACGCGCGCAACGCGGTCAGGATCAGGTCGAACGTGGCCGCGTCCAGGCCCTTCGGGAGCGTGTCGGGCGGGCTGCCGCGCAGGGTGGAGAAGACCCGGTCGATCTCGTGCTGGGCGGCCGCCTCGGTCGACTCGACGAGCTGGGCGCGGTAGCGGGCGTACCGGTCCAGCTTGTCGCGGAACGCGGCGAACGTGAACGGCTTCAGCAGGTAGTGCGTCACGCCCAGGGCCACCGCCTGCCGGACCATCGCCAGGTCGCGGGTGGACGTGACGGCGAGGACGTCCGCACCGCTGCCGGCCGCGCGCAGCGTGCGGGCCAGGTCCAGGCCGTGCCGGTCGGGCAGGTTCAGATCCAGCAGAACAAGATCCACTTCTTGGGTACGGAGGACCCCCATCGCCTCCCGGGCGGTGTGCGCCACCCCCACCACCGCGAAGCCGTCGATCCGCTCGGTGTAGGCGCGATGGGCCTCGGCGATCAACGGCTCGTCGTCGACGACCAGCACCCGGATCATCGGACGGCCGCTCGGCGGGCGGTGGGCAGCCGTACCGTGAGAATCGCGCCGCCGCCCGGCGCCGAGGAGATCGCGTAACCACCGCCGTGCCGTTCGGCGATCTGCCGGACCAGGGACAACCCGATGCCGCGGCCGGCGCCCGGCTTGGTCGACCAGCCGCGCAGGAACGCCGAGGCGGCCTGCTCCGGGGTCAGGCCCGGGCCGGTGTCGCTGACCTCGACGACCACCTCGTCCTCCTCCTGCCGGACCAGCACCCGCACCCGCCGCGGCGAGCCGGACGGCACCCCGGCGACCGCCTCCAGCGCGTTGTCGACCAGGTTGCCGGCGACCGTGAGCAGATCACGAGACGGCAGCCGCGCATCGTTCATCTGTGAGTCCGGGTCCACAGTGAGCTCGACGCCGCGCTCGGCGGCCTGCGCGGACTTGCCGAGCAGCAGCGCGGCCAGGGCCGGCTCGCGGACCGCGCCGACCACCTGGTCGGTGAGCTGCTGGGCGAGCGCGAGCTCTTCGGTGCCGAGCCGGACCGCCTCCTCCGGCCGGCCGAGCTCGACCAGGGTCAGCACGGTGTGCAGCCGGTTCGCGGCCTCGTGCGCCTGGGCCCGCAGCGCCTCGGTCAGGCCGCGCACCGAGTCCAGCTCGCCGGTCAGCTGCCGCAGCTCGGTGTGGTCGCGCAGGGTGAGCACACTGCCCCGGGAGTCGTGGGTGAAGCGGCGGCTGGCGACCAGGATCCGGTCGCCGGTCAGGATCGGCTCGTCCACCATGGCGCGTGGCTCGGCGAGCAGGCCGGCCACCTCGGCGGGCAGGTCGGCCGGGCCGTCGAGCGGGACGCCGAGCAGCCGCCGGGCCTCGTCGTTGATCAGCTCGACCCGCCCGTCGCGGCCGGCCACCACCAGGCCCTCGCGGACCGAGTGCAGGACCGCGTCGTAGTACTCGTACATGCTGGTCATCTCGGCCGGGCCGAGCCCGTGGGTCTGCCGGCCCAGGCGGCGGCTCAGCGCCCACGCGCCGGCCGCGGCCAGCAGCAGCGCCGCGGCGGTGCCGGTGGCGACCGCCGGGAACTGGGCGACCAGGGCCCGGTTGATCGCCGCGGTCCGGATCCCGACCGAGACCAGGCCGACGATCGCGCCCGCCTCGTCGCGGATCGGCACCACCGTGCGCCACGAGTCGCCGAGGCTGCCCGGGTACTCCTCGACGACCGTGCCACCGGCCAGCGCGCCGGCCACCGAGCCGGCGAACGGGTGGCCGATCAGGGCGGGCGTCGGATGCGTGTAGCGGGTGCGGTCCGGCGCCATCACGACGACGAAGTCGGTGCTGGTTGCTTTGCGCGTGGCCTCGGCGTACGGCTGCAGGGTCTTGCTCGGATCTTCCGAACGCAACGCGGTGACCACTTCGGGCGAGTGCGCGATCGTCTCGGCCACCGCGGTGACCTGGCCGATCGCGGCGTTGCGGGCGTCCCGCTGGGCGAGCAGCACCGCGCCGGTCGTGCAGACCGCCACCAACAGCGTCACGACCAGCACCTGCAGCGCGAACAGCTGCCGCGCGATACTCCACCGACGGGTCATGGGCGGGCCATCCTGACGTTTCAAGCCGATGAACAGAATGACCGTAATCGTGATCCAGGCTGAGACCTAGACCACAGTCACGGCCATGAAGGATCGCACCCGCTACCTGTACCCGGCCGTGATCGTGGCCGTCCTCCTCGGCATCGCCGTCGGCCTGCTCGCACCGGACACGGCGGTGGAGCTCAAGCCGATCGGCACCGGATTCGTCAACCTGATCAAGATGATGATCAGCCCGGTCATCTTCTGCACGCTCGTGCTCGGCGTCGGCTCGGTCCGCAAGGCCGCCAAGGTCGGCAAGGTCGGCGGCCTCACCCTCGGCTACTTCCTGATCATGTCGACGGTCGCGCTGGCCATCGGCCTGATCGTCGGCAACATCATCCACCCCGGCGCCGGCCTGCACCTGGACGCCTCGGTCGCCGCGGCCGGCCAGAAGCAGGTCAGCGACACCGCCAGTGAGACCACCGCCGACTTCATCCTCGGCATCATCCCGACCACCCTGGTCTCCCCGCTGGTCGGCAACGAGGTGCTGCAGACGCTGCTGGTCGCGCTGCTGATCGGCTTCGCGCTGCAGTCGATGGGCGAGCGGGCCCAGCCGGTGCTCACCGCGATCGGGGCGTTCCAGCGCCTGGTCTTCCGGGTTCTGGCGATGCTGATGTGGCTGGCTCCGATCGGCGCGTTCGGCGCGATCGCCGCGGTGGTCGGCTCGGCCGGCGTGGACGCGCTGATCAGCCTGGCGCAGATCATGCTCGGCTTCTACCTGACCTGTGCGATCTTCGTGTTCGCGGTACTCGGCCCACTGCTCTGGGTGGTCGCCCGGGTCAACATCTGGCGGCTGTTCCGCTACCTGGGCCGGGAGTTCCTGCTGATCCTGTCGACCTCCTCGTCCGAGTCGGCGCTGCCCCGCCTGATCGCCAAGATGGAGCACGTCGGCGTGAGCAAGCCGGTGGTCGGCATCGCGGTGCCGACCGGGTACTCGTTCAACCTGGACGGCACGGCGATCTACCTGACCATGGCGTCGCTGTTCATCGCCCAGGCGATGGACAAGCCACTCTCCATCGGCGAGCAGATCTCCCTGCTCCTCTTCATGATCATCGCGTCGAAGGGGGCCGCCGGGGTCACCGGCGCCGGCCTGGCCACCCTGGCCGGCGGCCTGCAGACGCACCGGCCGGAGCTGGTCGACGGGGTCGGGCTGATCGTCGGCATCGACCGGTTCATGTCCGAGGCGCGGGCACTGACCAACTTCGCCGGCAACGCCATCGCGACCGTGCTGATCGGGGTCTGGACCAAGGAGTTCGACCGGGAGAAGGCGGAGCTGGTGCTCAGCGGCCACGACCCGTTCGACGAGGCGACGATGCTCGACGACGCCCACGCCCCGTCCCCCGCCGCCGCTTCCACCTCGGCCTCCGCCCCGGTCGCCGCCGGCACCTCGGCCACCGCCGCCTCCGCCCCGGCCACCGCCGGCGGCACCGAGGCCGCCGGCACCGCCGCGCCGTCCGGAACAAAAGGGATTTAAACCCTAAAACACGATTTGGGTACGGCGTTCCGCGCGCGCCCCGCACACGACGACGGACCTGACAGCTCGCTGGCACGGCTCCCCCGGCCCCTCGGGGAGCCGTGCCAGCGCCATGTGCGAAACATGCCAGCGCCCTCCCGCAACCTGATCCTCGACAACGGATGAGGGGGAGCGAGAATCGTGGACGATCTCGTGGTGCGCGCCGAGGGGTTGCGCAAACGCTTCGGCAAGACACAGGCGCTCGACGGGGTGGACCTGGCCATGCGCCGGGGCACGGTGCTCGGCGTGCTGGGGCCCAACGGGGCCGGCAAGACCACCGCCGTCCGGGTGCTGGCCACCCTGCTGCGCCCGGACTCGGGCACCGCGTTCGTGGCCGGCATCGACGTGCTGCGCGAGCCGCAGAAGGTCCGCCGCCGGATCGGCCTGACCGGGCAGTACGCGTCGGTCGACGAGGACCTGACCGGCACCCAGAACCTGGTGCTGATCGGCAAGCTGCTGGACCTGACCACCCGGGACGCCCGGAAGCGGGCCGCCGAGCTGCTCGAATGGTTCGACCTGACCGAGGCGGCGGGGCGCCCGGCCAAGACGTACTCCGGTGGCATGCGCCGCCGCCTCGACCTGGCCGCCAGCCTCGTCGGCCACCCCGAGGTGATCTTCCTGGACGAGCCGACCACCGGCCTCGACCCGGCCAAGCGCGAGGACATGTGGGGCGTCGTGCGCACCCAGGTCGCGCAGGGTTCCAGCGTGCTGCTCACCACGCAGTACCTGGAGGAGGCCGACGCCCTGGCCGACGAGATCGTCGTGGTGAACCACGGCAAGGTGATCGCCCAGGACACCCCGGACGGGCTCAAGCGCCGGGTCGGCGGGCAGACCCTGCGCATCCGGCCGGCCGACGTGAACCGGCTGCCCGAGGTGCTGCAGATCCTCGACCAGGTCGCCTCCCCCGGCACCAACGCCGCGCCGGACACCGCCTCGGGATCCCGGCCCGGCGCCGCGTCGGTGCCGGTGACCTCGGACCGCGCCCTCGACGACGTGATCCCGGCGCTGCGCCGGGCCGGCATCGAGGTCAACGAGTTCGGCCTGCACCTGCCCAGCCTCGACGAGGTGTTCCACACGCTCACCGGCGGTGGCGAGAAAGAGAAGAAGACGGAGGCGCTGGTATGAGCACCGCAGTTCTGGACGACGCACCCATCCGCCTGGACACGCCCCGCGGGGGATCGTTCCTCGCGCTGGTCCGGCACAGCGGCGCGCTCGCCAAGCGCAGCCTGATCAAGACCGTGCGCACGCCCGAGGCGCTGATCGACGTGACCATCCAGCCGGTCATCTTCCTGCTGATGTTCACCTACCTGTTCGGCGGCGCCATCGCCGGCGGCGACCGGCACGCCTACCTGCAGTTCCTGCTGCCCGGCATGCTCGGTCAGTCGCTCGCCATGGGCGGCATCGCGCTCGGCCAGAACCTCAACGCCGACATCGAGAAGGGGGTCTTCGACCGGTTCCGGTCGCTGCCGGTCTCCCGGTCGGCGCCCCTGGTCGGCGCGGTCATGGCGGACATCGTCCGCTACCTCACGGTGTGCGTGGTGACCCTGGGCATCGGCGCGGTGATGGGCTTCCGGATCCAGACCGACGCCCCGGCCACCCTGGCCGCGGTGGCCCTGGCCGTCGGCTTCGGCCTCTGCTTCGGCTGGATCTCGGTCTGGGTCGGCATGATCGTGCGCACCTCGGGCGCCGTGCAGGGCGTGATGTTCCTGCTGGTCTTCCCGCTCTCGTTCGGCAGCAACGTGTTCGTGGCGACCGAGACCCTGCCCGGCTGGCTGCAGGCCTTCGTCAAGGTCAACCCGATCACGCACCTGGTCGGGGCGGAACGCGGCCTGCTGATCGGCGGGCCGGTCGCCCACCACCTGTTGATGACCCTGGCCTGGATGGCCGGCCTGCTGGTGGTCTTCGTGCCGCTGGCCCTGCGCGCTTACAACAAGCGCACCTGATTAACCCTCCAAAGCACGCAGCTGGCCCGGGTTCACCCGGGCCAGCGCTGTCGTCGGGTCCAGGGCCCAGCCAGCCGCGTACGCCTCGGCGAACCCGTCGTCGCCCAGCGCCGCCCGGTTCCGCCGGGTCAGCTCGGCCACCTGCAGGTCGGTCGGGTCGTGCGAACCCCGCAACCGGGCCGCCGCGCCCAGCAGCTGCGCCGCCTCCCGGGGCCGGCCGACCAGGTCCGCCAGCCCGGCCGCACCCACCGCGACCAGCGACAGGATCGGCATGTCCCGGGTCTCCTGGGCCGCCGCGTACGACAGGACCAGCGCCTTCTCCGCCCGCACCGGATCACCCCGGCGCAGCGCGAGCGTGGCCCGCACCCCCTCGATGATCGCGGTGCCGTGGTCGCCGTTCATGAAGTCGGGCCCGCCCGTCCGGAGGCCGACCTCGGCCCGCCCGAGCAGCTCCTCGGCCCGGTCCAGATCGCCCAGGGTGACCATCATCCCGGCCTCCAGGGCGTCGATGAGCAGCATCATCTCCGGCGACGTGGCCCGCTCGGCCCGCACCCGCGCGCCGGTCAGCGCCGCGATCGCCTCGGCCGGCTCGCCGCGCCGCAGATGCAGGTCGGCCGCCCGCAGGTCGATGAAGATCTCGTCACCCAGGTCGAGCGAGCCGAACTCGCCGGCCAGCGACCTCGCCGCGGTCAGATCGGCCAGGGCGCCGTCCAGGTCACCGTCGTACTGCCGGAGCAGCGCCCGCAACGGCAGCACGGTCGCCTGCCCCCACCGGTCACCGGCCGCCCGGAACCCGGCCAGCGCGGCCGTCACGTCGACCCGGACCTGCTGGACGTCGCCGTTGTTCTCGGCCACCTGGGCCCGGAACAGCTGCGCCAGCGCGGCCACCCACGCGTCCGGCCCGTCCACCAGCTGATTCATCCGGGCCTGGGCGGCGTCCCGCTCGTCGGCCATGAACAGCACCACCGCGGACAGCGCCCCGACCAGCCCGGGCAGCTCCGGATGCGACATCAGCCGGCCGGACAGCGCCCGCAGCCGGTCCTGTCGCTGCTGGACGGTCTCGGCCATCATCACCACCTCGGAGCCCACCCGGTTGAGCGTGAGCACCGCCTCGGCGCAGTCGGCGACCAGCCGGCTCCGCTCCCCCGGCAGCTTCAGCGCCTCGTGCAGCCAGAACGCGGCGTCGGCGTGCCGGCCGAACATCTGCCAGTACCACACCAGGCTCAGCGCCAGCCGGGTCGCGCCGTCCGCGTCCCCCTCGTCGCACAGGTGGCGCAGGGCGGCCAGCGCGTTGTCGTACTCCGCGCGCAGCACGACCAGCGCGTCCAGCTGCTCGGCGGTGCGCAGCCGCGGATCGTGCTCGGCGACCAGGTCGGACAGGTAGCCAGCGGCCAGCCGCCGGGCCCCGGTCAGCGAGCCCTGGGAGGCGAGCTGGTCGATCCCGTACTCCCGCAGGGTCTCCAGCATCCGGTACCGGCCGTCCGGCGTGCGCTGCAGCAGCGACTTGTCGACCAGCGCGGCCAGCAGATCCGGGATCAGCCCGGCCGGCACCCCGGCGTCCGCGCAGACCGCCGTCGCCGAACCCGCGGTCACCCCGCCGGGCAGCACCGACACCCGCTCCGCCACGGTCCGCTCGCCGGCGGCCAGCAGCTCCCAGCTCCACGCGATCACCGCGCGCAGCGTCCGGTGCCGCGGCAGCGCCGTCCGGCTGCCGGTGGTGAGCAGGCGGAACCGGTCGTCCAGGCCGTCGGCCAGCTCGCGCAGCCCGAGCGTGCGCAGCCGGGCCGCGGCCAGCTCCAGCGCCAGCGGCAGGCCGTCCAGCCGGCGCACGATCTGCACCACGTCGGCCACCGTCGTGTCGTCCACCTCGAACCCGGGCAGCACCGCGGCGGCCCGCTCGGCGAACAGTCGCACCGCCGGCGACCGCCGGGCCTGGTCCGGCGCGCCCGGCTCGGGCATCCCCAGCGGCCCGAGCGGCACCAGCGCCTCGCCGTCCACCGCCAGCGGCTCGCGGCTGGTCGCCAGGATCCGCAGCCCCGGGCAGCGCACCAGCAGCGCCGTCGCCAGGTGCGCGACCGCGTCGATCAGGTGCTCGCAGTTGTCCACCAGGAACAGGCACTCGCGCGTCGCGAACTGGTCGACCAGCACGTCCAGGTCGGTGCGCCCCTCCGGCCGCAGCCCCGAACCCCCCTCGAAGATCGCCGAGGCGCGCAGCCCGGTCGCGGTCACCACGGCCGCCGGCAGCTCGGCCGGCGCGGTCACCGCCGCCAGGTCGATCAGCCAGACCCCGTCCCGGAACTCCCCGCGCCGGCGCCGCGCCGCCTGCGTCGCCAGCCGCGTCTTCCCGGCGCCGCCGGGCCCCAGCACGGTGATCAGCCGCCCCACCGCCAGCAGGGCGTCGACCCGGGCAAGATCGGCCTCACGGCCGATAAAGCTGGTCAGTGGTTCCGGCAGGTTGCTCGCCGCCGGCTTGCTCTCGTTCCGAGACACACCATTCGCCGGTACGGCCTCGGCCCCGCGCCCCACCCGGGCCGTTCCCTCGGGACCAGCCGCCTCGTCCGCAGCCGCCGCCTCGCCCAGCCCGGTGCTCGCCCCACCCCGCCCGGCGCCCGCCGCACCCCGCCCGGTGCCCGCCGCGCCCAGCCCGGCGTTCGCCGTGCCCCGCCCGGTGCTTGCCGCGCCGTTTCCCGGCCCGGCGCTCATTTCGGAAATGTCGGAACCGCGCAGCAGGCGCAAGTGCCGCTCCCGCAACGCCGCCCCCGGATCCGCCCCGAGCCGATCCGCGACCTCTTCCCGGACCTGCTCATACAGCGCGAGCGCGTCCGCCTGCCGCCCCTGGGCCGCGAGCGTGTCCATCAGCAGCCCGGTGACCCGCTCGTCCAGCGGATGTTCCTCGAGCAGCCGGGTGAGCCGCCCCTCGGCCGCATCGAACCGCCCGAGCAGCAGATCCGTCTCGGCCACGTCGGCCAGCGCCGAGCCGACCGACCGGCCCAGCCGCACCCCGACCGCCTCGGCCACCGCGCCGACCTCGGCCACCATCGGCCCGCGCACCAGCTCGACGGCCGCCCCGAGCAGCTCGGCGGCCCCGGCCACGTCCCCGGCCCGCAGCTTCTGCCGCCCGCTCCCGGCCAGCCGCTCGAACCGGATCACGTCCACGTCGTCGTCGCCCACCGCGAGCCGGTAGCCACCCTCGTCCTGGGTCACCGCGTCGGCGTCCCCGAGCACCCGGCGCAGCCGCGACACCAGCGACTGCAGCGCGTTCGCCGGATCGGCCGGCCGGTCCAGCGGCCACAGCGAGTCCACCAGCGCCCCGGCCCCGACCGGCCGCCCGGCCGCCAGCGCCAGCCGCACGAGCAGCCCGCGAAGCCTCGCCCCCGGCACCGCGAGATCGGCCGCACCCCGCCCGACCCGCAACCCCCCGAACAGCTCCACCCGCAACCGCCCGGCACCCTCCCCGTGCTCGCTCACGCAGCGATCCTCTCGCGCCCGCCCCACCCACACCAAACCGTTTCCCCACCCACCCCCTCAACCCGACCTCAGCCCCCACTCAGCCAACCCAACCGCCCAGCCCCACCCAGCCCAGCCCCACCCAGCCCAGCGCAGCCCCACCCAGCCCCACCCAGCCCCACCCAGCCCCGCCGAGCCCCGCCGAGCCCCGCCGAGCCTCGGCCCACCCCGCGGCCTCCGCCCCGCCGAGCCCAGACTCGGCCCACCCCGCGGCCTCCGCCCCGCCCGGCCCCGCCCGGCCCGGCCAGCCTCGGCCCACCCAGCCCCGCCTCCGCCCTGCCCGGCCCGCTTGGCCTTCGCCCGCCGCGCCCCGCCGCGCCCCGCCGCGCCCAGCCGCGCCCCGCCGCGCCCAGCCGCGCCCCGCCGCGCCCAGCCGCGCCCCGCCCCGCCGCGCCCAGCCCAGCCCGGCCGCCCGGCTTCTGCTCGCCACACCGCCCCATGCCGCCCCGCAGCGCCGCCGCGAGCGCCCCGTCAAGTCAAGGCCTCTAAGGCATCCTAGGAGGCTAGCCTGAATCCAACGCAGCAGCTCGGGAGGTGCGAAGCCGGCAAAACCCGCGGGAAGAGCGCCGCGTCAGGGGGCGCCGACGAGACCTGACTGATAGGCCAGGATCACGGCCTGCACCCGGTCACGCAACGCGAGCTTGGTCAGGATCCGCGAGACGTAGGTCTTCACCGTCTCCTGCCCGATCACCATCTGCCCGGCGATCTCCGCATTGGACAACCCCTCCGCGATCAGCCGGAACACTTCCAGCTCCCGCGGCGTGAGCACCGCCAGCCGCTCGTCCAACCCCGGCGCCGAAGCCCGGACCCGATCGCCGAACCGCCCGACCAGCCCCCGGGTCACCGCCGGCGCGAGCAGCGCCTCGCCCCGGGCCACGGTCCGGATCCCGTCGATCAGCTCGGCCGGCTGCGCGTCCTTGAGCAGGAACCCACTGGCCCCGGCCCGCAGCGCCGCATAGACGTATTTGTCCAGGTTGAACGTGGTCACCACGAGCACCTTGATCGGGTCGGCGACATCCGGCCCGGCCAGCCGCCGGGTCGCCTCGATCCCGTCGAGCACCGGCATCTGGATGTCCATCACCACGACGTCGGGCCGCAGCCGGTGCGCGAGCTGCACCCCCGACTCCCCGTCGGACGCCTCGCCGACCACCTCGAGGTCCGGCTGGAGTCCGAAAACGGTCACGAACCCGGCCCGGATCAGCGCCTGGTCGTCGCAGACCAGCACCCGGATCACGCGCCGGCCCCGAGCGGCAGCCGAACCCGTACGGTGAAATCGCCTTGGGGGTTTCCGGTGGCCTCGAAGGTGCCGCCGAAGACCTTGACCCGCTCGCCCAGCCCGGTCAGGCCGCGCCCGGGCACCACCGCGCCGCGGAAGGAACCTTCGGTGACCACCTCGATCTCGGTTCCTTCCGTCGCGTGCCGCACCCGCACCCGGGTGGGTCGTCCCTGCGCGTGCTTCACCGCGTTGGTCAGCCCCTCCTGCACCACCCGGTAGATCGCCAGCCCGAGTCCGCCGTCCGGGCCGGGCCCGCCCTCCTCGGCGAAGTCGACCGGTTGCCCGGCCCGGCGCATCCGCTCGACCAGGTCGGTCACGCGGCCGGGCTCGTGCTCGGCGAGGGCGTTCCCGTCCAGGACGCCGAGCAGCCGCCGCAGCTCGGTCAGCGCCTCCCGCCCGCTCCGGCCGACCGCGGCGATCCCGTCGGCGGCGCGCGCCGCGTCGGCGGTGACGAGCAGCCCGGCCATGTCGGCCTGCACCACCATCGCGGTGACGTGGTGGGTGACCACGTCGTGCAGTTCCCGCGCGATCCGGCCCCGCTCGTCACTGATCGCCAGGCGCACGCTGGCCTCCCGTTTCCGCAGCTCGTCGTGCTGTCGCGAGCGCACCCACGCGCCCGCGCCCCAGCACGCCGCGAGCACCACGAAGAACGTCGCGTAGTTGATCACGTGCTCGGTCGAGCCCCGCTCGTGCAGCGCGATCGCGAGCGCCACGTAGCCGGCCACCCCGGCCGCGGCCACCTCCCGGCGGAACCGCTCCTGGTGCGCGCCGACGCTGTAGAGCACGAGCAGCAGCGCCATCCCGGCGATCGTCACCGGATAGCCGCCGAGCTGGTAGACGCCCCAGGCGAGCCCACCGGCCGCGAGGCTGACCGCCGGCCAGCGTCGGCGCGGCACCAGGGCCAGGGCCTGGATCACCAGCAGCCCGAGGCTGAGCCCGGTGGCGCCGTGCAGGTGCAGTTCACCGATCTGGAGGCCGAGCTCGGCGAGGCCGGGCACGAACGCGGCGACGATCAGCAACCCGGCGCCGACGGCGTCCCGGACCATCGGGCTCAGCCCTCTCCACCAGCGCACGAGGAGGAAGCTTAGTCGCCCCGAGAATGGCGTCATCAACACCCGTAAATGTCACCGCGGGGCTACCTTCGGTGCATAGCGTCCGCGGCCGTGGCCAGCGTGGATCGTCGCAAGTTTCTGCAGATGCTGGGCATGCCGGCGATAGCCGCCGCCATGCCCACGGGCCTCGAGAAGGCCCTCGCCATCCCGGCGAACAATCGCACCGGGTCGATTCAGGACGTCGAGCACGTCATCTTCCTGATGCAGGAGAACCGTTCGTTCGATCACTACTTCGGCACGCTCCGCGGCGTCCGCGGGTTCGCCGACCCGCACCCGGCGCGCAAGCCGTCCGGCGAGTCCGTGTGGCACCAGGACGGGCTGCTGCCGTTCCGGCCGGACGTCGAGGACCTGGGCGGCACCTTCCTCCCGGATCCGCCGCACGGGTGGGACGACACGCACGCCGCCTGGAACGCCGGGCGGTACGACAAGTGGGTGCCCAACAAGGGCGTGCAGACCATGACCCACCACACCCGGGCGGATCTGCCCTACCACTTCGCGCTCGCGGACGCGTTCACGGTCTGCGACAACTACCACTGCTCGCTGCTCGGCCCGACCGACCCGAACCGCTACCACATGTGGTCCGGCTGGGTCGGCAACGACGGCCGGGGTGGCGGCCCGGTGATCACCAACGCCGAGGCCGGCTACGACTGGACCACCTATCCGGAGCGGCTGGAGGAGGCCGGCGTCTCGTGGAAGGTGTACCAGGACGTCGGGCTCGGCCTGACCGCCGCCGGGTACTGGGGCTGGACCTCGGACCCGTTCATCGGCAACTACGGCGACAACGCCCTGCTCTACTTCCACCAGTACCAGAACGCGCAGCCCGGGGACCCGCTCGCGGACAAGGCGAAGACCGGCACCGAGGTGAACGAGCTCGGCCGCAGCCCCGAGCAGCTGCTCGCCGACTTCCGTAAGGACGTGGAGAACGGGACGCTGCCGGAGGTCTCCTGGATCGTCGCGCCGGAGGCGTACACCGAGCACCCGAACTGGGAGCCGCACTACGGCGCCTGGTACGTCTCGCAGGTCATCGACATCCTGGCGGCGAACCCGGCGATCTGGTCGAAGATGGCGCTGTTCGTCACGTACGACGAGGAGGGTGGTTTCTTCGATCACCTCGTCCCGCCGACGCCGGACCCGGCGCGCTCGACCGTCTCCACGGCCGACGAACTCTACGGAGGCGGGGCGGGCACCAGGCCGGGCCGTACGGATTCGGCATCCGCGTCCCGATGCTCGTCGTCTCCCCGTGGACCCGCGGCGGCTGGGTGAACTCGCAGGCGTTCGACCACACCTCACTGATCCGGTTCCTGGAGCGCCGCTTCGGGATCGCCGAGCCGAACATCACCCCGTGGCGGCGGGCCGTCGCCGGCGATCTGACCAGCGCGTTCGACTTCACGACGCCGAATCGTCGCCCGGTCGACCTGCCCGAGACGGCGCAGTTCAAGCCGGCCGAGCTGACCCGGCAGCCGGACGAGATCCCGGTCCCGCCGGCCGATCCGGAGCTGCCGGCGCAGGAGCGCGGCGTCCGGCCGGCCCGGGCGCTGCCCTACACCCTGCACGCGGACGCGACCGCCGACACCATCGAACTGCACAACATCGGAAAATCAACGGCGGTTTTCGGCGTACGGCCGTCGGGCGCCGACC
This sequence comes from Actinoplanes sp. L3-i22, assembly GCF_019704555.1. Taxonomy (NCBI): domain Bacteria; kingdom Bacillati; phylum Actinomycetota; class Actinomycetes; order Micromonosporales; family Micromonosporaceae; genus Actinoplanes; species Actinoplanes sp. L3-i22. Next base: position 8,996,625 of record NZ_AP024745.1, read on the forward strand.
CGAGGTCCTTCACGGTCGAACCCGGCAAGCATCTGATCAGCGGGTTCACCAGCGACGACGTCGAGGTGCACGGGCCGAACGGGTTCTACCGCCGGTTCCGCCGCGGCGACGTCAAGCTGGTGGTGCGGGCCCGCTACGACGAGCGCCGGGACACCGTCCTGCTGGAGATCCGCAACAACGGCCGGAGCCACGCCCAGGTCACCGTCGCGGACCGGTACACCCGGCACGCGGCCACCCTGAGCCTGCGCCCCGGCACCACCCGGACCTCGCAGATCGACGCGAGCCGCACGCACGGCTGGTACGACGTCACGGTCACCTCGGGCAGCACCGTGACGCAGTACGCCGGCCACCTGGAGAACGGTACGGACAGCATCACCGACCCGGGCATGGGCGGCCTGATCTGAGCACCGGCACGGCCTGCCTCAGAGCTGGGACCGGATCCAGCCGAGGCAGGCCTTGTCCACCTCCGCGAACGGGGTGCCGAACGCGCTCGCCGAGGCCTCGTCGTCGGACTTGCCGTCGCGGGCCATCGCGCTCACGAACGCCACCATCTTCTGCTCGCCGTACTTCGTGGCCAGGCAGTCGACGGCGAAATGTCCGTACCCGTAATAGGCATTGATCTTTTTCGGATCGTCCCAGTCGAGCGACGGCACCTCGATGCCCCGCGGCGCGGCCGAGGACCCGACGAGCTGCCGGACGGCGGCCTTGCGCGGCGACTGCGCGGCGTGGCGCGGGTAGTGCCCGATGTACTCGGCGACGCCCTCGGTCAGCCACTCCTCGTGCACGTCGAAGACCAGCTTCTTGCCGGTGTCGTTGCGGTTGCCGAGCGAGACGACGTGCCCCATCTCGTGCTGGATGGTGTCGGCCAGCTCGGCGCGGGTCCGGTTGCCGCTCATCTTGATCATGATCTCGCTCTGCACGTCGTTGATCGCGACGGTCAGGCCGATCACGCCGTTCTCCCGCGACATCGAGCTGTTGAACCAGCGCTTCCACTGCTTGTCGTCGGCGAGGTAGACCCGGTAGCGCTGCTGCGGATTGCGGAACTCGCCGGCGAACCGGTCGGCGAAGACCGCGGCCTTCTCGGCCACCTCGAGCGCCTCCTTCGCCCGGCCCGCGACCGCCGGGGCGGCCGCGACGGTGACCCGGTTGCCGTCCGCCACGACCAGGTCGCCGGCCTGCCACGGCATCGGCTCGCGCGACTTCTCCGCCCGGTCCGCGAACACGCTGGTGATCAGGAACTTCCCGGCCACCTGCTGGAACGAGAAGGTCTCCTTGATCCGCGGCGCGCCCAGGTCGATCCCGTCCTCCGGCAGGATGTCCGGGCAGCTCGGCAGGCTGAAGCAGAAGCCGGAGTAGATCGTGTCGCTGAACTGGGTGTCGGCCGCCCCGACAAAGGGCTTGTTGCCGCGCGCGTAGGCGAACTGGCTGACGTGCAGCGCCCGGAGCACCTTGAAACGCTTCCGGAAGTACGCCACGGTGTCGGTCTGCGCCGGATCGACCGGCGCCAGCCAGCCGGCCTCGTCGCCACCGATCAGCGCCGCCGCCTGCCCCTGCAGCATCGCCATCACGGCATCCGCCGGGCCGCCGGCCGCCGCGTCCACCGCACTCGCCGCGCCGGCCTTCGCACCCGCGGCCTTCACCTCCGCCGCCGACGTGGCCGCCGCCGGCACCTCGCCGCCGCCCCGGCCGAACACCACCACGAGCACGCCGGTCACGGCCAGAATCCCGATCACCGCGGCGGCGACCAGCCTTCGTCGCGGTCCGCCCGGGGGCACGGCAGGCGATTGCTCCGGTACGGGCTCCGGCCGCGCCGCCCTGATCCCATGCTCACTCATCGCTCCCCCAAAACCCGCACGCATCGCCGACCATGGATCTAACCCGATGCGCTAGGTTCACGCCATGGCCCAGAAGAAGACGTGGCACGACCTGTCCCGCGGTCAGCAGCGCGCCATCCTCGTCATCGGCGCCGCCGAGCTGGTGGTCACCACGATCGCCGCGATCGACCTGATCCGCCGCCCGGCCGACCGGATCCGCGGCCCGAAGCCGGCCTGGTTCCCGGCCCTGGCCGTCCAGCCGTTCGGCCCCCTCGCCTACCTGCGCTGGGGCCGTCGCCGCTGATCAGCCGGGTGTGCGAAATGCCGGGATCGGGTATCCCTCCGGTAGCCAGTACCAGGGAGGCGAGTGCGATGACGACCCCGAGCAGCAGCATCGAGCTGATCAAGTTGAGTGACAGCGACCGGATGGTCGGTGATCCGGCCGAGGACATCCGCGGGCGCACGGTCCAGGACCGGGACGGCAATGACCTGGGCCGGGTCGACGACCTGCTGATCGACCCGGAGGAGCAGAAGGTCCGGATGCTGCACGTGGCGCACGGCGGCATCCTGGGCTTCGGCGCGACCTCGTCCTACGTCCCGATCGAGGCGATCCGGGCGATCGACGACGACGTCGTGCACGTGGCCGAGCCGAAGCAGATCGTGGCCGGGGCGCCGCGCTACGACCCGGAGCTGATCGACGCCACCGAGTACTACAACGAGCTGTACCG